>JANJTP010000008.1 GCA_024711025.1 Solirubrobacteraceae bacterium
CGCCGAGGTGTTCCGCGGCGGGGGCCACGCGCCCCCCCCGCACGGCCCCTTCGACGCGGCACTGCCGGCGCTGGAGCTCCTGCACGCCCATCCGCTGCGGCCGGCACGGATCGGGATCGCCGGGTACCCGGAGGGCCATCCGCTCATCGAGACCGGTGCCCTCGACGAGGCCCTGGCGCGCAAGAGCGAGCTGGCGGACTACCTCGTCACGCAGCTGTGCTTCGACGAGGCGGCGCTCCTGAGCTGGCTGGAGGGGCTGCGCGCGCGGGGCGTCGAGCTGCCCGCGTACGTCGGCGTGCCCGGCGCGGTCGAGCTGCGCAAGCTGATGGAGATCTCCCTGCGGGTCGGGGTGGGGGCCTCCGTGTCGTTCCTGCGCAAGCAGCGTGGGCTGCGCCGCCTCGTGTCGCGCCCCAGGCAGGCCGCCGAGCGCCTGTACGGGGCGATCGCGCCGCGCGTCGGCGACCCCCGCTGGGGGATGGCCGGCCTGCACTACTTCACGTTCGATCGCCTCCTGCAGACCCGGGCCTGGGAGCGCGAGCGCGCGGCCGTCGTCGCGCGGACCGCCGCGGACGGGTGATCGTCCGGTCGAGCCCGCGGCCTCATCCACGCCCCCGTATGCGTCGCGAGACCTCACGGGCTGCGTCGCGCACCGCCGCGGCGAGTCGGTCGCGAGCGGGCAGGTCGACCACGTCGCCGGGGAAGGTGAGCGCGACCGCGGCCACCGGGTGACCGCCGTGGTCGAGGACCGCTGCGCCGATCGAGGAGAAGCCCACGGTCACGGAGCCGTCTTCCTGCGCGTAGCCGTCGCGCCGAGCGTCGACGAGCACGCGTCGCAGGGCGGACGCTGATCGCGGGCCGGTCCCGTTGCGCTGGGCCAGCGGCCCTCTCGGCGGATAGAGCGCGCGAAGCTGCTGGGCCGGCAGCTCCGCCAGGATCGCGCGTCCGCTCGCGGTCAGGTGCGCGGGGAGTCGAACGTCCACGTCGGTGACGAGGGCCGGTCGGCCCGCGGCGCGCTCCTCGATCACGTAGAGGACGTCGTGGCCGTGGAGGATCGCGAAGTGCCCGCTGTGGGTCGTGCGGTCCACCAGACGTGCGAGGACCGGGCCGGCGACCCACCGCAGCGGCGTTTGGCGTGCGTAGGCGGATCCCAGCTCGAAGGTGGAGACGCCGAGTCCGTACCGGTGCTCCTCGGCGAGGTGCGCGACGAACCCCTCCGCGCGCAGGATGGCGAGCAGGTGGTACACGCTCGAACGCGGCAGTCCGAGGTCGCGGGCGATCGCGCTGGCCGGGAGGGGGCTCGCGTGACGGGCCAGCAGCTTGAGGATGGCCAGGGCGTGCAGGGCAGACGAAGCGTTCGCCATCTGGTCCATTGTCTCGTATCCGAGACACAAGGGGGCGCCACGGGGCCGTCGGCGCTCCCTTGCTGCGCTCTAATCGGGCCATGGACTCGCCAACCCTCACCATCCCCGTCGGGCCGCTGAACTTCGACGACGTCGTTCGCGTGGCGCGGGACGGCGTTCCCGTCGAGCTCTCCGACGACGCGCTCGCCGCCATCGCCGCGAGCCGGGCCGTCGTCGAGGCGCTGGCCGCCGACGCGCGCCCCCACTACGGCGTCTCCACCGGCTTCGGCGCGCTGGCGACGCGGCACATACCGCCGGACCAGCGCGTGCAGCTGCAGCGCAGCCTGGTACGCAGTCACGCGGCGGGCACCGGCCCGGAGGTGGAGCGCGACGTCGTGCGCGCGCTGCTGCTGCTGCGGCTCTCCACGCTGGCCACCGGGCGCACCGGCGTGCGGACCGAGACGGCTTCGGCGTACGCCCGGATGCTGTCGGCCGGCATCACCCCCGTCGTGCACGAGCACGGATCGCTGGGCTGCTCGGGCGACCTCGCACCGCTGGCGCACTGCGCGCTAGCGCTGATGGGCGAGGGGCCCGTCCGCGACGCCGCCGGCGAGCTGCGCAGCGCTGCCGACGCGCTCGCCGAAGCTGGCATCGCGCCAGTCGAGCTGCGCGAGAAGGAGGGCCTGGCACTCATCAACGGCACCGACGGGATGCTGGCGATGCTCGTGCTGGCGATCGTCGACCTGCGCGAGTTGCTCACCGTCGCCGACATCGCGACGGCGATGAGCGTCGAGGCGCTGCTGGGCACCGAAGCCGTCTTCGCCCCCGACCTGCACGAGCTGCGCCCGCATCCGGGACAGGCGGCCTCGGCGGCGAACGTGCGCGCGCTCCTGGCCGACAGCCCGATGGTGGCCAGCCATCGCGGACCGCAGGACACGCGCGTCCAGGACGCGTACTCGCTGCGCTGCGCCCCGAGCGTCACGGGCGGCGCGCGCGACACCGTCGAGCACGCAGCGCTCGTCGCGGCCCGCGAGATGGCCTCGGCGGTCGACAACCCGGTCGTGACCCTCGACGGGCGCGTGGAGTCCAACGGCAACTTCCACGGCGCGCCGATCGCCTACGCGCTCGACTTCCTGGCGATCGTCGCGGCCGACGTGGCGAGCATGTCCGAGCGGCGCACCGACCGGTTCCTGGACGTCGCCCGCAGCCACGGACTGCCGGCCTTCCTCGCCGCCGACCCCGGCGTCGACTCGGGCTACATGATCGCGCAGTACACCCAGGCGGCGATCGTCTCGGAGATGAAGCGCCTGGCGGCGCCGGCGAGCGTCGACTCGATCCCCAGCTCGGCCATGCAGGAGGACCACGTCTCGATGGGCTGGGCCGCCGGTCGCAAGCTGCGCCGCTCGGTCGACGGGCTGACCCGAGTGCTGGCGATCGAGCTGCTGACGGCGGCCCGCGGGATCGAGCTGCGCGCACCGCTCGAGCCGGCGCCCGCCACCGCGGCCGTGATCGCCGCCCTGCGCGAGGTCGCGCCGGGCCCCGGGGCCGACCGCTTCCTCGCGCCCGAGATCGAGGCCGCCGTCGAGCTCGTCCGAGGCGGGCATGCCCGGCGAGCGGCGCAGTCCGTCACCGGCCCGCTGGCCTAGGGGCGCATCCGACGGGAAGCGACAAGGGAACGCGCAAGTCGAGAGAGCCACGAAGGGAGCGCAGATGACCGGTCAAGTCGCCACCATCCGCGCCGCGCGGGGCAGCGAGCTGACCTGCCGCGGCTGGCAGCAGGAGGCGGCCCTGCGCATGCTGCAGAACAACCTCGATCCGGAGAACGCCGAGCACCCCGAGCAGCTCGTCGTCTACGGCGGCAGCGGCAAGGCGGCGCGCGACTGGCCCTCGTATCACGCGATCGTGCGAACGCTGCGGACGCTGCGCGACGACGAGACGCTGCTCGTCCAGTCCGGCAAGCCGGTCGGGGTCTTCGCCACGCACGAGTGGGCGCCGCGGGTGCTGATCGCGAACTCGAACCTCGTCGGCGAGTGGGCCACGTGGGACGAGTTCCGGCGGCTCGAGGCGCTCGGCCTGACGATGTACGGCCAGATGACCGCGGGCTCGTGGATCTACATCGGCAGCCAGGGGATCCTCCAGGGCACCTACGAGACCTTCGCGGCCGTCGCCGAGAAGCGCTTCGGCGGGTCGCTCGCCGGCACGATCACCCTCACCGGCGGACTGGGCGGGATGGGCGGAGCCCAGCCGCTGGCGGTGACGATGGCCGGCGGCGTCGCGATCTGCGTCGAGGTCGACCGCTCCCGGATCGCCCGGCGGATCGCGCACGGGTACCTCGACGTCGAGGCCGACGACCTCGAGGGCGCGCTGCGGACGGCGATCGAGGCGCGTGACGCGAGGCGGCCGCTGTCGATCGGACTGCTGGGCAACTGCGCCGACGTGGTGCCGGCGCTGCTCGCGAGCGGGGCGCCGATCGACGTGGTGACCGACCAGACGTCCGCGCACGACCCGCTGGCCTACCTCCCGAGCGGCGTCGCGTTCGAGGACTGGGCGCGCTTCGCCGCCGCAGAGCCCGAGGAGTTCACCGCGCGCGCGAGAGAGTCGATGGCGCGGCACGTCGACGCGATGGTCGGCTTCCAGGACGCCGGCGCGGAGGTCTTCGACTACGGCAACTCGATCCGAGCCGAGGCGCGACTTGGCGGCTGCCTGCGGGCATTCGACTTCCCCGGCTTCGTCCCGGCGTACATCCGGCCGCTCTTCTGCGAGGGCAAGGGTCCGTTCCGCTGGGCGGCGCTGTCCGGCGACCCACGCGACATCGCGGCGACCGATCGCGCCGTCCTAAAGCTGTTCCCCGAGAACGAGCCGCTGGCGCGGTGGCTGGCGATGGCTCGTGAGAAGGTGCGCTTCCAAGGACTCCCGGCGCGGATCTGCTGGCTCGGCTACGGCGAGCGCCACCGGGCCGGGCTGGCGTTCAACGAGCTCGTCGCCGCCGGCGAGGCACGCGCGCCGATCGTCATCGGACGCGACCACCTCGACTGCGGCTCGGTGGCATCGCCCTACCGCGAGACCGAGGCGATGCTGGACGGCTCCGACGCGATCGCCGACTGGCCGCTGCTCAACGCGATGCTGAACGTCGCCTCCGGCGCCACCTGGGTGTCGATCCACCACGGCGGTGGCGTAGGCATCGGCCGCTCGCTGCACGCGGGCCAAGTCACCGTCGCCGACGGCACGCCGCTCGCCGCGCAGAAGCTCGAGCGGGTGCTGACGAGCGATCCCGGCATGGGGGTCATCCGCCACGCCGACGCCGGCTACGACCGGGCGATCCGGGTCGCCGCCGAGCGCGGCGTGCGGGTGCCGATGCTGGAGGGCAGGTGACCCTCTACCACGCCGACTGGGCGTGGCTCGGCGGAGAGGAGGTCGCCGCTCGCACGCTGATCGAAATCGATGGCGAGCGCATCGCGGCGGTGCGAGCGGGCGTCGACCGTCCTGCCGGCGCCGCGCGGCTGGCCGGCGTCACGCTGCCGGGCCTCGCGAACGCCCACTCGCACGCCTTCCATCGTGCGCTGCGCGGGCGCGCACAGCGCTCCGGGGGCAGCTTCTGGACGTGGCGCGAGGACATGTACGAGATCGCCGCGCGGCTGACGCCGGACTCCTACCGCGCGCTCGCGCGCGCGACGTACGCGGAGATGGCGCTCGCCGGGGTCGCCTGCGTCGGCGAGTTCCACTACGTCCACCACGACGCCGGCGGCGCGCGGCTCGCGGACCCGAACGCCTTCGGCGAGGCGCTTATCGCCGCGGCGGCGGACGCCGGCATCCGGATCACGCTGCTCGACGCCTGCTACCTGTCCGGCGGCTTCGGTGAGCCGCTGCGCGGCCTGCAGCTGCGCTTCGGCGACGGCGACGCGGCGGCGTGGGCCGACCGCGTGTCGGATCTGCGCGGCTCTACGCACGCGCGGATCGGCGCGGCGATCCACTCGGTGCGCGCCGTCCCCGCCGCGCAGATCGGGCTCGTCGCCGCGTGGGCGCGCGAGCGCGAAGCGCCGCTGCACTTCCACCTCTCCGAGCAGCCCGCCGAGAACGAGGCCTGCCGCACCGCGCACGGCCGCACACCCGCGGAGCTGCTCGACGAGCACGGAGCGCTCGGCGGGCGGTCCTGCGCCGTGCACGCGACGCACCTGAGCGACGGGGACGTCGCGCTGCTTGGCGGATCCGCCACGGCGACCTGCATGTGCCCGACGACCGAGCGCGACCTCGCCGACGGCATCGGCCGCGCCCGGGCGCTGAGCGACGCCGGCTCCGCGCTCTGCGTCGGCAGCGACAGCCACGCCGTGATCGACCTGTTCGAGGAGGCACGCGCCGTCGAGCTCGACGAGCGGCTGGCCTCCGGGCAGCGCGGGCACTGGAGCGCCGCCGGCCTGCTGCGCGCGGCGACCGCCGGCGGGCATGCCGCGCTCGGCTGGCCGGAGGCCGGCCGGATCGAGCCCGGCGCACTCGCCGACCTGACGACGGTCGGGCTCGACTCCGTGCGCCTGGCCGGCGCGAGGCCGCGAACGATGCTCGAGGCGGTCCTCTTCGGGGCGTCCGCGCCGGACGTGACCGAGGTCGTCGTCGGCGGCCGGCGGATCGTCGCCGGGGGGCGTCACCTCCTCGTCGAGGACGTTCCCCGAGCCCTCGACGCCGCGATCGCGGAGGTGATCCCATGAGCAGCCTGCTGATCGACAACATCGGCACGCTGGTGACCAACGACCCGGAGCTCGGGGACGGACCGCTGGGCCTCGTCCACGGCGCCGCACTCGTGCTCGGCGACGGCGTCGTGCTGTGGGCGGGGCCGCGCGCCGCGACGCCCGAGGCGGCGGCGCGGGAGCGGCTGGACGCCGGCGGCAGGGCGGTCATCCCCGGCTTCGTCGACAGCCACGGCCACCTCGTCTTCGCCGGTGACCGAACGGCCGAGTTCGCCGCGCGGATGTCGGGGCGGCCCTACACCGCAGGCGGGATCCGCACGACCGTCGAGGCCACGCGGACCGCCTCCTCACAGAGCCTCAGCCGCAACATGCAGCGCCTCGTGGCCGAGGCGCTGCGCTCGGGCACGACGACGATCGAGTGCAAGTCGGGGTACGGGTTGACCGTCGCCGACGAGCGGCGCAGCCTCGAGATCGCGACCGAGCACACCGACGAGGTCACCTACCTCGGTGCGCATGTCGTCGCTCCGGAGTACGCGGACCGGCCGGATGCCTACGTCGACCTCGTGCGCGGGGCGATGCTCGACGCCTGTGCCCCGCACGCCGGGTGGATCGACGTCTTCTGCGAGCGCGGCGCGTTCGACGGCGACCAGACGCGGGCGATCCTCGAGGCCGGCGTGGCGCGCGGGCTCGTGCCGCGCGTGCACGCGAACCAGCTCGGGCCGGGCCCCGGCGTGCAGATCGCCGTCGAGCTCGACGCGGCGTCGGCCGACCACGCGACCCATCTCTCCGACGCGGACGTCGCGGCGCTGGCCGGCAGCCGGACGGTCGCGACGCTGCTGCCCGCCGCCGAGTTCTCGACTCGCGGCAGCTACCCGAACGCGCGGCGACTGCTCGACGCCGGGGTCACGGTGGCGCTCGCCGCCGACTGTAACCCGGGCTCGAGCTACACGACGAGCATGCCGTTCTGCATCGCGCTCGCGGTGCGCGACCTGTCGATGACGCCCGACGAGGCCGTGTGGTCGGCGACGATGGGCGGGGCTCGCGCGCTGCGGCGCGCCGACGTCGGGCACCTCGGCATAGGCGCCCGCGCCGACGCCGTGCTGCTCGACGCGCCATCCCACGTGCACCTCTCATACCGGCCGGGCGTCAACCTGATCGCGGCCGTCTGGCGAGCCGGGGCGCGCGTCCCGATAGGCCCGCCGGGGACGGCCCCGCCGACTGGCGGCGACGCCCGTGGCTGAGGGCGACGACACTCCACCGATGAACCGGCTCACCGTGCTCACGTGCAGCGCTTCGCGGGAGGAGCCCTGATGGCCGTCCTCCCGATCGCGACGGTCGGCGATCCCGTGCTGCGCCGCCGCGCCCGCGAGGTCGGCGTCGACGAGCTGCGCACGCCGCGCGTCCAGCGGCTGATCGACGACATGATCGACACGATGCGCCACGCCGGCGGCGCCGGTCTGGCCGCCAACCAGGTCGGCGAGCTGCTGCGGATCGCCGTCGTCGAGGTGACGGCCGACAATCCGCGCTACCCCTACAAGCCGCCGATCCCGTTGACGGTCATCGTCAACCCGGCGATCGAGACGCTCGGTGACGAGACGGCCGAGATCAACGAGGGCTGCCTCTCCGTGCCGGACCTGCGCGGCACCGTCGAGCGCCACGTCACGGTCCGCGTGCGCCGCCTGGACCGCGACGGCCGCCCGTGCGAGGACATCCGCCGCGGGCTGACCGCCGGCACCTTCCAGCACGAGGTCGACCACCTCGACGGCGTCCTCTTCCTCGACCGGGTGCGCGACCCGACGACGTTCACGACCTGGGCGCAGTTCGACCGCCACCACCGCGAGGCGTTCGTCGCCCGGGCGCGCGCGCTCGTCGAGCGCGTCGGCTCGTGAGCGGCAGACGCCGACGGCCGCTCAACCCCGTGTCTGTACGGAGCTCAGCGGCTATCGCGCGACGGCCTTCACCGCTTCCACTCCGTTACCACCAGCAAGATCGCCACGATCAACGCGCTGACAGCTCCGAGTCCCAGCACGCCGGCGCCCAAGACGCCGTATGGGTTCGGACCGTCGGCACTTCGCCAGTTCGCAACCATCTCGGCGCCGACGACCACCAGCCCTGCCGCTGCAGCGAGTAGCAGAAGAGCGAGCATGTGACGAAGCCGTGAGCCCATGCGTGACCCCTTGAGGGTTGCCGAGGGTGCGTCAACCGTATCGCTGGCGCCGGCTACGAGCGCACCCAAGCAGGCGACCGACGAGTAGCCCAGCGAGCAGGAGCCGCCTGGTTCCAGGTCGCGTGGACGCCTCGTGCGCGCACGGCCTTCACAAGAGCGGATCGCCTCCTTATCCTCAGCGACAGGACTTCCTCGCCCCCATCGGATCGGAGCATGCCGATGACCCCGATGCACAGCGGAGCCGCCGCGCAGGTCGGCGATTGGATCGAGACTCGTGGGATCCACGGAGAGCCCGCCCGGCGCGGCGAGATCCTCGAGATCCTCGGAGCCCCGGGACACGAGCGCTACCGAGTCCGCTGGGATGAGCAGCACGAGTCGATCGTCTTTCCCGCCGACGGCGTGACGGTCGCCCACCACGCCGCGGGGCGGCCGAGACAGGCGCCCTGACCGGAGTGGCGCCGATCGCGCCGCTCCGCCCCGGGCAGTCGCCGGCGATGGCCGGCTCGCAGCACACCCACGGCCCCCGAGCCCCCCGACGCTGATGGCCTACCGCTGGGTCGATCACACCGCCGAGCTGGAGCTCCGACTGGAGTGCGGAACCCAGGAGGCGATCTTCGAGGACGCCCTCCAGGCGCTCGCCGATCTGCTGCACGACGGGACGGCGCGCGACCACGTCGCATTCGACGTCACCCTCTCCGCGACGGACCGCGCCACGCTCCTGGCTCATTGGCTGGACGAGCTGGTGTTCCGCGCCGAGACCGAGGACCTCGTGCCCGAGGGCATCGAGCGGCTCACCCTCGACGAGCGTGGACTGCGGGCCCGGGTGCGCGGACATCGCGGCGAGCCTCGCCACATCGTGAAGGGCGTCACCTACCACCGGCTGGGACTCGAGGAGACCGGCGACGGCCGGTACCGCGCCACCGTGGTGCTCGATGTCTGACACGGCCACGGAGATCGGCGCGCTGCGCCGGATCGGCGAGGTCGTGTGGGAGATACCGGCCGAGGCGCGCACCGACATGCGCGTCCCGGCGAGGGTCTTCGCCGACCGCGAGCTGCTCGACGAGATCGCCGGCGATCGGTCGCTCGAGCAGCTCCAGAACGTCGCGACGCTTCCCGGCATCTGCGAGGCAGCACTCGCCATGCCCGACGTCCACCAGGGCTACGGCTTCCCCGTCGGCGGCGTGGCCGCGACCGAGCCGCCCGACGGGGTCGTCTCTCCCGGTGGGGTCGGCTACGACATCAACTGCGGTGTGCGGCTGCTCGCCCTGCCGCTCACGGCGGCGGAGCTCGGCGGCCGCACGGAGCGACTGGTCCACGAGATCTCCCGGCGCGTCCCGGCGGGCGCCGGTCGCGGCGGCTCGCTGGAAATGGCGGGCGCGGCGTTCGATCGCGTGCTCACCGCGGGCTCGAGCGCGCTGCTCGCCGAGCGCGGGATCGGCAACGGAAAGGACGTCGAGCGCACCGAGTCGTCGGGCTGCCTGCCGGGCGCCGACCCCGCGGCAGTGTCCGAGCGCGCCCGCAGGCGCGGCGCCGACCAGCTCGGCACGCTGGGCTCGGGCAACCACTTCCTCGAGATCCAGCGCGTCGCGGAGATCCTCGACGTCGCCGCGGCGACGGCGTTCGGGCTGCGCGCCGGACAGGTGACGGCGCTGATCCACTCCGGCTCGCGCGGCTTTGGCCACCAGGTCTGCACCGACCACGTGCGCCTGATGGACGCCGCGCTCAGCCGCCACCGGATCTCGCTGCCCGACCGCCAGCTCGCCTGCGCGCCGCTCTCCTCGCCGGAGGGCCGCGGCTACCTGGCCGCGATGGCCGCCGCGGCGAACTTCGCGTTCGCAAACCGAGCGACGCTCGCTCATCGCGTACGCGAGTCGATCGCCAGGACCCTGGGCCCGAGGACGGCGCGCGAGACGGACCAGGTCTACGACGTGGCCCACAACGTCGCCAAGCTCGAGCGCCACCACGGCCGCATGCTGTGCGTGCACCGCAAGGGCGCGACGCGCGCCTTCCCGCCCGGCGCGGCCGAGATCCCCGACGCCTACCGGACGGTCGGCCAGCCCGTGTTCATCCCGGGCAGCATGGGTACGAGCAGCTTCGTGCTCGCCGGCCGCGAGGGTGCGATGGAGCTCTCGTTCGGCACGACGTGCCACGGCGCGGGGCGCCGCATGAGCCGTACGAGCGCTCGCCGCCGGATCACCGGCGCCGAGCTGCGGCGGCGGCTCGAGGCGCAGGGGATCGTCGTGCGCTGCCCGTCCAACCGCGGCCTCGCCGAGGAGGCGCCGTTCGCCTACAAGGAGGTCGAGCGCGTCGTGGCGATCGTCGAGCGCGCGGGGCTCGCCGCGCGGGTGGCGAGACTCGTGCCACTCGGGGTCGTCAAGGGGTGAGAGGCCGGCACGATGCAGGCCGCCGTCACCGAGATCGCGCCCGGCCTGTGGCGGTGGGCGGCGCGGCACCCCGACTGGCATCCGGGCGAGTTCGGCCGCGAGGTGGCGAGCTTTGCGATGCGCACGCGCGATGGGAGCGCGCTGCTCGTCGATCCGCTGCTACCCGATGGGCGCGACGACGTGGCGGCGCTGCTCGACGAGCTGGCCGCGTCGGCCACCGTGCTCCACGTCTACATCACGATCCCCTACCACGTGCGCAGCACGCGCGAGATCGCGCAGCGCTACGGCTCCGCTCGCGTGCGCGTCTGGGGCGAGCGGCGCGCCGCGCGGCGGCTCGCACCGGAGGTCGACGTCGAGCTGCCTGCGCCGGGAGCGTCGCTCCCCTTCGGCGGGCGCTGCTTCGCGATCGGCCGCCCGCGTCGCGCCGAGCTGCCGCTGTGGATCGAGGACCACGCGGCGCTCTGCTTCGGCGACGCGCTCGTGACGTTCGACGGCAGGCTCCGCATCTGGTCCCCGCAACCGCTCGACGAGAAACGCCTGGCCTTCTACCGCGATCGCTTCTCACCGACGCTCGAGCCGCTCCTCGACCTGCCCGTCGAGCGCGTGCTCGTCACGCACGGAGAGCCGGTGCTGACCGGCGCGGCGGCGGAGCTGCGGCGCGCCGTCGCCGAGCCGCCCCGGTACCACCACGGATGAGCTTCCGGCTCCGCGCCGGGCGAGGGATGCGAGGCACGACGCCGGGCCGCTCGAGCGCCAACGCCGGCGCGCCGGACACGCAGCGCGGTATGCCGCGCCGTGACGAGCGACCGCTGGCCGTCGACGGCCAGCGACCTGTGGGCGTCGTCAGGCCGCGCCGGTCACCAGCAGCGTCTGCACCGCGTACCGCGCGACGAAGGGGTCCGCGGTGAGGATCGCTGCGCCAAGGGCGTCGGCCTGCGCGATCAGCAGCCGATCGAACGGGTCGCGATGCACGGGCGGAAGCGATGCGACGGCGAGCGCGTGACCGTGCTCGATCGGTACCGCCGAGGCCCCGATGGCACGGATGCGAGCCGGCACGTATTGCGCCGGGGGCTCGGGGAGCGGCAGGCGCCCGAGGCCGTGCTTGATCGCGATCTCCCACGAGCTCGCCGCGGACACGAGCAGCTCGGTGCGTCGATCCTCCACGACGGCCAGCTGCGCACCAAGACGCTCGGGCTCGGTCTGCAGCCACAGGAAGACGTGGGTGTCGAGCAGCAGCCTCACCGCTCGAACGCCGCGAGGACCTCATCCGGCAACGGTGCGTCGAAGTCGTCGGGGACCGTGTACCGGCCCCGGTCGATCCCGAGGCGCCTCACGCCGGCGGGACGGACGGGAACGAGGCGCGCCACCTCCTCGCCACGTCGAGTGATCGTGATCTCCTCGCCCGCCGAGACGCGCTCGAGCAGCCGGGAGAGGTGGGTCTTGGCCTCATGGACGCCGACCGACTTAGTCATGGACTTAGTCTATCTGGCTCGGTTGGCATCTCGGCCGGTCCGGAGCCCGGCGCGGCCCCCACATTCGCACATCGGTTAGATTGACCAGGTGACCCTGCCCGATGTCTGCGACCTGCTCTGCCTCGACCTGCCGAAGGCCGAGGCCGTCCGCAGAGCGCGCCCCGACAGTGCCGCGCTGGCAGCCGCCGCGGGGCGCGCCAGGGCGCTGGGCGACCCGACGCGGCTGCTCGTCGCGGCCGCGCTGCGGGAGGGCGGCGAGCTTTGCGTCTGCGACCTCGCCTGGGTCTGCGAGCGCTCGGACAAGCTTGTCTCCCACCACGCCCGCGCGCTGCGCGCCGCCGGTCTGGTGCGCTCGCGCCGCGACGGGAAGATGGTCATGTACTCGCTGAGCGATGTCGGGCGCGAGCTCGTCGACACGGTCCTGCCCCCCACCGCGGCGGCACGCGCATGAGCACGCCGGCCCGGTCCCTGGCCACGCCGGCCCGGTCCCTGGCCACGCCGGCCGCTACCCTGTCGCCGCGCCTGGCCGAGGCGGAGCACCGCCGCCTGGCCGCCCGTGTGCGGCTGCTGTCCTGGGCCTCACTCGCCTACATGGCGCTCGAGGGCGCCGTCGCCGTCCTCGCCGGCATCCTCGCCGGGTCGATCGCGCTCGTCGGCTTCGGGCTCGACTCCGCGATCGAGGGGTTCGCCAGCCTCGTCATCGTGTGGCGCTTCACCGGCCACCGCATGTTCAGCGACGCCGCGGAGACCCGCGCGCAGAGGCTCGTCGCGATTCAGTTCTTCGTCCTCGCGCCGTACGTCGGCTTCGAGTCCGTCAAGGCGCTCGTCGACGGCGCGCACGCAGAGGTGAGCTGGCTGGGCATCGCGCTCAGCGCGTCGAGCCTCGTCGTCATGCCCTACCTCGGCATCGCCAAGCAGCGCCTCGCCGACCGGCTCGGCTCCGCCGCGACGAAGGGCGAAGGCCGCCAGAACATGCTCTGCGCGTATCTCGCGGGCGCGCTGCTCCTCGGCCTGCTCGGCAACGCCCTCGTCGGCGCCTGGTGGTTGGATCCGCTCGTCGGCCTGCTGATCGCCGCGCTCGCCGTCAAGGAGGGTCGCGAGGCGTGGCGCGGCGAGGGCTGCTGCGTCTCGTCCGCCGGCGGGGAGCCGGGCTGCTGCGACGAAGACCACCGCCCGCCGGCGGCGATGGCCCCCGAGCGGGCCGCGGGATCGCCGGCGCGCCCCGGCTCGGCCGGTGATCAGGCCGTCGCGGCGATCGACATCACCGGCGGCAGGCGGGTCGCGGCCTCGAACCAGCTCGAGCCGGCGTCAGCCGAGCCGAACACGTCGCCCGACGTGGCGCCGAAGTAGAGCTCGAGCGCCGAGCCCTCGCCCCGCCGGTCGAACGCCTCGCGCAGGATGGTCAGGTAGGCGCGCTCATCCGGCAGGCCGCTGCCGCGCGCCGTCCAGCTCGCACCGCCGTCGCGGGTCTCGTAGACGCGGACGCGACTGTCCGGCGTCACCCGGTCGATGTCCGCGGTCAGCGGGATCACGTAGGCGTTGTCCGGATCGGCGGGGTCGAGCGCCAGCGGGAAGCCGAAGTCGGAGGGCAGGCCCGAGCCGATGTCGGTCCACGTCCGGCCCGCGTCGTCGGATCGATAGACACCCCCGTGGAATTGCATGAACATCCGCTCGGGCCGCTCGCGAGCGCGGTGCAGGCGGTGCACGCAGAGGGCGATCTGCTCGGTCGGCTCGTCCTCGGCCTCCGGGAGGTAGCGCGCGACCAGGCCCTCGTTGCCGCTGCGCCACGTCGCGCCCGCGTCGTCTGTCAGCCACACGCCGGCGGCGGAGATCCCCACGGCGAGGCGATCGGGATCGCCCGGCCAGGTGGCGATCGAGTGGAGACACAGCCCGCCGCCGCCCGGCTGCCAGAGCGGCCGAGTCGGGTGCTCCCAGAGCGCACGGTTGATCTCCCAGCTCGCACCGCCGTCGCGGCTCTCGAACAGGACGCCGGGATCGCCCCCGGCATAGAGCGTCCGCTCGCCCTCGCCGACGGCGAGCACCCAGATCCGCATCAGCGCGGCCTCGCCGCCCTCGGGGAGCGCCACCCCCTCGGCCTGCTCCCACTCGCCCGCCGGGTCGTCGGCGTACCAGATCTTCGGCCCGTAGAAGGCAGAGGTGACCGATGCCAGCACGCGTCCGGTGCGCGGGTCGCGCAGCGCGTGCTCGACCGTCTCGCCGGCGAACGCGCGCGCGGCGACCTCGAACCGCTCGCCGGGCTCGCCCTCGAGCGCGAACAGGCCCTTTCGGGTCCCGACCAGCAACTCGGTCATGGCGCTCCTCCCGAGATTGCCGGCAGCACCTCGACTCGGTCTCCGGCTTCGACGGCCGTGTTCCCGTCGCGGCGCTCGCCGTTGACGAACACGCTGATGTGCCGGCGGATCAGCCCGCGCTCGTCGAGGATCCAGCCCTCGAGGTCCGGGTGGGCGCGCTCGAGCTCGCGCAGCAGGCCCACGACGGTGCCGCCCTCGAGCACGTGCTCGGAGAGGTCGCCCGCAAGCCGCCTGAGAGGCGCGCGAAGCCGCACGACCGGCATCTGCGGATCGTAGACCACGACACGCCCGGCGTCTCGCGATTCGTCGGTGGCCTCGAGCCATCGTCGCACCCTGACCCCGGACGCGGACATCCCGGCCCCGCGGGGGTCAATCCAACGCCCGGCCGCGCCCCACGCGTGCCAGCAGCAGCGCGAAGCTCCCGTCGGCGTCCGTCCACCACTCCTCGAGCCGCATCCCCGCGGCGGCAAGCTCGCGCTCGAGGCTCTCACGGCGGAACTTGGCGCTGACCTCGATCCGCAGCCGCTCGCCGGCGGCGAAGACGACGTCGGCCTCGAGCTCCTCGACCCGCACCGCGTGCCCTTCGAGCGCGCGCAGGGCGATGTCGACCCACTCGCGCGCCGGGTCCCAGCACGCCTGGTAGGCGAACCGGCGCTGGGCGAAGTCGGCGTGGAGGTCGCGGTTCAGGGCCGTCAGCGCGTTGCGCACGAACTCCTCTGTGACGCCGCCGGGATCGTTGTAGGCCGCCTCGATGACGCCGGGGTCCTTGACCAGGTCGACGCCGAGCAGGAGCGCGTCGCCGGGACCGAGCACCGCGGCGAGCGCCGCGAGAAACCGGCCGCGGCGCTCGGGGTGCAGGTTGCCGATCGTGCTGCCGAGGAACGCGACGAGCCGCCTCCGGCCCTCCGGCAACGCGCCCAGATGACGCTCGAAGTCGCCGACGATCGCATGCACCCGCAGCGCCGGGTAGCGCTCGGCGACCGTGCGCGCGCTGCGAAGCAGCACGTCCTCGCTCGCGTCCAGCGGCACGAAGCACCCCAGCGTTCCCGCCGCCTGCAGCGCGTCGAGCAGCAGCCTGGTCTTCTCGGACGTTCCCGAGCCGAGCTCGATCAGCGTCGCCGCTCCGGTGCGCGCGGCGACCTCGGCGGCGCAGCGACCGAGGATCTTGCGCTCGGAGCGCGTCGGGTAGTACTCGGGCAGGCGCGTGATCCGCTCGAAGAGACGCGACCCGCGCTCGTCGTAGAGCCAGACCGGCGACAGCTCCTTGGGCTCCGCGCGCAGGCCCCAGAACGTCTCGTCGTGCAGCGCCGACCGGCGGTCCTCCTCGTCGAGGCGGACCTCGATCCGCACGCGCGGCTCGGTTTCCACGAAGTCACGCATCGCGCGCGCACCTGATGCCGGCGAAGATCTGGCGACGCTGCGGATAGTCCCAGTTGCGGAACGACGGCCGCGCCACCAGCGGATCGGTGACCCACGAGCCGCCGCGCAGCACTCGATGCTCTTCGCCGAAGAAGACCTCGGAGTACTCCCGATACGGGAAGGCCCGAAAGCCCGGATAGCCGTAGAACGCCGACGAGGTCCACTGCCACACGGCGCCCTGCATGTGCTGCAGCTCGCTCGCCGCGACCCTGGCGGCCTTCTCCCACTCGGCCTCGGTCGGCAGCCGGCGTCCGGCCCAGCCGGCGTAGGCCTGCGCCTCGTGGAACGAGACGTGCTGGACCGGCTCGGTGCCGGGAACCGGCTCGACGACGTCGAAGCGCCGGCGGATCCACCCTTCGGCACCCCGCTCCCAGTAGCGCGGCGCGCCGACCCCCTCGGCCTGCCGCCACGCCCATCCGGCGGCACTCCAGAGCGAGCGGTCCTCGTACCCGCCGTGCTCGATGAACCGGGTGTACTCGGCGTTCGTCACCGGTGCGCGGTCGATCATGAAGGCATCCACCTCGACCTCGTGCGCCGGCCGCTCGTTGTCGTACGCCCACGGCTCGCCCTCGCCCGCGCCCAACGTGAACGGGCCGCCCCCGACCAGCACCTCGCCGCTCGCCGTCACGGGTGGCGGCCGCCCCGGCGCGGGGCCCGGCAGGCCGCCGAGTGCCAGCGCCTGGGTCATCGTCTCGACGTGCTGGAGCTCGTGCTGGACGACCATCCCGACGACGAAGCCATCCTCGAGCAGCGGCTCGGCGGGCTCGGGGCGCAGCTCGGCGAGCTGGGCGAGCACGCGGCGGCGGACGTCGGCGACGAACGCGCGCGCCGCGCCCGGAGGCAGGATCGGGAGCGCGCCGCGCTCGCTGCGCCCGTGCGCGAACGCGTCGTAGACGTCGTCGTGCTCCGACCGCAGCGGCTCGTGACCGGCGACCCGGCGCAGGAGCCACAGCTCCTCGAAGTGCCCGATGTGCGCGAGGTCCCAGACGAGCGGCGACAGCAGCGGCGACACCTGTCGGGTGAGCTGCGCGTCCGACAGCCGCTCGAGCAGCGCCGCGGTGCGCGCCCGCGCGCGCTCGAGCTCAGGCCCAAGCCCCCCGAGGTCGACCATGGCCGGCATCCGTCGTAGCGGACCCTACCGCGCCGGTCGAGTGCGGACGACCGCTCTTGCCGGTAGCGCCGGCTAGGTTTTCTCGCGTGGCCGGCGGTTTCACCCTTCGACTGCGCCGCGAGGGCGTGACGGTCAAGCGGCGCTTCGACGACCTGAGGGCGGCGCTCGACACGCTCGAGGACGAGGCGCGGGCGTTCGCGGCAACCGAGCGCCGCCCGGCCCGCCGCAGCCTCAGCCGCACGTACGACCCGGTGGCGCTCGTCGCACTGCGCGCCGAGCTGTCCGGCCGCGGCGCCCACGGCGGCATCGACGTCCGCGGCGACGGCTCGGTCGAGGCGTTCACCGGGCGCTTTCGCCGCTCGCTGCTGGACCGGGCCGCGGGTGAGGACGCCTACGCGGCGCTGCGCCGGGCGCTGGGCGGGCCGCCGCGCTGATCGGGCGATAGCCGGCCGACGGGATCCCTGCCGGCCGGTTCCCCCGCACGAGCCGGACCGCTGCGCCACGGCGCCCGCCGAGCCGTCCCAGCGCCCGGACGCCAGCGGCGAGGCCGCCCCGCGCTGCCGTCACAGCCGCAGCGCCGAGCCGTGGCGCGCGAGCCAGGCCTGCGGCTCGCGGTAGCTCGGGAGATGGCGCTCGAGCAGCCCCCAGAAGCGCGGCGAGTGGTCGAGCACGACGAGATGGCATGCCTCGTGCCAGACGACGTACTCCAGGACGTCCTGTGGCCCGAGCAGCAGCCGCCAGTTGAACGACAGCGCGCCGCTCGCCGAGCAGCTTCCCCAGCGCGTGCGCTGGTCGCGGATGCTGACGGCCGACCAGGTGACGCCGAGCGCATGAGCGGCCGGCGCGAGCCGATCCTCGACCTCGGCGCGCGCGGCGCGCCTGTACCAGCGCTCCATCGCGGCGCGCCGCTGCGGACCGGCCTCGGGCACGAGCAGGGCGCTTCCGCGGCGGTGGACGCGAGTGCGGCCCGGCTGCTCGACCAGCGTCAGCGCGCGCCCCAGGAAGGGCGCCGTGCCGGGCGGCCCCGCCAGCGCCTCGCGCGCGTGGGCGAGCGCCGCCCGCCGGCGCTCGATCCACGGGCGAAGCTCGCGCACGGCGGCGGCCGCCTCACGCTCGCGCGCCCGAGCGGGCAGGGTGACGACGACGGCGCCGTCGTGCTCGACGCGCACGCGCACGCGCCGGGCGCGCGTCGAGCGGCGGACCGTGTGCTCGAGCTCCGGGGGCATCGACGGCGCAGGCTACGCGGGCGCCGGGACGGCAGGCGTGGGGCGCCGGGCGCCGGACGACCGGGCGGGCACCGCAGCCCGGTCGCCGGGGCGGCACGGCGCGGGCGGCGCAACCGCGACGCGCCGCCCGCGCTACAGCACCCGCAGCGTCGCCAGCGAGGTGTCGCGCGCGACGATCGAGCCGCCCTCCGCGCGGGCCGCGAGCAGGTAGGCGACCGCGTCGACGCTGACGCGGAAGCCCTCGAGGATCAGCGGCACCCCGGGCGGGTAGACCTCGACCGCCTCCGCCGCGACGGCGCCGACGGCCTCGGCGAGCGGCACCTCGCGCCCGATCGCCTTGGCGTAGCGCCGGGCGGCATACGGGTGCATCACCGGCCGGTCGTCGATCGTCCCGAACGGGTTGTGCGGCAGCTCGCGGCGCTCGCCCCCGACGCGCACCTGCGGCGCGAGGATCTCGACGAGCGCCGCGGCGGTCTCCTCGACCGCCTCGGGGGCGATCTGGAACGTGGTGATCAGCGTGATCGTGTTGAGCCCGGCCTTCTCGACGACGATCCCGCGCTCGACGAGCCGTCGCGCGACCTCGTAGCCGGACGGCTCGTAGCGCTCGAGCCCCAGCGTCGTCTTCGTCAGGTCGATGCCCGAGACGTGCTCGGCGAGCGGCGCCAGCCATCGCGCGTCGCCGAGCAGCTCGACATCCGGCAGGCGCTCGCGCAGCCGCTGCTGCAGCTCGCGTGTGCGGTCGATGGCGGTGCCGAGCGCCCGCTGGCCCTCGGCGGCGAGCGTGCGGACCGCGGCGTCCGCGCTCGCGAGCAGGTGGTAGCTCGGCGAGGTCGTCAGGTACTCGCGGTAGGCCTCCTCCATCAGCTCGCCGTCGACCCGCCCGGAGCGCCAGTTGATCAGCCCCGTCTGCTGCAGGCCGCCGGCCAGCTTGTGGGTCGACTGCACGCAGAGGTCCGCGCCGGACTGCATCGCGCTTGCCGGCAGCGCGTCGTGGAAGCGCAGGTGGCCGCCCCACGCCTCGTCGACGATCACGAGCGCCTGCTCGCTGGCCGCGTGCACGGCGTCGGCGATCGCGCCCGTATGAGCCGCGAGGCCCTCGTAGGTCGGGCTGGTGAAGATCACCGCCAGCGCCTCCGGGTAGCGGCGTAGGCCGTCGAGCACCTCGTCGACGCTGGGCGGCAGCGGCGCCTCGAAGCGGGGCTCGTACGGGGTCGGCAGGAAGCGGAAGTCGATCCCCAGCGCCTTGAGCCCGTTCATGATCGAGTGGTGGATGTTGCGCGCGACGAGGACGAGCGCGTCCTGGCGCTCGAGCGCGAGCATGCGCAGCACGATCCAGTTGGAGCCGGTGGAGCCGTGCACGGAGAACATCGTCCGGTCGGCGCCCTGCGCGGCGGCGGCGAACCGCTCGGCCTCGTCGAAGACGCCGGTGTGGTCGACGAGCGTGCCGAAGAAGCCGGCCGAGATCGAGACGTCGGACGCGTAGAAGTCCTCGACGCGCTCCTGATGGGCGAGGATCGACGGCGTGCACCAGCGGTGGTAGCGCCTGACGTCGCGGTTGAGGATCCCGACGATCGGCGACTGGGTGGGAGCGGTCATCGCGTGGGATCATCCCGGACGTGGCCAGATCGGTCGTCCGACTGCCCGCCGGGGTGCGCGAGCCGTTCGAGGTCTACGTCAACGGCGTGCTCCAGGACCCGAGCATCGACTTCGACGTCCGGGGCGACGCGCTCGTCTTCGATCGCGAGCTGCGCAAGGACCGCGTCAGCGGCTGGCGCTGGGCGCTCGGCGCCTGGGGCGTCGGCACCTATCGCCAGGACGACTCGGTCGACGTGCGATGGACCCGCGACGACGGCATGCCGGCCGTCGCGGAGCGGCTCGAGATCGCCGCCGAGGAGGCCTGAGGGCGCTTCGCCTCGCGCCCTCGCCGCGACCGCTCCGGCTCGGCGCACGGCGCCCGCACCCTGGCAGAGCCGACCTCAGCGCACGACGCCTTCGTCCACCCCGAGCCGGCTGCCGGCCTCCCACGGACGGTGCAGCCGGAGGGCGCCGAGGATCGCGCGCGTCGCGGGCGATCGGTTCAGCGTGTAGAAGTGGATGCCGGGCGCCCCGCCCGCCAGCAGCTCGGCGCACTGCAGCGTCGCGTATGCGACGCCGAAGCTCTCGACGGCGTCCGGCTCGTCGGCGCGCACCATCAGCTCGGCGTGCAGCGAGTCGGGGACGACGGCCCCGCAGAGCGACGTGATCCGCTCGAGCTGGGCGATGTTCGTGATCGGCAGGATGCCGGGGATGATCGGCACGCCGATCCCGCTCGCCCGCGCCCGGGAGACGAAGTCGAAGTACGCGGCGTTGTCGAAGAAGAGCTGCGTGACGAGGAAGTCGACCCCGGCGTCGACCTTCTCCTTGAGGTGGCGCAGGTCGTCAGCGGCGCTCGTCGCGTGGATGTGCGTCTCGGGGAACGCCGCGGCGGCGATCGTGAAGTCGTAGCTCTGGCGGATCAGCTCGACGAGCTCGCGGGAGTAGTGCAGCCCGCCGTCGGTCGGCGTCCACTCGGACTGGCCGGCCGGCAGGTCGCCGCGCAGCGCGAGCACGTTCTCCACCCCGCGGCGGGCGAGCTCGTCGAGCGTCGCGCGCAGCTCGTCGCGCGTCGCGCCGACGCACGTGAAGTGGGCCATCGCCTCGAGCCCCATCTCCTGACGGATGCGGGTGACGATCTCGATCGTCTTCTCGCGCGTCGAGCCGCCGGCGCCGTAGGTCACCGAGACGAACGCCGGAGCCAGCGGCCCCAGCTTGGCGATCGCCTCGTAGAGGTTGCGCTCGCCGGCGGGGGTGTTCGGCGGGAAGAACTCGAACGAGAAGACCGGCTCCTCGCTCGCCTTCAGGATGTCGTCGATGCGCACGTCAGCATCGTAGGCGCCGGCGCCGCTCTCGTAAGGGCTGGCCCGCGCGCGGGCCAAGAGGCGCTGCGCCGTCGACCGCGGGGGCGAGGCTAGCGCCCCTTGACGTTCGGCCAGAGTGCTCTAGAAGTTGCAAGCGCTGTTCGATTACGCTGTTACAACGTTTGGCACGTTCGGAGTGCGGTACGGTAGCGCTATGCGCATGAGCGGAGGGGCTTCCAGATGAGCAGTGTGGTCCGCGTTCCAACCGACGTCCATCGCGAGAGCAAGCGGATCGCCGAGCTTCGCGGCATCGCGCCAGGCGACGTTCTGGCCGATGCTTGGCGGGAGTACTTCGAGAAGCACCGGGAGCAGTTCGCGGCCGACCTAGAAGAAGCGGCGCGGCTGCTCAGGGACGGGGCCGTAGAGGACCTAGCGGCATTCGCAAGTCGAACCGCCCCCGCACGGGCCAAAGCAGCCCGAGCAAAAGCTCGCAGCACGCAGTAGTTCCCCGGCACGCTGACCGGGACGGGCTTTCCGCTCCGGTCCGGCTTAGCATCGCCGGCTCATGCTGCCGAAAGCGCTGGTCGGACTCCCGCATCTCGGGTCGCATATCTGCGACGAATGGGAGCTGCGCGTCACGGCTCGCTGTCTCGAGGACGATCTCAAGAGGCCGACGGACTCGAACTTCGAGGAGCTAACCGGGATCGAGATCGTGAAGGCTCTCGTCAAGGACCGCTCGCACCGGGCCATCGATACCCGCCGGGTGGCACCGCTGACTTGCGGCGAGGAGGTCTGGGTGCTCTCACGCGGTAACGACCATCGCGGCGCCACGTGGCACGACTCCGCGAACCGTGTGGTTTGGCTCGTAGCGTGTGGGCGGCACCGCTCGGGAACCTCCGACGACTTCTTTCCGTACTGCAAAGCGCTAGACGAGGACGACACCCTTCTTCCAGCAGAGCAGGACTACGAGCGTCTCATCTTGGATCGCGACCTGCGGTTTGCGTACGCAATTCGCGTCGAGGCCCCCCTTGTCTTGAAGACCGCCCGCGAAACGCCCGGCGAGCACAACGTGATGCTCGGTGGCCAGTTCGGCATCTGCCTGACCGTGGAGTGCGCCGACGAGTTGGAGTCGATCGCAGTGGCCTTTCGAGTTGAGAGCACCGAGTTCGAGCACGTACCGATCATCTTGCAGGCGTTCCAAGTCGGAAAGTGGGAACCGGCGACCCAGATGCCATCCCGCCCGCTGGCGCCAGGCGAGTTCGCCTTCGAGTTGATACACGTCCCGGCGGCGGACCGTGATGTCTGAGTTCGAGGCCCGCAATCTCCCATCAATCCGGACGGCCTTGGACAGCCACAACCGAGATTGTCGGGTGCCAGCCCGAGCGATCATGCTGAACCCTCTTGACCACAAGCTCGCCGGCGGGGCAAGCCATGGGGCCTCCCTGTCGTGGCCGACGAATGAGTCCCCGTCAAGCGGATTCGAATCGAGTGCGACGGATCAGCCTGGAACGTCGAAGCCGAACTCCACAAGCTCATCTGCGTGGCAGCGGGTCAAGGCCAGGGTCAAACGGGCGGGAAGGGCTACCTAGGCCGGCAGCCAGGTCTCCGGCTCGCCCTCGCCGTCCCCGGGGACCCGCCGCGCGCGCCCGGTGGCCTCGAGGTGGCCAAGGAAGTTGAGCGTCTCGCTGAGCCACCAGCTCGCGTTCGACGGGGTGATCGCGTCCCCGTGGACGAGCGGCACCGCGTCGAACGCGGTGACCGGGCCATGGCGGTCGAGGACCCGCAGGCAGGCTTCGAGCCGCTCCGCGACGACGACGCGGTTGGCGGTGATGTGCGCCTGCACGTCGGTGAACGTGCGGCCGTGACCGGCGAGGCAGAGACGCATGTCGAGATCCTCGACGCGGCTCAGCGAGGCCAGGAACTCGCCGACAGGATCGGGGCTGTAGCCGTGGTCGAAGTACAGCGACACGCGGCCGAGCAGGTGATCGCCGGAGATCAGGATCCGGCGCTCCGGCTGGTAGAGGCAGACGTGCGAGGGGGCGTGCCCGGGGGTCTCGACGACGCTCCACGTGCCCAGGTCGCTGTGGACCTCCACCCCGGTAAGCAGCGACCGATGCGGCTCGACGATCCCCGCCAGCCCGAAGCCCTGCGCCTTGCGCGCGGCGGCGAACGCGCGCAGCGGCGCCTCGGGCACGCCGCTCTGCCGCGCGACCTCCAGCCGCCTGTCGATCGCGTCGTCGGGGTCCTTCGCGGCCTGCGTCATGTGGTCGTGGTTGGGGTGCATCCACAGCTCGCAGCCGGTCCGCTCGACGATCGTCGCGGCCTGCCCGTAGTGGTCCGAGTGGGCGTGCGTGCAGACGAGCAGCCGCACGTTCTCCAGACGCAGGTTGACCATCCCCAGGGCGCGCTCGAGGTTCGCCATCGAGCCGGGCTCGTGCATCCCGGTGTCGACCAGCACGATGCCGTCGCCGGCGGCGAGCGCCCAGGCGTTGCAGTGCGGCACGCCGGGCCACGGCAGCGGGAGGCGCAGGCGCCAGACGCCCGGAAGCACGCGCTCGCCACGGCCGAGCTCACGCTTGCGGGACGGCTGGGGCATCGGCGCCAACCCTACGCACTCGACACGATGGCCCTTTCGCACGCCGCGCGATGCACTCTTCACGCGCGCGCGATCCGGTTCGCCCGGCTCACCGGCATGCCATCGGGCACGCGGCGGCGCGCGCGGTAGCTTTCAGGCGAGAGAGCGAGCGGGAGGGAGGGACCGATGACCGACGGGCGGCAGGAAGGGGCGATCGACCGGGCGCGGACCGCGGAGGTCGCGGGCGCCTACTTCGCCGCGCTCACACGCCGCGACGTGGAGGGCGCCGTCTCGCTGTGGCACTCCGGCGGGCGCGAGAACGTGCGCGGCCAGGTCGACACCAGCGCACCGGACGGCGTTCGCGAGTTCCTGCACGGGATCTTCGCGGCGTTCCCCGACCTGCTCTTCGAGGTCGTCGAGACGACGGTCGAGGACGATCGCGCCGCCTGCCGCTGGGTCGCGCGCGGCACGTTCGCCGGCGAGCCGTTCCAGGGCATCGAGGCGACCGGGGCGCGCGTCGAGCTGGAGGGCGTCGACGTGCTGGTGGTCCGCGACGGCCTGATCGCCGAGAACGACGCGTTCGCCGACGGCATGGGCCTGGCGCGCGCGATCGGGCTGCTGCCGGAGCGCGGCTCGCGCGCCGAAGGGGCGATGAAGGCGGCGTTCAACGCCCGGATGCGGGCGACGCGCGCGCTGACCGCATCGCCCGCGGAGCGGATCGCCGACGGAGTCTGGGTGCTGCGCGGCGGCTTCCCCGGACGGGTGATGAACGTCTACCTCGTGCGCGAGACCGACCGCGACGGAGTCCTGGCGTTCGATGCCGGGGTGCGCTCGATGGCGCCGCAGGTGGCCGCGGCGGCGGCGCAGCTCGGCGGCCTGACGCGTGTCGTGCTCGGCCACTCGCACCCGGACCACCGCGGCGCGGCCCCCGCGCTCGGCGTGCCGGTGCTGTGCCACGAAGCCGAGCGCGCCGACGCCGAGGGCGACGGCGGCCGGCACTACTTCGACGTCGCGAGGCTGAACCCGATCGGGCGGCTGCTGCTGCCGCGGCTTCTCTCCGCCTGGGACGGGGGGCCGGTGGGCATCTCGGCGACGCTGGCCGAGGGCGACGAGATCGCGGGCATGCGGGTCGTTCACCTGCCCGGTCACGCACCGGGGCTGATCGCGCTCTGGCGCGAGGCAGACCGCCTGGCGCTCGTCAGCGACTGCTTCTACACGCTCGATCCGCAGACCGGCCTGAAGGGCGGCCCGCGGATGCCGCACGCCGCGTTCAACCAGGACACCGAGCTCGCGCGCGCGTCGATCCGCAAGCTCGCCGAGCTGCGCCCGGCCGCCGCCTGGCCGGGCCACGCGAACCCCTTGACCGGCGACGTGCGGACGCAGCTCCTCGACGTCGCGGACGCTCGGTAGCGTCGATGGGGCGACGAAGCAGACGCCGCGAGCGCTCCGGCTCCGGCCCGGAGCCCGCGCCGACGGCGCCGACCGTCGAGCACTCCTCATCCGACGGGTCGATGACGCTGACGATGCGCTGCGTCCTGACCGCCAAGACGCGTCGCGAGTACGCGCAGACCCTGCGCGGGAACGCGCTCTCCCGCGAGGACGCCTGGCAGCGCGCCGTCGAGCTGCTGTTCGAGCGGCTCGTCGTCCGCTGGGTGGTCCACGAAGTGGAGACCGACGGCCAGCGCGAGCTCCTCTTGCGACTGCGCGCGGCGACGCCCGACGAGCGGCGCTTCGTGCGCGATGCGCTGCGCGCGCACTGCGCGGAGTGGTTCCCCGACGTGGAGGCGCCTTGAGCTCCCGCGGGCGGGCGGGCGCCGAGGCGACCCGGCGCGGAGTCGCCCCGTGAGCTCCCGCGGGCGGGCGACCCCCGAGGCGACCCGGCGCGGAGTCGCCCAGTGAGCTCGGGCCCGGTGCGGTCCCGGGATGACGCGCGCGTCGCAACCGAGCTCGACGCGGCCGCGATGGCCGAGCTGCTGGCCGGCTACTGCCTCGACGTACGGGCCGGACAGCACGTCGCGGTGCGCTCGACCGCGCTCGCCGCGCCGCTGCTGCTGGAGCTGCAGCGCGCGATCCTCGAGCGCGAGGCATGGCCGCGACTGCAGGTCGAGCTGCCGGGCCAGGCCGCCGGCTTCTATGCGCATGCCCGCGCGCGCCAGCTCGACGAGGTCGACGAGGTCGCGCTCGCCGAGGCCGGCGCACTCGACGCGACGCTGAGCGTCCAGGCTCCGGCGGTCCTGGGCGAGCTCGCGGGAATCGACCCGGCACGGATCGCGCGCGTCGCACGCTCCCGCCGGCCCGTTCGCGAGCGTACGCTGCAGCGACGCTGGTGCTCGACCCTGTGGCCGACGGCGGCGCTGGCGGAGCAGGCGGGCATGGGCCTGGAGGAGCTGGCGGCGTTCGTCGGCAGCGCGCTGTTCCTCGACCGGCCCGACCCGGCGGGCGCCTGGCGCGAGCTGGGTGCCTTCCAGGCGGGGCTCGTCGAACGGCTTTCCGGCGTGCGCGAGCTGCGCATCGAGGCCGACGGCACCGATCTGACGCTGCGCGTCGACGGGCGGGCCTGGGTCAACAGCGATGGCCGGCGCAACATGCCGAGCGGCGAGGTCTTCACCGGCCCGCTCGAGACGAGCGCCGAGGGGCGCATCCGGTTCGGGATCCGCTCCTCGCCGGCCGGGATCGACGTCGACGGCGTAGAGCTCGAGCTGAGCGGCGGCGAGGTCATCGCCGCGTACGCCGAGCGCGGCGAGCGGTATCTGCTCGAGGCCCTGGCGACCGACGCCGGTGCGCGGCGGCTCGGCGAGATCGGCATCGGGACCAACTTCGGCATCGATCGCCCGATCGGGGCGATCCTCTTCGACGAGAAGATCGGCGGCACCGTGCACCTGGCGCTCGGGCGCTCCTATCCCGAGACCGGCGGAGTGAACGAGTCGGCGCTGCACTGGGACCTGATCTGCGACCTGCGGGGCGGCGGCCGCCTCACGGCCGACGGCGCGCTCGTCGTCGATCAGGACGGCTTCCACGTTCCCTAGCCGCTCCCGGCCACCGCAGCGTCCCCGCTCACCACCCACAGACCCGCCGCGGGCGTGTTCACCCGCTCGCGCCTCAGGCCGTCACCCGCTCGCGCACGAGCCGCGCCGCGGCCGCTCGCGCCGCCCGCTCAGCGCCGTAGGCCGTCACGCCTCCCGACCGCCTTCGGCCCCCAGAACGGCTCGCTGCCGCGCAGGACGCGCCGGTCGCGAATCGCCGTGCAGTCGACGTTCGGCGCGGCGAGGTCGGGGACCGGGGCGACATGAATCCCGTCGGCCTCCTGCCAGGCCAGCGCGCGCCCGTTGCGCTGCCACGTCGGATCGGTGAACCGGCCGCCCACGGCGCCGACGATCTGGCAGATCGGGACCGGCAGCCCGGCGCCACCGGGGATCGCGTACAGGCGGATCGTCTCCTGCGGGGCCCCGGCGCGGTTCGTCCCGGCGAGCACGGCGAGCACGGGCGCGCGTGCCGCGGCCTGGCCCTTGCCGAGCTGTGCGCCCTGCGGATCGCTGAACCAGGCGGCGAGGTTCGCGTCCCCCTCGCCGAGCCGGTCGATCGCGACGGTC
>JANJTP010000066.1 GCA_024711025.1 Solirubrobacteraceae bacterium
ATCCGCGACTGCGACCGGGCGGCGACGACGCTGCCGATGCACTACTGCTACGGGCTGTCCGTCGTCAACAGCCACCTGCTCCGCGGGGCGGCCCTGATCCTCACCGACCGGTCGGTGCTCGACACGCGCTTCTGGGAGCTCTTCCGCGAAGCGCGCGGCACCGCGCTCGCCGGCGTGCCGTACACGTTCGACCTGCTCGACCGCATCGGCTTCGCCGACATGCGCCTGCCCAGCCTGCGCTACGTCACCCAGGCCGGCGGGCGGCTCGCGCCGGAGCGCGTGCGACGCTACGCGGCGCTCGGGCGCGCGCGTGGGTGGGACCTGTTCGTGATGTACGGGCAGACGGAGGCGACCGCCCGGATGGCCTACCTGCCGCCGGACCGCGCCCATGACAGCCCCGGGGCGATCGGCGTCCCGATCCCGGGCGGCTCGTTCACGCTCGAGCCGGTGCCCGACGCCGGCGACCCGGCGGTCGGCGAGCTCGTATACCGCGGCCCCAACGTGATGCTGGGCTATGCGCGGACGCCGGCCGACCTGGCCCGCGGCCGCGCCGTCGAGCGGCTCCACACCGGGGACCTCGCGCGCCGGACGGCGGACGGGCTCTACGAGCTCGTCGGACGTCGTGCGAGGTTCGCGAAGCTCTTCGGCCTTCGGATCGACCTCGACCGGGTTGAGGCGATGCTCGCGGCGGGGGGCCTGCGTGCGTGCTGCGTCGCCGTCGAGGACGACCACGAGCTGATCGTCGCGGTCGAGGGGGATGGCCACGACGACGATGCGATCCGGCGCCGGGTGGCGACCGATCTGGGGCTCCCGTCGAGCGCGCTCGGCCTCGTCCGCCTGGACGCTATCCCGCGCAAGCCGTCGGGCAAGATCGACCGCCCGGCCCTCGAGCGGATCGTGCGCGGCGCGCGGCCGCCCGCGTCGGACGAGGCCTCGGGGCCGCTGACGGCGACGGCCTCGCCGGCCGCCCGCGATCTATGCGCGGTCTTCTCCGAGGTGCTCGAACGGTCCGACGTGACCGAGAGCAGCACGTTCGTCGATCTCGGCGGCGACTCCCTGTCGTACGTCGAGATGTCGCTGCGGCTGGAGCAGTCGCTCGGCCACCTCCCCGTCGACTGGCACACGACGGCGATCGGCGAGCTCGCCCGCGCCGCGCGTCGGCGCACGGGGATCGGGCGCGAGATCGAGACGAGCGTCCTGCTCAGGGCGATCGCGATCGTCCTGATCGTCGCGACGCACGTCCATCTCGTGCGCGTGGTCGGCGGTGCGCACGTGCTGATCGCGGTGGCGGGGTTCAACTACGCGCGCTTCCAGCTGGGCGGCGCCTCCCGGCTGGAGCGACTCGCCCGCCAGCTGATGAGCATCGCGCGCATCGCGCTTCCGGCGATCGCCTGGATCGCGATCGCGCTCCTCCTGCTGACCGACGACTACGGGCTCGCCAACCTGTTCCTGCTGGGCGCGCTCGTCGGCCCGCAGGCGTGGACGGCGCAATGGCACTTCTGGTTCGTCGAGGTGCTCGTGCTGATCCTCGTCGTGATGGCCGTGGTGATGGCGGTGCCGTGGATCGATCGCGCGGAGCGGCGCCGGCCGTTCGGCTTCGTCGTCGCGCTGCTCGGGGTCGGGCTCGCCATGCGCTTCGACGTCGTCGACCTGGGCGTTCCCCACACCCTGCCGGTCTTCTGGCTGTTCGCGCTCGGCTGGGCCGCCGCACGCTGCACCGAGGCGTGGCAGCGCACCTGCCTGACGGCGGTCGTGCTCGCGGTCGTCCCCGGCTTCTTCGGCGACATCGCCCGCGAGGCGGTCATCGCCGGCGGGATCGTCGTCCTCCTGTGGCTGCCGCGCGTCCGGATTCCGGCGGCGGCGTGCCGCCTGGCCGCGCTGCTCGCCGCCGGCTCCCTGTACATCTACCTGACGCACTGGCAGGTCTATCCGCTGCTCGAGGCCCATCCGCTGCCGGCGGTGCTCGCATCGCTCGTCGCGGGGGTGCTCGCCTGGGCCGTGGCCCGGCCGCTGATCGCACGCCTGCCGACCGCTTGGCCACCCCGGTGGATCTACGCCCTCACGAGCCCCAGCTCGGCTGCGCCGGCCTCGAGCTCGTCGAGGCCGAGGCCGTCGACGGGGCCGAGCGCTCCCGCTCCCTGCAGCCCACCTCCGGCGACGCGCTCTGCGGCCCAGGCGAGGAGGCCGGCCGTCAGGTCGTAGCCGTTCGGGCCCTCCAGCCGCACCCGGGCGGCGAGGTGGCCGCCCCCGTCGAATGCCTCCGCGATCACCGTCGAGCGCGACCGGGCGCGCGTCGTCGCGTCCGGACCGCCGGTCGAGCCCTTGACGAGCCGTCCCGTCAGCTCTCGAAGTCCGGCGCGCATCCCCGGGAGGGCCGTCAGCACGGCGCCGGCCGCGGACAGCGCCTGCAGCACCCGCGTGGCCGGGCCGAACCAGCCCAGGTAGACGTCGATCTCGCGCAGTCCGGGGGCGAGCCGTGGGAGGGCGAGCTGCTCGCTTCCGCCGATCGACAGCGCGGCCGAGGATCGGCCCGGCGCCAGCTCGAAGGAACGCACCCGCCGGGCGCTGCGCTCGGCCACCAGTCGCCCGGCGCGCCAGGTGTGAGCCGGCTCGAGCGCCGTGCCCGCAGCGCTGGCCCGCGTGCCGCCGCTCAGACCGCCGCCGGTCCCGCCGCCGGGAGCGCCGCCCGTGCCGCGCCAGAAGTAGCCGACGTCCAGGCGGCGGGCCTGCTCGCCGGCCTCGCGCAGCGCCAGCGCGCCCGCGAGGTTGCCGGGCACGAAGTCGTAGCCCATCGCCGTCAGCAGACCGACCCCCGCCTGCTCCGCGCGCGGCCCGGCGTGCTCGAAGACGCGCCACACGAACGGCGCCTCGCCGGTCGAGTCGACGTAGTGAGCGCCCTTGCGCAGCGCGGCCTCGAGCGCCGCACCGCCGACGCGCAGGAACGGCCCGACGGTCGTGACGAGCACATCGCCGGCGTCGACGAGCGCGGCGACGGAGCCCATCTCGCGGGCATCGGCCACCTGCGTGTCGAGGCCGCCGAGCTCGTCGGCGAGCGCCTCGAGCCGCCGGGCGTCGCGCCCGGCGAGCACCGGTCGCATCCCGCGACGGGCCATCTCCCGGGCGGTCAGCTCGCCGGCGTAGCCGGTGGCCCCGAACAGCACGACTCGGCCGCTGGCCGGCGCCGCCGGCGTCGCGCCGCCCGCCGGCGCTTCGCTTGTCGCGGCCCGCTCGCCGGTCTCGCCCGTCATCGCTCGCTCCGGCGTCGCTGCGCCCTGCGGCTGCACATGACGGTGATCGTGCGGATGTCCATGGCGGTGATCGTGCCGATGACTGCGACGAGCCTATCCTCTGCCGGGTGGACGAGCAGGCACTCGCCGAGCGTTTGATGGCGTACGACACCTCTCGTCCCGAGGGCGTGGTCAGCGCCGCCGAGTTCGTCAAGGGCTGGCTCGAGGCGCGTGGGGTGAGCGTCGAGAGCATTGACCACTACGGCCTGCCCGTCGTCCTCGCCGAGACCGGGCCGGTGGACGGCCCGGTCGTCGTGCTGCACGGGCATCTCGACGTCGTGCCCGCCTTCGAGGAGCAGTTCGAGCCCCGGGTCGAGGGCGACCGCCTGATCGGCCGAGGCTCCTACGACATGAAGGGCGGCCTCGCGGCGATGCTGCTGGCGCTCCACGACGCGGGCGGCCAGGACGCCGTCCGCGTGCGCCTCGCCTGCGTGCCGGACGAGGAGAGCGAGGACGTCGATCGCCGCTCGACCGACATGCTCGTCGCCACGGGCGCGCTCGACGCCGACTTCGCGATAACCGGCGAGCCCACCGACCTGCACATCGGCATCCAGGCAAAGGGCGTGCTCGCGCTGCGCGTGGAGGTTCGCGGCACGGCGGCGCACGGCTCGACGCCGTGGCTCGGCGACAACGCGATCCTCAAGGCGTACGACGTCTTCCGGCGCATCGAGACGCTCCCGTTCAGTCGCCAGTCGAGCGACCTGTTCGACCGTCCGTCGATCAACCTCGCCCGGATCATGGGCGGCGACGCCTTCAACAAGGTGCCCGACCGCTGCGGCATGGACGTCGACATCCGCTACCTGCCCGGCCAGGACCCGAGGGAGATCCTGGACCAGGTCGGCGAGCTTCCGGACGTCGAGGTCCTGCGCTCGCTCCATCGCGCGCCGGCGATCGTCTCGCGCCACAACCCGTACGTCCTCGCGCTGCGCGACGCCGTCAGCCGCTCGGTCGAGGGCGAGGCGCTCTCGATCGGTCGCGACGGGGCCTCCGACGCGATCGCCTTCCTCGAGGCAGGGGTGCCGGCCGTCGAGTTCGGCCCGGTCGGGGCCGGCCATCACGGGCCCGACGAGTGGGTGTCGATCGCCTCGCTGGCGTGCTATCGACGGGCGCTCGGCGACTTCGTGAGCGGTCTGCCGGGCTGGCTCGCACGCCACGAGGACGGACAGGCGCCTCCGGCTCTGCGTGCGGTGGGCGGCGAGGCGCCCGGCTGACGCGTGGGCGGGAGCGCCGTCGCCGCCGGCCGCGCGGGACGCCGTGAACCGCGAGCGGCGTTGCTCGCCCGACCCGCCCGCTACCCTCACCGGGCCGGGACAGACGTGCCCGACGGCCGACCGGCTCGCCCCAACCGCTCGTGAGCCCCGACCCCCACAAGCCCCCACGCCCCGGGCATGGGATCCTCAAGAAGGCCGCGCTTGCCGGCCTGCTGATCGTGCTGCTGACGGCCGGGACCGTCGCCTCCGCGGCGCTGCTCGAGGTCGACCAGCTCGTCGACATCGTCAAGGCCGAGAGCGACACCATCCCCGGCGTCAAGAACGTCCTCGACGACGTCGACGGCGGCGGGCCGCAGACGATCCTCGTCATCGGCTCGGATCGGCGCTGGGGCGCGGCCGAGGGGGAGGCTCGCTCGGACACCCTGATCCTCGTGCGGCTCGACCCGAACAAGGCCGCCACCGCGGTCGTCTCGATCCCGCGCGACCTGCGGGCCGAGATCCCGCTCGAGAGCGGGGGCATCGCCAGCGAGAAGATCAACGCCGCCTATTCGCTCGGCGGGCCGAAGCTGACGCTCAAGACGGTGCGCCGGCTGATGGACATCCCGATCAACCACATCGTCGAGGTCAACTTCAGCGGCTTTCGCCGCGCCGTCGACCGGCTGAACTGCGTCTACGTGGACGTCGACCGCCGCTACTACCACTCGAACGTCGGCCTGCCGCCGAGCCAGCAGTACGCCGAGATCGACATCCCGCCCGGCTACCAGAAGCTCTGCGGCCAGAAGTCGCTTGACTACGTGCGCTACCGCCACGCCGACTCGGACTTCGTGCGCGCCGCTCGCCAGCAGGACTTCCTGCGCCAGGCGAAGGGCCAGTTCTCGCTCTCCTCGGTGCTCGGCGACCGCAAGGAGCTGCTGCGGATCTTCAGCCGCTACACGCGCACCGACCTGCGCTCCAACGACGCGATCCTGCGCCTGCTGAGGCTGGCCTACCTCTCGTCGAAGAACCCGATCCGCGAGGTTCGCTTCCCGGCGGACCAGATCCCCGGCGGCACCGACCTGCAGATCACCCCGGACAACCTCGCCCGGGTCCGCGACCAGTTCCAGAACGCACGCGAGTCCGGCGGCACCCGCCAGACCGGCACCGAGACCCGCCAGACGAAGACGGCGCGCAAGGTGCAGCGCCGCACGAAGGAGCCGGGCCTGCCGCCCGGCGTCGTCGCGGCGAAGGCCGAGGGGGAGAGCCAGGCGATCCGCGCCTCGGCGAAGCTCGCGATGCCGATCTACTACCCGGCGGCGCGGCTCGCCGGCGGGGGCTACTCATCCGGCGAGCGCGACTATCCGGCGACGCGCCCCTACAGGCTGCGCGACCGCGCCGGCAAGCGCTTCGACGCCTACCGGATGGTCCTCGCCACCGGCGAGACCGGCCAGTACTACGGCGTGCAGGGAACGACCTGGAAGGCGCCGCC
>JANJTP010000020.1 GCA_024711025.1 Solirubrobacteraceae bacterium
TGCGTCGATCGATCGGGGGCGAAGATGGCCGATATGGGGCTGTTCATCGGTTGGGGGCAGCCGGTCCGGGGGCGCGAGGCGAAGAGCCTCGACGTCTTCAACGAGTCGATGCAGTTCTGGCAGCGGCTGCAGGAGCAAGGCCGGATCGAGAGCTACGAGGTCGGCTTGCTCGCGCCGCATGGCGGTGATCTCGGCGGCTTCGCGCTGATGCGTGGCAGTCGCGAGCAGTTCGACGCCGTGGAGGCCGACGAGGAGTTCCAGCGGATGCTGACCCGGGCCGATCTGATCGTCGAGCGGCTGGGCGTCGTGCGCGTCGCGATGGCCGAGGCGATGGGGCAGCAGCTCGCGCTCTTCCGGGGGGCGATCGGCGAGTTGACCTGAGCTGGGCCGCGATCCGCTTGGGGCGGCCGCGCGGCGCCTGTCGCGCCGGCTCGGCCGCGCGGCGCCTATCGCGCCAGTCCCTCCACCAGCTCGGCCGCGCGGTCGGCGGGATCGCGCGCGGCGACCCAGGCGGCGAGCTCGCCGGCGCGCCTGCGAAGCCCCGGATCGCCGAGGGCGCGCCCGACCGCGAGCCGCACGGCGCGCGGCCCGACCAGGCGGCGCGGGATCCGCACGCCGACGCCGGCCCAGTCGACACGTGCCGCGTTCTCGTTCATGTCGCCGGCGACCGGGGCGCATACGACCGCACAGCCGCTTGACAGGGCCCGCGCGACGGTGCCGTGGCCGGCGTGGCAGACGACGAGGTCGCAGCGCGGCATCGTTCGCTCGTAGCTGAGCCACTCGACGAGCCGCGCACGGCGCGGCACGTCGACCGGCCCTTCGAGCGGGCGGCGGTTCCAGGTCGCCAGCACCCGGACCGGCGCTTCACGGAGGCCGGCGAGCGACGCCCGCAGCAGGCGGTGCTCCGGGTCCTGCGACGTCGACGGCGCGATCAGGACGAGCGGTCCCTCGCCCGGCGGCGGCTCGACCGGCTCGGTCGCCGGCTCCCACAGCAGCGGGCCGACGACGTGCGTTCCCGGTGCCCGGGCGCGCGCCGGCTCGAGCTGCGGAAACGTCGCGACCAGCGCCAGGCGCTCGGAGATCCCACCGTGCGGGCGCGTGAGCGCGGGCAGCCCGAGTCGGCGGCGCGTCTCGTTGAGCTCGCGGCGCCCCTGCTCGACTCCGCGCGCGGTGAGCGGGTCGAGAGCACGCCAGAGCGCCGAGCCGGCGGCCGTGCGCGGCGGCCGGGCACCGAGCGAGTAGGGAGGGGCCCCCGGCGCTCCGCGCGGGTCGACGTGCGGGATCAGCGTGGCGGTGGGGATCTCCTCGAGCTCGGCGGCGAGCGCCGGGGCGAGCGTCAGGACGTCGTGGACGACGACGTCGGGTGCCACGCGGCGCACGAGCTCCCGAGTGGTGCCGGTCGCGCGGAGGACCGCCTCGTAGGGCTTGAGCGGCCGCTCGCGAGTCGGGAAGACGTGGTACTCGGGTGCCGCCGCGAATGCCAGGCCCTCGCGACGGGCGTCGGGCTCCCACCGGCTCCAGGTCTCGATCGTGACCTCATGCCCGCGTGCCCGGAGCGCCCGGCCCAGAGCGAGCATCGGAAAGGCGTGGCCCGGGTCGCCGAACGCGCCGAGCAGCACTCGCATCCGCGCCGTCGCCCCGCGTCCACCCCCGGTGCTGTCAGGCCCGCGGCTCAGGCGCTCAGCTCGGCGATCTGGCGCAGCTGGGCGATGCGCTCGTCCTTCGTCCACGCGAGCGGCGTCACGCCGAGCGTGCCCACCCCCGCATCGCGATAGGCGGCGAGCTGCTCCCGGACATGCCCCGGGGGCCCGCAGATCGAGACGGCGTCGACCAGCTCGTCGGGGATCGCCCTCGTCGCCTCGTCCCGGCGGCCAGCCAGGTACAGGTCCTGGATCTCCCGCGCCGCGTCCTCGAAGCCGTAGCGGCACACCAGCCGGTTGTAGAAGTTCTGCTCGCGGGAGCCCATGCCGCCGACGTAGAGCGCGATGAACGGGCGCATCAGATCGCGCGCCGCGTCACGGTCCTCGCTGACGCAGACCTGCACCTGCGGTGCGATCTCGACATCCGCGATCGTCTTGCCGCCGCCCGCTCTCGCGACCCCGGCCGCGATCTCCTCCCGCATGACGGCGACGTGCTCGGGTGAGAACAGCGTCGGGATGACGCCGTCGGCGATCTCGGCGGCGAGCTGGGTGTTCCTCGGCCCGATCGCGGCGACGAAGATCGGGATTCGCTCCTGTACCGGCGAGATCGTCAGCTTCAGCGCCTTGCCCGGCCCGTCGGGCAGTGGCAGCTCCAGCGTCTCGCCGCGGTACTCGACGCGCTCGCGCGCCAGCGCCATCCGCAGCACGGCGACGTAGTCCCTGGTCCGGGCGAGCTGCCCCGCGAAGCGCACGCCGTGCCAGCCCTCGCTGACCTGGGGGCCGGACGAGCCGATGCCGAGGATCATGCGCCCGCCGGAGAGCTGGTCGATTGTCGCCGCGGTCATCGCGGTCATCGCGGCCGACCGACCCGGCATCTGGAAGATCGCCGAGCCCAGCCGGATCGTCGACGTCTGGCCGGCGAGCCAGCCGAGGATCGTCGCCGAGTCGGATCCGTAGGCCTCCGCGGCCCACACCGAGTCGTATCCGAGGCGCTCGGCCTCCCGGACGATCTCGAGCTGTTCCGCGCTCGTCAGGCCGAGGCCCCAGTAGCCGATGTGAACTCCGAGCTTCATCGCGTCAGGTCCTTTCCGGTGATCGGCTCGCGCCGTCCGATGGGTCGCGCCTGCGGGTCGCCCGGCCGCGGTCGGGGTCGCGCCTGCGGGTCGGCCGGCCGCACAGCCGGCTCATGGCGCCGGGGCACCCAGCCCGCCGCCCGGACGCTCGAAGCGGATCTCGGGGACGACGCAGCCCGGGGAGGTCCCCAGCAGGTAGCGAACGGCCTCGGCGATGTCCGTCGGCCGGATCATCGCCTCCGCCGGCACGTGCTCCTTCACGAAGTCCGTCATCGGCGTGTCGACGAAGCCCGGGCAGAGCGCGGTGCTCTTGATGCCGGCCGCGGCGAGCTCCTTGTTCATCGACTGCGTGAAGCCGACGACGCCATGCTTCGTCGCCGAGTAGACCGACAGCCAGGCCTCGCCGCGGATGGCGGATATCGACGCGGTGTTGACGACGAGCGCGTTGCGGTGCTCGGCGCCGGCGCGGCGCAGCATCGGCAGCGCCTCGCGGTAGAAGAGGAAGACCGAGCGCAGGTTGGTCGCGAGCTGGATGTCGACCTTCCTGGTCGTCAGCTCGTCGACGAGCTCGCCCATCCCGACGCCCGCGTTGTTGACGAGGACGTCGCAGCGGCCGAAGCGCTGCTCGTGGCGGCGTACGACGTCGACGATCGCCTGCTCGTCGCCGAGGTCGCCGGCGACGTGCTGCACGTCGAGCCCAGACCGCGCCAGCTCGTCGGCGGCGGCGGCGAGCTTCTCCGGCCGACGGGCCGCCAGCGTCAGCGCGTGGCCCTCCTCTCCGAGCATCCGCGCGATCGCCAGGCCGATCCCGCTCGAGGCCCCCGTCACGATCGCTGCGCGCTGTGCCATCGGCTTCTCCTCGGCCATCCCCGGGAACGAGCCGCTATCCCATCACACGGTGGAAGCGCGCGTCCCGGCGGGCGCCCGCGTCGATGTGCTCGCGCGGCGTCGGCCCGCTCCCGGGTCGACACGCTCGCGCAGCGAGGGCGGCCTCGAATCGACGCGCCCGGACCACCGGGCGACATACACTCCGCGTCCCGTGCGTCGTCCGCTGGTCACGTGTGCCTCCCTGCTCGTCGCGGCCGTGACGATCGGCGCCTGCGGCGGCGGCTCCGATGCGCCCGACACCAGTTCGGTGCCCATGACGAGCGCCGCCCACGCGGCAGTGTCGGACTTCCCGCGGCCGGCGGGACGCGATCTTGCCGCCATGCACGAGGGGATGCAGCAGGGACTCGTCCTGGCGCCGAGCGTGTCGGTGCTCGTGCCGGGGCGCAATCGCTACGGCTTCGCGTTGTTCGACGCGGCGCGCAAGCAGGTCGGCGGTGCCCCCGTCGCCGTGTACGTCTCGAAGACCAACGGCTCAGCGGTCCGGGGGCCGTTCCTCGCGCGGACCGAGTCGCTCGCGGTCAAGCCGCAGTTCCAGAGCACGACGACCAACGACGACCCCCAGTCCGCCAAGAGCGTCTACGTCGTCTACCTGAGCTTTCCGAGGCCCGGCCGCTACCGGATCAGCGCGGTCGCGCAGCTCGACGGTCGACCCGTGAGCACCTCGTCGTTCACCGCGGTCGTCGTTGCCAAGGGCGCGCCGGGCACGCCGCCGGTCGTCGGCGCGCGCGCCCCCAAGGTGAGCACGCCGACGCTCAACGACGTCGCAGGCGACGCGGCGCGGATCACGACCCGCGTGCCGCCGGCCGAGGGACTGATCTCGACCGATCTCGCCGACGTCTACGGCAAGAAGCCGGTGGCGCTCCTCTTCGCGACCCCGGCGCTCTGCCAGAGTCGCGTTTGCGGACCGGTCGAGGACATCCTCGAGGAGGTCCGGGCCGGCGACACGACCGGCGACGTGGCGTACATCGCCAACGAGATCTACCGCGACAACCGTCCCGACCAGGGCCTGCGGCCCCAGCCGGCCGCGTACAGGATCCCGACCGAGCCGTGGCTGTTCATGCTCGATCGCCACGGACGCGTCGTCGAGCGGATCGAGGGCGCGTTCTCGGTCCGCGAGCTCAAGGCCGCCGTCGCCAGGGCTCGCACGGCGCGCTAGGCGCCGCCGGACGCGAGTCGGCGGCTTGCTCGTGCGGGCAGATGCGCGACGGGCGGCTCGCGCCGCGCCCCGCCGCCCCGCCCGCGCGGTCTCGCTGTGCGAGGATCACGCCCCGCCGGGCCGGTAGCTCAATGGTCAGAGCAGCGGGCTCATAACCCGTCCGATCCAGGTTCGAGTCCTGGCCGGCCCATCGCCGTTCGCGGCGCCGCGCAGGCGCCCGCTCAGCGAACCTGCACGCCGCTGATCGCGCGCGCGATCACGAGCCGCTGGATCTCGCTCGTGCCCTCGAAGATCGTGTAGATCTTGGCGTCCCGGTGCCAGCGCTCGACGGGGTACTCGCGGGCGTAGCCGTTGCCGCCGAGGATCTGGATCGCGCGCTCGGTCGCCCAGACGGCGACCTCACCGGCCTTCAGCTTGCTCATCGAGCCCTCGGCGCTCTCGAACGGGATCCCGTTGCGGCCCATCCACGAAGCCCGCCAGGTGAGCAGCCGCGCCGCGTCGATCTCGGTCTTCATGTCCGCGAGCATGAACGCGATCGCCTGATTCTCGATGATCGGCCGGCCGAACTGCTCGCGCTGCCGCGCGTAGTCGAGCGCGTACTCGTAGGCGGCCCGGGCGATGCCGATCGCCTGCGCGGCGACGGTCGGCCGCGAGGCCTCGAACGTCGCCATCGCGGCCTGTCCCTTGGACCTGGCGCCCGACCGCGCGCGGGCGAGGCGCTCCCCGAGCCGCTCCCGACCTCCGAGCAGGCAGTCGCCGGGGACGCGGCACTCGTCGAGGTGCACATCGGCGGTATGCGAGGCACGCAGCCCGTGCTTGCGGACCTTGGCGCCCATCGAGAGGCCGGGCGTCCCGGGCGGCACTACGAAAGCGGCATGGCCGCGGGCGCCGAGCTCGGGGTCGACGGTGGCGATCACGACGTGGACGCCGGCGATGCCGCCGTTGGTGGCCCAGGCCTTCTGGCCGTTGATCACCCATTCCCCGGTCGCCTCGTCCCAGCGCGCGCGGGTGCGGATCGCCGAGACGTCCGAGCCGGCGTCAGGCTCGGACGAGCAGAACGCGGCGACCGCAGGGTCCTCGGCCGTGCCGAAGCACTGCGGGATCCACGTCGCGGCCTGCTCCGGCGTGCCCTGGCCGAAGATCGCGCTGACGGCGAGGCCGGTGCCCATGATCGCCATGCCGATGCCGGCATCGCCCCAGAAGAGCTCCTCGCTGACGATCGGCAGCGTCAGGCCGGTCGGATCGGCGTAGAGCTGGGCGAACCCCTCGAGGCTGTAGAGGCCGATCCGTGCGGCCTCCTCGATGATCGGCCAGGGCGTCTCCTCGCGCTCGTCCCACTCGGCGGCGGCCGGTCGCACGACGCCCGCGGCGAAGCCGTGGATCCAGTCGCGAACCGCGCGCTGGTCGTCGTTGAGCTCGAGGCTGAACGACGGCGCGTCGGCCGGTGATACGTCGGTGGTGCCCATCGGCGAAGGTTAGTGACGCGCGGTCGGCCGTTGCCCGGCCACGCGCCCGCTTGCGGCCCCCGCCGGTAGGCTCCGCCGGGGACCGCGATCGCGATCCTCAGTCGCCCAGGCGCTCTTTCGAGGAGTAGTCGGTCAGCGCAAGCTCGCTGATCGCCAGCGTCGCGAACGCAAGGAGCTGGCGGCGCTCGAGAGAGCGCAGCACGTCCCAGACCTCATCGGTGCCGCCGCGGTCGCACAGCCCACACAGCGCGTCGAGCGCCGTCAGCCCCTGGCCGATCGAGCGGTCGCGGTCCGCGGGCGTCGTGTCCTGACGCAGGTCCTCGAGCGACGCGCCGCGAATCAGGCGCTCGACGGCGATAGGCGGAAGCTCGATGCGGTCGGGCATCGGCTCAGCGTAGAGCGCGCGGGACTTCAGGGAAGGAAGCCATGCCGCCGCCGTCGAAACCCTCTGGGCCCATGAAGCGCACCGCAGCGATGCCCACCGCCGCGCCCCACGAGGCCAGCGGCCACCAGTCCCTGTCGACCTATATCCAGACCCGCTTCGACGAGTTCTCGCGCTCCCAGAAGGACGTGGCGCAGTACATCGTCGACCACCTGGACGAGGTCGCCTTCCAAACCGCGGAGGAGCTCGCTCGACGCGCAAGCACCTCGAGCAGCACCGTCGTGCGCTTCTCGCAGGCGCTCGGCTTCGAGGGCTTCCCCGAGCTGCAGGCCTCGGCGCGCGAGGAGTACCGTCGGCGCGTCGCGGCGGGGCTCGAAGGCGGCAGCGCGATCAGCGCCCAGCCGCTCTTCTCGCTCGACCAGAACGAGTTCGAGACGGCGATCGCCGCCGACCACGTGAACGTCGAGGAGACCGCCCGCAAGGTCTCTCGCAGCGATGTCGAGGCGGCGATCGAGGCTCTCGCGGAAGCGCGCCGCGTGCTCGTGGTCGGCACCGACCAGATGGCCTTCTTCGCGAGCTACCTGCGCCACCTGCTGATGCTCCTCGACGTCCAGGCCGAGATCGTCGCCAGCCCCTCGCAGGAGGGCCTCAGCCGACTCGGGCGCCTCGACGAGGAGACGGTGCTCGTCGGGCTCAGCGCGGGGCGCCCGCACCCGCTCGTCGTGCGCGCGATGAAGCTCGCCCGCCACCGCAAGGCGCGCACGATCGCGATCTGCGACGCGACGCTCTCCGACGTCGCCAAGCTCGCCGCGGTCCAGCTCTACTACTCGTCCAACTCGCCGGCGTACGTGCGCTCGCACACCGCCCTGCTGAGCCTCATCCAGGCGCTCGCCTACGGCGTCTACAGCCGCGACGCCGCGAAGTACGGGGACCGGATCAAGGCATACCGGCTCAAGTAGCCGGCCCGGCGCAAGCGCTCGGGGAGCACGCGCCGCCGCGTCCCACCTCGCGGCCCCGCGGTCGCGGCGCACGTACAATGCGGTGAATGCGCGACGAGGCGACTTTCAGGGTCAAGGCAGGGCTGGCGGAGATGCTCAAGGGCGGCGTCATCATGGATGTCGTCGACGCCGAGCAGGCGAAGGTCGCCGAGGACGCCGGTGCCTGTGCGGTGATGGCGCTCGAGCGCGTGCCGGCGGACATCCGCCGCGACGGGGGCGTCGCGCGGATGAGCGATCCGGCGATGATCCGCAAGATCCAGCAGGCCGTGACGATCCCGGTGATGGCGAAGGCGCGGATCGGCCACTTCGCCGAGGCGCGCGTCCTGGAGGCGCTCGAGGTCGACTACATCGACGAGTCCGAGGTCCTGACGCCGGCCGACGAGGCCAATCACATCGACAAGGCGCCGTTCAAGGTGCCGTTCGTCTGTGGCGCGACGAACCTCGGCGAGGCGCTACGGCGGATCGGCGAGGGCGCCGCGATGATCCGCTCCAAGGGCGAGGCGGGGACCGGCGACATCGTCGAGGCCGTTCGTCATCTGCGGACGATCACCGCCGAGGTGCGGCGCATCGGCACGCTCGACGAGGCGGCGCTGGCGACCGCCGCCAAGGAGCTCGGCGCGCCGCTCGACCTGGTGCGCGAGACGGCCGGGGCGGGTCGTCTGCCGGTCGTGATGTTCTGCGCCGGCGGGATCGCCACACCGGCCGATGCGGCGCTCGTGATGCACCTTGGGGCCGAGGGCGTGTTCGTCGGTTCGGGGATCTTCAAGAGCGAGGATCCGGCCCAGCGCGCCGCGGCGGTCGTCGAGGCCACGACGCACTACCAGGACTGGGATCGCGTGCTGAAGGCCTCCGAGGGCCTCGGCGCGGCGATGCGCTCCCTGGAGGCGCGCAAGCTCGACGAGTCGCAGGTGCTCTCCAGCCGCGGCTGGTGAGCGTGGCGGGGGAGGCGACGCCCGAGCGCGCCCCCCGCGTCGGGGTCCTCGCGCTCCAAGGGGGCTTCGAGGCGCACCGGCGGATGCTCGAACGGCTCGGCGCGGACGTCCGCGACGTACGCGTCCCCGAGCACCTCGCCGGCCTCGGTGGGCTCGTCGTTCCCGGCGGCGAGTCGACGACGATGATGCTCGGCATCGAGCGCGAGGGGCTCGCGGGCCCGCTGCGCGCGTTCGCCGCGGAACGTCCCGTCTTCGGCACCTGCGCCGGGCTGATCGTGCTCGACCGCGAGCACGTGGGGATCATGGACGTGCGAGCCGAGCGCAACGCCTTCGGGCGTCAGACGCACAGCTTCGAGGAGGACCTCGATCTGGACCTGGGGGTCGGTCGCGACGGCGGCCCCGTGCGCGCCGTCTTCATCCGCGCGCCGTGGATCGCCGAGCACGGCCCCGGGGTCGAGATCCTCGCCTCGGTCGCCGGACACGGCGTCGCCGCGCGCGAGGGCCACGCACTGGTCGTCAGCTTCCATCCCGAGCTCTCGGGCGAGACCCGGCTGCACGAGCGGTTCCTGCGCGACGTGCGAGCCGCGGGCGGCGACTGACAACTACACAACCAAACGCGTATACAACGGTGGAGTTGTGCTACTGTGCCGCTCCATGGCACAGCTCATCCCGATACCCCACCCGCTATCCGATCAGCTCGTCGAGGTCATCGCCCAGCGCTTCCGCGTGCTCGGCGAGCCGATGCGAATCCGGCTGCTCGACACCCTTCGTGACGGCGAGGCGACCGTCCAGGAGCTTCAGGAGGCGACCGGCGCCTCGCAGCAGAACGTCTCCAAGCACCTTGGCGTGCTGCTGAACGCCGGCGTCGTCTCGCGCGAGAAGGACGGCAACCACTCCCGCTACTCGATCGCCGACGAGTCCGTGTTCGCGCTCTGCGAGCAGGTCTGCGGCGGACTGCGTCGCCAGGTCGCAGAGCTCGAGGCGCTGCTCGACGGGGGGGAGGGGCGATGAGCCGCCGCTGCGCGACGGCCGGCTGGCCGCTGGAGCGCGTTCTCTTCCTCATGGCCGGGACCTTCACCCTCGGCAGCGCGCTGCTCGCGGTGCTCGTCACCCCGTGGCTGCTGCTGCTGACCGGTCTCGTCGGCGCCAGCCAGCTGCTCTACGTGACCGTCGGGGCCTGCCCCACGTCGATCGTGCTGGTGCGCCTGTTCAAGCTGCGCTCGGTCGTGTACCCCGCGGAAGGGAGCTCCCGATGAGCAACGTCGGTCCGCTCGGACGACTCGGCCGCTGGACGGCGACGCATTTCCGCGTCGTGCTGGCCGCGTGGGTCGTCATCGCAATCGGCCTCGGCGTGTTCGCGCCGAAGGTCGAGCACGCGCTCTCCGGCGCCGGCTGGGAGGCCGGCGGCTCGCAGTCCGTGCAGGCGCGCGACGTCATCCAGCGGGACTTCGGCGGCATGTCGAGCTCGGCGCTGATGGTCGTCGTCCACGCAGACCAGGGGACCGTCACGGATCCCGCCGCCAAGGACGTCATCGCCCGCGCGCAGGGCGCGCTCGAGCGCAGCCCCGCCGTTACCGGCGTCGTCGCCCCCCAGCCGGGCGCGACGATCTCGCGTGACGGCCGCACCGCGGTCATCCAGGCGGGCGCCGCGCGCGACTCCAACGCAATGGTCCGCGCCGCCGACGAGCTCAAGGGCGAGCTGGCCGCGCTCGGCACCGATCAGGTGAGCGTCTCGCTGACCGGCGCCTCGGGGATGTGGTCGGACTTCAACGAGGCCAACAAGACGGCGATGATGAAGTCCGAGCTGATCTCGTGGCCGGTGACGCTTGCGATCCTCGTGCTCGCGTTCGGCTCGCTGGTCGCGGCCGGGCTGCCGCTGATGCTGACGATCATCGGCCTCGTCGCCGCGGCCGGATCGCTCTACCTGGGCACGAAGGTCCTCGACATCTCCATCTGGGCGATGAACTTCGCGCTGATGTTCGCGCTGGCGCTCGGCATCGACTACGCGCTCTTCATCGTCCACCGCTTCCGCGGGGCCTTCTTCGGATCGAAGCTCGACGCGACGGAGGCGACCGCGGTCTCGATGGACACCGCAGGCAAGGCGGTGCTGTTCAGCGGCCTCACCGTCCTGATCGCGTTGAGCGCCGTGATGCTCGTCCCGAGCCCCGCGTTCCGCTCGATGGCGCTCGGGATCATGCTGTCGGTGATCTTCGTGCTGGCGGCGACGCTGACGCTGCTCCCGGCGGTGCTGGCGAAGCTCGGCCCGCGGGTCGATCGGCTCGCCCTGCCCTGGGCGCATCGCGGTGAGCACCGCTCGCCGACGTTCGCACGCTGGGGCGAGCGGCTCTGGCGTCATCCCGGGCGCTGGGGGATCGCGACCGTCGCGGTGCTCGCGCTGCTGACCGTTCCCGTCCTCTCGCTGACGACCGGGATGCCGTCGATCAAGGTCGTTCCCAAGGAGGACGGCTCGCGTCAGGGCTACCACCAGATCCAGGAGGCATTCGGTCCGGGGGCCCCCGGAGCGCTGCAGATCGTGACCAGCCAGGCGGCGGCCGCCGGCGTCGCCGAGCGGGCCGCGGAGGACCCCGGCATCGCCCAGGTGATGCCGGCGATGCCCGGGCCGGGCGGCGGGGCGCTGATCCAGGCGGTTCCGCGCCAGGACCCGTCGAACAAGGCCGTCGGCCGGACGATCGACCGCCTGCGCGCCGAGCTGCCGGCCGGCACGCTGGTCGGTGGCGCGGCAGCGGAGAACCACGACCTGGAGACGCTGCTGTCCGACAAGACGCCGCTCGTGATGGGCGTCGTGCTCGGGCTCGGCTTCCTGCTGCTGCTCATCGCGCTACAGGCGCCGATCATCGCGCTGGCCGCCGTCGTGGCGAACCTGCTGGCGACCGGCGCGGCGTTCGGCGTCGCGAAGCTCGTCTTCCAGGACGGCCGCCTCAGCGGGCTGCTGGGCTTCGAGCCGCAGGGCTTCCTCGATGCCTGGGGACCGGTGTTCTTCTTCGCGATGATCTTCGCGATCTCGATGGACTACACGGTCTTCCTGCTGAGCTCCACGAAGGAGCACTGGGACCGCTCGAAGGACGCCCGCGAGGCGATGGTCGGCGGGGTCGCGCACTCCGGCCGGGTCATCTTCGCCGCCGGCGCGGTGATGGTCGCGGTGTTCTTCACCTTCGCGCTCAGCGGACCGCTGCCGCCGAAGGAGATGGGGATCATCCTCGGCGTGGCCGTCCTGATCGACGCCGCGCTGATCCAGCTCGTGCTGATGCCGGTGATCCTGCGCCTGCTCGGAAGGCACGCCTGGTGGCTGCCCGCATGGGCTGACCGCATCCTGCCCGACGTGCGCTTCGGCCACGCCTGATCACACCCCTGATCCGAAGACGACGAGAGGACCATCAAGCGATGCACAACGTCAACACCGATGCGCTGCGCGCGACGATCGCGGCGGCGCAGGCCGACCCCGCGGCGGCGCTGCAGCAGGTGAGCCTGGGCGGCGAGTTCCAGACCGAGCCCGGCGCGCCGCAGTTCCGCACGCAGATCCCGCTGCCGGACGGCAGCAGCGTGACGTTCGAGGCCGACTTCCCCGGGCCGATGGGCGGCTCCGGCGCGGCCCCGAACCCGCTCGCCTACTGCTTCTGGGGCGGCCTCGCGTGCTACGCGATGTCGTACGCGCAGGAGGCGGCGCTCCAGGGCGTCGAGCTGCGCGGCATGAGGGCCCGCGTCTCGGCGCAGGTCGACCGGCGCCGTGCGCTCGGTCTCGGCGACCATCCGGTCGTCGACCACATCGACTGGCAGCTCGAGGTCGACGCCGACGCCCCGCACGAGAAGCTCGAGGAGCTCAAGGCGGCGGCTGACGCCAACTGCCCGGGAGCCTGGTGCATCCGCAACCCGGTCGACCTGCGCACGAGCCTGGCGCCGGCCGGGGCACGCGCGTAGCACGTTGCCCCGGGCGCCGCGGCCGGCTCGCCGCGGCGCCCGAGGCGCGGTCCCGTCCCTGCCTGGCGAGGGTCGCGCCTCGCTCGAGGGCGGCTCTCGCTCAGGCCGACGCGCGGGGGCTCGGGTGGTGGGAGGCGAGCGTTCGCCCCACGCCATACGGCGGCGCGGGCGTCCCGGATACGCTGAGCGCGTGCGAATCGCGGTCGGCGCCGACGAGCTGACGGGTGTCGCGGCGACGCTCCTCGACGAGCTGCGTCCTTGCGGCCACGAGCCGATCGCCCACGGGGCGCTTGCCGACGACGAGCGCCCCGATCGGGCATGGGCCGGCGAGGCGGCGGCGCGCGACGTCGCCGAGGGACGCGCCGAGCTCGAAGGAGCGCTCGCATCGCGCCGGTCGTCCTGAACGCCCGCGCCGCGGCGCGCGCCGAGCTCGGAGGGGTCGAGCGGTGGGCGCGCGAGCTCGCCGCGCGGCTGCCGACGCTGGCGCCGGGGCGCTACCGGATCGCGCGGCCGCCCCCGGCGCTGGCCCATCGCGCGGGGCACGCGTGGGAGCAGCTCGCGCTGCCGGCGCTGGCCATGCACGCCGGCGCCTCGCTGATCCTCGGCCCGGCGAACCTTGCGCCGCTCGCCTGGCCGCGCAACGTCGTCGTGATCCACGACGCCGCCGCGCTGCGTGAGCCGTCGTGGTACTCGGCGGCCTACGCGCGCTGGCAGCGCGCGCTGCTGCCGCGGATCGCCGCACGCGCGGCCGCGATCATCACGCCGAGCGAGTTCTCGCGCGCGGAGGTCGTCGAGCTGCTCGGCGCCGCGGCCGACCGCGTCCACGTCGTGCCCGGGGGGGTCGGAGAGCGGTTCTCGCCAGCGGCCGACTCGGGCCGGGCGCGCACGGACCTCGGCCTCCGGCGACCCTACGTCCTGACCGTCGCCAGCAGAACGGCACGCAAGAACCTCGAGGCGCTGGAGCCGGCCGCGCGTGCGCTAGCGCGCGAGGGCGTCGAGATCGTCGCCGCGGGCGGCGAGCGCCCGCAGTTCCGCGACGATGCGCCGTCGGGCACCGTCCGCCTCCTCGGCCGCGTCGACGACGCACTGCTGCCCGGCCTCTACGCGGGGGCCTGCGCGTTCGTGCTGCCCTCGCGCCACGAGGGCTTCGGGCTGACGGCGCTGGAGGCCATGGCGAGCGGCGTCCCGATAGTCGTCTCGCGCGCCGGCGCGCTGCCTGAGACGTGCGCCGACGCCGCGCTCTACGCCGACCCCGACGACCCGGGCTCGTTCACCGGTGCGCTGGCGCGGGCGATCGGCGATCGGCGCCTCGCCGCCGCCGGCCGCGAGCGTGCCGCCGCGTTCACCTGGGAGCGCGCGGCGCGGGGGGTCGATGCGGTGGTACACGGCGCACTGCGGAGCTCGTAGAGCGAGACCGGTGACGCCGCGCGCAGGGCACGACCTCATGTACTCAACGGCGTCGGATCGATGCGCGCCATGCCCGGGCTCGGCCTGATCCCGGACGTCGCTTCCGGTCACAAGGTCCGCCGTCGATCGTCATAGCTGGTAGCGATGCCCGGGACCCCAGGACGACCGACGGACCACGAGTTGCTCGACGCTTGCCGATCGGGGGAGCGTGAGGCGTTCGGTCACTTCTACCGCCGGTACCGCGAGCCGGTTCTCGCCTATCTCGCGAGGCGCGTCGCCGAACCGGAGACGGCGGCGGATCTGATGGCGGAGACGTTCGCATCTGCGCTGGTCGCGGTGCAGGAGACCGCTCGCCCGTTGCCGTCGACGCCGGTGGCTTGGCTCTTCACCATCTCGCGGAACCTGTTGATCGACAGCGTCCGGCGCGGTCGTGTGGCAGCCGAGGCGCGGGAGCGGCTCCGTCTCGAGCCGCTGGAGCTCGACGACCGGGATATCGCACGGGTGATCGAGATCGCCGGCTCAGCCGGAATCCTGGAGCGTATGTCGTCGTACTTGTCGGAGCCCGAGTGGGAGGCCCTGCACGCCCACGTGCTCGACGAAGAGCCATACCCCAACCTTGCACGACGACTCGAATGCTCCGAGGCAGTCGTGCGCAAGCGCGTCAGCAGAGCGAAGGCCAACCTTCGAACGGCGTTGCGAGGTACCGATGCCTGATTTCCTGGACAGATTCGGCGCTCAACTGACGGCCGCGAGTGTCACACCCGCAGTGTCAAGAAAGGGCCTTCGAGTGCGCGGCCTACGGTCGCGTACTTGGCGGCGGGGCGTCCTGGTCTCGTTGGCGCTCTTGGCGGTGGCGGCTCCGGCCGTCGCCGTCGTCAAGTCCTGGAGCCCGACCCTCGGCCGAACGGCGAACGACTCGCCCGCCACATCCGACTCCACGCCGGTCATCGCTTCGGCGCGGGATGCGCTGGCCGTCCTGCGTCGTCCACAGACCGATGAGGACCGCGCGATCGCCGAGCCGCTGCTGAAGGCGATCGGAGGTCCGCTCGACAAGGTCCAGACCGCTTCCGTTCGTGCGCTGGCGGACGGATGGGTGCTCGTTCCGGTGATGAGCCTGGAATCGGCCCCCGGGCAGACCAAGAGGGATGAGCTGTGCATCACGAATGGCGGCGGCATCGGCTGCATGCCGGCGAGCACGGTCGGCCGGACCGGGATCACGTTGCAGGCGGCGACTCCGACGCAGACGAGCTGGACCGGCCTTGTTCCGGACGGCGTCGCCCGCGTTCGCCTCACGACGAGCCGCGGGATTGTGCGAGAGGTCGAGGTCGTGTCCAATCTCTTCTCCCTGTCGGTGCCGGAGACCAGACCCGCCCCGCCCGTGACGACACCTGAGGGGTACGACGGTCCCGCGACGATCCCGGGGCCTCCGATCCCGATCGACGGGAGGATCGAGTGGCTCGACGGGCAGGGTCGGATTACTGCCGCTAGCCGCGTCGGGCTGGGCCTGGATCAGGGCGCCACGGCGCCATAGCGAGCGACCCCTTCGCCGTCGATCTCCTCGCGGACCCGCCCGTCCTCCAGCAGCAGGTCGATGTGGCCGAGCACCTCGCTGATCGTCAGATAGGCCTGCGTCACGGCGACGGTTCCCCACATCGCCTGCGCGACCTCGAAGACGGTCATCGGCCGCTCGGCGAGCATCCCGCAGATCTTGCGGGCGCGGCGCTCGTGCATGCGAAAGCGCTCGTCGATCAGCGCGGCGTGCCCGCCGAAGGCCTCGCCGTGGCCAGGCAGCACGATGTCGACGTCGTCCATCGCGCGTGTCGCGCGCAGCGACTCGAGGTAGATCATCAGCGAGCGCGGCCGGGGAACGTGGCTCTCGTCGAGCGGCGCGTCGAGCGGCCGCGTCACCAGCGGGTTCGACGAGATGTGGGCGATCAGGTGGTCGCCGCCGAGCAGCAGCCGGCGCTCGCGATCATGGAACACCGTGTCCGACGGGGAGTGCCCCGGGCGGTGGTGGACGTGCAGGGTGCGGCCCTTCAGCTCGAGCGCCTCGCCGTCGGTAAGCGGGCGCGTGACGCGCGCGGCGGCGCCCCAGCCGCGGTAGGCGTGCGAGACGGCACGCAGCGCCAGGCGCGTCTCGGGCGGGATGCCGTGCATGCGCATCAGCTCCTCCGCGAAGACGTCGTCGGCCTCCATCTGCTCGGACCAGCGTGCCATCCACGGCGCGAGCGCGGCCAGCGCGGCGACCTGCGCGCCGCTGCGGCGGGCGAGGATGTCGACTAGCCCCAGGTGGTCCATGTGCTGGTGGCTGACGAGCAGCAGCTCGAGATCCTCGATCCGCCGTCCGAGTCGCGCGAGAGCCTGCTCCAGCTCGTCGAGCGCGCGGCCCGAGTTCGGCCCCGTGTCGAGCAGCGTCAGCGGCTCGTCGTCGATCAGGTAGAGGTTGACCCGCCCGACGGCGAACGGCGTCGGGATCGAGAAGCAGTGGATGCCGTGCTCGGCCGCGTACGCCGCCTCGGCGCTCGTCGGGTCCCAGCTCGCAGCGGCCACGCCCGGTCAGCCTCGGATGATCGCCAGCACCTCGTCGCGCCGGCGCTCCATGTCCTGCTCGGAGACCAGGGACTCGAGGCACAGCCGCAGCAGCGGCTCGGTGTTCGACGGGCGCACGTTGAAGTGCCAGTCGTCGAAGTCGACGCTGACGCCGTCCAGGTGCGAGATCCGGGCGCCCTGCGCGGCGTAGAGGCGCTCGATCTCGGCCAGCTTCGCTCGCTGGTCGGCCACCTCGGAGTTGATCTCGCCGGAGATGAAGTGCCCTGCGCGCAGCGGCTCCAGCAGCTCGCCGAGGGGCTGCCCGGCGCGCGAGATCTGCTCGAGCACGAGCAGGGCGGGCAGCGTCCCCGAGTCGGCGCAGTAGAAGTCCCTGAAGTAGTAGTGACCGCTGACCTCGCCGCCGAACACAGCGTGCTCGTCGCGCATCCGCGTCTTGAAGAAGGCGTGGCCGACCCGGTTGGCCAGCGCGCGCCCGCCGAGACGCTCGACGGTGCGCGGGACGGCCCATGAGGCGCGTACGTCGTAGAGCACCGTCGCGCCCGGCTCCCTGCGTAGCAGCGACTCCGCGAGCAGCGCCGTGAGGAAGTCCCCGTCGACGAAGCGGCCGGTCTCGTCGATGAAGAAGCAGCGGTCTGCGTCGCCGTCCCAGGCGATCCCCAGGTCGGCGTGCTCGTCGACGACCTTGCGCATGATGAGCTCGCGGTTCTCGGGCAAGAGCGGGTTCGGCTCGTGGCCGGGGAAGCTCCCGTCCGGCTCGAACCAGCACTCGACCAGGTCGAGTCCGAGGTCGCGCAGGATGGGCCCGACCATCGGGCCGGCCATCCCGTTGCCGCCGTCGACGACCACCTTCAGCGGCTTCACCGCCGAGGTGTCGACGAACCCCAGCGCGGCGCGCTGGAAGGCGGCGTAGAGGTCGACCGACTCGCTGGTCCCGCCGCCCGGCGCCGGGCCCATCTCGCCGGCGACGAGCCGGTGGACCTCCTGGAGCCCCGAGTCGCCCGACAGGGCGATCGCGCCCCGACCGACGAGCTTGGCGCCCGTGTAGGCCTTCGGGTTGTGCGAAGCCGTGCACATCAGCCCGCCGTCGAGCTCGCGGGAGCCCACGAGCCAGTAGAGCATCTCCGTGCCGACCATCCCGGCGTCGACGACGTGAACGCCCTCGGCCAGCAGCCCCGCCTTGTAGCGCGCCGCGAGATCGGGGGCCTGCAGGCGCATGTCATGGCCGAGCCCGATGCCGAGCTCGCTCGTCGGCCGGCCGGCGCGACCGGCGAGGACGTGGGCGAACGCGCGCCCGATCGCCTCGGCGACGTCGCCGTCGATCTGCTTGCCGTGCAGGCCGCGCACGTCGTACGCCTTGAAGATGCTGGGATCGACTTCCACGCCGGACAGCCTATGCTCCCGCGGCCCATGGCGCGGCCCGCCGACACCCCCGTCGCGATCCTCTGCGGGGGCCGCGGCACGCGCCTGCAGGAGCACACGCGCACGATCCCCAAGCCGCTTGTGCAGGTCGGCGGGATGCCGATCGTCTGGCATGTCGTGCGGCTCTACGCAGCCCACGGCTACAGGGAGTTCCTGCTGCTGACCGGCTACCTCGGCGACCAGGTCGTCCGGTTCGCGCAGGACGAGGACTGGCCCGCCGGGGTGCGCGTCGCCTGCCTGGACACCGGGGTCGACACGCCGACCGGCGGCCGGCTCGCGCTCGCCGCCGAGCGGCTCTCGGGCGGCACGTTCTGCGCGACGTACGCCGACGGCGTCGCCGACGTCGACCTCGGGGCGCTGCTCGCCTTCCACGAGGGGCACGGCGCGGCGGCGACGATGACCGTCGTCAGACCGCGGCTGCAGTTCGGGGTGGCGGAGCTCGACGGCGAGCGAGTCACGGCATTCCGCGAGAAGCCGCTCGCAGGCCACTGGGTCAACGGCGGCTTCCTGTGCCTCGAGCCGCGCGTGCTGGAGCGGCTCGACGCCGCTAGCGTGCTCGAGCGCGAGCCGCTCGCCGGCCTCGCCTCCGACGGCGAGCTGCGCGCCCATCGCCACGAGGGATTCTGGGACTGCATGGACACCGACAAGGACCGCGCGCTGCTGAACGACCTCTGGGCGGCGGGGGAGGCCCCGTGGCGGCGCTGGTGAGCGCGCCGTACGGCGGCGCCGTGCGCGGACGCAACGTGCTTGTCACGGGCGCCTACGGCCTGCTCGGATCGGCGATCTGCCGGGCGCTGCTGGAGCTGGGCGCGCACGTCGTCGTGCTGCGCCGCGACGAGCGGCCGGGCAGCGCGCTCGTCCTCGAGGGCACCGAGTCCGGCTGCGCCGTCGTCCACGGCGACCTGCTCGACGCCCCGCTCGTCGAGCGCGCGGTCGGCGAGCACGAGGTCGACACCGTGCTGCACCTCGCCGCCCAGACGATCGTCGGCACCGCGAACCGCTCGCCGCGCTCGACCTTCGAGTCCAACGTGCGCGGCACCTGGAACGTGCTCGAGGCCTGCCGGCTGCACGAGGTGGAGCGCACGATCGTCGCCTCCTCCGACAAGGCCTACGGACCGAGCGAGACGCTGCCGTACACCGAGGAGATGGCGCTGCGCGCACGCCACCCGTACGACGCCTCGAAGGCGGCGGCCGACCTCATCGCCCGTTCGTACACGCACACCTACGGTCTGCGGGTCGCGGTCACGCGCCTGGCGAACCTGTACGGCGGCGGGGATCAGAACCGCTCGCGGCTGGTGCCCGAGACGGTCGCCGCGATCCTCGAGGGCCGCGCGCCGGTGATCCGCTCCGACGGCTCGCCCGAGCGCGACTTCCTGCACGTGGCCGACGCCGTCGAGGCATACCTGGCGCTCGTCGACCTGCTCGACGCCGGCGAGGGCGCCGGCGAGGCGTTCAACGCGGGCAGCGGCGAGCCACGCCGCGTGCTCGACGTCGCCCGGCTGCTGTGCGATCTCGCCGGCAGCACGGCCCGACCCGACGTGCGCGGCGCGGGCGTGCCCGCCGGCGAGATCGACCGCCAATGGGTCGACTCGGCGAGGCTGCGCGAGGCGACCGGCTGGAGGCCTCGCGTGGGGCTGCGCGAGGGCCTCGAGCGGACTCTCGAGTGGTATCGCGCGTACCCCTCGAGCCTGCTGCCCTGAGGCGCCCGGCATACCGCGGCGGCAGTACCCTGACGGCCATGGCAGGGCATTCCAAGTGGGCGGGCATCAAGCACAAGAAGGCGATCGTCGACGCTCGCCGCGGCAAGCTGTTCACGAAGCTCGCGCGAGCGATCACCGTCGCCGCGAAGGTGGGCGGCGGTGACGTCGACGGCAACCCGTCGCTCGCGCTCGCCGTCCAGAAGGCCAAGGACGCCTCGATGCCGAAGGACAACATCGAGCGAGCGATCCAGCGCGGCACCGGCGAGGGCGCCGACCTGGAGTCCTACGAGGCGATCGTCTACGAGGGCTACGGGCCGGGGGGCGTGGCGCTGCTCGTCGAGGCGCTGACCGACAACCGCAACCGCACCGGCTCCGAGGTCCGCCACACGTTCTCCAAGCACGGCGGGAGCCTCGGCACGCCGGGCTCGGTCGCCTACCTGTTCGACAAGCGGGGCGTGATCCTCGTCGATGCGAGCCGCTACGACGAGGACGACCTGATCGTCGCGATCGACGCCGGCGCGCAGGACGTGACGCTCGACGAGGACGTCTACGAGATCCTCACCGCGCCGGGCGATCTGACGACCGTGCGCGCCGCGCTCGAGGAGGCCGGCGTCGCACTGGAGTCAGCAGAGGTGACGCAGCGCGCGAGCACCCTGGTGGCGGTCGACGAGAAGGCCGCGCGCGGCGTGCTGGCGCTGATCGACGCGCTGGAGGACAACGACGACGTCGGCGAGGTCCACGCCAACCTCGAGGCCGACGCCGAGCTGCTCGAACGGGTCGCCGGCGGCTGAGCCGGGGCACACGAGCCGGGTCGCGCTTCGACGAGGCGCACGGCAGCGACGTCGTCGCCCGACTCGGCTCGTCACAGATGCCTGTCGCGTGCAGCTAATCGACCAGGCGGCCACGGGAGCGCGTTCGGCAGCGAGCGGTGGACCCGTGCTACGCCGGCTCGCCATCGCGCCGTGCGCGGAAGACCGCGACCGGCTCGGGCATGCCGTGAAGCTGGCGCACGCCGGCCTCCGAGAAGCGAAAGCCCCGGTCGACGGCCTCGCGCAGCGTGTCTGTGACCAGCACGCTGCCGGGACGGGCGATCGTCGTGAGGCGGCTCGCGAGGTTGACCGGGCGCCCGTACCAGTCGCCGCCGCCGGTGACGGCGGAGCCCAGCGCGATGCCGGCACGCGCCCGGGGGAAGTCGGGCGGGCCCGCGTCGGCGAGATCGACGATCTCGAGCACGCCGGCCAGCAGCGCCTCCGGCTCGGGTGAGACGAGCATCACCGCGTCGCCCAGCGACTTGACGAGCCTCACCGGCGGCTCGGTCGCCTCGGCCGCCATCTCCGAGAGCCGGCGGGCGATCCGCTCCAGCTCGGCGGCCGGCAGCTCCTCGCCGAGTCGCGTGAAGCCGACGAGATCGACGAAGGCGACGGCGACGACGCGGCTGTCCGGCAGGCCGCCGGCGCTGCGCTCCGCCGCGGCGATCGCCGCCTCGCGGACGGCCTCGCGGAACTGAAGTCGCAGGCCGTTTTCGACGACGCGCGAGATGAACGGCAGGTAGCGGGCGACCTCGCGCGCGAGCCGCTCGGCGAGCTCGTCCTCCGGCAGGTCGGGGACGTAGGCGAGCGCGACGATCACGTCGGTGAGCTGCTCGGCGATCTGGCGCAGCGCCTGGGCGAGCACCGGCGCGGTCGCGCTGACGTGCTCGGCGCTGACGCCGGCGCGCATCACCTCGCTGGTCAGCGAGCTCGCCTCGAGGTCGGCGGTGCTGAGAAGCGGCGCGTCGGGGTCGCTGGCCGCGACGCCCGTCGCCCGCCGCAGCTCGAGCAGGAAGTCCAGCTCGAGCCCGGCCTGCCTCGCCGCGTCGCGAGCGCTGAAGCGCGGCGGTCCGCCGAGCAGCAGCTCCGCGGGCAGCGCCGCGAGCCGGCCCTCGGCGGCCGCGCGACGCAGGTCGTCGAGCGTCGCGCCCTGCTCCAGCGTGCGATCCAGGAGCCGCCGGCGCGCCTCGCGCTGCTCGCCGGAGAGATCGTCGAGCAGGCCCTCGGCGTCCCAATCGGTCCCTTGCCGGCCCACCCGCCAACCCTAGACGAGTGGTTCCACGGGTTCGTGGGTTGTGGCTGCAGTAGCTCAGGTATGGGTGGTGTTTCTGCAGCCACGTTCCCGTGGCGGGCGGGCCGTGGAACGACTCGTCTAGATCAAGCGATTCGCCGGGAGGCGATGCTGCGAGGATGGGCCGATGGCGGATCGCACACGACGCCGGCTGACTGCCGCGGAGCGGCGCGAGAAGCTGCTCGATGCCGCCGGCGACGTCTTCGCGGCGCGCGGCTATCACGGCGCCTCGCTGGAGGAGATCGCGCAGGCCGCGGGCGTTTCGAAGGCGCTGATCTACGAGCACTTCGCCTCCAAGCGCGAGCTGCACGGCGAGCTGATCGAGCACCAGGCCGGCGAGATCTTCCGCCGGCTGCAGGCGAACGCCGAGCGCGACGCGCCGGCCGAGGAGCGCCTGCGCGGGGGACTCGACGGGTTCTTCTCGTTCGTCGAGGAGCACCGCGGCGCCTGGCGCGCCGTCTTCCGGGACGCCGCCGATCCCGAGGTCGCCGAGCACATCGCGGGCGTTCAGGCGCAGGCCGTGGGCGTCATCGCGGCGCTGCTCGCCGCCGACCCGGGGCTGCGCGAGGAGCCCGACGTCGATCCGGCGCAGCGCGCGCTCTACCTCGAGGCCTACGCGCAGCTGCTGTCCGGCGCGATGCAGGCGCTGGCGACCTGGTGGCACGAGCACCAGGACGTCCCGCGCGAGGAGATGGTCGATCGGGCCCTCGAGTTCTGCTGGCTCGGGCTACAGCGCCTGTCGGAAGGCGAGCTGCTCGCGCCGCGCGGCCGGCGGTGAAGGCGTCCGGTCCGCCGCGCAGAATCCCGAACGATGGTGGTGCTCGGGATCGATCCCGGACTTGCGAACTGTGGCTTCGGAATCGTGCGCCTCGAGGGCGGCCGGCTGGCCGCGCTCGACGGCGGCGTGCTGGTGACCAAGCCCGGCAGACCGGCCGAGCTGCGCCTCGCGGAGCTGTTCGACGCGGTCGACGAGCTGCTCGAGCGCCACGCGCCGCAGGCGGTGGCGATGGAGGCCCTCTACTTCGGCCAGAACGCTCGCTCGGCGTTTGCCGTCGGCCAGGCGCGGGGGGCGGTGCTGACCGCCGCGGGCCGGCGCGGGCTTGCCTGCCACGACTACACGCCGCAGCAGGTCAAGGGCGCGGTCTGCGGCAGCGGACGGGCCGGCAAGGAGCAGGTGACGAGGATGGTGCAAGCGCTCCTCGCACTGCCGGCACCGCCGACTCCCGACCACGCCGCCGACGCGCTCGCCGTCGCGATCTGCCATGCCAACCACGCTCCGCTGCGCGCGGAAGCCGAGCGCGCCCACGCGGCGGCGGCACGATGATCGCGCTCGTCGCCGGCGACGTCGTCGTGCGCCGCCCCGACCACGTCGTGCTGGAGACGTCCGGCGGCGTCGGCTACAGGCTGGCGGTGTCGGCCGAGACCCTGCGTCAGGTTCCGGCCGTCGGGCGGCCGGTGTCGCTGCACTCGCACCTCGTCGCCCGCGACGACGCCCTGGCGCTGTACGGGTTCGCGACCGAGGAGGAGCGAGACCTCTTCCTGCTGCTGATCGCAGTGCAGGGGGTCGGGCCCAAGGTTGCGCTCGCGGTGCTCGGCGCGGGCCCCCCGCGCGAGCTCGTCGGCGCGCTCGCGGCCGGCGACACCGGCCGTCTGCAGGCGGTGCCCGGCATCGGCCGGCGGATCGCCGAGCGGATCGTCGCCGAGCTGCGCGAGAAGGTCGCGCCGACGATTGACGGCGAGCCGGCGATCGTCGTCACGCGCGGCGACGACCCGCGACGGATCGCGCGCGACGGCCTGCTCGAGCTCGGTTTCCCGCCGGGCGAGGCCGAGAGCCTGCTCGCGGTCGCCGAGGGCGAGAGCGCCGAGGAGCTGCTCCAGAGCGCGCTGCGCGCGGCCAGGCGATGAGCGAGGAGCCGCGCATCCACACGCCGGGAGCGCTCGCCGGGGAGGACGAGCTCGACCTTTCGCTGCGACCGCGCCGCCTGGCCGAGTTCGTCGGGCAGGACTCGCTGCGCGAGCAGCTCTCCGTCTCGCTGGAGGCCGCCACGGCGCGCGGCGAGCCACTGGACCACGTCCTCCTGGCCGGACCGCCCGGCCTCGGAAAGACCTCGCTCGCGCAGATCGTCGCGGCGGAGCTGGAGGCTCCGTTCGTCCAGACGGCGGGACCGGCGCTGGAGCGCAAGGGTGACATCGCGGCGCTGCTGACCGCGCTGGAGCCCGGCGCCGTCTTCTTCGTCGACGAGATCCACCGGCTGAACCGCGCGCTGGAGGAGACGTTCTACCCGGCGATGGAGGATCGCCGGCTGCCGATCACGATCGGCCAGGGCGCCGGTGCGCGCGTCGTCACGCTCGAGCTGCCGCCATTCACGCTGATCGGGGCCACCACACGGGCCGGGCTGCTGTCGACCCCGCTGCGCGATCGCTTCGGCATCCAGCACCGTCTCGAGCCGTACGCACCGGACGACCTGGCGACGATCGTGCGCCGCTCGGCGGAGATCCTCGACGTGCGCCTCGAGGAGGACGGGGCGCACGCGATAGCGGAGCGCAGCCGCGGCACGCCGCGCGTCGCGAACAGGCTGCTGCGCCGGGTCCGCGACTGGGCCGAGGTCCGCGGCAGCGGCGTCGTCACCGCGCAGGCGGCCGACTCGGCGCTCGCGCTGCTGGAGGTCGACGAGCTCGGGCTCGACCGGCTCGACCGCGACATCCTGTCCGCGCTCTGCCGGCGGTTCTCGGGCGGCCCGGTCGGCCTCACGACGCTCGCCGTGGCGGTCGGGGAGGAGGCGGACACGATCGAGGACGTATACGAGCCCTACCTGCTCCAACAGGGCCTGCTGCGCCGCACGCCGCGTGGTCGTGCCGCGACCGCCCTCGCCTACGAGCACCTCGGGCTCCAGGCCCCGGAGCCGGCGGGGCTGTGGTGAGCCTCCGCTCGCCCTGCGGCGGCGCGGCCGGCGCTCACGAAGCCCTACCCTTGCGGCACCGCCCATGGCGCACCACTTCATCTGCCCGAACTGCGGCTCCCGCTCGACCGCGACCGATCGCTCCGCCGGCCTGCGCGATACGCCGCGAGGCTGCGCGAAGTGCGGCTTCGGCTTCCTCTTCGAGCTGCTGGACGACTACTACCCGGCTCCCGACGCGGCTTTCTTCGCCTGCGACCAGGAGGGCCGCGTGATCGCCTGCGGACGCGGCGCGTTCGAGCTGACCGGCCTCGACGACGAGCAGGTCATCGGTCGCCCGGTGCGCGACGTGCTCGGCCTCGCGTTCCAGAACGGCGACGATCCCGTCGCCACCGTGCTGGAGTGGGGGGTGCGCGCGCTCGACCGGCCGGTCGAGGTGCGCGCGGAGGGCGACCTGCCGGCGCAGGCGACGGCCGACCTCTTCCCGGCCTACGACGCCGACGGCGGCCTGCTGCTCGTCCTCACGCCGGTCAGGTGAGCCTATGACCGATCGCCGCCGCAACATGCTCGTCCTGCTGCTCGTCGCCGGCTTCGTGCTGGCGTCGCTGGCGGTCATCGCGACGAAGTCGACGAAGCTCGGGCTCGACCTCAAGGGCGGCGTGTCGCTCGTCTACCAGGCCAAGCCGACCAAGCAGACGCAGGTCACGGGAGAGTCGATCGACCGCGCGATCGGCATCATGCGCGAGCGCGTCGACCGCTTCGGCGTCGGCGAGCCCGCGATCCAGCGCACGGGCGCCGACCAGATCGACGTCTCGCTGCCGGACGTCAAGAACGCCGACCAGGCCGCAGCGCAGGTCGGCAAGACCGCCCAGCTCTACTTCTACGACTGGGAGCCGAGCGTCCTCGGCCCGGACTGCAAGCCCGATCCGTCGAACGCGGCGATCACGGGCGGCCCGGCGGCCGGCGGCGCGCAGGGCTCGCTGACGTACTACGACGCGGTGATGCGCGCCTCGCGCTGCCGGCAGACCGACACCGGCAAGGAGACGACCGCCGGCCAGGTCTTCCTCGTCGACGACAAGGCCAAGACGGTGCTGGCCGGCCCGCAGGAGTCGCGTGCCGACCTCGACCAGGAGGTCGCCGATCGCAAGATCGCGACCGGGCCAGACCAGCGCGTCGTCGACGTCAAGTCGGGCACGGTCGTCGTGGCGGCGGAGCGACCGGAGGGCGCCAAGGGCGCCCCGACCCGCTTCTACGTCCTGAAGGACCAGCCCGCGCTCAGCGGGGTCGACATCAAGAACCCGGAGCAGCGGTTCGACAGCAGCCCGGGCGGCAGCGGCCAGCCCAACGTGACGTTCGAGTTCACGAGCAAGGGTCGGAAGATCTGGCACGACGTCACGCGCACGATCGCCCAGCGAGGCCAGGAGAGCTTCTTCGGCGGCAGCCCGCAGGAGGCGTTCCAGCACTTCGCGATCGTGCTGGACAACCAGATCATCTCGACGCCGTACATCGACTTCCAGCGCAATCCCGACGGGATCGACGCGTCGAGCGGCTCCGAGATCTCCGGTGGCTTCACCATCAAGTCGGCGCAGAACCTCGCGAATCTGCTGAAGACGGGCGCTCTGCCGGTGAAGCTGGACCTGATCTCGGCGACGTCGGTGTCGGCGACGCTCGGGCGCCAGGCGCTCAACCAGGGGCTGATCGCGGGCCTCGTCGGGCTGGCGCTCGTCTCGCTGTTCCTGCTGTCCTTCTACCGGATGCTCGGCGTGATCGCGGTCGGCGCGCTCGCCGTCTACGCGATCTTCCTCTTCGCGCTCGTCAAGGCGATCCCGATCACGCTGACGCTGCCCGGCATCGCGGGCCTGATCCTGACGATCGGGGTGGCCGCCGACGCGAACATCGTGATATTCGAGCGCGTCAAGGAGGAGGTGCGCCACGGGCGCTCGATCCCCGTCGCGATCGCACAGGGCTACAAGAAGGGCCTGACGGCGATCATCGACGCCAACGTCGTGACCGTCATGGTCGCGTTCATCCTCTTCATGCTCGCGACCGCGGGGGTCAAGGGCTTCGCCTTCACCCTCGGCGTCGGCACGATCGTCTCGTTCCTGACGGCGGTGCTGCTGACGCAGGCCGTCCTGGGCAGCCTCGGACGCTCGCGGGTCTTCGGCAGCCGCGCGGCGATCGGCGCGCACTCGAGCCGCGAGCGCTTCCGCTTCGACTACATGGGCAAGTCGAAGTGGTTCTTCTCGCTCTCCGGCGTGATCCTGCTCGTCGGCGCGATCGCGCTGGGCTCCAACGGCCTCAACCTGGGCATCGACTTCACCTCCGGGACGCGCGTCGTCGCCGAGCTCGGGAAGACGACCGACGAGGCGAGCGTGCGCGGCGCCCTGGCTCCGATGGGCCTCGGCGACGCGAAGATCCAGAAGCTCACCGGCAAGGGATTCCACAGCGGCGAGGCCTTCCAGATCTCCACCGAGGAGCTCTCCGCGGGGCAGCGCCGGCAGGCCGAGGAGCGCCTGAGCAGCGCGTTCAACGGCGGGACGTACAGCTTCGAGACGATCGGGCCGACGTTCGGACAGACCGTCGCCAACAGCGCGATAGTCGCGATCATCGCCTCGCTCATCGTGATCAGCAGCTACATAGCGCTGCGGTTCGAGTGGAAGTACGCGGTGCCCGTGCTCATAGCCGTGCTCCACGACGTGCTGCTGACCGCGGGGATCTTCGCGCTGCTCGGGCTGGAGGTCTCGACCGCCACCGTGGCGGCGCTGCTCACGATCCTCGGCTACTCGCTCTACGACACGATCATCGTCTTCGACCGGATTCGCGAGAACGTTCCGCGGATGCCGCGCGCCGCCTTCACGCAGATCATGAACCGCTCGATGAGCGAGGTCATGATGCGGTCTCTCGCCACCTCCGGCTCGACGCTCCTGCCGGTGCTCGCGCTGCTGTTCTTCGGCGGCGAGACGCTCAAGGCGTTCGCCTTCGCGCTCGCCGTCGGAATCCTCTCGGGCGCCTACTCGTCGATCTTCATCGCCGGACCGGTGCTGATGCACTGGAAGGAGGCGGAGCCGATCTGGCGTACCCGCCGCAGGCGCGTCGCATCCGCGAGCGGCGGGCTCGTGCCGGCCTTCGCGACGACCGCGGGCGGATCCGCGACCGAGGTCGAGCCCGCGGCCCGCGCCCGCTCGCGCCGGCGCCTCACCGAGCCCGAGGAGCCCGGACGCCAGGTGAGCCGTGACGAGTTCGACGAGATGGTCGCCGACCTGGGGCTCGAGGGCGACTCGCCGCGCTCACGCACGACGATCCCACAGGAGCAGCCCACCGACGGGGGGGCGGATGCCCAGCCCGAGGATCTCGTGCTCAAGGACGACCCGCGCCGGCCCAAGTCCCACCGCCCGCGTAACCGACGCCACGGGAGGCGCTGAGCGATGGCCGTGTTCGCCTGGGTGACGATGGGCCTCGCCTTCTGGCACTTCGCCATCTTCGTCCCTGATCGCTTCTGGGGCGGCATCGTCGGCAGCTTCCTCTTCGCCCTCGTCGGCGGTGTGATCTCGGGGTTCGTCCTCTCCGGGCTGACCGTCCCGGGGAACGACGATCTCTCGATCCAGCTCGCGTTCGAGGCGCTCCCCGGCACGCTCCTGGCGCTGGCTCTCTGCTACTGGCTCGGGGCGCGGCGCGGCAACGTGGCGCTCGAGCTCTGAGCGCGCTCGGCCCGCCCCGCGCCGGGGCGAGCCGTGCCGGCACGGGCCGCCGGCGCTCCGGCGTCCCGGCTCACCGCGAGCCGCGTTCCGTCGGGCACGACGCCTAGGTTCCAGGTGTGGACGACCTGCGCCTGGACATCGCGACGGCGCCGCTCGAGGCGTGCGAGCGGCTCGAGCGCGAGCTCGGCCTGCGCGCGCCGGTCGCCCAGGTCCTCGTCCGCCGAGGGCTCGCCGACCCCGCGGCGGCCGGCGCCTTCCTCGCCGCCGACGAGCGCCACGACATCGCGCGCTGGGCCGGAATCGACCAGGCGGTCGCCCTCGTCCTCGGCCACGTGGAGCGGCGCTCGCCGATCGTCGTCCACGGCGACTACGACTGCGACGGCGTGGCGGCGACGGCGATCCTCGTGCGGGTCCTGCGCGAGCTCGGCGCCGAAGTCGGCTGGTACCTGCCGAGCCGCGCCGAAGACGGCTACGGCCTCGCCTCGCACACGGTCGAGCGGCTGGCGTCCGAGGGCGCCGGCCTGCTGCTGACCGCGGACTGTGCGATCACCGCGATCGAGGAGGTGGAGCTCGCCCGGGGGCTGGGGCTCGACGTCGTCGTGACCGACCACCACCGCCCGCGCGCCGACGGCCTCCTGCCCGATGCGGCGCTCGTCCACCCGGGGGTCTGCGGCGCCGGGTTCGCCGATCTGTGCGCCGCGGCCGTCGCCCACAAGCTCGCCGGGGCGCTGCTGGCGGCGGGCGGCCTCGACCCCGCCGGCGCCGACGAGGACCTCGACCTGGTCGCGCTCGCGACGGTCGCGGACTGCGTCCCGCTCCAGGGCGAGAACCGTCGTCTCGTGCGCGAGGGGATCGCCGCGCTGCGCCGCACCCGGCGCCCCGGTCTGAGGGCGCTGCTGCGCGTCGTCCGCGCCGACCCGGCGACGGTCGACGAGACCACGATCGCGTTTCGCCTCGCGCCGCGGATCAACGCGGCCGGCCGGCTGCATCGCGCCGACGCCGGCGTCGAGCTGCTGCTGACCGGGGATCCCGGCCGCGCCGAGGCGATCGCCGCCGAGCTCGACGCCGCGAACGCCGAGCGGCGGCACATCGAGACGCGGATCCTGTTCGAGGCCGAGGCGCAGCTGGCCGAGCGCGGCGACCGAGCCGCGCACGTCCTCGCCGCCGACGGCTGGCACTCGGGCGTGATCGGCATCGTCGCCTCGCGGCTCGTGGAGCGCCACAACCGCCCGGTCGTGATGGTCGCGTTGGACGGGGAGCGGGGCACCGGATCCGGCAGGTCGATCCCGGCCTTCGACCTGCTCGGCGGCCTCGACGCCTGCTCGAGCCTCCTCGTACGCCACGGGGGCCATCGAGCCGCGGCCGGCTGCACGATCGAGCGCGATCGGGTGTCGGCGTTCGCCGAGGCGCTGGCGGCCAACGCCGAAGCGGCGCTGCGCCCCGACGACCTGATCCGCCGCGCGCGGGTCGACGCGGTGCTGGGCGCCGACGAGGCGGGACTCGACCTCGCGGTGGAGCTTGGCCGGTTGGCGCCGTTCGGCGTCGGCAACCCGGCGCCGGCACTGCTGGTGCCGGCGGCACGGCTGGTCGGCGCACGGCCCATGGGCGAGGGACAGCACATCCGCTTCACCGTCGAGTCCGGCGGGGGACGCGCCGCGGCGGTGGCCTTCGGCAGGCCGCGACTGCCCGACGGGGCCGAGGACGGCATCGACGCGGTCTTCTCGCTCGAGGTCAACCGCTGGAACGGCGCCGAGTCGGCGCGACTCTCGCTGCGCGGGACGGCGCCGCGGGATCCGGCCGCGATCGAGCTTCTCGGACGCCCACGCGACTTCCTCGAGGCGGCGCTCGCCGAGCTCGACGCCGATGACGCACACGACGTCGGGGTCGATTCCGAGCAGACGTGCGGCGCGTACGCGCCGCAGTACGCGTCGCGCTCCGCGGCACGACAGCCCCCACGCGACCGGCGCGGGCACGGCATCCTCGCGACGATCGTCGCGCTCGTCGCGAGCGGCGAGCCCGTGGTCGTCGCAACGGCCTGCGAGGAGCGCCGGCTGCGGGCACTCGAGGGCCGGGTCGGGGGGTTCGCGCTCTGCTCGTGGCGCGCGCTCGCACGTGATCCCGCGATCGCCACCGGCGCCGCCCATCTCGTCGCGCTCGACCCGCCGGCGCTTGCAGACTGGCGAGCTGCGCTGGACGAGCTCGGCGACGACGTGCGAGCCCACCTGGCGTGGGGAGAGCCTGAGCTACGCTTCACAGAGGATGTCCTGGCGCACGATCACGCCTCTCGCACTGCGCTCGCCGCGCTCTACCGCGAGCTTCGAGACGCGCCCGGCGCGCCGCTGGCCGACGTGCTTCGGGGTCAGGGCCGCACCGCGGCGCACGCGGGGCTGCTTCTGCGCGTCCTCGTCGACCTGGGCCTCGTCGAGATCGACCGAGCCGGCGGCGCCGCACGGCTGCTCGACGCGCCGCGCGCCGACCTCGGGCGCTCCGCGGCCCACCGCGCCTCGCTCGCGCGGCTCGAGGAGGGGCGTCGGTGGCTGAGCGGCACGAGACTCCGCGCGGCCTGAGCGGCAAGCCCGAGCGTCGCACCGGCGCTGACGACGCGCGCAGCGGCGTCGGCGGGAACGGCGCGGGCGCTCCTGCGTGGCCGGCGTCCGGTGCCGCGGCGACGCTGGCCCGGGTCCCGATCGACGACGCGACCCCGGCCGACGAGGAGATGATCGCCGGCCTCGACCTGTCGCCGACGCAGCGGCGGCTCCTCTGCGACCTCTTCGCCATCATCGAGGAGCACGCCGTCGAGGTCGCCGTCCCGGTCGACCGCGAGCGCGTCGCGGAGGCGTTCGTCTTCGCCTCGCGCCAGCACGCCGACCAGCGCCGCAAGTCCGGCGAGGAGTTCATCGTCCATCCGGCCTCGGTCGCGAAGATCTGCGCCGGCCTGCGACTCGACACCGAGACGCTCTGCGCAGCGCTGCTGCACGACACGGTCGAGGACACGAGCGCCGAGCTCGACGAGGTTCGCGAGCGCTTCGGCGAGGAGGTCGCGGCGCTCGTCGACGGCGTCACCAAGCTCGACGGGATCACGTTCAACTCCCGCGACGAGGCGCAGGCCGAGAACTACCGCAAGATGGTCGTCGCGATGGCCACGGACATCCGGGTCATCCTGATCAAGCTCGCGGACCGGCTTCACAACATGCGCACGATCGGTGCGATGCCCAAGCAGAAGCAGATCGAGAAGGCGAAGGAGACGCTCGAGATCTTCGCTCCGATCGCCCACCGCCTGGGCATCCATGCGATGAAGTGGGAGCTCGAGGATCTCGCGTTCGCGGCGCTGCACCCGCGCAAGTACCAGGAGATCAAGGGCCTCGTCAACCAGCAGCGCGAGGAGCGCGAGGCCTACGTGGCGCGTGCCGGCGAGACGCTCGCGGGCGAGCTGGACGCGCTCGGGATCAAGGCGGAGATCTCTGGCCGGGCCAAGCACTTCTACTCGATCTACTCGAAGATGACCCGCAAGGGCCGCGAGTTCAACGAGATCTACGACCTCACCGCGATGCGCGTCATCGTCGAGTCGGTGAAGGACTGCTACGGGGCCGTGGGGGTCATCCACTCGCTGTGGAAGCCGCTCCCCGGGCGCTTCAAGGACTTCATCGCGATGCCGAAGTTCAACATGTACCAGTCGCTGCACACGACGGTCATCGGGCCGGAGGGCCTCCCGCTCGAGATCCAGATCCGCACCTGTGACATGCACGACCTCGCGGAGTACGGCGTCGCCGCGCACTGGATGTACAAGACCGATCCGCGGGGCCGTCCCCCCGAGCCGCCGCAGGGCGAGGCCAAGCTGCGCTGGCTGCGCTCGATGCTGGACTGGCAGCAGGAGCTCTCCGACCCACGCGAGTTCGTCGAGAACCTGAAGGTCGACCTCTTCGACGAGGAGGTCTTCGTCTTCACCCCGAAGGGCGAGGTGAAGTCGCTGGCCGCGGGCGCAACGCCGCTCGACTACGCATACGAGATTCACACCGAGCTGGGCCACCGTTGCGTAGGGGCGAAGGTCAACGGCAAGATCGTGCCGCTCACCTACCAGCTGCGCTCCGGTGATCGCGTGGAGGTCCTGACGAGCAAGCGCGAGCGCGGCCCGTCGCGCGACTGGCTGGCCGTCGTGAAGACGACGCGGGCGCGCAACAAGATCAAGCAGTGGTTCAAGGCCGAGGGACGCCAGGACGCCGAGCACGCCGGTCGCGAGCTGCTTCAGGAGCACCTGCGCAAGGCGGGGCTGCCCGCGCAGAAGATGACCGGCTCGTCGCTGCTCGCGGACATCATCCGCGAGATGGGCTTCCGCAAGGCGGACGACTTCTACATCGCGCTCGGCGGGGCGAAGATCTCGCCGAAGGTCGTCGTCAACAAGCTGCTGCAGCACCTCGCGCGGGGCGAGGCGGCGGAGGCCGAGAGCGGCGTCGCCGAGACGCTGATCTCGGGCCGCAGCCGGCGCCGCGCCCCGACGGGAACCTCGCTCTCGTACGGGATTCGCGTCGAGGGCGTCGACGACGTGATGCTGCGCCTGGCCAAGTGCTGTCACCCGGTGCCCGGCGACCCGATCGTCGGCTACGTCTCGCTCGGACGCGGCATCACGATCCACCGCGACGACTGCCCGAACGTGGCCGCTCTTCGCCGGGATCCCGAGCGCTTCGTCCCGGTGCACTGGGAGGGCGATCACGAGAGCGCCTTCAAGGTCGAGATCCAAATCGACGCCTACGATCGCCACCGGCTGCTCGAGGATCTCTCGCGGACGTTCGCAGAGCAGGGGATCAACATCGTCGAGGCGCGCTGCGCGGTCAACCGGCCGATGACGAGCAACCGCTTCGTCGTCGAGGTCGCCGACACGCAGGCGCTGAAGGCGACGATCACCCGCCTTCGCAACGTCGACGCGGTCTTCGACGCCTACCGCGTCACGCCGTCGGCCTGAGCGGG
>JANJTP010000004.1 GCA_024711025.1 Solirubrobacteraceae bacterium
CGTGAGGGACTCGCAGCGATCGCGGCGCTCCTGCCTGGCGGTTCCCGGATCTTCGGAGCGCATGCTGGCCAAGGCACCGAGCCTGGGGGCGGACGAGCTGATCGTCGACCTCGAGGACGCGGTGGTCGGCGCGGCGAAGGACGACGCGCGCCGCATGGTCGTCGACGCGCTCGGTACCGAGGCTTGGAGCGATGCGACGGTGAGCGTGCGCGTCAACGCGCCCCGCACGCCGTGGTGCCACGCCGATCTGGTCGCGGTGGCGAGCGGCCCCGCGCCCCCGGTCGCGGTCGTCGTTCCCAAGGTGGAGAGCGCGGGCGACCTCGCGTTCGTCGAGCGGCTGCTCGACGGCGTCGAGATCGCCGCCGGCCGGGAGCGGCCGCTGCGCGTCCAGGCGCTGATCGAGACCGCCGCGGGCCTGTCGCGCGTGGGGGAGATCGCCGCCGCGTCGAGCCGGCTCGACGCGCTGATCATCGGCTACGCCGACCTCGCAGCGTCGCTCGGGCGCTCCGGCGCCGGCTCCGCCGATCTCGACGCCTGGCGGCCCGCGCAGGAGGCGGTGCTGCTTGCGGCGCGAGCCAACGGGTTGCAGGCGATCGACGGGCCGTACCTCGGCGTCGCCGTCGACGAGCACTTCGTCCAGGCGGCAACGCGGGCGAGGGACGCGGGCTTCGACGGCAAGTGGGCGATCCACCCCTCGCAGGTGGCGACCTTGAACGAGCTGTTCACGCCGAGCGAGGCCGAGCTCGAGCACGCGCGGGCCGTCGTCAGCGCGCTGGCCGAGGCGGAGCGCAGCGGAGGCCGCGGGGCGGTCGCGCTGGACGGGGAGATGCTTGACGAGGCGGTCCGCGCATCGGCGCTGCGAACGCTGGCCCGCGCGCCGGGGAGTGGGGTGTGAGCGGCCCGCCCGACGCCACGGCCGCGCCCCGCATCAGCACCGGGGGCCCGTTCTTCGAGGACCTGCGCGTCGGTGACGTGCTCGACGCCGCGCCGGCGCTGACCTTGACCGACGGTCAAGCGGCGCTGCACCAGGCGATCGTCGGCGATCGCCTGCGCCTCCCGCTCGATGCGAGGCTGAGCGCGCAGGTCGTCGGCGCGCAGGCCGCGCTCGCTCATCCGGCCCTCGTCTGCGACGTGGCGATCGGGCAGTCGACGCTCGTCACCCAGCGGGTGATCGCGAATCTCTTCTACCGCGGGCTCGTGCTGCGCCGCGCGCCCGTCATCGGCGACACGCTGCACACGACGACCGAGGTCGTCGCCCTGCGTCAGAACCGCGGACGGCCGGGACGAGCGGCGACCGGCCTCGCGGCGCTGCGGATCCGCACGACCGATCAGGAGGGACGGCGGGTGCTCGACTTCTGGCGGTGCGCGATGCTGCCGCTGCGCGACCCCTCCGGGACCACCGACCAGGCCGACGACCTCGACGCGATCCCGGCCTTACTCGATGCTCGGGCGATGCGCGAGGCCGTAGCCGACTGGGACCTCGCGGCCTTCCGGCGCGCCGCGCCGGGGGCCCACGCCGACGATCTGCTGGAAGGCACCTGCTGGACCGTCGAGGGCGGCGACGTCGTGTCGGCGGCCCCGGAGCTCGCGCGGCTGAGCCTCAACATCGCGACGGCCCATCACGACGAGCACGGCTCGAGCGGGAGGCGCCTGGTGTACGGCGGGCACACGATCGGCCTCGCGGCCGCGCAGGCCACGCGGGCGCTGCCGAACCTCGTCACGATCGTCGCCTGGCACGGCTGCGATCACCTCGGGCCGGTCTTCGAGGGCGACACCCTGCTCAGCGAGCTCGAGCTCGAGCGAACCGAGCCGCTCGGCGCGGAGGGCGGCACGCTCGTCCATCTGCGCTCGCGGGTCCGCGCGCGACGAGCGGACGAGACGGTCGACGTGCTCGACTGGCGGTTCGTGGGGGTGATGGCGTGAGCGAGGGGGTCCTGTCGGGGCTGCGTGTCGTCGAGGGCTCCGCGTTCGTGGCGGCGCCGCTCGGCGGGATGACCCTCGCCCAGCTCGGCGCCGACGTGATCCGCTTCGACCAGATCGGCGGTGGCCTCGACTACGAGCGCTGGCCGCTCGCGGCAAACGGGCAGAGCCTCTTCTGGTCCGGTCTGAACAAGGGCAAGCGGTCGATCCAGATCGATCTCGGCTCGGACGAGGGCCGTGACCTCGCCGCGGCGCTCGTCACCGCGCCGGGCCCGGACGCAGGGCTCTTCCTGACGAACTTCCCGGCACGCGGCTGGCTGGCGTACGACGCCCTGCGCGCTCGGCGCGCCGACCTCGTGATGGTCGCGCTGACGGGCAACCCTGACGGCACGAGCGAAGTCGACTACACCGTCAATCCCGCGACAGGCTTCCCTTGGGCGACCGGCCCGCGCAATCTCGCCGAGCCGCTGAACAGCGTGCTCCCCGCCTGGGACGTCGCGATGGGCACGCTCGCGGCGGTCGGCATGCTGGCCGCCGAGCGTTGCCGGGCGCGCACCGGCGACGGGCAGCTGATCCGCCTGGCGCTCTCGGACGTGGCGTTCGCGATGGTCGGCAACCTGGGGCGGATCGCCGAGGCTCAGCTCGGCGGGCGTGACCAGCCGAAGGACGGCAACTATCTCTACGGCGCTTTCGGACACGACTTCGAGACGCGCGATCGTCGCCGCGTGATGGTCGTCGCGTTGACCGCCCGCCAGTGGAGCGCGCTCAAGAGGGCGACCGGGATCGAGGCCGCCTGTGAGAGCATCGAGCAGGCAACCGGCCACGATCTGAGCACGGAGGCCGGGCGCTTCGAGGCGCGCGACCTGATCGCCGCGCTCCTGCGCCCCTGGTTCGCCGAGCACGACCTGGCGGAGGTCAGGACGGCGTTCGGCGGGACCGGCGTGTCCTGGGGCCCGTACCAGACGTTTCGCCAGCTCGTCAGCGAGGATCCGCGGGTCTCGGCCGCCAATCCGATGTTCGAGGAGGTCGAGGATCCGGGCGTCGGCACGTACCTGATGCCCGCGTCGCCGCTCGACTTCAGCGGCGTCCCGCGTGTGCCGGTGCGCCGCGCGCCCGCGCTCGGCGAGCACACCGAGGAGATCCTTTCCGAGGTCCTGGGTCTCAGCCCGCGTGAGATCGGGTGCCTTTACGACGGCGGAACGGTCGCCGGCGCCCCGGCGGCCACGACGTCGCGATAGCTTTCGCGCCTATGCGCATCGGGCTGATCGGGGCGGGCAACATGGCGCGGGCACTGGCGATCGGGCTCGGCGAGCCCGTCGTCTGCGCCGATCCGCTGCGCGAGCGCGCGCAAGCGCTCGCGGACGAGGTGGGCGGCAGGGCGGTCCCGGCCAACGCCGATGTCGTCGATGCCTGCGAGCTCGTCGTGCTCTGCCACAAGCCGGGTCAGCTCGGTGACGTGGCGGCCCCGCTGGAGGTGGGAGAGACGATCGTCCTCTCACTGCTCAGCGGCGTGGCGCTCGCCGATCTGCGGGCCGCCTACCCCGGCGCGCGCTGCTATCGGATGATGCCGAACACCGCCGTGGAGATCCGCGCCGGCGCGATCGGGCTCGCGGACGACGACGCGGGCGATCCGGACGCCTTCGCCGAGGTCCGGGGGCTGCTGGAGCGCCTCGGCGAGGTGCTCGTCGTGCCCGAGCGCCTGCTGGCGCCGCTGACCGCCGTCGCCGGCGTCGCGCCGGCCTACATGGCGCTCGTCGCCGAGGCTCAGGCCGACGCCGCGATCCGCGCCGGTGTGCCGGCCGAGATCGCCCAGCGGCTCGTCGGCGCGTCCATGGCCGGGGGCGTCGCCGTGCTGCGCGCCCGGGGGATGGACACGCTGGCCGTGCGCCGCGCGGTCACCTCGCCCGGCGGCGTGACGGCGCGCGGTCTGGCGGCGCTCGAGGCCGGCGGGGTGCGGACCGCGTTCGACTCGGCGATGGACGCGGTGCTCGGGGGCGGCGCATGACGCCGCTCGCGGCGGCGGTGGTCGCGGACGTCCGTGGCCAGGTCGCCGACTTCCTGGACGCGTTGCTCGGCGTCTACGTCGTCCTCATCTTCCTCTACATAATCTCCTCGTGGTTCTTCGCGTTCGGCGGGCGCATGCCGTACAACCGGTCGCTGAACGCGCTGCTCCAGTTCCTGCGCCAGGTGTGCGAGCCGTTCCTCGCGATCTTCCGCCGCGTGATCCCGCCGATCGGCGGTCTCGACCTCAGCCCGATCCTCGCGATCCTCACGCTGACGATCCTGGGGCGGATCGTCACCGGGCTCGTGCGGGGCTAGCGGTGTCGCACACGCGCGCAGCGGTCGCGCTGGCGGGGTTGACGACGGCGCTCGTCGTCGGGCTCGACCAGGCGCTCAAGGCGATCGTACGCGGTGAGATCGCCCTCGGCGAGCGAATCGACGTCGTCGGCTCGGCGCTCAGGCTCGTCCACGTCGAGAACAAGGGAGTCGCGTTCGGCCAGCTCTCCGGCAGCGCGCTGGTGGGAGTTCTCGTCGCGGCGGCGCTGGTCGCGCTGGTCGCGTTCTTCGTGACGCACCTGCGCGTCCCGCTGATCTGGCTGCCTACCGGGCTGTTGCTGGGCGGTGCGCTGGGCAACGTGCTCGACAGGCTGCGGGCCGGGGCGGTGACCGACTACGTCAAGCTGCCGAGCTGGCCCGCGTTCAACCTCGCGGACATGTGCATCAGCGTGGGTGTCGTGCTGCTGCTCGTGCTCGTGGAGCTCGATGCGCGCCGGCGCGCGCGGGCTACGGCGGGTGCCGGCGAACGGGCCGATGGAGCTGAGGGTCGGGCCTGAGCGGCAGGGCGAGCGGCTCGACGCCCTGCTCGCCGGCCCGCTTGGCTCGCGCAGCCGCGCACAGCGGCTGATCGCCGCCGGCCAGGTGCTCGTCGACGGGCGCCCCGCGCCCAAGCGGTACCGAGCGCGCGAAGGAGAGCTGGTCACGGTCGACGAGAGCGACCGCCGCGAGCGGCCCGCGCCCGAAGCTGCGCCGGCCGCGCTGCGGATCGTCCACGAGGACGAGCACCTCCTGATCGTCGACAAGCCCGCGGGCGTCGTCGTCCATCCTGCGCGCGGGCACGCGACGGGAACGCTCGTGCAGGCGCTTGCCGGGCGCGCCGCCGGCGGCGATGACCCGGAGCGCGCCGGCATTGTCCACCGCCTCGACCGCGATACGAGCGGCCTGCTCGTCGTGGCCCGAAGCGAGGAGGCGCACCGCGCGCTGCGCGACATGCTCCAGCGGCGCGAGATCGTCCGCGAGTACGTCACGCTCGTCGAGGGGCGCCCGCCGGCGCGCAGCGGCACGATCGACGCGCCGCTCGGCCGGGACCGGCGCGAGCGGACGCGCATGTCGACCGACACCGACGATCCGCGCTCGGCGCGCACCCACTTCGAGATCCTGCGCGCACTGCCGCAGGTGACGCTGCTGCGCGTTCGGCTCGAGACCGGTCGCACCCATCAGATCCGCGCTCACCTGCTGGCGATCGGACACCCGGTCGTCGGGGACCCGGTCTACGGGACCGCCGGCCTTTTGGGGCTCGACCGACAGTTCCTGCATGCCGCGCGGCTGGCTTTCCGCCACCCCGTGACCGGCGAGCAGCTCGACGTTCGGTCGGAGCTGCCCAAGGACCTGCGCGCTGCGCGCGTGCGAGCAGGCGGCTGACCGCTGCCGGGCGCTAACATTCGTCGCCGTCTCTGTTCCGCAACCCCGTGGGACCGAGGCTCGGCGTTCCTGCCCGGATCGTGCGCGACCTGCGCCCCGGGTTCACCGGGCCTTCCACGGGCCAGTGCCAACCAAATCATCAAGGGAGAAGCACCCGTGACCACGACCGTCAGCCAGGTCGGGCTCAAGGAGCTGTTGGAGTCCGGCGTCCACTTCGGCCACCAGACGCGCCGCTGGAACCCGAAGATGCGCCGCTACATCTACGGCGAGCGCGACGGGATCTACATCATCGACCTGCTGCGCACGGACGTGCTGCTGCGCCAGGCGCAGGAGTTCGCCAGCCAGCTCTCCAGCCGTGGCGGCATCGTGCTGTTCGTCGGCACGAAGAAGCAGGCTCGCGACGCCGTCAAGGACGCCGCGGAGCGCGCCGGGATGCCTTACGTCAACAACCGCTGGCTTGGCGGCCTGCTGACGAACTTCCCCACGATCAGCCATCGGATCCGTCGCCTGCACGACCTCGAGCGCTACCAGAGCGAGGGCCAGCTCGCGCTGCTGCCCACGCGCGAGCGGCTCGCGGCGCTGGCGGACCTCGAGAAGCTCCAGTCGAATCTCGGCGGCGTCAAGCACATGCAGCGCCCGCCTGACGCGATCTTCATCATCGACCTGAAGACCGAGGCGATCGCCGTCCGCGAGGCTCAGCGCCTGCGGATTCCCGTCATCGGGCTCGTCGACACCAACTGCGACCCCGACGGGATCGAGTACGTCATCCCCGGCAACGACGACGCGATGCGCTCCTGCCGCGTGATCGCCGACGCGATCGCCGACGTGGCCGCAGAGGCGCGACTGGGCTTCCTCCAGGAGGAGGAGCGCGCCCGCCAGGAGGCCGAGGAGCGCACCCGGCGCGAGGCTGAGGAGCGTGCGCGCCAGGAGGCCGAGGAGCGTGCCCGGCGCGAAGCCGCCGCCGCGCAGGCCGCCGCGGCGCAGGCCGCCGCAGCGCAGGCGGCCGCCGCCGAGGCGCAGGCCGCTGCCGCGCAGCCGACGCCGGCTGAGGCCGCCGTCGAGTCGGCTGTGCCGCAGGCCACGCCGGCCGAGGTCCAGGCCGCCGGGCAGGCGAGCGCCGAGCCCGCGCCCGAGCAGGCTGCCGGTCAGGCGCCCGCGGCCGAGCAGCCCGGCACGGGCGAGGAGGGCCCTTCCGCATGACGACGATCTCCGCGTCCGACGTTGCCGCGCTGCGCAAGCAGACCGGTGCCGGCATGATGGACTGCAAGAAGGCGCTCGAGGAGGCCGGCGGCGAGATGGAGAAGGCCGTCGAGATCCTGCGCGTCAAGATGGGCAACAAGCTCGGCAAGCTCGCCAGCCGCGAGGCGGGCGAGGGCACAGTCCAGAGCTACATCCACGCGAACGGCAAGGTCGGCGTCCTGGTGGAGGTCGACTGCAACACCGACTTCGTGGCGCGCAACGACGAGTTCGTCGCGTTCGCACGCGAGATCGCGATGCACATCGCGGCCAGCCCTCAGACCGGGTACGTCTCGATCGACGACGTGCCGCAGGATGCGAAGGACCGCGAGACCGCGATCTTCGAGCAGCAGGCGGCCGACAAGCCCGAGAACGTGCGCCCGCGGATCGTCGAGGGAATGCTCAAGAAGTGGCTCGGCGAGGTTGCGCTGCTCGAGCAGCAGCACGTGAACGTCGACAAGCACGACGGAAAGACGATCGAGCAGCTTCGTGCGGACCTCAGCGCCAAGACAGGCGAGAACGTCGTCATCCGGCGCTTCGTCCGCTACGCGATCGGCGAGTAGGGCGGCTCATCTGCGTGCCGGCGGCACAACGCCGCCGGTACGCCGGCGAAGGGGCGTCGCCGGTTCGCCACCGGTAGGGTTGGCGCGGTGACAGAGCCCGTGTTTCGCCGCGTCCTGCTGAAGCTCTCCGGGGAGAGCCTGATGGGAGGCCTCGAGCACGGCACCGACTCCGAGCGGGTACGCGCCGTCGCCGAGCAGATCCGCGTCGTACACGACCGCGGGGTCGAGATCGCCGTGGTCGTCGGCGCCGGGAACATCTACCGCGGCCTCGAGGGCGCCGCGGCGGGCATGGACCGGGCGACCGCGGACTACATGGGCATGCTCGCGACGCTGCTCAACGCGCTGCCGCTGCAGGATGCGCTCGAGAAGCTCGGCGTGCACACGCGCGTGCAGTCGGCGATCACCATCGCCGAGGTCGCCGAGCCGTACATCCGGCGCCGCGCGATGCGTCATCTCGAGAAGCAGCGCGTGGTGATCTTCGCCGCCGGCACCGGCAACCCGTTCTTCACGACCGACACCGCGGCCGCGCTGCGCGCCGTCGAGGTTCATGCAGAGGTGCTCCTGATGGCCAAGAACGGGGTCGACGGCGTCTACACCGCCGACCCGCGCGAGGACGCCGCCGCGAGCCTGATCCCACGGCTGACCCACCTCGAGGCGGTGCAGCGCGGGCTGAAGGTGATGGACGCCACCGCGCTGACGCTCTGCATGGAGAACGACCTGCCGATCCACGTCTTCAACATGGACGACGAGCGCAACATCGACCGGATAGTGTGCGGCGAGAGGGTCGGAACCCTTGTCACAACATGAGTGAGATAATCGATGAGTTGCTCGCGGACGCCCGCGAGCGGATGAGCAAGAGCGTCGAGTCGACGAGCCATGAGTTCGCCAGCGTCCGCACGGGGCGCGCCAGCCCGGCGCTGCTCGACCGCGTGATCGTCGACTACTACGGCGCCGCAACCCCGCTGCGTCAGATGTCGACGATCTCCGCCCCGGAGTCGACGCTGCTGACCGTGCAGCCCTACGACCAGTCGTCGATCAAGACGATCGAGAAGGCGATCATGGAGTCCGACCTGGGGCTAACGCCGAGCAACGACGGCAGGCTCATCCGGCTGCAGATCCCACCGCTCAACGAGGAGCGGCGCAAGGAGCTCGTGAAGGTCGTCCGCCACATCGCCGAGGAGGGGCGCGTCGCGATCCGCAACGTGCGCCGCGACGTGATGCACGACCTGCGCGAGCTGCGCGATGCCGGTGACGTCGGGGCGGACGACGAGCACCGCGGCGAGACCGAGCTGCAGAAGGTGACCGACGAGAAGGTTGCCGAGCTCGACGGATTGCTGAGGAACAAGGAAGCCGAGATCATGGAGGTTTGATGGCGGCCGGCGGCCGCGCGGCGCGGTACGTCGCCATCATCACCGACGGGAACGGCCGGTGGGCGTCGGCTCGTGGTCTGCCGGCGATCGAGGGTCACCGCGCCGGCGCCGACGTCGTGAAGGCCAGGCTGCGCGACGCCGCGGATCTGGGTGTTCGCGAGCTGACCGTGTACTCGTTCTCGACCGAGAACTGGTCGCGCCCGGCGGAGGAGGTCACGGCGCTGATGCGGATGTTCTCCGAGCGGATCCGCGACGAGACGCCGGAGCTGCGCGACGAGGGTGTGCGGATGCGCTTCGTGGGGCGACGCGAGGGGATCTCGCCGGCACTGCTCGAGCAGATGGACTGGGCCGAGCGCGAGACCGCGGGTGGCGGGCGGATCACGCTCTTCGTCGCATTCAACTACGGCGGGCGCTCGGAGATCCTCGACGCCGCCGCGGCGTACGACGGCGGGGGGGAGGATGCCTTCCGCGCGCTGCTCTACGCGCCGGAGATGCACGACCCCGACGTCGTGATCCGCACGAGCGGCGAGCAGCGCCTGTCGAACTACCTGCTGTGGCAGTCGGCATACAGCGAGCTGGTGTTCCGCGACGAGCTCTGGCCCGATTTCACTCGCGAGGCGCTCGAGGAATCGCTCACCGAGTACGCCCGGCGCGAGCGCCGGTTCGGGGGCCGTTGACGATGGCGGTCGGTCGGACGCGGCGCGGCGTTGCCGAGCGCCGCCTCGACGCCGCCCGGCGCCGCGGGCAGCGCTCGGAGCTGGCGGCGCGTGTCGTGACGGCGCTGCCGCTCATCGCGCTCGCGATCGTGCTCGTCGCGCTGGGCGGCTGGGTCTTCGCAGCGGGCGTCCTGGTCCTCGCAGTGATGGGCCTGCGCGAGCTCTTCTCGATGTACGAGCGCGCCCATCCGGCGGTCTTTCCGGGGATCCTCGGGCTTGCCGGGCTCGTGGTCGCCGCGCGGCTCGGCGACGCCGGCACCGTGCTGCTGGCTTTCGTCGCCTCGCTCCCCGTCGTCTTCCTGCTGGGACTCGGTGGTCCGCGGCGCATCGGAGTGCCCGGGCTCACGGTGACGGTCTTCGGACTGGCCTGGATCGGCGTGGCCCTCGCACACGCGGTGCTGCTGCGCGAGCTCCCGCACGGCGACGGCGTCCTGGCGCTTGTGCTCGTCGCGACGTTCGCCGGCGACACCGGCGCGTACCTCGGCGGGCGGCTCCTCGGGCGCCGTCGGCTCGCGCCCGCGATCTCGCCGGGGAAGACCGTCGAGGGACTCGTGATCGGGATGATCGCGGGCACGCTCGGCGGCTGGGCGACAGGGCTCTACCAGGACTGGCTGCCGGGGTGGCAGGCGCTGGTGATCGGTGCGGCGGTGGCGGTCATCGCCCCGCTCGGAGACCTGTTCGAGAGCTTCGTCAAGCGCGAGGCCGGCACCAAGGACTCCGGCCGCGTGTTCGGCGCGCACGGAGGCGCCCTCGACCGGCTCGACGCCGCGCTGTTCGCGGTCGTCGTCGGCTACTGGGTCTGGCGAGCGCTGCTCTGATCGTGGGCCGCGGTCGGGTGTCGCGGCCGGGGCCGGGGCCCCGGCCCCGGCGCGGCGGGCCGGTCCCTCCGCGCAACGAACCCGCCCACTGCATGTACGCGGCCGCGGCGCCGACGCGGCGGGCCGGCCCCCGGCGGAGCCGTCGCAGCGGCGACGCTGCGGCTGAGGTCGAGGCTTCAGCGCCCTCGCTCGCTGTGCCGTGGGCGCCGCGCGACGAGCAGCCGCCAGCTCTCACCGCGGTCGTGGTCGATCGCCAGGTAGGGGATCGCCCGTGCGTCGCCTGCGGAGCCGGCGGGGAAGAGCGCCGTCACGCGGTCGCCTGGCGCCAGCATGACGTGGTCCTGCGCCCACGTCTCGAAGTCCGTCCGGCCCACCTCTCCCTCGCCGGCGTGCCAGGTGAGCTCGTGGCGCGTGAAGCCCGCGCAGCAGCCGCCGCGCCGCGTCCGACGATCCGCGAGCACGACGACCTCGACGATCGCGTCCGCGGCGAGGCCGCAGCCGGTGCAGCGCACGCGGCCGACCGCGCCCCCGGGGTGCTCGCGCTCGAGCGCCGGCTCGTCGCAGGCCGGGCAGGGAACCTGCTCGAACGAGCGTGCCGCGGGTACCGCCGCGAATGGGCACACGCTTCGAGGATACGCCGGCCGGCCCCCGTGCGGCAGACTCTCGCCCCGTGGCGCGGCGCCTGCTCATACTCGGCTGTACAGGCTCGATCGGCGAGCAGGCGCTCGACGTCGTCTCCCGCAGCGACGAGCTGCAGGTCGTGGGGCTCGCGGCCGGCAGCTCGTGGGAGCGCGCGGTGGAGCAGGCCCGGGGACTCGGCGTACGACGCCTTGCGCTCGCCGACCGGGACGCCGCCGCGAGCGCGGCCGGCGCCTGGGATGGGGAGGTGCTGGCCGGCCCCGAGGGGCTCGTCGAGCTGATCGTCACGTCGGGTGCTGATCTCGTGTTGAACGCGCTCGTCGGCTCGGCCGGGCTGGGCCCGACCGTCGCCGCGCTTGGCGAGGGCATCGACCTCGCGCTGGCCAACAAGGAGTCGCTGGTCGTCGGTGGCGAGCTGGTCACGCAGCTCGCGCAGGCGACCGGCGCCCGCCTGCTGCCCGTCGACTCCGAGCACTCGGCGCTGCATCAGCTCATCGCAGGTAAGGACGCGGGCACGATCGAGCGACTCGTGCTGACGGCTTCCGGCGGGCCGTTCCGCGGGCGCTCCCGCGACGAGCTGAGGAGCGTCGGCGTCGATGACGCGCTGCGTCATCCGACGTGGGAGATGGGCGGCAAGATCACGATCGACTCGGCGACGCTGATGAACAAGGGGCTCGAGGTGATCGAGGCCCATCACCTGTTCGGGACGCCGTACGAGCGGATCGACGTCGTCGTGCACCCGCAGTCGATCGTCCATTCGTACGTCACGCTCTGCGACGGCGCGGCGCTCGCTCACCTGGGCCACCCCGACATGCGGGTGCCGATCGCCTACGCGCTGCACTGGCCCGAGCGCGTCGACCTGCCGGTCCGCGCGCTCGACCTGGCCGAGGTCGGCTCACTGACGTTCGAGCGGCCCGACGACGAGGCCTTCGCCTGCCTGCGGCTGGCGCGCGAGGCGGCGATGGCCGGCGGCACGGCGCCGTGCGTGCTGAACGCGGCGAATGAGGTGGCGGTGCATGCGTTCCTGGGAAGCCGGCTCGCCTTCCTCGGAATCCCGGCGGTCATCGAGGGGACGCTCGATCGGCTCGGCGCCGCGCCGGCGCGCTCGTTCGACGCGCTCTACGAAGCCGACCGCGAGGCGCGCCTCGTCGCCGCCGAGCTCGTCGAGCGCCACCCGTAGGCGGCGGGCCCAACGCTCTCGGCGCCTACACTCGGCGCGGTGAGCTACCTCCTCGCCTTCCTGGGCTTCTCGGTCCTGATCATCCTGCATGAGCTCGGGCACTTCTTCGCCGCGAAGGCCGTGGGGATGCGCGCCGAGCGCTTCTCGCTGTTCTTTCCCCCGCACGTGCTGAAGTTCCGCCGCGGCGAGACGGAGTACTGCATCGGAACGGTGCCGCTCGGCGGCTACGTGAAGATCAGCGGGATGAGCCCGAACGAGGATCTGCCGCCGGAGGTCGCAAGCCGCGCCTACCTGCGCCAGCCGGTCTGGAAGCGGATCGTCGTGATCGCCGCCGGGCCGCTCGTCAACCTGGTGCTGGCGTTCGCGATCATCGCCGGGCTCTACCTGGCGCTCGGCACGTCGACCGGCACGACGCGCGTTGACACGATCGAGCGTGCCGCTCCCGCCGCGGGCGCTCTCGTGCCCGGCGACCGGATCGTCGCGGTCGACGGGGTGCGTGGCGACGCGGCGGCGCTGGGCAAGCAGATCGCCAGCCATCGCTGTGCCGGCGAGCAGACCGACGGCTGCCGCACCGCGAGCCCCGCTGCCGTGACGGTCGTGCGCGACGGGAAGCAGCGCAGGCTGTCGATCGTGCCCCGCTACGACGCGCAGGCGAGGAGGGCGCGGCTGGGCTTCTCGTTCGCCGTCGAGAGCCGGTCCGTCGGGCCTGTGGACGCGGCGGAGCAGAGCATCGACGCGATGTGGCGCGTGACGACGGCGACGCTCGGGGTCATCGGCAAGCTCGTGTACGACCAGCAGGCCCGCGACGAGATCTCCGGCATCGTCGGCTCGTACGAGGTGACCCGCCAGTCGTTCGAGTTCAACACCGCTCAGGCGCTGTGGGTGCTCGCCGTGATCTCGCTGTCACTGGCGCTGATCAACCTGTTCCCGTTCCTGCCGCTCGACGGCGGGCACATCTTCTGGGCGCTCGCGGAGAAGCTGCGCGGCCGGCCGATCCCGATCAGGGTGATGGAGCGCGCCAGCGTTGTGGGCTTCGTGCTGATCGCGATGCTGTTCGTGATCGGGTTGACGAACGACATCGACCGGCTGCGCGGCGGGGGCTTCCCGGTGCGGTAGGTCGAGCGGGGCTCGCCTGGCGCGCGGGGCTCGCCCGGCTTGCCCGGCTCGCGGGGCGCGCCCGGCTCGCGGGGCTCGCGGGGCTCGCTGCGCGGGGTGCGGAGCTCGGGGCCCGCGCCATTTCGAGGGGGCGGTGTCTTGTGGCCCGTAGGCGACGGTCGCTCTGGCGCGTGGCAGCCGCGGCCCCCGCGCGGGCGACTCAGCGAGGCCGCTTCAGACGGAACGTGTGGTGCGAGGGCGTGTAGCGCTCGTCGCCGGGGTAGGTCAGCACGAGGGTCGCACGCGTGAAGCTGCTCGCGGCTCGCGTCAGCACGATGCTCGCGCGCCAAGTGCCCGTTCGCGAGGGCGAGAGGCGCAGCGAGCGCACGACCCGCAGGCGCCGTGGGCCGGTAAGGGTGATCACGAGCCTCGGTCGGTGGCTCGCGCCGGCGCTGACCATGCCGCTCAGGTAGGCGCGCTCGGAGGGGACGCGTGTCCTGCGGCCGGTCTTTGGGTTGCGTCGGATGCTCGTCGTCGCCCTCACGGTCAGGCGCGGCCGTGAGGCATCGAGCAGCACGCGCTCCGGCGGCGCGGGAGGCCGTTGCTTCGCGATCGACACGGCAGGGCTGGTCGTCCAAATGCCCCACTGACCATGTGCGTCGCGCGCACGCACGCGGAAGCGGTAGGCGCGGCCGGGCTCGCCGCTGACGACGGCGGCGGTCTGTTGCGTGTCCGTCAGCCAGTCGGCCCAGGGGCCGCCGTCGGTCTGGCGCTCCAGTCGGTAGGCGCTGACCCCGGACGCGTCGTGTGCCGACCAGCTGACCGCAACGGTGGCGCCACCGGTAACGCCGAGCGCGATCTGGCTGACCGGGCCACTGAGGTCGGCCATCACGGTGGTCGAGGCCGACGAGTGGACCGGCTCACCGCAGCCGCTCGTCCGCGCCGCAATGCGGACGGGTTGTGAGCCCTCGCCGGTGGCGCGCACGGTCCAGCTGAAGGTGCGCTCCGAACCCGCTTCGAAGGTCGGAGAGCCTTGCGTGGGCGACCCGGCAACCAGCTCGAGACCAGGGGGGAGGTCGAGATCGACGCTCAAGCCGCCCGCACCGTCGAGGTCTCCGGAGGGGTTGGTGGCCCTGGCGGTGAGGGTCGCTATGCCGGTGGTCGTCGTGAGCGTGTCGCGGTCGGCACTGAGCTCGATATCCGGGACCGGCGCGGTCAGTTCGACCGTTGGGCGCGTGGACGCGAGCACGAACGGCTCAGTGGAGAGACCATCGATCGGTGAGTCGGCACGGACGGCGTACACGACGGCGGCAGGACCCACAGCCGAGCGGACCTGCTTGACGTTGTCCGGGCCGTCGTCGGACGTCGCGCGGACCTCGCAGGTCGCGGCTGCGCGCTCTCGTAGGCTGAGGGCGCTTATCGGATGCACCACCGTGTCCTTGAAGCGATCGCCTGCGCTTCGCACCGGGGTGAGCACCGGCGTGCGGTCGATCCGCTCGTTCCAGACGAGCGTCGCGCGGTCCTGTGACGCAGTCGTCGTCGCGGCGAAGAAGCGCGGTGCACCCGGGGCAACGGTGGCGCTCCGCAAGTGGGTCCGCTCGTTCCATGCCTGCGTCAGATCGAGCATTCCCCAGCCCCAGTCGGGCTGCCATCCGGTCTGGGTTCCCATCGGCAGGACGGTGTCGGGCGCATCCGGATCGACGGCTCGCCCCTGTCGTGCGCTGTTGAGCAGCAGCGCACGGATCGCCAGCGGATCGGTGATACCCGCTCCGTAGAGCAGCGCCGCCCCGCCGGCGACCTGAGGCGCCGAGTAGGAGGTTCCGGAGCGCTGCCACCAGAAGCCCGACCCGCCGGGGCACCCAGTGAAGTTCCAGCACGCCGTGTACGCGTCGCCGACGGCGACGAGGTCCGGCTTGCGCCAGTCTTCGGACGTGGGCCCGCGGCTGCTGTAGTACGCCACGTCGTCGTCGCTCGTGTCCTCGAGCGTGGTCTTAGGGCTCACGGCCCCGACGCAGAGGCCGTTGTGCAGACCGCAGCTCATGGATGAAAGGGCCGGGCCGGAGTTGCCGGCGGACTGCACATCGAGGATTCCGAAACTGCTTGCGTTCGCAGCGGAATATCCCGACTGATCAGAGCCGCCTGAGCTGTCACTGATAATCCTCGCCGGAACACTAGCGCCCACAAGCGTGCCGCTGTTGGTCTGCTGCGCCCACCCGAGGGCCCAGAAGTCCGGGACGACCGTGCTGTCCCAGCCGGTCGACGGGCTGTTGAGCAGCAGTGCGCGCAGGCCGGGTGCGACGCCCTTGAAGTCCGGCTGGAGGTCGTCGGCACCGCCGGGGCGTGAGAGACACGGAAGTCCGTCGGGACACGTGGCGACGCCGTTTCCTGTGGCCATCCCTGCGGTTCCCGTTGCGTGCTCGCATCTGATCGCGTCCGGAAGGCATCTCTGGTTAACGCCGGTGAAGCGGAGAACCGTCAACGGCGGCGCGCCGGTCGGTGGGTGTGGCGGCCCGCTGCGTGGTCCCTGAAACGTCGGATGGAGGTCATTGACCTGGTCGGAGAGGATCAGGATCGCCGTGGTGCCGGTGTCGCTCTCCCCGGTCCCGCCGGTGTGCCCGTTGGCCCACCACGTCTGCGCACCTACGGCGCGGTATGCACCTTGGCGTACGTCCGCGACGACCGGTGAGACCCAGGTCGCAGAGACGACCGCGAGCGCGCCGAGTAGCGCGCCCGCGGTCTGCCGAGTCGTCCTCCCGTGCCGGACCATCGCGTGCCGCGGGATCCTACGCAGAGAACCCGGGAGCGTACGGCCCGTGGACGGGTGTCGGTGACGAGCAAGCCTTGCTCATGGGCTTACGTCTACATGAATCGTTCGCGTCCAGGCGGTCGCGAACGGGTAGTCGGGGCGCTGTGCGATGCGGGCGCGGAACCGGTATCTCACGGGGCGGAACGTCGACGTGAACCGGTAGCCGGCCCTCCATCGGCCGCTCGGCTTGACCTTGACGGCCGCGCGGACCGGCACCCACCTGCGCTTGAGCGGGTTGTAGCCGTAGAGGGCCAGTGTCATGCCGGCGGGCACGTGACCGCTACGCAGCCGCCCGCTGATCGTCAGCTTGCTCCCGTTGCGCAGGCGGCTCGGTGCGTCGATCGTCGAGCGGGCGCGCAGCCGGGAGGTCAGCGTGTTGCTGACGGCGTCGGCATACATTTCGTCGCGCCCATGCACGATGCGAACCCGGACGCTGGTCGGCGTGTCGACGCTCACGCTGACGGCGCCGTCGGGGCCGGTCACCGGCTCGGCGATCGTCACCCAGCGCTGCGCAGTCCTCGTCTCCGGCTGTCGCTGCACGAACAACTTGCGGCCCGCCAGCGGGGCGCCGCTCGAGAGGGTGAGGTGAGCGTGCACGACTCGCGCTCCGCCGGCTGTCAGGACCGTCGCCGGCGCACAGCGCCGCCCCGTTGAGCGGCGCTTCACCCGGCTGGAGCAGCGCCGGAGCTGCTTGGCGCTGAAAGCGGCCGCGATCGACACCGCCGAGCGCGCCGGCAGCGCGTATGCGCCGATCTGGTCGCCGGGGCGCTCGCCGTCCCAGCGGCGGTCGAGGACGGCCGTGTTGCCGGCGCAGTCGGTTACCCGGGCACGCACCTGGATCGGCTCGCGGCGGTCCCAGACGTCGGGCGGCACGTGCGCGACAACCTGCCGGTCCTCGATCGTCGTGTCGAGCGGTGTGTGGCTCGCCCCGCCGTCGGTGCTGATCTCGACGACGGCGCTCTTGATGCAGGCTTCGCTGACGAAGAACGAGAGCCTGGTCGGGTCGTTCGGGTTGCTCGGCTCGAGCCCGCCCGACGGTGCCGTCGTGTCCTGCGTGAACGTCAGCGATCGCTCCTGCGAGCGGTTGCCGGCGACGTCGACCGCGCTGAGGCGGATCGTGTGCTCGCCGTCACCGGGGGCGATCGTCGCCTGCCCGCCGCGGACCTGCAGGTCGGGCTGCCCGTCGAGCGAGTAGACGATGTGCCCGCCTTCCTCGACCGAGCGGTCAGACGGGGCAGCCTCCATCCCGCTCAATGGGTCAGTCGCGGTGACGGCCAGCGCCACCCGGCGGTTGACCACCCGACCCTGGCCGGGCGCGCCGGCGATCGCGAGGATCGGCGCGCCGGTGTCGATCCTGATCTCCTGGAGCTCGACGTTCTCGTCGGCGGTCGCAAGCCCGGCGCCGGAGACGGCCCGCGTCCTGACGGTGTGAATTCCGTCGGGCCAGGTACGCAGGTCGACGATCCCCGTCGCCTCGGCGTCGGCACCCGCGGCGACGTCAAGGCCGCTTCCAGGCATCGCCCCGCTGTGGTCGAGCGCATAGCCGGCGATTCCAGACTTTGGATCCGGCCAGAGGTTGGCGCGGGGCTTCTGGAGTCTCCACCCCTTGTCGAGCTCCTCAGCCGAGACCCATCCGTTGTACAGGTCCGGCTTGGGCTTTCCCGGCACCACGTCATCGAACCGCAGCGTGCCCGACCAGTCGGACCACGCCCCCGTATGGACCTTGTCGTGGACGCGCACCCTGGCGCGGTACTCGCCCGGCCCTGGAACGGTGAAGGTGTTAGAGCCACCGACGCTTCCGGTTGTCGGCTGGGTCTCGCATGCGCCCATGTCCGGAGCCCCAGTGGAGTCCGTGGCGCAGACCTGCACCTGGCTTGCGGTGTTGGGGGAGCCCGTGCCGGTCGCAGGGTTCGAGTAGGCGATCGTGAAGCCGTTCACGGTGCGCCAGATCGAGGGTGCGTCGCCCTGCAGGGAGAGGCCGGTCGGAGCAGCGGGCGGGCTGTTGTCGACGTAGAAGTCGCGAGTTGCGCTTACGGTGTTGCCGGCCGTGTCGGTCGCGGCGACGACCACGCTGTGCCGACCATCGGCGAGGGACGTCGTGTCGTAGCTCTGCTGATACCAGGTGCTCGCCGGGCAGGGTCGTAGCGCGGTGTAGTCGCAGGTCGATACGCGCTCGCGCAGCTGGGATGCGCCGCCGTCGATGCTCGTCCTGACCGACCGGATCCCGACGTCGTCGCCGACGTCGAAGCCGACGCTCTGGTTTCCCGCCAACCAGCTGGTGGCGCTGCTGAACCATAGGCCGCCGGCGAGGTTGGACATCGACGGCGGCGTCGCGTTGGTCAGCGTGACCTTCGCGCCTCGCAGACGCACCGTGTTGCTCGTCGCGAGTGGACAGAACGCGGCTGCGCACACGACACCGGCGTGGAGCTGTCGCTTGCCTGCGGCGTTCGGCATGCTCAGATAGTCCCCGGCGCTGCTCATGTAGCCCCAGGAGAGATCGCCGAGCGGACCGGTGTGGATCGTCGCGCCTCCTTCGGCCCAGAAGCCGAGCCGCCAGCCGTCGCCCCGGTTGTCGTCGGTGATGTCGAACTTCGCGTCGAAGCGCGACACGGTCGTATTGGCTATGGCTGCAGCGTCGAGATCGAGCGACCAGGTCCCGCCCTGGAACGCCGACGCGGAGCTCGAGCCGTGGAGCACGTTCCGGGCGACGAGACCGTCCGCGAAGTCGGCGCACGCCTGGTAGACGTTCGTGTTCGTGCCCTGAACCCGAGTCCAGGCGTTGTTCACCTCACCGGTGGGCGAGGCGTCGCACGTCACGACGGTGTAAGTGCCTGCTCGGGCTGGTCGCCCGCCTAGCGGGAGCAGGAGCGCGAGCACGGTCAGCAGCGTGAGCAGTGCGGTGGGTCGCGCCAGGGCTGGGATCGGGAGTCGCACCTTCAACGTGTCCTCCATGACGCCCCTCCCGAGGCTGGGAGGGGATTCGCTGACGTTCTCCGACTCCTAGGGGGGGAGGTCGGTTATTGCGCCCCCTCGCGCGGCGGCAACGTATGCGCGCCGAACGGTCGCGTGCACGACGAACGGACGAAAAGTCGAGGTGAGCGGGTGCGGAACGGACAGACGAACGAGCGCGCGGCGGATGGACGCTCAGAGCCTTCGCGTCGCGATGGCGACGAGAGCGGGTTGCACACCGAGCATTCAGTCGCTGACCGAATCGCTCGCGCGAATCGGTGCGGTCACTCGCGGGCCGGGTTCCTCCGGTGTCAGGGGTGGCGGACGACCGCGCTGCGGAGCGCCGTCAGCTCACCGGCGAGGCGGGCGTGAGCCCGCTCAGGCCGGCGGCGTGGCCCGTCATCTGGTGAAGGGCGCTCGCGGACCCGGGGCGGCCGAGGAGATACCCCTGGCCGAACCGGATGCCCAGCTCGCGGACGGTCTGCAGCTCCTCCGGCGTCTGGATGCCCTCCGCGGTGATCCTGGCTCCGGTCTGAGCGGCGAAGCTAACGAGGGCCGCCGCCAGCGAGCGTCTGACGGGGTCGATGTCGATCCCGTGGGTGAGCTCGCGATCGAGCTTGATGATGTCGGGAGAGAGCTTGAGGATGTGCGTCAGGCCGGAGTAGCCGGTGCCGGTGTCGTCGATGGCCAGACGCACGCCGCGCCGGCGTACCTCCGAGAGCATGTGGCTCAGGCGCCCGTAGTCGTCGACCTCGAAGTGCTCGGTGAGCTCGAGCACGATGCGGCCCGGGCCCGCTGCGTCGAGGATCGCGCCCAGCTCGCCACCGGCGATCGTCGAGGGCCCGACGTTCAGTGCGAGATACGCCTCCTCGGGGATCGCGTCGATCGACTCCACGGCCGTGCGGATCGCGGCCAGTTCGAGCTCCATGCCCAGCCCGGCGGCGCGGGCCTGCGCGAACCATGCGTCCGGGGCCTGTGTCGGCGGTCCGGAGAACCGTGCGAGGGCCTCAGCTCCGACGAGGCGGCCGCTGTCAAGCGCGACGATCGGCTGGTAGACGATCGCCGGTCCCGGACCGGCCAGTAGATCCTCGATCTGCTGCCTGGTCTCCAGGGCCTCGACGGTTCCGGGCTGCAGGACGTTGGCCACGAACTCGCCGATCTCGCAGCGCTCGGGCGCCGGTACGTTCGGTGCGGGCCTCAGGCGGGCGTCGTGGGCGGCGCACTCGGAGCACTCGGCAGGGTCCGCCAGCAACTCCCTGGTGACGCGCGCGACGTCGGCGGCGGCGGCGACCGTAGCGGTCACGAAGTCGGCCAGCCGCGTCAGGGTCTCCACGTCGGCGACCTCGAAGGCCCGTGGCCGTGCGGACATCATCTGAAGCACGCCGATCGGCTGCTCACGGCGGCACAGCGGGACGCAGACGAGCGAGGCGGCCCCGATCCGGTGGCAGGTGGCTCGAGCGATCCGCGGGTCGGTGGTCGCGTCGACGCAGTGCAGCGTCTCACCGGTCTTGATCGCCAACCCGGAGAGGCTCGCGTCGAGCCCGAGGCGAATGCCGACGTGGCCGGCCATCGTCCCGGCGGCGCAGACGAAGACCAGCTCGTCGCCGTCGACCAGCGACACCACCGCGCCCTCCGCCGGCCCCACGATGGCGAGCGCCTGGTCGACGACCCGGCGCATCACGATCATCGGATCGACGAAATCCCGGAGCGCGTGGCGTAGCTCACCTTCTGCGATCATGACCTCACCGGCGTTGCCGACGAAAGTGCCCACGCGGCCGGGTGAAGGGCCCCGTCGATCACGGTTGGACGACCTCGCTCCGTCGATCATCGACGAAAGCGGTATCAGATTCGACTCGAGTCGGCCGGATTTGTAGCTATTGCAACGCTACAAGGCCGGTCACGGCTGGCAAGCTGACGCCTGCCGCAGCTCGGTGATCGTGCTCGACGTCGTCGAGCGTGCAAAGCGGAGGCTCGCGACCTCGAGGCGGTTGACGGCGTCGCCGAGCTGGGCCGCGGTGGGGGAGGGCGAGCGGAAGACGTCGGCCGAGCGTTCGGCGGCAGTGCCGAACCGGCGCAGCGTGCGGCGCTCGGCGGGGTCGAGGAGATAAGCGCGGCAGGCACCGGCAGCGAGGCCCGCGCTCTTGACGAGGTCGGCGCTCGCCTGCAGCGCGTCGCGGCTGAACGCGCTGATCTGGTCGAGCTGATCGGCCAGACAGCCAAGGACCTTCGACTGGCCGCCGCCGGCGGTCGAGCAGCGTTCGAGGCGCCCGGTGGCGCCGGTGATGTCGGCGATGCTCGCACAGGCCGCCTGGATCCTTGCCACCTGCTCGTCGGCGTCGTCGCCGCCGAGGGCCCCGCAGCGACTGCGCAGCGTCGAGGTCTTGAGCTCCTTGCGCGACAGCGTGACGAACTTGCGCAGCGCTGTGAAGCCGGCGGGGCTGAGCGTCGTCGGATGATCGGCAGGCTGCGCGGCCGCGCCGGCCGTGTCGAGCGGCTTCTCGTCGACCTTCACGTCGAACTTCGCGTTGAGCCCCTCGACCTCGGTGACCTTCACGCTCACGCCGAACGCCTTGCCGTCGATCGTCATCCTGCAGCGCGCCGAGCTGCCCGCCTTGGCCTCGATCTCGTCCGGGCAGTCGACCGACGGGGCCTGCGCTCCGACGGCCTTCGTCAGCGCCGCCTGGGACTGCGTCTCGAGCTCCTTCTCCGAGAGCATCTTCTTCTCGGAGCAGGCGGCCGTCGTGAGTGCGAGCACACTCAGCAGCACGGTGGCGAAGCGCTTCTTGGCGATCATCGGCCGGGCAGTGTGCCAGGCTCGATGGACAGTCGACGATCCCGAGCTTCCTCAGACGTTACATAACAACCATTATCGAGCGTTGCAAAGACGAGGGGACTGTCGCGCCGCACTCCCAGGTCGCGCCGCGCTCCCGGGTCGCGCCGTCACCGCCGGGCACTCACCGTCGGCCCTGGTCGCCTCAGCGCACGTCGCTGCGTGCGATCCGCCAGAGCCCGAGCGCGATCGGCAGCACCATCCAGAGAGCCAGCGACGTCGCGACGCGCGCCCACTGTGCTGCGCTGAGCGTCTCGTCGAGCATCGGCGCCATGGTGCGCGACATGTCCAGCCAGCTCGCGGCGCCCTCCAGCGCGGAGATCGCGCCGAGCCCCGTCCAAGCGGTCGGCAGCACGAAGTACAGGACGATCGCGGGCGCCGACGCGAGCAGCACGGCGCCGAAGCCGATGCCGACGAGCATGGGTACGGCGACGGAGATCGCGACCTGACCGATCAGACCCGTCTCCAGCGACCACGCCGCGTCCCCGTCGACGCCCGCGACCGCCATCGCGAGCAGCGCGACGAGCAGGCAGAGCAGGAATGCGATCCCCGCGAGCACCAGCCCGGCCAGCAGCTTGGCGACGAGTACCCGTGAGCGGTCCGGGACCAGCGTGAACGTGATCATCGCGGTCCGCTGGGACCACTCCGAGCTGACGAGCAGGATGCCGACGATCGGCATCAGGATGCTCGCCGGCTGAACGGCGAGGACGAGGAAGCTCAGCAGGATGCGCTCCTCGTGTGGGAACACGAGGCACGCCATGACCGCCGCGCCGACCGTGAGCGCGGCCGTGCTGAGCAGGAGCCAGAACCCCGCGCGCGTGTCCGTCATCTTGCGCAGCTCGACGAGCGTGAGGCGCCCCAGCCCCGTACGCGTGTCGGCGCCGCGCTCGGCGGCGGGCGTCGGAAGCGCGGCGGTGCTCACCGGATGCCCTCCATGACGTCGGCGTCGTCCGTGTCGCTCGTGAGGTCGAAGAACAGCCGCTCGAGCCCGGCGCTCTGGGATGGGCCGAGACGACCGAGCGCCACTCCCCCGGCGAGCGCCGCGCGGCCCACCTCCTCGGGTTCGGCGTCGACGATGAAGCCCCCGTCGGGTGCGGGCACGCTCGCCAGGCGGGCCGCCTCCAGCGCGGCGAGCAGCCTCTCCTCGTCGCTTGCGCGCACGAGCGTGCCGGCGCCGGCGAGCAGCTCTTGGCGTGCCCCCTGGGCGACGACCTTGCCGGCGCCGATGATCACGAGCTGGTCGGCCACGGCCTCGACCTCGTGAAGGAGATGCGAGGAGAGCAGGACGGTCCCACCGCGGTCTGCGAAGTCGCGCAGCAGCTCTCGCATCCAGCGCATGCCCTCGGGGTCGAGACCGTTGGCCGGCTCGTCGAGGATCAACACCTCGGGCGAGCCGAGCAGTGCGTGGGCGAGCCCAAGTCGCTGGCGCATGCCGAGCGAGTACTGGCGTACGCGCTTGCGCGCGGCCGCGCGGTCGAGGCCGACCAGCTCGAGCAGCCCGTCGATCCGCCGTTCGTCGACGCCTATCGTCCGGGCGGAGACGGCGAGCGCCTCGCGTCCGCGCCGGCCGCCGTGCTGGGCGGCCGCGTCGAGCAGGATGCCGACGCGGCGGCCGGGGTTCGGCAGGGAGCGGTATGCGCCGCCAAGTACCTGCGCCCATCCTCGGTCGGGACTCAGCAGCCCGCAGATCATCCGCATCGTCGTGGTCTTGCCGGCGCCGTTCGGGCCGAGGAACCCGGTCACCGTGCCGGGTTCGCAGCGGAACGACACGTCGTCGACGACGAGGCACCTGCCGAGGCGCTTCGTCAGGCCGTGCGATTCGATCATGGCCGCAGCATCGCAGCGCGCAGCGTGCGCTGGCCTCGTCCCCCGCCATCGCGGTCGACGGTCAGGCGGTCGACGGTAAGAGGTCAGGCGAGGCCCAAAGGCAGGTCGCGTTCCCCCGCCGGCATAGAGGGGGCGCGTCACCCGACCGGCGACGCGCCCCGCGTCCGCTTGTGATGGTCGCCCCTAGCTCACCGCACGGCTCGACTGAGCCGTGGTCGACCGGGTGGAGCGACCGGGCGGGCCCCGGTCGCTCCACCCGGCCTAGCTCAGGAGCGGGCCGGGCTGGTCGCGGACCAGCTCGAGCGTTGCGCAGTGCAGGCCGGCGATCGCGAACTTGTGCGATTCGGAGAAGTCGACCTGGATCACCTCGACGCCTTCCCGTTCGAGTGCCTTGACGGTCGTCGGTGCGCCCGCGTTCATGACGACCTTGCCGGGCTCGAGCGTGACCGCGTTGACGGCGAGGTCCCAGTACTCCTCGACCGGCACTTCGATGATCTTGATGTCGCGCCGCTTGAGGTAGCGCACGAACGCGTAGTTCACGAGATGAGGCGCGAGCACGCACAGTCCCTGGTCCGGGACCATCATGAACATGTCGGCGTGGCTGGTGCCGATGTTGCCGGTGTTGGTGGTGTCAACCCAGCCAGGGCTGTGCGTCGTGACCATCTCGATGCCGAGGTTGCCCAGCACGAACTCGATCTGGGCAAGGCCCTCCTCGTTGGCGACGACGCTCTCGTTGAAGACGAACGTCTTGCTGTCGAGCCAGCGCCCGGCGCCGGGCTCGCCGACTCCCTTGCCGTGGATCGTCAGGTAGATCGGAACCTGAAGCGCGGTCAGCGCGTTGGACCAGATCACCTCGCGTCCCCGTTGCCAGGAGCCGAGGCCCATGCGGTGGACGATCACGCCGCCCTTGACGACGAGGCCCGCACCGGCGAGGGTGACGAGGTTCTTCAGATAGCCATAGGCGCCGATCGCCGGCACCGGCGCCTCGACGTAGTTGACGCGCACGCCGTTGTCCCGGAGCACCTGGTAGTACTGCTCGAACTGGTCGCGTAGACGCCCGAGATCGGCGTTGCCGGCGACCGAGGAGTAGTAGTACTGCCACTCGCGCTGGTACTCGTCGCGCGTCTCGTTCTCGGTCGGGCGCGAGACGAGCACCTCACGCAGCCTGCCGATTCCCTCCGCCCCCCACGGGCGCCCCCAGATCTGGTCGACCTCGTCGGCGAAGTCGATCTCATGCAGCATCCAGTTGCGCGTCGGCTTCCCCGGCTCGAACCACGGCAGCTCACCGATCGTGCGCAGCTCGTCGTGGCCGGCCGCCGCTCGCGGCGAGGAGTACTCGAGCTCATGGGTCCGGCCGCTGGCCGTGACGACCCGAAACGGCACGTGCTCACGTGCGGGCACACCGTCGCCGAAATCCGTCGTCGTGTCGCCTCTGCCCATCGCGGGAAGTCCCCCTCGAGTCAATTGACACACGACAAGCAGGGTGCGCCCTGGGTATCCACTAAGCGGCGGACCACGTGCTCGTCCCCTGGTTCGAAATACCATCACATATCTTTGATCACAATCAAGGTGGTCCCTGCCGGTCACGCTGTCGCGCAACCCCTCTCGCGTCCAGCGCGCTCCCTCGGGGTCGAGGCCCGTCGCCGGCACGCAGGGATCAAGCGGGCGAGCCGGAGTGCGTGAGCGAGCGGTCGCCGACGCACGCCCAGCGAGTACTCGCGCACGCGTCTAGGCGAGGGCGCGTGCGCGAGTAGCCTCGTCTGCTGTTCGTGCCGACGAACCCTGTCGACGGCCGCGCGTCCCGTCGTCTTGTGAGGGCCTCGCCCTACGTGGCGCGGGCGGTCGGGCGCTCACCGACCGACGTCACCTCCAGCTGGTGGACGACACGCTCGGTGCTCAGCTCGTGTACGACCAGGCCGACGGTGCTCAGCACAGCAAGCGCGCAGGCGCTCGCGAAGGACCACCACTTCAGGTCGGTGCCGGAGAACACGAATGCCTGGACCACCGTCCAGGCCCCGAGCAGCACGATCAGGCCGTCCAGCGCGCGCTGCGTCATCGTCGCGCGCAGCCCGTCGGCCGCCGCACCCAGGATCATCGCGGCGCCGCCCGCGGCGAACAGCCACTGCAGCGTGTCGCCGGTCCAGACCTGACTCGCGACGATCAGGAAGCCCGCGACGAGCAACAGCGCGAGCCGGGAGATGAAGTGCATTCGCATGACGCGATACCCCCTCGTCGGTTCGGCACACCGTGGGAGCAGTCCTCTCCCCTCGGTCCGCCGGTTCTCTTCCAACCGGTCGACAGTACCAAGGCATATCGACAAATGTCAATGCAGACAATGACCAAAGTCGATATGCTGACGCGGATGTCGCTCGATCACGGACCGATCACCGCCGCGCCGCTGACCCATGCGGAAGCCGAGTCCCTCGCGCGGCTGCTCCATGCGCTGGCCGAGCCCACTCGAGTCATGATCGTCAGCACGCTGCTGCATGCCGCTCGGGGTGAGCTTCACGGCCGCGAGATCCAGGAGCGGCTCGGCCTGCGTCAGCCGACCTCGAGCCACCACCTGCGCAAGCTCGTGCACTCGGGGGTCGTCGAGCGTGAGCAGCGCGGGCCTTACGCCTACTTCCGCGTCGCCCCCGACGCCCTGTCGCGACTGCGGGCGATCTTCGGCGGACGGCCGCGCCGGCAGCCCGGCGGAGCGGCGCGCCTCGCGCAGGGCTGAAGTCGCTCGGCGCGTTTACGGGCGCCAGCAGCGCATGACGGCGTCGAGCTGCTCCGCGTCGAGCGGCGCGCCGGCCAGCGGGCTCGGTGCGTCGCGTCGGTCGCGCAGACCGTCGAGCACGAGCCCAACGAAGCGACGCCACGCCTCGGGCTGGACTTCGCGCGTGTAGTCGCCGAGCGCGCCGAGCATGAAGTGCACGAGGGCGACGTCGGTGCCCACGACATCCGGGCGCAGCGCACCGCTCGCCTGCGCGCGGCGCACGAGCTCCTCGACCATCGGGGTGATGCGGTCGCGCGTGCGCTCGACGCGCCGCTCGGCGTGGGCGGTGCTCAGCAGCAGATCGCGCATCCCGCGATCCTCGACCTGGATCGCCGTGAAGCTCTCGACGAAGTCCGCGATCCCGTCCCACGGATCGTCGTGCTCGAGCATCCGTGCCGCCAGCACGACGATCTCCTCGAGTCGCTGCTCGAAGAGCGCCTCGATCAGCAGCTCGCGCTTGGGGAAGCGCCGGTACACGGTTCCGACGCCGACCCCGGCTCGGCGCGCGATGTCGTCCATCGAGACCTCGAGCCCCCCCTCGGCGAACGCCGCGTGGGCGGCCTCGAGGATCCGCAGGCGGTTGCGCTCGGCATCGCGGCGCAGGGGACGCTCGGCGGGGGCGGCGGCGCACATGGAGGGGCGACCGTAGCAGTCAACCGGAGAGCGCGCTCCGTTTGATGCTATCGTGCCCCCCGCAAACGGAGGGTTCATTCCGGTTGCGCCACCCGCCTCCGATCCCAGGATTCGACGAATGTCATCTCCCGACCGCAGCGCCGTCCACGACAGCAGCGCCGGCGTGGTCGACAGCCGTGACGGCGCCGTCGGCCGCGGCGGCGGCCACCTCGACCGCGCGCTGCTGACGGTCGCCTCGGTCGTCGTGCTGGGCGCGATCATGTCGATCCTCGACGTGACGGTCGTCAACGTCGCGATCAACCATCTCACCCGCGACTTCGACACCTCGCTGGAGACGATCCAGTGGGTCGTGACCGGTTACACGCTGGCGCTCGCGACCGTGATCCCGATCACCGGCTGGGCCGCCGATCGGTTCGGGACCAAGAGGCTGTACATGACCTCGCTGGCGCTCTTCGCCGCCGGGTCGCTGCTCTCCGGGCTCGCCTGGTCCGCCGGCTCGCTGATCGCGTTTCGTGTCCTCCAGGGCCTCGGCGGCGGCATGCTGATGCCGCTCGGCATGACGATCCTGACGCGCGCGGCCGGCCCGCAGCGCGTCGGCCGCGTCATGAGCATCATCGGCATCCCGATGCTGCTCGCGCCGATCGTCGGCCCGATCCTCGGCGGCTGGCTCGTCGACGACGTCGGCTGGCGCTGGATCTTCTTCATCAACATCCCCGTCGGCGCGCTGGCGCTGGTGCTCGCGGCGCGAATCCTTCCGCGTGACCGGCCCCAGCCTCACCACCGGTTCGACGCGATCGGGCTCGCGCTGCTCTCCCCCGGCCTCGCCGCGCTGATCTACGGCCTGGCACAGTCGAGCTCGGCAGGCGGCTTCGGCTCGTCGAAGGTCCTGGTCCCGGCGCTCTGCGGGGTGGCGCTGCTGGTCGCGTTCGTCTGGCATGCGCTGCGGATCGACGATCCGCTGATCGACCTGCGCCTGTTCAAGAACCGCACCTACGCCGCGTCGCTGACGATGCTCGTGCTGTTCGCGATCGCGCTGTTCGGCGCGATGCTGCTCATCCCGCTCTACCTGCAGGGCGTGCGCGGCGAGTCGGCGATGACGACCGGCCTGCTGCTCGCCCCCCAGGGCCTCGGCGCGATGCTGACGATGCCGCTCGCCGGCCTGCTCGTCGATCGCACCGGCGTCGGCCGGATCGTCGTCGTCGGGCTGACGCTGCTCCTCGCCGCGATGCTCGCGCTGACGCAGATCCAGGCGGACACCTCCTACCTGACGCTCAGCGTGATCCTGTTCGTCATGGGCCTCGGAATGGGCGCGACGATGATGCCGATCATGTCCGGCGCGCTGCAGACGCTACGTCGCGGCCAGGTCGCCCGTGCCAGCTCGACGCTCAACATCTTCCAGCAGGTCGGCGCGTCGATCGGCACGGCGGTCCTCACGGTGACGCTCGCGAGCGCACTGCGCGATCGCCTTCCCAAGGCCCCGGCCGGGAGCGAGTCGTCGGTGCAGAACCTCCCCGACGCCGTGCGCGAGCAGCTCGCGCCGCTGATGGCCGACGCCTACGGCTACACCTTCTGGTGGGCGGTCGCACTGGTCTGCGTGGCATTCCTTGCCGCGTTCCTGCTGCCGTTCCGCAAGCCGCCGGCGCCGGTCGACGAGGATGCCGTGGCCGGTGAGGCGGACGAGGCGCCGCCCGTGCTCGCGCACGTCTGAGCGTCCTGCGACCGCCGGCCCGGGCGGCTGCGAGAATCCCGCCGTGGCCTCGTGGGCCCAGGTCGAGCGGCAGGCGCCGCAGCTGGCGGCGGTGGCCCGGGCGCGCCTCGACGCGCACACCCACAAGACGCTCGCCACGCTGCGGCGTGACGGATCGCCGCGGATCAGCGGCACCGAGCTCGCGACCGCTCGCGGCGAGCTGTGGATCGGCTGCATGTGGCTCTCGGTCAAGGCGCTCGACCTTCGCCGGGATCCGCGCTTCGCTCTTCACAGCGGCTCGATCGACCCGCCTGACTGGAGCGGCGACGCGAAGCTCGCGGGCCGGGCGCAGGAGATCGCCGACCCGCAGCTGATCGCCGAGATCAACGGTCCGCAGCCGGGCCCGTCGCACCTGTTCCGACTCGACGTCACCGAGGTCGTGGTCGTGAGCCTCGGCGATCCCGCGGAGCACCTGGTCGTCGAGTCCTGGCACGAGGGGCGCGGCGTCGAGCGCCTCGAGCGGCGCTGAGCGGGCACGACGGCGACCGCCGTCACGTCCGGTGCGAGCGCACGCCCACAAACAGGCGCGGCGGCTGGGCCTGTCAGTTCCGGCGCGAGCCCTCGCTCACGCCGGTGCGCCGTCGGAGGTCCTATTCCCGCCGCTCCCACGCCTCCGCATAGAGGATGTGGACGGGGTTCACGATGACCCTCCTCCCCTGGCGCGCGGCGGGGATCACGCGGTGCGCCTCGAGCAGGGCCTCGACCTCGTCGAGCCGGAGGTCGCTGACCAGCCACTCGCCGTCCGCGAAGACCAGCCGGGTGGCGCTTGCGGCGGGATCGGCCTGCTGGCGATCGGTCGGCATGGCGGGCACGCTAGACGGTCGGAGGCCGTGCGACGAGCCCTGTCGTTTTCGCGCGGGTCGTGGTCCGCGTCACCGATCGATGCCTCGTTCACCGCGCACGACGAAACGGTCGCGCTTCGCACGGATCAGCGTCGCTCGACCAGCAGCGACTGTGCGGCGATCCCGACGACCCCGCCCTCGTCGAACAGCGTCGACGTCGCCAGCCCCACGCCGGTGGTGTCCAGCAGCGACTCGGCGTCGAGAAAGATCCACTCTCCCAGCGGCTCACGAAAGGCGTGCACGGTCAGGTCGGTGTTGACGAACAGGTACTCGTCGAACTCCAGCAGGCGGCTCGCGCCGTTGCCGAAGTCCGCGGTCGCGACGAGGCGCTGCAGCGCGCTGGGCTCCTCGCCGTCGACCAGCGGGCGCGCGAGGCGGAACCAACCGCGTCCAGGGCCCTTTCCCCAGTCGAAGCCCGGCGCGAAGCGCAGCTCCATGCCGGTTCGGTGGAAGCCGTCGGCCGGCCCGTCCGGCGGGTACTGCGTCGGCCGGCACGCCTCGGGCGGCGTCTCGGGAGCCGGGACGGCGGGAAGCGCGTGGGCCGGCAGGTCGACGTTCCCGCGTCGCAGTCGCACGGCTCGCGCGCGCAGCACCGTCTCGCCGCCGCAGCCCAGCTCGGCCTCGACGAGCTGGAAGCGCCTTCCGGGGCGTACGACCCGGGCCGCGGGGACCAGCGGCGCGAGCGGCACCGGCGCGAGGAACTCGTACGTGATTCGTGCGACGATCATCGCCGGCCCGGGGTCCAGTCGCTCGATCTCACGCGCGAGCAGCGCCGCCGGCGCGCCGCCGTGTTGGGCGCCCGGGTCCCACGGGCCGCGCGCGTGGCCGCTCGGATCGTATGCACCGCCCCGTCGGGCGAAGATCGGCTCCAGGGCGCTCATCGCCGATGGTCGGCGAGCTCGGCGATGATCCGCGAGAGCCGGCCCCCCTGCCAAGCGATCGGCGAGCGCCCGGGCCCCTCGACCACGAGGCGCGCTCCGGGGATCGCCGCCGCATACGCCTCCCCGACCGCCAGCGGATGGCCGGGGTCGGGCTCGTCGCGGTCGGCGACGACGACGGTCGGTGCGGCGATCGCGGCCAGGTCGTCGACGGTCGCAAAAGGTCGCGAGCGGGGAACCGCGCGCAACGCGTCCGCGACGGCCTCGGGATGCTCGTGGGCGGAGAGGCGCTGGCGCAGCACCGTGAGGATCGTCTCGCGCCATCGCGGGTCGCCGGCCGGCTCGCCGTACGCGCGCACGAACCCCTCGACCCCGCCGCTGCGCAACCCGTCGCTGAGCGCGTCCCAGCGTGCGAGCGAGGACGCTTCGAGGTGCGTCGCCGGGTCATAGGCAGGCGTGATGACGACGAGCCCTGCGACGCGCTCCGGGCGCTCGAGCGCAACGCGGAGCGCGGTGTGCGCGCCCATCGACGCACCGGCGATGAGCGCCCGCTCGACGCCGCGCTCGTCGAGCACGGCGAGGAGGTCGGAGGCCAGGTCGGCGTAGCCGTACGCATCGGCTCGCGGGGCGGGATCGGACGCCCCGTGCCCGCGGGCGTCGTAGGCGATCACTCGGTGGCCGGAGCGCTCGAGCGCCCGAGAGCCCATCACCACGTACCGGTGGGTGGCCGTCAGCCCGTGGAGCAGCACGATGGGAACGCCTTCGCCGACCTCGACGACCTTGAGCCCCGTAGCCATCTGGCGGCACAGTCAACCATCTACGCTGTGTCGATGACCGTGATCGATGTCAGCGAGCAGGACTTCGAGCGCGAGGTCGTCGAGCGCTCTCGGACGATCCCCGTCGTAGTGGACTTCTGGGCCGCCTGGTGCGGACCGTGCAGGATGCTCGGCCCGGTGCTCGAGGGCGCCGCCCAGAAGCGCGAGGGCAAGGTCGTGCTGGCGAAGATCGACACCGACGCCAACCCCGGGATCTCGCGGGCCTTCGGCATCCAGGGAATTCCGGCGGTGAAGGCCTTCAAGGACGGTGTCGTCGTCGACGAGTTCGTGGGCGCGCAGCCCCCCGCGACGGTCGAGCGGTTCTTCGACGGGCTCGTGCCCTCGGAGGCCGACGAGCTCGTGGCCGCGGGCGGCGAGGCGGAGCTGCGGCGCGCGCTGGAGCTCCAGCCGGGCCGCGCCGACGCCGCCGTCGAGCTCGCGGGCCTGCTGCATCGTCGTGGCGACGAGGACGAGGCGCTGGTGATCCTCGGCAACGTCGCGGGCAGCTTCCAGGCCGACGGCCTGGCCGCGCGGATCCGGCTCGAGCGCGACGAGGAGCTCGACGTCTCCGATGCGCTCCGCGCGCTCGATGACGGCGAGCGCGAGCGCGCGGTCGACCTCCTGATCGAAGCGATTCCGCAGGCCGGCGAGCGCACCGACGACCTACGACGGCTCGTCGTCGCGATCCTCGACGACCTCGGCGTCGAGCACCCGGCGGCGCGCGAGGCGCGCCGGCGCCTCGCGACGGCGCTGTACTGACCTCCCTACGGCGCCTCGGCGCCTCCGAGCGCTCGGAGGCCCCTCGCCGGCTCAGAGCGGGAGCGCCAGCTGTCTCGTCGCCGGCTGTGGGTCTCCCGCCGGCTCCAGGCCGCTGACGCCCACGCCGAGCAGTCGCACGGGGCGCGCCGGCGCATACGCGCGAAGCAGCTCGACGGCGACGGGTGCGATCTCGGCCTCCTCGGCGGTCGCCCGCTCGAGCGTCCGCGCGCGGGTGACCGTCGTGAAGTCGTCCAGGCGCACCTTGATCCGCACGGTGCGACCGCGACGCCGGTGGCGCCGCAGGCCGTCGCACAGCTCGGTCGTGAGCTCGCGCAGGGCCGCCTCCATCTGCGCCGCGCTCGCGAGGTCGCGGTCGAACGTGGTCTCGCGCGACTCGCTCCGCGCGGCTCGGACGGGCACGACCACGTCGGAGTCCTCGAACCGCGCGCGAGCGCGCAGCCACGGCCCCTGGCGCGCACCGAACGTCTCGCCGAGCAGGGCCTCGTCCGCACCGGCGAGCTCGGCGAGCGTGGAGATGCCGAGCGAGGCGAGCCGCTCGGCGGTCCGTGGCCCGATTCCGGGAACCAGGCCGCAGGGCGCGCCGGCGAAGCGCTCGCATGCCTGCTCACGGGTGAGGACGACGAAGCCGCGCGGCTTCTCGGCGTCCGAGGCGACCTTCGCAACGAGGCGGTTCGGGCCGATGCCGACCGATGCGCTCAGGCCGGTGCGCTCCGCGATCCGGGCGGCGAGCCGGCGCATCGCCGCACGGGGCGCGGCCAGCCCCTCGAGGTCCAGGTAGGCCTCGTCGAGGCCGAGCTGCTCGACGCGCTCGACATGGGCGCGGACGATCGCCATCACGCGCCTCGACATCTCCCGGTAGGCGGCGAAGTCGGGCGCGACGAGAATCGCCTGCGGGCACAGGCGCCGGGCGCGCGCGGTCGGCATCGCCGAGCCGACGCCGAATCGCCGCGCCTCGTACGAGGCCGTCGTGACGACCGCACGGGGGCCGCTGCCGGAGACGATCACGGGCAGGCCGCGCAGCTCGGGGCGCCGCAGAAGCTCGACGCTCGCATAGAAGGCGTCGAGGTCCAGGTGGGCGATCGGCCCGGCCATCGTGACGCGAGGGTACGCCCCGCTCCCGACGGCCGGGCGCGCGCCGAGTCCGTCAGTGCGCGACGTACACCGTGCCGACGCCGTCGAAGCGCAACGCGGCGCGTACGCCGGGGCCGAGATCCCACTCGCGCCCGCCGACGTAGGGCCCGCGGTCGACGACCGGCACGCGGACCTGGCGGCCTCGGTAGCGGATCGTGACCTTCGTCCCGCACGGCAGTGTCTTGTGGGCGACGCCCATCATCCCCGGGGTCAGCGAGCCGCCGCAGGCGAGCCCCTGGCCTTCGCCGTACCACGAGGCGAGCGCCGCTCGCAGGATGTTCATCCGGCCGGCGACGCGCCGGCCGGAGGCGAGCTGCGCGTCGCCGACGAGGCGCACGCGCACGATGGCGCTGAACGAGCTGCGCGAGCGGTGGCGCAGCAGGTAGGCCCCGCCGGAACGGGTGCGGGCGCGGGCGAGCGTCGCCCAGCGTCCGTGCCGCCCGCGGCGCTCAAGGACGATCCTGCGTCCCGCGATCGCGGGCAGCACGCGTCCGCTGACGCGGGTCAGCCCGCCCTGCCGCACGTTCAGGCGCCGGTGGCGCACGCCGACGATCGCGGCGACCTGCACCGATCGCTCGCGTGACCCGAGCCGGTCCGAAGCGCCCGTCGTCGCTGCAAGGGCGCCGCCGGCCAGGACGCGCACCGCGCCCGAGCGCTCCAGACGCGCCTGCAGCCGGTAGCCGCCGTCGGGGTCGGTGAGGCCACGGGCGACCGCGTGCCACGCTCCGCCGTGCGCCCGATGCTCGAGGACGACCTCGCGCCCCGCGCCCGCTCCGGCGATCCTCCCCCTCACGACCGCCTCCTGGCCGTAGCGGAGCGTGCGGTCGGCGAGCTGAGCGGTGATCGCCGACGGAGCGAGGGCGATCGGCTGCTTGGCGGCGGTCGGCCGCGCCGCGACGGCGGGGCTCACAGCGGTCGCGGCGATGCCCACGGTGGTCATCAGCGCGCCGAGCGTCGTCGCTCGCAGGCAGGCAGTTGAGACGGCCCTCATCTGAGGTCCTCCTTCGCTTCTGCTGCCTGCGGAGTTAGCTGTCGGGCTCGCGGCCCCCGGCCACACGATCGGCGCGCGGCACGAAGTCGGTCGCTACGGCGGCAGCAGCCGCCGATTCGCCCCATCCGGCCCGCTCGTCACGGCCCGGCAGTGGGTCCCCCGCCCGTGCCCTCGTTTGACCGGGCACGGCTCGGCAGATGTTCGAGGCTAGCGACCCGGGAGTCGATTCGTGTGACGTCGATCACAGAGCCGCCGCGCGCGGAGCGGGCCTCGCGGGTGTTCAGCCGGCCCCCGGCAAGGCAGAATCGCCACTGTGCCCCCGAGCGATCGCCTCAGCGCGCTGGACGCCCTGTTCCTGGACATCGAGCGCGGCTCGCCCGCGCACATGCATGTCGCGTCGCTGATGATCTTCGAGGGCGAGCCGCCTTCGTACGAGGAGACGCTGGGCGCGCTCGAGGAGCGGCTCCACCTCGTTCCGCGATACCGCCAGAAGCTCGCCTCGGTCCCCTATGGCCTGGGGCGCCCGGTCTGGGTCGACGATCCGCGGTTCAACCTCACCTTCCACCTGCGCCACTCGGCGCTGCCGGCACCGGGCTCCGACGAGCAGCTCGCGGCGCTCGCCGGCCGGCTCTTCGCCGCCGCGCTCGACCGCGGCAAGCCGCTTTGGGAGATCCATCTCGTCGAGGGCCTCGCACCGGCCGGCGACGGCTCGCCGCGGTTCGCGGTGATCGCCAAGACCCACCACGCGCTCGTCGACGGGATCTCGGGCGTGGACGTGACGTCGGTGCTCTTCTCGAGCACCCCCGGTGCGCCGCCGGTCGGCCCGCCGGCGTCGCCGTGGATGCCCCGGCCGGAGCCGACCGGTGCCCAGGTGCTCGCCGACGCGCTGCTCGAGCGGGTCGTCTCGCCGGCGGAGGGCCTACGCTCGCTCTACCGGCTGTCGCACGCCCCGCGCAAGGCGACCGAGCGGGTCGTCACCCGGCTGGCGGCGGCTGGGGCGATGGCGTGGACCGGGCTGCGCGGAGCGCCGGACACGCCCCTCAACGTGCCGATCGGACCGCACCGGCGGTTCGGCTGGGTTGATGCTCCGCTGGCGCTCGCCAAGGAGGTCAAGAACGAGCTCGGGGGGACCGTCAACGACGTCGTTCTGACCGTGGTGTCGCTCGCGCTTGGGCGCTTCCTGCGCCGGCGAGGCTTCCCGACCGACGGGCTGGTGCTCAAGTCGATGGTTCCCGTGTCGGTGCGAGCGAGCGAGCGGCGCGGCGCGCTCGGAAATCGCGTCGCCGCCGTCTGGGCGCCGCTGCCGATGGGCATCGAGGATCCGCGCGAGTGCTTCGCGGCCGTGCACGAGGCGATGGGCGACCTGAAGGCATCCGGCCAGGCGGTCGGCGCCGAGACGCTCACCGGCCTGGCCGACTTCGCGCCGACGACGATCTTCAGCCAGGCGGCGCGGCTGCAGGCCCGCCAGCGGATGTTCAACCTCGTCGTGACGAACGTCCCCGGCCCGCAGCGCCCGCTCTACCTCCTCGGCCGACGGATGGTCGCGATCTACCCGGTCGTGCCGCTCGCTCCCCGCACCGCGCTCGGCGTGGCGATCATCAGCTACGCCGGCCGGCTGGGCTTCGGGCTGACGGCCGACTTCGACGCGCTGCCCGATCTCGGCGATCTCGTCGAGGACCTCGAGGGCGCCCTCTTCGATCTCGGCCGTGCCGCAGAGGTCGAGCGCCATCCATGGCCGATGCACGAGCGACACGCGATCACGAGCGCACACACGCCGCGCGAGCGGCGCTGACCCGGCCGCGCCCCGTGGCCGGGTGACCCCCGACCGTTCTGCGGCGGCGGCTCGCGGCCGGGCATACTGGCGCCCGGATGCGGATAGCGCTGGCCCAGATCAATCCGATCGTCGGCGATCTCGTCGGCAACGAGCGGCTCGTCCGCGAGCGGCTCGCGCAGGCGCGCGACGCCGGCGCCCAGCTGGCGCTCTTCCCCGAGCTGGCGATCACCGGCTACCCGCCCGAGGACCTGCTGCTCAAGGAGCACGTGCTCGCGGATGCCCGTGCGGCGATCGAGCGACTCGCGGCCGACGCCGTGGGGATCGTCGCGATCGTCGGCTTCCCCGAGCGTGCCGGTGACGTCTTCAACGCGGCGGCCGTGCTCGCCGACGGTGCGCTGGTCGGCGTCTACCGCAAGACGCGGCTGCCCAACTACGGCGTCTTCGACGAGCACCGCTACTTCCAGCGGGGGCGCGGCGGTGCGATCGTCAACGTCGACGGCGTCGCCGTCGGGCTCACGATCTGCGAGGACCTCTGGGTGCCCGGCCCGCCGGAGAGCGACGAGGCGCTGGCCGGGGCTCGCCTGATCGTCAACCTCTCGGCGTCGCCCTACCAGGCCGGCAAGGCGCTCGCGCGCGAGCAGATGATCGCGCAGCGTGCCCGCGACAACGTCGCGGCGATCGCGTTCTGCGCTCAGGTCGGCGGCCAGGACGAGCTGGTCTTCGATGGCGGCTCGGTCGTCGTCGACCACACCGGCGCCGTGCTCGCCCGCGCACCGCAGTTCGAGCAGGCGCTGCTCTTGTGCACCGTCGATGCCGGCGCCGCCGGTGCCGCCCGGCTGCGCGACACGCGCCACCGCACGCTCGCCTTCGAGTCGCGGGTCGAGGTGCCGCTGCTCGCAGATCTGCGCACCGGACGGCCGGGCTACGCCGCGGACGCGCCGGCCGGCGAGATCGCGCCGATGCGCGACGAGCTCGAGGAGATCTGGGCGGCGCTCGTGCTCGGCACGCGCGACTACGTCGAGAAGAACGGCTTCGAGCGAGTCGTGCTCGGGCTCTCGGGCGGAATCGACTCGGCGCTCGTCGCGTGCCTGGCGGTCGACGCGCTCGGCCCCGAGCGGGTCGTGTTCGTGACGATGCCCTCGGGCTTCACGTCGACCGGCACGCGCGCGGACGCCGGGGAGCTGGCCGAGCGGCTCGGCGTCGAGCTGCACGAGCTCCCGATCGGGCCGGTCATGGAGGCGTACGGCGCTCAGCTCGCCGATGTGATGGCGGGTCGCAAGCCCGGCCTGCCCGAGGAGAACCTCCAGGCGCGGATCCGCGGCAACGATCTGATGGCGCTCTCCAACGCCTTCGGGTGGCTTGTGCTGACGACCGGCAACAAGTCCGAGATGTCGGTCGGCTACACGACGCTCTACGGCGACAGCGCCGGCGGCTTCGCCGTCATCAAGGACGTGCCCAAGACGCTCGTCTACCGGCTGGCGCGCCTGCGCAACACGCGCGCCGATACGCCGATCCCCGAGACGATCATCACCCGCGCGCCGTCGGCCGAGCTGCGGCCCGGCCAGCGCGACGAGGACTCGCTGCCGCCGTACGAGCTGCTCGACCCGATCCTCGAGGGCTACGTCGAGGAGGATCTCGGCCGCGAGCAGCTGGTCGCGCGCGGCTTCGACCCCCAGGTCGTCGACCGTGTGATCCGGCTCGTCGACCTCGCCGAGTACAAGCGCCGTCAGCAGCCGCCCGGCATCAAGGTCACGGGCAAGGCGTTCGGCCGTGACCGGCGGATGCCGATCACGAATCGCTACCGCGGCTGATCGACGGCCTGGACGCGCCCGTCCGGCAGGTCGCGCACCGCGATCGTCATCCGCACGAGGGCGCACAGCCGCCCGTCGTCGTCGCTGATCTCGACCTCCCAGACCCACGTGGTACGGCCTCGGTGGCGGCGCCGCGCCACGGCGTGGATCGTGCCGTGCATGATCGGGCGCAGGAAGCTCGTCTGGTTGGAGAGCCCCTGGGCCATGCGGCCCTCGCCGAGCACGGCGAGCGCGGTCGCCGCGGAGGTCAGCGACTCCGCGATCGAGGCGAGCACTCCTCCGTGGACGAGGCCCATCGGCTGCTTCAGCTCGTCGCGTACGACGACCCGCGCCCGGGCCACCTCGGGGCCGGCTTCGAGGATCTCGAGCCCGTAGAGCGCGTCGAAAGTGCGCTCGAACGGAACGACGGGCTTCCAGGTGGGCTCGTCCATGGCTGCGGCACGATATCGGTGCGCTCCTCTAGGCTTGCGCCGCTCATGGCGCCGATCGACGACCTGCCGGCCGATCAGCGGGCCGTTCTACGGCTGCTGCTCGAACAGAGGCGCTCCTACGACGAGATCGCCCGCGCGCTGCAGATGGCCCCCGCCGGGGTCCGCGACCGCGCGCACGCCGCCCTTGCCGAGCTGGGCCCGGCGCTTGCCGGCCGCGACGCGGCTCGCCGAGACGAGCTCGCCGACTGGCTGCTCGGCCAGCAGGATCCTCAGCAGGCCGAGCGGACCCGCCGGACGGTGCTCTCCTCGGATGCCGCGCGCGCCTGGGCGCGGAGCGTCGCCGAGGATCTGCGCCCGCTTGCGACCTCCCCGCTTCCCGAGATCCTGGGCGAGGCGCCTGTCGCGGGCGAGCGGGCCGCCGGCGGACGCATCGCGGGCCGGCGGGTCTCGAGGCGCGGAGGGCGGCTGCTGCTCGGCGGAGCCGCCCTGCTCGCGGCGCTCGGCGTCGGCTTCCTGCTGGGCCGGGCGACCGGAGGGGGCGATGAGCCCGCGCGGCGCACGACGACGCAGAGCGCGCAGACCGCGACCGTCGTCGGCCAGGCAACCCTGACGCCCCCGGCCAAGGCTCCCGCGAAGGGGGCCCTGGGCCTCGCCCAGTTCGCCGAGCGCGCCGGGCAGCGGCTGATCAACGTCGTGGCCGAGGGGCTGCCAAGCGCGCCCCAAGGCAACGGGTACGGCGTCTGGCTGACCGGCGCGGGCAGAGAGCCCCTGTGGCTCGGCTACTTCCAGGCCGCCACGACCAGCGGCCAGGTCGGAGCGCAGAGCAGCGTCCCGGTCGACCCCGGGCTCTACCGCAGCGTTCTCATCACCCGCGAGCGCGGCAGCGAGCCGAAGTCACCGGGCACGGTCTATCTCAGCGGGCCGGTCCAGATCCGCTGAGCAAAGTCGGTCGCGCCGATCGGGGAATCCGTCAGCAGCTTGCCGGGGTTCATGATCCCGGACGGATCGAGGCGCGCCTTGGCGGCTCGTAGCGCCTCGACGCCGAGCGGGCTCGCCTCCGCCGGGAGGTAGCGCGCATGGTCGCGGCCGACGGCGTGGTGATGGCTGATCGTGCCGCCCGCGGCGACGATCGCCTCGCACGCCGCCCGCTTCGCGCGACTCCACTGTCCGAGCGGGTCGCCCGCGTCCTGACGGGCGAGAAACGTGAAGTAGAGCGAGGCTCCGGTCGGGTAGAGGTGGGAGACGTGGCAGGCGACGAGCGGCGCGTGCTCGCCGAGCGCGTCGCGTACGGAGCGGTAGAGGCGCTCCAGCCCGGACCAGGGCGCCGCCGTCTCGAGCGTGTCGACGAGCACGCCGCGGGCGAGCAGGTCGTCGCGCAGGTACGGGGCGTGGAAGCGGCCGCGCGCCCAGGCGCGCCCCGGCCCCGGACCGAGCGCCACGCCGCCGAAGCGCCTCAGCGCGGCCGCGCCGCCGCGACGCCTCCACGCGACGCGAGCCGGCTCGCCCTCCCAACCGACGATCGCGAGCGCCCCCCCGTCCACCCCGCGCGCGCGCACGTAGCGGTCGAGCAGCGCGCTGCGTAGGCCGCCGCCCGCGAGCACCAGCGACATCTCGGTCTCGGGCTCGTCGGAGAGGCGGGCGACGTCAGGTGCGAGGCCGTCCTGGGTGAGCGTGCGCAGGGCCTCGCGACCGGCTTGGAACCCCGGCAGCATCCAGGCCTCGTAGCGGCCCGAGGCGGGGCGCGGGCGGACGCGCAGCGTGACCTGCGTAAGCACGCCGAGCACCCCCTCCGATCCGACGAGCAGCTCACGCAGGTCCGGTCCGGCGGCGCTCGCCGGCATCGCCGGCAGCACCACGTCGCCGGCCGGCGCGGCGAGCCGGGCACCATGCACGAGCGCGTCGATCCTTCCGTAGCCGGTCGACGCCTGGCCCGCCGAGCGCGTCGCGACCCAGCCGCCGGCCGTCGAGTACTCGAAGCTCTGCGGCAGGTGGCCGAGCGTCCAGCCGCGCGCCCTCAGCAGGTGCTCGACCTCCGGGCCACGCAGGCCGGGCTCGAGCACCGCCAGGCACGAGCGCTCGTCGAGCGCCACCAGGCGGCTCATGCGGCCGGTGTCGAGCGCGATCACCGAGCCATGCGAGCCGCGTAGCGGCTCGACGCCGCCGACGACGCTCGTTCCCCCGCCGAACGGGACGACCGCGATGCCGCGGCGCGCGCAGAGCTCGAGCACCGCGCGTGTCTGGGCGTGCGTGGCCGGCCAGACGACGGCGTCGGGCGCCGGTCGCGCGTCTCCGCTGCGCAGGCGAACCAGATCCGGATACCCCTTGCCGGCGGCATGCTGCACGCGGGCGGCACGGTCGTCGCGCACTCCGCCCGCTCCGACGATGGTGCGCAGCTCGCCGAGGGTCGCACCCGTCAGCGCTCCCGTATCGAGCCGGAGGTCGTCGAGCCGCGGCGGCGGCGAGGGCGCCGCCAGCGACGTCCCGAGCCGCTCCCGCAGCCAGTCGAGCCTGTGGGCGAGCGGCTCGCCGGCGCGCGCGTCCTCGCCCCAGCCCCAGAAGCGCATCTCACGCCCCGGCATCGTGGGGACCAGCCTATCCGCCGCCGGATCGACCGACTCAGCCGACGAGCCTGCGCAGGTCGCGCACGAGCAGCAGGTGCTTCAGGTGCGTGGCGACCGTGGCCAGGTTCTCGAGCGCATCGATCGCCTCGCGGCGGCGCTCGGGATTGCGCGAGCGCAGCGACGGCGCGAGGATCTGCTGCAGGAGCTGTGCCTCCCGGTCCGCGGATGTGCGGAAGACCCGGAGGTTGCGTCCGCCGACGCCGTAGCGGGCCAGCTCGACGGTGGCCCGCACGATCTCGCGCTCGGTGTCGTCGAACCAGATCGTGCCACCGCTCTGCTGGCCGGCGATGATGCCGTAGTCGCGCAGCTCGTGGACGAGCTTGGGGTCGGCCCGCGTCTCCTCGACGACGTCCTCGAGCGAATAAGCGCCCCCGGGCTGCGTCGTCGCGATCATCGGCCGGCGCTTGGCTCGCGCGACCCCGTCGCCGGGCAGCACCACAGGCGCCGCGACCTCCTCCTCGCTGCGACCGGAGGCGAGCTCCTGGCGGATCACGCGCAGCGGCAGGAACTCGTCCCGCTGGAGGCGCAGGATCGTGCGCAGCCGGGCGACGTCACCGGCGCTGTAGAGGCGGTAGCCGCCGGGAGTGCGCCGCGGCGTCAGAAGCTTCTGATCCTCGAGATAGCGGATCTTCGAGATCGTGATGTCCGGGAACTCCAGCGCCAGCGCCTTGCACACGGCGCCGATCGTCATCGGCTTGGGACGCCGGCCGCCCTCGCCGTCGGACGCTGCCGGACCGCTCTCAGGCTGCGTGCTCGCCACGGTCAGCGGGACAGGAACGTGAGCTTGTACTTGCCGATCTGCAGCTCGTCGCCGTCCTCCAGGCGCTGCGACTCGATTCGCCGGCGGTTCACGTACGTGCCGTTGAGCGACCCCAGGTCGTCCAGGTGGATCTCCTCGCCGCGGCGCACGATCATCGCGTGGTCGCGCGACACCGTCACGTCGTCGAGGAACACGTCCGAGTCCGGGCGGCGGCCGATCGTCATCCGGTCGTGGTCGAGCGGGAAGCTCTCGCCGACCCGCCCGCCGCCGGCACGCACGACGAGCGCTGCGCCCTCGCGGGCGACCAGCTCTTCGATCTCGACCGGCACGAGCTCACCGGTCGCCTCGTCGATCCGGTAGGTCGCCGTCGAGGACTCCTCGGGCGCCTGCAGGTCGCCGAGGTACGCGCCGCACTTCTGGCAGTAGTTGGCCGCGTCGCTGTTGACGAAGCCACACTCCGGGCAGTGAACCGCCACGGCCGTCCGCCGTGCTAACCCTCGCCGTCCTGCGGGCCGGCGACCTTGCCCGTCAGGATGTCGGTGAGGCGCTGGATGTCGTCGCCGGAGATGATCTCCTCGCCGCCGTCGTGCTTGCGGCGCAGGCGGTTGACCAGCTCGGCACGCAGGATGTCGATCTTGCCGTGGAGGATCCGGCGCCGGTAGGAGACCTCGGTCTCCTCGGCGGTCAGGCGGTCGATGTACGCCTTGAGCTCGTCGTCATCGAGCGAGCCGAGGTCGGGAAAGGTGTCGTCCATCGCGTGCTTGCTCCTCGTCATGCGAACCGCTCCCGGCGGAAGGCGCGGGGCGGCCGAGCATACCAGCGCCACGGCGGGGTTCAACCTCAGGTTGAGGTTTTCCCACCGGTCAGCTGGGGCACGGCGGCGCGTACGTACTCGACGCTCGCGATGAGCAGCAAAGCGACGCCGATCGCCAGCAGGACCGAGCCGAGGCCACGCAGCCCGACGAGGCCGAAGAAGATCGCGCTCATCGCAGGCCACACGCCCCACCGGCCCCACCAGTTGATCCGCAGCTCGACGCCGCGCGGCACGACGATCGCGCCGAGCACCAGCATCAGCGCCTCGCGGGCGACCAGCGTCGCCAGCAGCCACGCGGGAAGCAGGTCGAAGCGCCAGCAGACGAGGATGCCGCCGATGACCAGCAGCCGGTCGACGACCGGGTCGAGGATCGCACCCAGCCGGCTGTACTGGCCGGTCAGTCGCGCGGCGATGCCGTCGGCGTAGTCGCCCCACGAGATGACGGCGAACAGGGCGGCCGGCGCGGCGCCGGCGCCGTCGGCCCGCCACGCCGACCAGAGGAAGACCGGGATCAGCGCCAGCCGCAGGAAGCCGATCGCGTTGGGAACGGTCCAGGGGCGCAGCGGAGCGCCCGGCAGCGTCTCGGGCGGCGGCGGACCGGAGCGATCCAGGCCCGCGAAGCGGCGGAACGTCAGGCGCCCGCGCCCGCGCCCGCGCCCCGGCTCGCTCACACCAGCCCGCCGAGGCGCTCGGCAACCACCGCCGGGGCGTCGTCGCCGAGCGGCACCGGCTCCAGCGCGACCTGGCCGCGGCGCGCCTGCGCCTCGGCGTTGCCGTCGGCGAGCGCGCGGCGCCCGACCGTCAGTCGCAGCGGGCAGCCGAGCAGCTCGGCGTCCGTGAGCTTCTCGCCGGCGCCGCCCGCGCGGTCGTCGTAGAGGACCTCGAAGCCGGCGCCGCGCAGCGCGCCGTAGAGCTCGTCGGCCGCGGCCCGCTCCGGCGTCCCGGCCTTGCCGAGCCCGACGAGATGGACCTGCCAGGGAGCGAGCGCGCGCGGCCACGAGATGCCCCGCTCGTCGGCATGCTGCTCGATCGACGCGGCGACGATCCGCGCCGGGCCGATCCCGTACGAGCCCATGATGATCGGCCGCTCGACGCCGGCCTCGTCGAGGAACGTCGCGCCCAGCGGCTCCGAGTAGCGCGTGCCCAGCTTGAAGATGTTGCCGACCTCGATCGCCGGCTCGATCCGGATGGCGTGACCGCCGACGAGGTCGCCGGCCTCGACCGATCGCACGTCGACGGCCTCGAAGGCGAAGTCGCGTCCCGGCTCGACGCCGCGCAGGTGCGCGTCGGGGCGGTTGGCGCCCGCGACCCAGCCGCCGACGCGCGCGGCGGCGACCGCCTCGTCGAGCAGCACCGGGACCTGCGCACCCACGGGGCCGATGAAGCCGGGCGGCCCGATCCGCCGCTCGATCTCCTCGGGATGCGCCGGGCGGAAGCCCTCGCGCAGCGCGTTGCGCAGCTTCACGTCGTTGACCCGGTGGTCGCCGCGCACGACGACGAGGCGAAGATCCCCGCCGTCGGTGACGACCGGGTACGCCTTGAGCAGCGTCCCGGCGGGCACCCCAAGCAGGCCGGCCACCTGCTCGATCGTCGTCGCGCCCGGCGTGGAGACCTCGAGCGGCGCGGCGAGCGGCTCTCCCGGCGGGACGGGCCGGGGCTCCGCGCGGGCGACCTCGACGTTCGCGGCGTAGCCGGGCGCGAGCGCGACCTCGTTCTCGCCGGCGGCGCACGGCGCCATGTACTCGTGCGCGCCCGAGCCGCCCATCATCCCGACGTCCGACTCCACGCGGTACCACTCGAGCCCGGCGCGGTCGAAGATGCGGTCGTAGGCGACGACGTGCTTGTCGTAGCTCTCCTGCAGGCCCGCCTCGTCACGGTCGAACGAGTAGGCGTCCTTCATCACGAACTCGCGGGTCCGAAGCACCCCGGCCCGCGGGCGCGGCTCATCGCGCGCCTTGACCTGGAAGTGGTAGAGGATCTTCGGCAGGTCGCGGTAGCTGCGCACGAGCTGCGCCATGTGGAAGGTGACCGACTCCTCGTGAGTCATCGCAAGCACGAGCCGCGCCCCGCGCCGGTCCTCCAGCTTGAAGAGCTCGTCGAGCTCGTCGCGCCCGGTGCGCCGCCAGAGCTCGCGCGGGTGGATGACCGGCATCAGCATCTCCTGCCCGCCGATCGCGTCCATCTCCTCGCGCACGATCGCGATCGCCCGTTGATGGCTGCGGAACCCGGCGGGCAGCCAGGTCCACAGCCCCGCGCCGAGCTGGCGCACGAGCCCCGCCCGCACGCCGAGGACGTGCGACGGCGCCTCCGCATCGGCGGGCGCCTCGCGCTCGGTGGGCAGCAGCAGCTCGGTCATCCTCATGGCGGGGCAAGCCTAGAGGTGGCGGTCGGGGGTCGTCGCCGGGCCACGCGGGTGCAACCGGCTTCCCTTGCTCAGTCGTGACGGCCTGCGAGCGAGAGCGACGCACGACGCGCGGGACCTCGTCAAGAGAGCGCGCGGATGTGGCTGTAGAAACACAGCCCATACCTGAGCTACTGCAGCCACAACCCTCGCACGCTTGATCGGGAGGACGGACCTCCGAATCCGCGACGGCCCGGCGCCCATCCGAGGGAGCTCGTACGCCGCGCCGTACGCACCCGCGAATCGGCGGGCCGTCGTACCCTCGCCCCATGACCACCCGGCGCCGGATCCGCGCTCACGGCCGCGTCCAGGGTGTCTACTTCCGCGACTCGACCGCGTGGGCGGCGCGGGCGCGGGGCGTGGCCGGCTGGGTCCGCAACGACCCCGACGGCACCGTGACGGCCGTCTTCGAGGGCGATGCTGCGGGCGTCGAGGCGCTCGTCGAGCTCTGTCGGCGCGGTCCGGGGAGGGCGCGCGTCGAGTGGCTGGAGGTCGCCGACGAGCCGCCCGAGGGACTGCGCGACTTCGACGTGCGTTGAGCTCGGCGATCCGACCGACCATGCCCCGACCGGGCGCGTCCTCGCCCATGCGCAGATGACCTCGCGACGCCCGCGATAGGTTTTGTCCACACCAAGCGCCATCAACCACCCAAGGAGACGAGCATGGCCTTCGAGGTCCCGCCCCTGCCGTACGCCTATGACGCGCTCGAGCCGCACATCGACGCGCAGACGATGACCCTGCACCACGACAAGCACCATCAGGCTTACGTAGACAAGCTCAACGGCGCCGTCGAGGGCACCGAGTGGGCCGCCAAGAGCATCGAGGAGATCGTCGCGAACCTCGGCTCGCTGCCCGCCGACAAGCAGGCGGCGGTGCGGAACAACGGTGGCGGCCATCTCAACCACACGATGTTCTGGGAGTCGATGAGCCCCGACGGCGGCGGCGCCCCCGACGGCGACCTGGCCGCTGCGATCGACGCGGCGTTCGGCTCGTTCGACGCCTTCAAGGAGCAGTTCGAGGCCGCCGGCGCTACGCGCTTCGGCTCCGGCTGGGCATGGCTCGTGGTCGACGGCGGCGCGCTGAAGGTGACCAGCACGGCCAACCAGGACAACCCGATCAGCGACGGGCAGACGCCGCTGCTGGGCAACGACGTCTGGGAGCACGCCTACTACCTCAAGTACCAGAACCGCCGGCCCGAGTACCTGGCGGCCTGGTGGAACACGGTCGACTGGACGAAGGTCGCCGAGCGCTTCGCCGCCGCGAAGGGCTGAGCCGACCCCGGGCCGGGCGGGACGCCGGAGGTCCCCGCCCGGCCCGCGCCCTCTTCCACCTCGTCGGATGGGACAGCCGTCCCCGTCCCGTTCCGGAGGGCGCGCCGCCGGCCTCGCTACCCTGGGCCGCCCGCCCGATTCCGCCGGCGCCTCACGGCGCGCGATGGCGGTAACGCGGCCCGTTGCCGCGCTCCCAACCGCAACCCTTCGAACCCGGGCGGGTTGAGGTCTCGATGCGACGACTCAGCGATTCCCGCAGATCCACGACCATGCGTGCGCTGCTTGCGGCCGCGCTCTGCTCGCTCGCCGCCGTGCTGGCAGCCTCCACCGCCGCCGCCTCGACCGGCATGCAGATCGGCCTCGCCGACGACGACCTGATGCAGAAGGTCCCGGGTGCCGCGCTCCCCACCGCCAAGGCGTGGCAGAAGGCCGGCGTCAGCATCGGCCGCGTGACGGTCGTCTGGTCGACGGTGACCCCGGAGCCGCACGCGACTCGCAAGCCGGCCGGCTTCGACGGCAGCAACCCCGACAGCCCCGGCTATCACTGGGGCAAGGTCGACGGAGCGGTCGACGCGCTGATCGCCAGCGGCATCAAGCCGGTGCTCGTCGTCACCGCGCCGATGCCGGTCTGGGCTTCCGAGGTGCCGTCCCGACGAGACTCGCGCTACAAGCCGGATCCGCAGGAGTTCGGCGCCTTCGCGGCGGCTGTCGCCAAGCGCTACGGCAACCGGGTCGACGACTACATCGTCTACAACGAGCCGAACATCTTCGTCTTCCTGACGCCCCAGTGGTCGTGCAAGGGCTCGCGCTGCACGCTCATCGGGCCGGGCATCTACCGCTCGCTCGTCCGCGCCGCCTACCCGGCGATCAAGGCCGCCGACCCCGGCTCCAAGGTCTGGGGCGGCGCCATGGCTCCCGGCGGCGGCGGCCGACCGACGATGCGCAGCCCGCGCGTCGCGCCGCTGACGTTCCTGCGCGGCCTCGGCTGCGTCGACTCGCGCGGCCGGCGGGACCGACGCAGCGCCGAGTGCAGGCGCTTCAAGCCGGCGACGCTCGACGGCATCGCCCACCACCCGCACAGCGGCGTCCTGGCGCCGAACCGGGCGGCCAGGAGCCGTGAGTCGGCGACCGTCGCGACGATGGGCAGGTTCATCAAGACGGTCGACCGTGTCCAGCGCGCCGGCGGTATCACGAACGGGCTCGGCAAGCGCAAGAAGTTCGACATCTTCGTCGACGAGTACGGCATCCAGACGAACCCGCCGGACAAGATCCAGGGGGTCTCGACGTCGCGGCAGAACACCTGGCTGCAACAGGCCAGCTACCTGCTCTGGCGTCAGCCGCGCGTGAAGATGCTCGCCTTCTACCTCTGGCACGACGAGCCGATGTCGCGTGCGAGCACCGGAAGCGGCTCGTGGCAGTCCGGCCTCTACTACCACGACGGCCGTCCCAAGCCCGCCGCGCGCACGTTCGAGCATCCGTTCTGGGTCGAGCTGCCGCGTGGCCGGCGCACGGCGACGGTCTGGGGCCAGGTGCGGCCCGGGAACGCGCATACGGTGACCGTCGAGCGGCGCCGCGGGCGCGGCGGCTATCGCAAGCTGCGCACGCTGACGACCAACTCGCAGGGCTACTTCTCGTTCCGCACGACGGTCAGGGGCAAGACCTCGTACCGCTTCAGCTACGTGAACGGCGAGGCGCGCACTGTGCGCTCCTCGACGCGGACCGTCCGCTAGCTGCGAGGCGCGTGGGCGGCGCCGGCGGCACAGTCTGCCGGCGCCGCCCCGCGTGAGCCGCGAGCTCGCCCGCGCCTGCGCCGGCACGCGGGCGGCCGGCTTGGCAGACTGAGCCGATGCGCCTGCTCCCGCGTGAACAGGATCGCCTGCTGCTGTTCCTGGCGGCCGAGCTCGCCCGGCGCCGTCGTGGCCGCGGCCTCGCCCTGAACCAGGTCGAGGCGGCCGCGTTGATCGCCGACGAGGTGTGCGAGGCGGCGCGCGACGGCGCGAGCTACGAGCAGGCGCTGGCGCGGGGCTATGGCGTGCTCGACCCGGCCGACGTGCTCGACGGCGTACCGCGGCTGCTGCCGCGGATCGAGGTCGAGGCGCTCTTCGCCGACGGCTCGCGGCTGATCGTCCTGGACGACCCGATCGGACGCGACGGTCCGCCCGCCCGCGTCGAGCCGTCCGTCTCGTGGGGCGTCGGGTCCGAGCTGGAGATCGTCAACGAGGGCGCAGTGCCGATCGCGGTGACCTCCCACTTCCACCTGTTCGAGGCCGCGCGAGAGCTGCGCTTCGACCGCTCCGCCGCCTGGGGCGTGCGGCTCGCCGTCGAGCCGGGGGTCAAGGTGTTCTTCGAGCCGGGAGAGCCGCTGACGGTCCGCACGACGCCGATCGCAGGCCGGCGGGTCGTCCGTGGGCACGCGGGGCTGTGCGACGGGCCGCTCGATGCGCCAGGGGCGCGCGAGGCCGCGCTCGCGCTGGCGCGAGCGCGGGGGTATCGCGGTGCCTGAGCGGCTGCCGGTGCGCCTCGGCGACAGCACGCTGCACGTCGTTCCCGAGGCGGATGAGGCGGGCGGCCCCGATGCGATCCTCCCCGGCTTCGGCGGCACGCTTCGCGACGGCCTCGGGGTGCTCGCGGGTCGAGGCGGCGTGGAGCTCGCGATAGTCGGCGGCCTCGTGCTCGACCCGCTGCTCGGCGTGCGGCGTACGAGCATCGGCATCAGCGACGGGCGGATCGTGTCGATCGGCCGTGCGGGCAATCCCGACACGATGGACGGCGTCGGCGTCGTGCTAGACAGCGGCACCGCGATCCTCGATGCGACCGGGATGGTCGTCACGCCCGGCGCGATCGACCCGCATGTGCACTGGCTGTCGCCGCAAGTCGCCGACGCTGCGCTCGCCTCCGGCGTGACGACGCTCGTCATCCAGGACTACGGCCCCGTGTGGAACCTCGGCTGCAACCCGGGCGAGGGGCTGGCGACGACGTGGGCGGCGCTGGAGGCGGTGCCCGTGAACGCCGCGTTGCTGGCACGAGCGTCCTCTGTCCCCACGCGCGCCGAGGAGGCGCTGCGCCGCGGCGCAGCCGGCCTGAAGATCCACGAGGACGTCGCGGCGGGCCCCGAGCAGATCCGCGTGGCGCTCGAGCTCTGCGAGCGCCACGACGTTCAGCTCGCCATCCACACCGACGGCCTCAACGAGGCGCTCGGCGTCGCAGACACGCTTGCCGCCTTCGCGGGGCGCACCGTGCACGCCTTCCACATCGAGGGCGCCGGCGGCGGCCACGCGCCCGACCTGCTGCGGCTTGCGGGCGAGCCGAACGTGCTCACGTCGTCGACGACGCCGACCGTCCCGTTCGGGGCGGGCGCCGAGGCCGAGCACCTGGAGATGATCAGCGCCGTGCATGTGCTCGACCCTCGCCGCCGCGCCGGGGACGCCCGCGCCGTACGCCTGCGCGTCCGGCCGTCGACGATGGCCGCGGAGGGGGTGCTGCACGATCTCGGCGTGATCCCGATGCTGAGCTCCGACTCGCAGGGAATGGGCCGGATCGGAGAGGTCGTCCGGCGCGCCTTCCAGAACGCCGACTGGATGAAGCGCGTACGCGGGCCCGAGCCCGGCCCTGCCGACAACGAGCGGGTCCTGCGCCACCTGGCGAAGCTGACGGTCAACGTCGCGATCACCCACGGACTCGCCGGGCACGTCGGCTCGCTGCTGCCCGGCCGACTCGCCGATGCGGTCCTCTGGCAACCGCACCAGTTCGGCGTGCGGCCGGAGCTCGTCGTCAAGAGCGGGATTGCCGCATGGGGTGCCAGCGGCGACGGCAACGCGACGACGATGCTCTGCGAGCCGACGCGGATCGCCCGCCAGGTCGGCGCGCTCGGAGCCGCGCCGGCAAGGCTGTCGCTGGCCTTCCTCGCCGAGGCGTCGCTCGACGCCGAGCTGCCGACGAGCCGGCCGCGGGCGAAGGTGGAAGGCTGCCGCGGCCTCGGCGCGGCGGACATGATCCGCAACACGCGCCGCGGCGCCGTGCGGGTCGACCCGCGCACGCACGTGGTGACGCTCGACGGCGAGCCCGTCGCCGCCCCGCCGGTGCGCGATCTGGCGCTGTCGGGCCGCTACCTGCTCGGCTGAGCAGCCCTCCGATACGGATGCTCCAAGCCGCGGCTCGATTCGCGAAGCGACGCGCGGCGTGGGCCCAGAGCGCGACGCGGGCGTGTCAGCGGGCGCGCGTGAAGCGCCGCCCGGCGACCGGCGAGGACTCCTCGTCGAGCGTCGTCGGCGGCCCGGTCGGGGGCCGTACGCCGCCGGCCGCGAGCAGCTCGTCGCCTCCCCCGGCCTCGCGGTTGGCGGCTTCCTCGAGCTGCGCGAGCCGCTCGGGTGTCATCGCCGTGGCGTCCTCGTTGTCGGCCAGCCAGCGAGCCGCCTCCGAGGCGGCGTGCTCGTCGCGCACGATCTTCTTGCCGGCCGCGTAGTAGCGGTCGATCTCGGCGAACAGCTCATCCACGAGTCGCTCGGTGGGCACCTTCTTCAGCGGCTCGCCGCGCGAGAAGATCATCCCCGCGTCCTTGGCACCGGTGATGCCGAAGTCCGCGTGGCGCGCCTCGCCGATCCCGTTGACCGCACAGCCGAGGACCGACACCTCGATCGGCTCGTCGTAGGCCTCGAGGCGCCGTTCGACCTCGGCGACCACCGAGTCCATGTCGAACTGCAGCCGCCCGCACGTCGGGCAGGCGATCAGCACCGGGCCGCGCTCGCGCAGCTTCAGGGCCTTGAGGATCTCCCAGCCGACCTTGACCTCCTCCTCGGCGTGGAACGTCGAGAGCGAGATGCGGATCGTGTCGCCGATCCCGTCGGCGAGCAGCGTGCCCAGACCGACGGCGGACTTGAGCGAGCCGGTCCACCTCGTGCCCGCCTCGGTCACGCCGAGATGCAGCGGGTACGGGATCCGCTCGCTGAGCATCCGGTTCGACGCGATCGTGTTCGGCACGCTCGTCGACTTCATCGAGAGCTTGAAGTCGGTGAAGTCCAGGCGCTCCATCAGCTCGACGAACTCGACCGCCGCGGTCACGAGCGCCTCGACCGGGTTCTCGAACTCCAGCTCGCGCAGGTGGCGCGGCAGCGAGCCGGAGTTGACGCCGATCCGCAGCGGCGTCCCGAGCGTCCGCGCGCGGTCGACGACCTGGGCGACCTTCTCGGGGCCGCCGATGTTGCCCGGGTTCAAGCGCACGCAGGCGGCGCCGTTGTCGAGCGCCTTGAGGGCGAGGGTGTGGTTGAAGTGGATGTCGGCGATGATCGGCACCGGCGAGCGCTCGACGATCGTGCGCAGCGCCTCGGCGTCCTCGTCGCGCGGCACCGCTACCCGCACGAGATCGGCGCCGGCCTCGGCGCAGCGCTCGATCTGGCTCACCGTCGCGCTGACGTTGGCCGTCTCGGTCTTCGTCATCGTCTGAACGGCGACCGGCGCGCCGCCGCCGATCGGGACTCCGCCGACGTCGATCTGTCGCTCCGAGGCCATGCGCCCAAGTGTACGAGCGGCACGCGGGCGGGTCGCAGGCGATGGCGGTCAGCCGGGACGCTCTCGCCACCGCTGTGCGGGTTCGCCGGCCGCATCGCGCCGATCCGGCTCTATCGTTGTCCGCATGCGCCACGAGCTGCGGCCCCTCTTCGACCGCGTCGTGATCAAGGAGCTCGATCCCGACCGCATCCGTCGCTCCGGCCTGCTCGTGCCGGCAGGCAGCCACGAGCCGCCGCCGCAGCACGGGATCGTCCTCGCCATCGGGCCCGGCGTCGATTGGTGGCAGGCGCAGGGCGTCAACATGCCGGTCGCCCCGGGCGACCACGTCGTCTTCCCCGCCTCCGCGGGCGTCTGGATCGAGGTCGACGAGGAGCGCCTGCTCGTCTGCCGCGTCGGCGAGCTGCTCGGCGTGCTCGAGAGCGCTCGGCCCGCACCTACGGGCTTCGAGGATCGCGAGCTGTCCTCGGGCGAGCCGGATTGACGACGCCTCGGGCGGACCGGACGGGGGGCGTGCCGTGCGCTGGCTGCTGACCTGGGGCTTCAACACGCTCGCGCTGTTCGTCGCGGCGTGGCTGCTCGACGGGGTCGGCTACGGCGACTCGTGGTGGGGGCTGTTCGTCGCGGGCGTCGTCTTCACGTTGATCAACGGGTTCGCGAAGCCCGTCCTGACGATTCTCTCGATCCCCTTCATCGTCGTCACGCTGGGGCTCTTCTACTTCCTGCTGAACGTCCTGATGCTCTACCTGACGGACTGGATCGTCCCCGACTTCGAGCTGCGGGACTTCTGGTCGGCGGCGCTTGCGGCGATCATCGTCAGCCTCGTCAACGCGCTGCTGCGCCTGGCACTCGGCGATCCCCGCGAGCGCACCTCATGACCACGGGGCGTTGAAGACGCGCACCGCGATGTGCATCGCGCCCGCCTGAGCGCGGCAGCTCGTCAGTGGCACGCCGGTGAAGCGCGCGGCGCACACGCGTCGCAGCTCGGTGAGGAACCGGCCGTCGATCCACAGGCGCGCGACCTCGCTGCGCCACAGACGCAGCCCGCGGCCGATGTTGCGGTAGCCGAAGTCGTGCTGGCGGCATGGTCCCTCGAAGCGACGCGCCCATGAGTGCGGCGTACGGCTGCAGCCGTCAGTCGACCAGTCGAACGGCGCCGGGCGCCCCCGCGCGATCGCGGCGAAGCTCTCATGCGTCATCGCGACGAGCTCGAGCGCTCGCTCCCGGGGTGTGGCGGCGCCGGAGGTCGCGGCGACCGCGAGCGCCGCGAGGGTGATGACCGCGCTCGCGAGGAGCAGGAGCGCGAGTCGCCGGACGCTGGATCGCTGGCTCATCGGCGCGACGCTACGGGCGCCGGAGCGCGTCGGCGGGAAGTGAGCGACCCCTGTGACGGGTACGTGCGCCCGGCGTTGCTCTGCCGGTGTGTCCCGCCGCTATCCGCTGGCCGTCCGCCCGTCCCCGACTGCCGTCCGCTCGGCCGCGAACGTCGCGAACCAGTCGAGCGCCGCAGGGTTGGCGAGCGAGTCGCGGCTGGCGACCCTCTCCGCGGGCTCCCCCATCAGGATTCGCTTCACCGGGACTTCGAGGATCTTGCCCGACAACGTCCGCGGGATCTCTGCGACCGCGATCGCCTCGCTGGGAACGTGGCGCGGCGAGCACTCCCCTCGCACGCGCCGCGCGATCCGCCCGACCAGGTCGTCGTCGAGTGCGGCGCCCTCGGCGAGCACGACGAACAGCGGCATCCAGCTCTCGGCACCCTCTCGCGGCACGTCGACGACGAGCGCGTCGACGATCTCGTCGAGGGCGAGCACCGCGCGGTAGATCTCGCTCGTCCCCATCCGCACCCCGCCGCGGTTGATCGTCGAGTCCGAGCGACCGTAGATGACCGCCGTGCCGCGCCCGGTGATGCGGATCCAGTCGCCGTGGCGCCAGACGCCGGGGTAGGTCGAGAAGTAGCTCTCGTGCAGGCGCTTCCCGTCCGGGTCGTTCCAGAAGCAGACCGGCATCGACGGCAGCGGCTCGGTGAGGACCAGCTCGCCGACCTCCTCGATCACCGACCTCCCCCGCTCGTCGAACGCCTCGACCTTGGCGCCGAGCGCGCGGCCCTGGAGCTCGCCCTCGTAGACCGGCAGCGTCGGCACGCCGCCGACGAACGCGGTGCACACGTCGGTGCCGCCGCTCGTCGAGAAGAGCCACGTCTGCGCGCCGAGCTGGTCGTAGACCCAGCGGAAGCCCTCCGGCGACAGCGGCGAGCCGGTCGAGCCGACGGCGCGCAGCCGCGAGAGGTCGCGGCCCTCGCCCGGGCGCATGCCGGCCTTCATGCAGGAGGCGAGATATGCGGCGCTCGTCCCGAAGCACGTCACGTCGGCCTCGTCGGCGAGGTCCCAGAGCCTGTCTAGCGTCGGGTAGCCCGGGTTCCCGTCGAACAGCACGATCGCGGCGTCGGTCAGGAGCACTCCGGCAAGGAAGTTCCACATCATCCAGCCGGTCGTCGTGAACCAGAAGACCCGGTCGCCCGGGCGCGCGTCGACGTGCAGCCACATCTTCTTGAGGTGCTCGAGCAGGATGCCGCCGTGGCCGTGGACGATCGGCTTGGGCAGGCCGGTCGTGCCGGACGAGTAGACGACCCACAGCGGATGCGAGAAGGCGACCCGGTGGAAGCTCAGCTCGTCGCCGGTGCCGCCGACCGGGAACACGGCGCCCCAGAGGCGCCCGGCGCGCAGCGAGGAGACGTCCGGCGAGCCGTCGAGGTAGGGCAGGACGATCGTGTGCTCGACCGTCGGCATCGCGGCCTCGAGCTCGGCGATCGTCGCGAGCTTGTCGAAGTCGCGCCCGCCGTAGCGATAGCCGTCGACCGCGAGGAGCACCTTGGGCTCGATCTGCGCGAAGCGGTCGACGACGCTGCGCGTGCCGAAGTCCGGCGAGCAGCTCGACCAGATCGCGCCGAGGCTGGCCGTCGCCAGGAAGGCGGCCATCGCCTCCGCGATGTTCGGCATGTAGGCGGCGACGCGATCGCCCTCCCCCACGCCCAGCTCGTGCAGCCCCGCGGCGATGGCGGCCGTCATCGCGCGCAGCTCGCCGCGGCTGATCTCGCGTGTCGCGCGCAGCTCGCCGGACTCGACGATCGCGACGGCTTCGTCGGCGCTCTCGCGGAAGACGTGCTCGACCAGGTTCAGCCGAGCGTTCGGGAACCAGCTCGCGTCGGCGACGCGGCGCTCGGCCAGCACCGGCCGCGGGGAACCGTCCGCGCGCACGTCGAAGAACTCCCAGATCGCGCTCCAGAACCCCTCGATGTCGTCGACCGACCAGCGCCACAGCGCCTGGTAGTCGTCGACGTCGAGCGCCAGCCCGCGCTCGCTGCGCAGCCAGGCGACGAAGCGGGCGAGGTTCGTCGCCGCCCGCTGCTCACCGGTCGGTTGCCAGAGGGTCGGGGGCGTCTCGGTGCCGTGCATAGCGCGTGAAGCCTGCCAGATGGCGCGCCGCGCCTCTTGGTCGTCCGAGCGGTGGGTCCCGTCAGCGCTTGGCGGCGGAGCGCCGGCGGCGGCGCGCGGCGATCCGATCGAGCCCGATGCCCGCGGCCAGCCCGACGCCGACGCAGACGAGGATCAGCAGTATCAGCGGCGTCTCGACCGTCCCGAACACCCAGTCGATGCTGACCGACGAGGTGTTGAGCACGGCGAACACGGCGACGAACGCGGTCACGGCGACGGCCATCACGAGCCGGGCGATCTCCGCCGAGGAGCGTCGCCGGCGTCCCGGGCGCGAGCCGCCCTCGGTCGGCTTGGGCGCGGCCTCGCGGGAGCTCATGTCGACGCGGTCGTGGCCATCGCGGGATCGTATACCCGGCGCGGCTCAGGTCCGACGGGCGTCACAGACCAGCCGGATGGCGTACGACGTAGCCTGCGGTGGAGCGCATCTCACCGTCCCATCGTGAGCCGTCGTCCATCCCCGAGGTGTCGTAGCGCAGGACCCCGCGGGCGGTCCGGATCGTCATGTACGCGTGGCCGGGGTTCGCATAGACCGTGATCCAGCGCCCCCTGCCCGGCGAGCCCCAGCGCATGAGCTGGCCGGAATCCAGGGGACTGCGCAATGCACCGGCGCCCCGCAGGACGTACGAGACCGATCCCGAGCAGTCATAGCCGCTGTCGTCGAACGAGCGATGCCCGCCGCCGTAGCGGTAGGGCTTGCGGGCGATCCGGTGGGCGGCGGCAATCGCCTCGACGACGGCCTGCGGCACGCCGTCCACCGTCGGCCCCGCCCCGCGTCCGGCACGCCGTCGCGAGGCGTGCTCGAGCACCGGCCGGCCGGCGCCCCGGCCGAGCGCCCGCCAGGTCGCCGGGCCGACGACTCCGTCCGCGGTGAGCCCGCGTGAGCGCTGGAAGCGTCGCACGGCGCGCAGCGTCGCCGGGCCGAACACCCCGTCGGCGCCGAGCCCGAGACGTCGCTGCAGCACCCGCACCGAGCGCTTGATCCGCGCGCTTCCGGCGGCGCCGCGACGGGTGCGGCCGATCGAGCGGGTCAGCGCGCGCCACGTCGCCGCGCCGACGACGCCGTCGGCCGTCAGACGATGACCTCGCTGGAAGCGCCGCACGGCTCTCTTCGTGCCGGCACCGAAGATCCCGTCGACGGGCAGCCGCAGGGTGCGCTGGAGGCACTCGACCGTCCTGCCGCGATCGCCCGGCTCGAGCGTCGGCAGGGCGTGGGCCGCGGGGGCGGCCCAGAGGGCGAGCAGGAGGACGGCCAGCCAGGCGGCGACCGGCGGCAGGCGGCGGCGGAGGGTCGTTCGGTGACTCATCGCGGTGGGCGCCTGCGGGGTTAGCTGGCGGGCTCGCGGCACGGCCGCTACGCCGCGGATGCGGCGATTCGCCCCGGCGGCCTGTGGCGGCCGCATTGGTTCCCCCGCTCCCCGGCCTCGTGGACCGCGGATTCGGCGTTCGGCGACGCTACCAGCGCAACGGGGCGTGGCCTGCAGGAGCCGTTGCAGCGCCCTCGCGTCCATTCGGGCTCGCGTCGATCGGTCGCGGACGCCTCGCCTGCGCTGCGATTGGGCCTCCGCGTCCGCCGCACGAGCGGGAGGGCCCGACCGTGTTCAGCGGCGTACGCGGATCGTCAGCGTCCGCAGCGTCGCCGCCCCGTCCGGCGGGTGGATCTTGACCTTCGCCTTGACGCGGTTGCTGCCGTTGCGGAGCTGGCCGGCGCGATAGCGCAGCCGGAACGCCCCGTCCTTCCCGGGGCTCGTCAGTCGTGTCGCCTGGCGACCGTTGACGTAGAACGTGACTCGCTCGATCGCGGCGCCGCGGACGACGGCCGACCCTCGGGGGCGCGGACGGCGGCTGGCGGTGAGCCGGAGGCTCTCGGCGGTCGAGCCCGTAGTGTCCGTCCCGGGAACCCGGTGCGGCCTGCGCCTGCCGAAGTCCGCCGCATACGTCGCTCCGCGGTCGGCCGTCCGCGGCGTTCCGAGCGCGATGCCGATGCCGACGTCCTCGAAGCTCGCGCGCAGGATGTTCGCTCGATGGCCGGGGCTCTTCATCCACGCTCGGACGATCTCGGCCGGGCTTCCGAGGTACGACTCGCCCCAGGCGATGTTCTCGCCGACCAACCACGAGGTCGCCCCGGAGAGGTAGCCGGACGCCTTCAGCCGGTCCACGACGTTCGAGCCGTCGGGTGCCACGTGGTCGAAGAAGCGGCGCTCGACCATGCGCCGCGCGAATGTGCCCGATGCCCTGCGCAGGTGAGTTTCGTCGGAGAGCACTCGCAGGCCCGCGCGCGTGCGCTCGCGGTTGATCAGGCAGATCGTTGCCTGGGCGGCGTCGAGGACGTTGCCCGCCGATGGGCGAAGGTCGGCTCCCGGGCAGGGCGCGGCCACGGCGGCGCCCGGCGCACCGAGCGCGAGCGCCGTCGCCGCGAGGGCGATGGTCTTCGACTGGGCTCGCACGCCGTCGGCATCGGCCGTCCGGCCGGATGGGAGAGCACTACGGCTCGGGGCTGGACGGATGATCCCGCCCCGCCGGCGGTGAGCGGTGGCTTCCCGGCGCCGAACGGCGCGACGTCTCGACCTCCCGCTGGCGGACCGACTCCGTCGACGGCCCGGCAGCGGCGATGACGGCGCCGGCGCGAGGCGTCTGGCCGGCCGCGTGCCGGGACGATACCCGCGGCGGCAGGCGGCTATCGTCCCGCCCATGCCGCCCAAGCCGCGCCAGATCCGCGTCGACCAGCGCAGCGCGATGGCCGAGATGCAGGCGCTCGAGCAGCGCTCGGACGAGCAGCTCGAGCGTGAGCAGAAGTACAAGTCGGCGGCTCTTGCGATCCTCGGCGCGCGTGCGGCGGAGCGCTACGACGCGAAGGTGGCCCGCAGCTACTTCCAGCGGGCGATCGCCGCCGCGCGGCCTCAGGAGCGGATGCAGATCAGGCGCATGGCGGATGCGTCGCTGGCGCTGGCCGAGCGCCGGCCCGACGACCTCAAGGCGGCGGTCCAGAGGCTCGGCCAGGAGGCCCCGTCAAGCCGCCAGCTCATGCTGCTGCGCTTCTCCGGGCTCGTCTCGCCGCCGCCCGGATCGAGCGTCTGGCTACGGGTGCGCGGCGTGCTCCTGATCCTGGCGATCGTCGTCGCGCTGCTCGCAGTCGGCTTCGGCGTCGTGAAGCTGGTGGCGCTGCCGTTCGGCGGCATCGGCAGCATCACCGCCGTCTGGGTCGGTCTGCTCGTGATCATCGTCGCGCTGGCGGCTCTGTTCCTGCTCGGCAGGCGACGCCAAAGCCGCGCGCGGGCCGCGCGCGGCGCTCCCGGCGGCTGACCCGCCGGCGCGCGCGATGTGCGGACGCTACACGCTGACCGCGCGGGCGCCCGACATCCTGCGCGAGCGCTTCGCGCTCGGCGACGACATCCCGCTGGAGCCGCGCTTCAACATCGCCCCCGGGCAGGACGTGCTGGCCGTGACGACACGGCGCGACGGCTCGCCGCGCGCCGAGCTGCTGCGCTGGGGCCTGGTGCCGCACCGGGTCGAGCCGTCGCGGCCGCATCGGCCGCTGATCAACGCGCGCGCCGAGACGCTCGCCGAGCGCCCGGCGTTCCGTGCCGCGTTCGCCGAGCGCCGCTGCCTGATCGTCGCCGACGGCTTCTACGAATGGCAGTCGCGCCCGGACGGTCCCAAGCAGCCGTGGTGGATCACACGCGAGGATCGGGCGCCGTTCGCGTTCGCCGGGATATGGGCGAGCCGGCAGCCCTCCTCGGACTCTCCACCGCTGCGCACGTGCGCCATCGTCACGACCCAGGCGAACGCGCTCGTGCGCGACCTCCACGACCGGATGCCGGTGATCCTCGAGGCCCGCGACGAGCCGCGCTGGCTCGAGCGTGGAGCTTCGAGCGCCGATCTGCTCGCGCTGCTGCGGGCGCTTCCGGCGGAGCGAACGGCGCGACGGCCGGTGAGCCTGGCGGTGAACGACGTCGCCCACGACGCGCCGGACTGCATCGAGCCGGTGACGGCGCCGCCCGACGTGCCGACGCTGTTCTAGGCACCGTGCCCGGTACGGTCCCGCCGTGCGCCGGCTGCTGCTGATCGCCAACCCGACGTCCGCCGGCGGGCGGGTGCTACGACTCCTGCCCGCGGTCCATGCGCGGCTGGATGAGCTGGGGCTCGTCCACCGGACGGCGATCACGCGCGATCTGGCGCATGCCCGCGAGCTGACGCTCGAGGCGCTGACCGTCGGCGAGACGCCCGTCGCGTTCTCCGGCGACGGCGTGGCCGGCGCCGTCGCCGGGGCGGCGTCGACCCTGCCGGACTCGACCTTCGGCATCCTGCCCGGCGGGAGCGGCAACGACTTCTGCCGCCACGTGGGAATCCCACGCGACGCGCTGGCCGCATGCGCCGTGCTGGCGCACGGCGAGCCGCACCCGATCGACCTGGGCGAGGCGGGGGGCTCGCGATTCCTCGGGATCGCGAGCCTGGGCTTCGACTCCGAGGCCAACGCGGTCGCGAACGCCGCGCCGCGGGCGCTTGGGCGCGGCATCTACCTCTACGGCGCGCTCGTCGCGCTGGCGCGCTGGCGCCCGGCGGAGTTCGAGGTCAGCGCCGACGGCCGACTCGAGCGGTTCGAGGGATGGTCCGTGATCTGCGCGAACTCGAGCGTCTACGGTGGGGGCATGTACGTCGCCCCGGACGCTCGCGTGGACGACGGCCTGCTCGATTTGGTGCTGATCCGCAAGACCGGTCGCGCCCGCTTCCTGCGCAGCCTGCCCAAGGTCTTCAACGGCTCCCACGTGCGCGACGCGAACGTGAGCGTCCTGCGGGCGCGCGAGGCGCGGGTGAGCGCCAGCCGCCCGTTCGCGGTCTTCGCTGACGGCGATCCGATCGCGAAGCTGCCCGTGACGGTGCGCGTGCTGCCCGCCGCGGTGCGCCTCCTACGGCCGGCGGCGGCCGCGTGAGCCGGCTCGGTCCGCGTACGCGGCTGGCCGTCGCCGCGGCGCGCGGCGCAGCGGTCCTATCGCGGCGGGCGGGCCGTGGAGGCACGAGCCTTCCCGGGAAGGTGCTGCTGCGGATCGATCCCGACGCGGTCCGGCGGCTCGCCGCCCGCCTGCCGCGCGGCAGCGCCGCGATCTCGGCGACCAACGGCAAGACGACGACGGCGGCGATGGTGGCCGCGATCCTGGAGCGAGGCGGCACGCGGCTCGTGCACAACCGCGCCGGGGCGAACATGGCCGGCGGGGTGGCCGCGTCGCTGCTCGACGGACGCGGCGACCTGGGGCTGTTCGAGGTCGACGAGATGTGGCTCGACGGGGTCGTGCGCGACCTGCGCCCTCGGGCGCTGCTGCTCGGGAACCTGCTGCGCGACCAGCTCGACCGCTACGGCGAGCTCGACGCGATCGCCGACCGCTGGGCTGCGCTCGCCGCGTCCGGTGCGGCCCGTCGCATGGTGCTGAACGCCGACGACCCTACGGTCGCCGACCTGGCACGGCTCGCGCCGGCGGACGGCGAGCCGCCGATCCTGTTCGGCGTGGAGGACGACGGCGTCGCGCTGGCGGTCCTGCAGCACGCGTCCGACGCGACGCATTGCCGGCGCTGCGGGGCGCCCTACGCCTACGAGGCCCACTACCTGGGCCATCTGGGCCGCTACCGCTGCGAGTCCTGTGGCGCGCGGCGACCGGAGCCCCACGTCGTCGCGCGCGATATCCGACTCGACGGGATCCGCGGTGCGAACTTCCAGCTCACGTTACCGGACGTGGCGGGACCGCTCCCGATCCGCCTCGAGCTGCCGGGGCTGTACAACGTCTACAACGCGCTCGGCGCCGCCGCGCTCGCGACCGCGCTCGGCGCGTCCCCCGCCGACATCGCCGCCGGCCTGCAGGCGGTGCGTCCCGCGTTCGGCCGCGCCGAGCGCGTACGGCTGCCCGGGCGCGACGTGGCGATCCTGCTCGTCAAGAACCCGGCCGGGGCGAACGAGGTGCTGCGCACGCTCGCTCTCGAGGACGGCGAGCACGACGTGCTGGCCGTGCTCAACGACCGGATCGCCGACGGGCGCGACGTGAGCTGGATCTGGGATGCGGACGTCGAGCTGCTCGCGCCCCACGTACGCCGCGTCGTCTGCTCGGGGACGCGTGCGCCGGAGATGGCCGTGCGGATGAAGTACGCGGGCGTGCCGAGCGAGCGCATCGTCGTCGAAGAGCGGATCGACCGGGCACTCGACGACGCCGCCGAGCACGCCGACGGGCCGCTCTATGCGCTGCCGACGTACACGGCGATGCTCGAGCTGCGCGCGCTGCTCGTCGCGCGGGGCGCCGCCGAGGGGTCGTTCGCATGAGCGCGCTCCCCCCCGCGGTGATCTGGCACGACCTGGAGTGCGGCTCGTACACCGCCGACCTGAGCCTGTGGCGCGAGCTGGCCGACGACGCCCCGGGGCCGCTGCTCGACGTGGGTGCGGGCACCGGACGGGTTGCGCTCGACCTCGCCGCGCGCGGCCACGACGTCGTCGCGCTCGACGCCGACGACGAACTGCTTGCTGCGCTGCACACGCGTGCGCGGGCCGCGGGCGCTTCGGTCGAGGCGGTCCGCGCCGACGCGCGCGAGATGGCCCTCGGCCGCTCATTCGCGCTCATCCTCGTGCCGATGCAGACCGTTCAGCTGCTCGGCGGAGCGCCCGGGCGCGCCGCGTTCCTCGCGTGCGCCAGAGCGCATCTGAGCCCCGGAGGGCTGCTGGCGATCGCGATCGCCGATGGGCGCGAGGCGATCCTCGACGAGGACGGCGTCGTACCCGAGGCGCCGCGCCCCGACGTCTGCGAGCTCGACGGGGTCGTCTACACGAGCCACCCGCTGGCAGTCGTCGACGAGGGGCCAGCGGTCCGCATCGAGCGGCTGCGCGAGATCGCGGCGCCGGGACGGCGCGCGGTCGTGGAGCGCGACGTGATCCGCCTGGAGTCCCTTTCGGCGGCCACGCTCGAGCAGGAGGGGCGCATGGCCGGGCTCGCCGTCCGCGAGCGCCGCGCGGTCCCCGAGACCGACGAGCACGTCGGATCGACCGTGGTGATGCTCGGTGGCTGACCGCGTGCTGCGCGTATGCGCGCTGTACCCCGACCTGCTCAGCATCTACGCCGATCGCGGCAACCTGCTGCTGATCGAGCGGCGCTGCGCCTGGCGCGGGATCGGCGTGGAGCTGCGCTCGGTCGGCCTCGGTCAGCGCCTCGACCCCGACGAGCACGACCTGCTCTATCTCGGAGGTGGTCAGGACCGCGACCAGGCGCTGTGCGCGAGGGACATCGCCGAGGTCAAGCGAGACGCGCTCCACGCCGCCGCCGAGCGCGGCGTCGTGATTCTCGCCGTGTGCGGCGGCTATCAGCTCCTGGGCCACTCGTACCGGCTCGGTGGGGAGTCGCTGCCCGGCGCGGGGCTGCTCGACGTCACGACCGTACGTGAGGAGGGCCCGCGGCTGATCGGCAACGTGGCGATCGAGGTCGAGCTGCCGCAGGCCGACGGCCCGCGCGTGCTGGCAGGATTCGAGAACCACGGCGGGCGGACCGTGCTCGGCCCCGACGAGGAGCCGCTCGGGCGAGTCCTTCGCGGCCATGGGAACGACGGGCGCTCGGGGCACGAGGGAGCGCGTCGCGGCAACGTGATCGGCACGTACATGCACGGGCCGCTGCTGCCGAAGAACGCCTGGCTGGCCGACTGGCTCGTGCAGCGCGCGCTCGGGCTCGACGAGCCGCTGGCGCCGCTCGACGACGCGCTCGAGGATGCCGCGCACGCCTGTGCGCGGCGGGCCGCCGGCGTCCCGGCCTGACCGGCGCGCATACCGGTCCACGGCTTGGTGTGCCCGCCCGTCGGACGGCGCCGGCCCGCGCGGCCGGCCGGGCTCAGGCGGCGCGCCGTCCACGCGGGGCGCTAGCGTCGAGGCCATGACGACGCTCGCCGACTACCAGCTGCGCTCGCGTGCCACCGCGGTCTATCCCGGCGCCGGCGAGAATCTGCTCTACCCCACTCTCGGCCTCTGCGGCGAGGCGGGCGAGGTGGCCGAGAAGGTCAAGAAGATGGTTCGCGACGACGGCGGCGTGCTCAGCGACGAGCGGCGAGCGGCGCTCGCCGGCGAGCTCGGCGACGTGCTGTGGTACGCCGCGCAGGTCGCGACCGAGGCCGGCCTGGACCTGGGAGCGGTCGCGGAGGCGAACCTGGAGAAGCTGCGCTCGCGCCAGGACCGGGGGCGCCTGCACGGCAGCGGCGACGGGCGCTGAGCGGCGGCCGGCCGGGCCCGCTCGCGGAGGGCGGCGCCGGCAGGCTCGACGTCAGTCGCGCGAGCCGACGGCGAACCGTGCGAATCGCTCGGCCACGGTGCCCGGCACGAGCGCCGTCACGCGCACGCCCTCGGGCGTGTCGGTCCGCTCGAGATCGCCGGCGATCTCATGGAGCTCGGCGAGTCGGCCGCCCTCTGCGTAAGGCAGCAGCAGGTCGACCGTCCGCATCCTCCGCGCGAACTCGTCCTCGATGCGCTCCGCAAGGCGCTCGACGCCGTCGCCGGTCGCCGCCGACACCAGCACGGCGTCCGGATGCAGACGGCGCAGCTCGGCACGCCGCTCGGCGTCGAGCGCGTCGGCCTTGTTGAGGACGAGCAGCCGGGGTCGCTCGCCGGCGCCGATCTCCTCCAGGACCTCGTCGACCGCGGCGAGCATCGCCGGCATCTCCCGCTCGTCGACGGACGCGTCGACTACGTGCAGCACGAGGTCCGCGATCCGCGTCTCTTCGAGCGTCGCACCGAACGCCTCGACGAGCTGGTGGGGCAGCTTGCGGATGAAGCCGACGGTGTCGGTCAGCAGGTACGGGCGCCCGTCGAGCCGCATGACCCTCGTCGTCGGGTCGAGCGTGTGGAACAGCCGGTCGCGGACGCCCACGTCGGCGCCGGTCAGCCGGTTCAGGAGCGTCGACTTGCCGGCGTTCGTGTACCCGGCGAGCGCGATCCTCGGGAGCCCGGCTCGCTCGCGCTCGGCGCGCATCACCTGGCGCGAGCCCTTCACGTGCGCCAGGCGCCGCTTCAAGGCGGAGATCCTGTCGCGCGCGAGCCGACGGTCGGTCTCGATCTGCGACTCGCCCGGGCCGCGCGTGCCGATCCCGCCGCCGAGACGCTCGAGGTGCGTCCACAGCCCGCGCATGCGCGCGAGGTTGTACTCGAGCTGCGCCAGCTCCACCTGGAGCTTGCCCTCGGCGCTGTGCGCGTGGCCGGCGAAGATGTCGAGGATCACCGTCGTGCGATCGACGACCGGCAGCCCGAGCTCGCGCTCGAGGTTGCGCTCCTGGCGCGGGCTCAGCTCGTCGTCGCAGGCGACGACGTTGGCGTCGGCCTGGCGCGCCAGCTCCTTCACCTCCTCGAGCTTGCCGGGACCGAGGTAGGTGTTCGGGTGCGGCTGGTCGCGATGCTGCACCTCCTGGCCGACGACCGCGACGCCTGCCGTGCGCAGCAGCTCGCGAAGCTCCGCGAGGTCGTCGCCCTGCTCGAGCACGGCGATGCAGAACGCGCGCTGCCTCGCGCGCCCCCGGCGGGGCTCTCCGGGGCGCTGTGTCGGCGTCGTACGTCCGTGGCGGGTGCGTTCCTGCAAGCGACACCGAGTCTAGAGGCGGCTCGGCGCCGGTCGAGCTGCGTGCGAGCCGCGCGGGCGCTAGCGTGCCGCCCGTGACCGACCCGCTCGCCGAGCGCCTCGCCGCGCGCACGCTGGAGCTCGTGGACATTCCGTCGGAGTCCCGCGACGAGGCGGCGCTCGCGGCGCATGCGCTCGACGTGCTCGAACGCGGCGGGGTGCCGGTCCGCGATGCGGGCGACACCTGCGTCCTGGCCGGCGTGCTCGAGCGCGGGGAGCGGCCGCTCGTCCTGCTCGCCGGCCACCTCGACACGGTGCCGGCGCAGGGCAATCGACCGGGCTCGCTCGCCGGTGGGGTCGTCAAGGGGCTGGGAGCTAGCGACATGAAGGGGTCGCTCGCCGTGATGCTCGAGCTGGCGCTCGCGCGGGCAGGCGGTCTGACCGCGCAGGACGGCGTCGACCTCGGCTACGTGCTGTTCGGCCGCGAGGAGCTGCCCCAGCATGAGAGCGCGCTCGCGCCGCTGCTCGCGCGCGAGCCGGGCCTTCGCAGCGCCGACCTGGCGATCGTCATGGAGCCGACGGCCGGAGCCCTGCAGGCGGGCTGCCTGGGCAACGTCAACGCGGCCTGGGAGTTCCGCGGGCGCAGCGGCCACGCGGCGCGGCCATGGCTGGCCGACAACGCGGTCCACCGCGCCGGGCGCGGAATCGCAGCGCTCGCGGACGTCGAGCCGATCGAGCACGTCTTCGACGGGCTGCGCTACTCGGAGGTCGTGTCGGTCACGATGGTCGAGGGCGGACTGGCCCAGAACGTGATCCCCGATCGCGCCAGCGCCCATGTCAACTACCGCTACCCGCCGGGCATGGCCCGCGGCGCCGCCGAGGAGCGCCTCCACGGCCTGTGCGACCCGTTCGGCGAGCTTCGCATCCTGTCCAACGCCTCGTCCGGGCGGGTACCGCACGGAAACCCGCTCGTCGAGCGACTGCGCGCCGCGGGCGACCTGCGCACCCAGCCCAAGCAGGCCTGGACCCCGGTCGCCGAGCTTGCGGAGGCCGGCGTGGACGCCGTGAACTTCGGACCCGGCGACCCGGCTCATGCGCATACGCGCGAGGAGCAGGTCGGTGCCGAGGCCCTGCTGCACGCCTACCGCGTCCTCGACGCGTTCGCGCGGAGCTGACGGCGCGATGCAGCTCAACCCGCTGCTCGAGGAGCTCGGTACCTACCCTTTCGCGCGCCTCACCGACGCCCGCGCGCGGCTCGAGGCCAAGGGAGCGCGGCTGATCGACTTCGGTGTCGGTGAGCCGCGTGAGGAGACGCCCGCGTTCATCCGCGAGGCGCTGATCGCCGCCGTGCGCGACGAGCCGGTCTCGCCGTATCCGCTTGCCGCGGGGCTGCCGGAGCTGCGGGAGGCGATCGCCTCGTGGATCCGCCGGCGCTTCGGTGCCCGGCTCGATCCCGGGATCGAGGTTCTCCCCACGCTGGGCAGCAAGGAGGCGATCTTCCACCTCGCGCAGGTGCTGATCGGCCCGGGCAGCCCACGTGACCTCGTCGCCGTCACGACGCCGGGCTACCCGGTTCCCGAGCGCGGCGCGCGGTTCGCCGGCGCCCGCGTCGTCGAGCTGCCGCTCGACCCGGCCTCCGGGTGGCTGCCGGCATTCGACGCGCTGTCGGAGGAGACCTGGAGACGCCTCGCGCTCGTCTGGGTCAACTACCCGAACAACCCGACCGGAGCGCTCGCCCCGGTCGGGCTCTACCGCGAGCTCGCGGAAGCCTGCCGGCGCCACGGCGTCGTGCTCGCCTCCGACGAGGCCTATTCCGAGATCTGGCTCGGCGAGGAGCGACCGCGGTCGGTGCTCGAGGTAGAGGACCCCACGCACGTCCTCGCGTTCAACTCGCTTTCCAAACGCTCGTCGATGCCCGGCTATCGAGCCGGCTTCGTCGCCGGCGACCCGCTGCTGATCGCGGCGATGAAGCAGGTTCGCCCATCGGTCGGCGTGACCCCCCAGCGCTTCGTGCAGCGCGCGGCGATCGCCGCGTGGGACGACGAGGAGCACGTCGAGCAGACGCGCGCTCGCTACCGGGCCAAGCGCGATGCGCTGCTGCCGGGGCTGCTCGCCGCGGGGCTCGAGCCGGTCGGCGGCGAGGGGGGCTTCTTCCTCTGGTGCCGCGTTCCCGGCGACGGCGACGCGGAGGCTCTGGCGGAGAGGCTCCTGGGGGTCGGGATCGTCGTCGCGCCCGGGACGTTCTTCGGCGCCGGCGGGGCGGGCCACGTGCGGGTCGCGCTCGTTCCGACGCTGGACGAGTGCGCACGGGCTGCCGAGACGCTTGCCGGCGCGGCCCCGTTCGGCTCGTGAGCCGCGTTCGTTAGCCTCCCGCACGTGAGTGACAACCAGCCCGCCGGCGCCTGGGGCGCCGGTCTTGCAACCATCTCGAGCCGCGACGGCCGCGTGCTCGACACGCGCTTCCCGACGCCCGCGCTCGGCTCCCCGCCTTCGGGGGCCGAAGCCGGAACCCGTGAGATCGACGTCCACGGCGCCGCGCTCGTCGGCGCCGGCGTGCTGGCCGAGGCCGCCGGCCGCGACGATCTGCGCGGCGTGCGCGTCGTGACGGTGCTGACCGTCACCGAGGACCTCGACACGCCGCCGGTGGACGCTCACGACGCCTACCTGCGCCTGCACCTGCTGTCCCACCGTCTCGTGCGCCCGCACGAGCTCAACATGGACGGCGCGTTCGGTGTGCTCGAAAACGTCGTCTGGACGAGCGCCGGGCCCTGCGAGCCCACGCGCTTCGAGGAGACACGCCTGCGCTTCCTCGCCGAGAGCCGTCCCCTCCAGGTCACCTCGGTCGACAAGTTCCCGCGCATGACCGACTACGTCGTGCCAAGCGGCGTGCGGATCGCCGACGCCGACCGCGTGCGGCTGGGCGCCCATCTCGCCGAGGGCACGACGGTCATGCACGAGGGGTTCGTCAACTTCAACGCCGGGACGCTCGGCGCCTCGATGGTGGAAGGCCGGATCAGCGCCGGCGTCGTCATCGGCGACGGAAGCGACATCGGTGGCGGGGCATCGATCATGGGCACCCTCTCCGGTGGCGGCAAGGAGGTGATCCGTGTCGGCGAGCGCTGCCTCATCGGGGCGAACTCCGGCCTGGGCATCTCGCTGGGCGACGACTGCGTCGTCGAGGCCGGGCTCTACCTCACCTCCGGAACCCGCGTCGCGCTTCCCGACGGAGCCGTCGTCAAGGCTCGCGAGCTGTCCGGCAGGCCCGGGCTGCTCTTCCGGCGCAACAGCGAGACCGGTGCCGTCGAGGCGCTCGCGCGCACCGGTGACTGGGGCGGGCTGAACCCCGCGCTCCACGCGAACTGAGCCTCGCGACTTCTCAGCCTCGAGGGCGCGCTACTCGCGGGCCGCATCCGACGCGAGCTCGCGCAGCGTCCCGACGAGCTCGTCGCTGAGGACCCCCGCGCAGACCGGCACGGCCCAGCCGGCGAGATCGACATGCAGATCCTCGCCGACGTCGACCTCGAGCTCGCCGCCGTCGAGCGCCACGCGGACCGGTGAGTCGCCGCCCCGCAGCACGCTGGCGACGGCCGCGCCGCACGCTCCGGTGCCGCTCGAGAGCGTCTCCCCCACCCCGCGCTCGAAGATCCGCGCGCGGATCGCTCCCGGTCCGGCCTCGGCCCAGAAGCTCACGTTCGTGCGGTTGGGGAAGAGCGCGCTGCGCTCGATCTGAGGGCCGAGGACGCCCAGATCGAGCGATTCGAGGGCCGCTTGGTCGGGGACGCGAATGGCGCACTGCGGGTTGCCTATCGCGACGTGCTGAAAGGCCCAGGTCCTGCCTCCGGCATCGAGGCTGCCGTGGCCGTCGGGCCCGCCCGACGGGTAGTGCTCGGAGCGCGTCCGGGCGCGCCCCATGTCCACCGTGCACGTCGTCGGCGAGCTGATCGTCGGACGGATCTCGCCGGCGGCCGTCTGGATCGAGAAGGTGTCGCTGGTCGTCCAGCCGCGGCGCCGCAGGTAGAGGATCGCCTCGCGCGCACCGTTGCCGGAGAGCTCCGCCTCGGACCCGTCCGGGTTGAAGATGCGCAGCCGCGCGACGAACCCCGGCTCGTCCGCCTGCGACAGCTCGAGGACGCCGTCCGCGCCCACACCGAGGTGTGGGTCGCATAGCCGCCGCACGACCTCCGGGCCCAGGGCCACCGCCAGCTCGGCGCGCTCGACGATCAGGTAGTCGTTGCCGAGCGCCTGCCACTTCTCGAAGCGCATCGGGCGGACCCTACGCTGCCGCCGCCGCCGGGGCGGGTCGCGCGAGCAGCTCATCGGCGGCCTGCTCCGCGGTTCTGCCCGTCAGATCCAGCAGCTCGACGCCTGCGAGCTTGCGCATCCAGGTCAGCTGGCGGCGCGCGAAGTTGCGCGTGCGCCGCTGCATGCCGGCCACGTCGCCGCAGAGCAGCTCCTCGAAGCCGAGAGCCTTGCGAGCCGTGGCGGATGCGCCCGCGGCCGCCGCCGAGCGGACCTGCTCGACGGCGCCGTCGGCGACCATCGCGAGGACCCGGGCGTCGATCCGCTCGTACAGCTCGTCGCGGTCTCGAATCAATCCCACGAGCCTCGTCGGATGGCGGGTCTCAGCCGTCCAGAGTCGGCTCGGGCCGTCGGGCGGCTCCAGCTCGCCGAGATCGAGCAGCGAGTGAGCACGCACGAGGCGGTGGCGGTCGCGCGGGTCGATCCCGGCCGCGGCCCAGGGCGCGCGGCGAGCCAGCCGCTCGTGCAGCGCCTCGGGCCCATCGGCGACGAGCGCGGCCTCCCATCGCTCTCGCACCTCGTCCGGCGGCAGCGGGCGCAGATCGAGATCGGCGAGCGCTGCGCGCAGGTAGAGCCCCGTGCCTCCGACGACCAGCGGCGTCTCACCGGCGGCGAGCAGCTCGTCGATCTCCGCATGGGCGAGACCGGCGTACTGCCCCACGCTGAACGTCGCGTCGAGCGGGACGAATGACACCAGCCGATGCTCGAGGCGGGCGCGCTCGGCGGGGCGCGCGACCCCGGTCAGCTTCTCGAGGCCTGCGTAGACCTGAAGCGCGTCGGCCGACACCGCGACCGGCCTCATGCCGACCGCACGTAGCCGCTCGGCCAGCGCGAGCGCCACCTCGGTCTTGCCGACCGCCGTGGGGCCGAACAGCGCCAGGAGTCCCTTCGCGGGGATCGCGAGCGGATCGACCGGCAGGGGATGGGCCGGGGAAGTCACAGGACGAAGTATCGCTTTCAGGTGCGAGACTCGCGCGATGCACGTCACGGGCCGCACCGTTCTGCTCACAGGCGCCACCGGCGGGATCGGACAGGCGATCGCACGCGCGCTGCGCGACGCCGGGGCAGACCTCGTCGTGACGGGGCGGCGGACCGAGTCTCTGGAGCCGCTCGCCGGGGAGCTCGGAGCGCGGACGATCGCCGCCGACCTGGCCGATCCCGCGGCGCTCGAGTCGCTGGTCGAGCAGGCCGGCCCGGTCGACGTGCTCGTCGCCAACGCGGCGCTTCCGGCGTCGGGTGGGCTCTCCGCCTTCTCGATCGAGGAGATCGATCGGGCACTGACGGTGAACCTGCGCGCACCGATCGTCCTCGCCCGGCTGCTTGCGCCGGCGATGGCGCAGCGCGGCGGCGGTCAGATCGTGCTCATCTCGTCGCTGGCGGGCAAGACGGCGAGCGGTGGCGGCGCGCCGCTCTACTCGGCGACGAAGTTCGGCCTGCGCGGTTTCGGCACCGCGCTGCGTACCGACCTTCACGGCACCGGCGTCGGCGTCAGCGTCGTCTTCCCGGGCTTCGTGCGCGATGCGGGCATGTTCCACGACAGCGGCGCGCAGCTGCCGTCGCTGGTCGGCACGAGCAGTCCCGGCGACGTGGCGGCCGCGGTTCTCGACGCGATCGTGCGGAACCGTGGCGAGATCGACGTGGCGCCGCTGTCGATGCGCGTCGGCGTCAAGCTCGCCGAGCTGGCGCCCGGCCTGGCGAGCAGCGCGGCGAGGCGCTTCGGCGGCCCACGGCTCGCGTCCCAGCTTGCCTCCGGGCAGGCCGACAAGCGCTGAGGCGCGCGCACGCCCACCCGCTTTCGGAAGCTGGCCGCGCGACGAGCGGCGCCGTGTCGGCTCAGACCGCTGCGCGAGCGACCAGCGGCAGGTCGCCGGCGAGCGTCTGGCTCGTCGCCGTGGTGATCTGGACCGGGACGATCTCACCTGGCCGGGCGAGGCCGGCGAAGTTCACGACCTTGTTGTGCCGAGTGCGGCCGCGCAGGCGCGACGGGTCGGTGCGCGACGGGCCCTCGACGAGGACGTCGAGCGTGCGGCCCACGAACCGCTGCGCGCGCTCGGCGGCACGTCGTTGGACCGCCTCGACGAGCCGCTCCATCCGTTCGACCTTCGTCTCGTGCGCGACCACGCCGTCCGTGATGCCGGCCGCCTCTGTGCCGCGCCGTGGCGAGAAGACGAACGTGAAGGCACCGTCGAAGCCGACCTCCTCGACGACCTCGAGGGTCTGTGCGAAGTCGCGGTCGCTCTCCCCGGGGAAGCCGACGATGATGTCGGTCGTCAGCGCGCAGTCCGGCACGTGCTCGCGGATCAGCGCGACGCGGTCGAGGAAGCGCTCGCGATCGTAGGTGCGCCGCATCGCCTTCAGGATCCGTGAGGAGCCGGACTGCAGCGGCAGGTGGATGTGCTCGCAGAGCGCCGGCAGCTCGGCGTGCGCGCGCACGACGTCCTCGCGCATGTCCTTCGGGTGCGGACTCGTGTAACGGATCCGATCGATGCCCGGGACGGCGTCGATCGCCGTGAGCAGCTCGCTGAACGCGCGGCGCTCCGGGCGCAGGTCTCGCCCGTAGCTGTTGACGTTCTGGCCGAGCAACGTCACCTCGCGCACGCCGTCGGCGGCCAGCCGCTGTGCCTCGACGATGAGCTCCTCCAGAGGCCGGCTCACCTCGCGGCCGCGGGTGCTCGGCACGATGCAGTACGAGCAGCGGAGGTTGCAGCCGACGCTGATCTGCATCCAGGCCTGATGCTCTCGGGCACGGTGCATCGGCAGGCGGCCGGTGAAGCCCTCGAACTCGAAGAAGCCCTGAGCGGTGATCGAGTCCGAGGTGAGGAACTCGGCCAGCTTGTGGACCTGGCCAGGCCCGAACGCCACGTCGACGAACGGGAACTGGCGGAAGACGTCTTCCTTGACCGATTGCGCCCAGCAGCCGCCCACGCCGACCACGACGTCGGGACGCTCCCGCTTGACGCGCCTGGCGACGCCGAGGTGGGCGACGAAGCGGTTGTCGGCGGCCTCGCGGATCGAGCAGGTGTTGAAGAGGATGACGTCGGCCGTCTCGCGGTCCTGCGACTCCGCGTAGCCGAGCGACTCGAGCATCCCCTTCAGGCGCTCGGAGTCGTGCTCGTTCATCTGACAGCCGAACGTCGTGACGTGGTAGCGCTTCATCGGCCCGTTGAGAGTAGACGCGGCTCCCGATCAGCCGCTCAGCGTGCGTAGTCCACGGCGCGTGACTCGCGGATCACCGTGACCTTGATCTGCCCGGGGTACTCGAGTGCCTGCTCGATCTCCCGCGCGATCTCGCGCGCCAGCAGCGCCGCGCCGGCGTCGTCGAGCGCCTCGGGCATGACGAGCACGCGAACCTCGCGGCCGGCCTGTAGTGCGTAGGCGCGGTCGACTCCCGTGTGGCGCGCGGCCAGCTGCTCGAGGTCGCGCAGGCGCTTGACGTAGTGCTCGAGCGATTCGCCGCGAGCTCCCGGCCGGGCCCCGGACAGGGCGTCCGCAGTCTGCACGATGACGGCCTCGATCGTCTGTGGCTCGACCTCGTTGTGGTGGGCCTCCATCGCGTGGACGACGGCCTCGCTCTCGCCGTGGCGGCGGGCGAGATCGGCGCCGACGAGGGCGTGCGGCCCCTCGACCTCGTGGCTGACGGCCTTGCCGATGTCGTGCAGCAGCGCGGCGCGCCGTGCGGTCTTGGCGTTCGCCCCCAGCTCGTGGGCTATGAGCGCGGCGAGCTGCGCGCACTCGACCGAGTGAGCCAAGACGTTCTGCCCGTAGCTGGTGCGGAAGCGCAGTCGTCCAAGGGTGCGGATCAGCTCAGGGTCGAGGCCGCCGACGTCCGCCTCGAGGACCGCCTGCTCGCCGAGCTGCGCGATGTGCTCGTCGAGCTCGCTCTTCGCCTGGTAGTACGCCTCCTCGATCCGGGCCGGGTGGATCCGTCCGTCCTGCAGCAGTCGCTCGAGCATCATCCGCGCGACCTCGCGCCGTACGCCGTCGAACGCGGAGAGGACGACCGCGTTCGGCGTGTCGTCGATGATCACGTCGACGCCGGTGAGGTTCTCGAGCGCGCGGATGTTCCGTCCCTCGCGTCCGATGATGCGCCCCTTCATGTCGTCGGACGGCAGCTCGACGACCGAGACCGTCGTCTCGACGGCGTGGCTGCCGGCGAGCCGCTGCATCGCGACGGAGAGGATCGAGCGGACGCGGCGCTCGGCCTGGAGCTTCGTCTCCTCCTCGACGCGGCGCAGGATCCTGGCCTGCTCGTGGCGCGCCTTGTCCTCGACCTCCTTGAGCAGTGCCTGACGCGCCTGCCCGGCGCTGAGGCCGGAGGCCTGCTCGAGCTCGCGCATGCGCTGCTCGACGAGCTGCTCCGTGCGCAGGCGCTCGGCCTCGAGCTCGTGCCCCCGCTGCTCGAGGTCCGCGGCGCGGCGCTCGAGCTCTGCCGCACGCTGGTCGAGCGACTGCTCGCGGCCCCGGGTGAGCTCCTGCAGGCGGGCCAGCTCCTCGGAGAGAACGAGCTCGCGACGGCTGACGAGCGCGGACTGGTCGCCGCTCTCGACGGCGCCCGCGGCGACCGGTGTCGGCGGCGCCACGCCACGCGCTCGCCCACGGCCGTACACCGTGGCGGCTGCGACGATGCCCGCCGCCAGGACAAGCGCCGCGATCACGAGCTGCATCTGCGATCCCCCTCACTCTCACGTCGGCCGGGATCCCCGGACCGGTCAGTTCATGTAGGTGCGCGAAACGACCGGTGCCGCTGGGCCCGGAACGCAGATGCGACACGGCTCGCCACCGTGCCTCGTTCGTCAATCAGGAGCTTGCGGTCGGTGAGAGGCCAGGACCGGGCGGCCAGGGCCAGGCTCGCGGTGAGCTCGGGGTGACGGCGGAGGATTCCATGGACTGAGTCAGGGGATTCGCTGCTTCGGTGATCTGCGTGCCGGACCAAATGGCCTGACGTTTGCGCATGGCGATCGTACTCTCGCGTCCCGACGCCGACAATGTGGGCTCGGCCGACGCCGGTCACCCGCCGCGCTCGAAGGCGCGAACGGCGTCGTAGGCGAGGTCGAGCTCGTACCCGCGGCGAACGAGCGTCCCGAGCGCCCGTTCGCGGCCGCGATCGTCGTCCGGCGGCGTGGCCAGCCGCGTCTGCAGGACGTTGAGCGCAGCACGCAGCTCCTCGTCGCGTCCCTGGACCTCCAGAGCCGCCTCGATGGCCACGCCCGCGACGCCGCTCTGCTCGAGGCGGCGGCGGATCCGCTCGGCCCCCCATCCGTCGAGGTTCCGACGATCCTCCGCGAACGTCCGGGCGTACCGCGCGTCGTCGAGATAGCCGCGCTCGCAGAGCTCCGCGAGCGTCGTCGCGATCGTGTCGGGATCGACACGACGGTGCTCGAGATATCGGCGCAGCTCGGCAACCGTGCGATCGCGTCGCGACAGGTACCTGTAGGCGACGTCGAGCGCATGCTGAGCCCGCGCCTGCGGGTCCACGAGGGCCGCCTGCGTCGACACCGCGCTAGGCGATCGCCGGCTCTGCGGATTGGTCCAGCTCGGGCAGCTCGGCCTCCCCCTCGCGCTCGATCGGAACCACCAGGTCGTGATCGATTCCCAGCGCTGCGTAGATCTTCGACTCGATCTCGCGCGCCATGTCGGCATGCTGGTCGAGGAAGGCCTTCGCGTTGTTTCGCCCCTGGCCCAGTCGCTCGTCGCCATAGGAGAAGAACGAGCCGCTCTTGGTGACGATGTCGTGCTCGATCCCGAGGTCGAGGATGCAGCCCGAGGTCGAGATCCCCCGACCGAACTCGATGTCGAACTCGGCCTGGCGGAACGGCGCCGCGACCTTGTTCTTGACGACCTTCACGCGAACCCGGTTGCCGACCGCCTCGGTTCCCTCCTTGAGGGTCTCGATGCGGCGGATGTCAAGTCGCTGGGAGGCGTAGAACTTCAGCGCACGACCGCCGGGCTGCGTCTCCGGCGAGCCGAACATGACGCCCACCTTCTCGCGGATCTGGTTGGTGAAGAGGCACAGCGTGCCCGAGCGGTTGAGGTTGCCCGCCAGCTTGCGCATCGCCTGGCTCATCATCCGCGCCTGCAGGCCGACGGTCGTGTCGCCCATCTGCCCCTCGAGCTCGGCCCGCGGGGTCAGCGCGGCGACCGAGTCGACGGCGACCAGGTCGACGGCGCCCGAGCGTACGAGCATGTCGGCGATCTCCAGTGCCTGCTCGCCGTAGTCGGGCTGCGAGACGAGGAGCTCGTCGATGTCGACGCCGATCTCCCGCGCGTAGAGCGGGTCCATCGAGTGCTCGGCGTCGATGAACGCGCAGATCCCGCCGAGCCGCTGGGCCTCGGCCAGGACGTGGTACACGAGCGTCGTCTTGCCCGAGGACTCCGGGCCGAAGACCTCGACGATCCGCCCCCGCGGCATCCCGCCAATCCCGAGCGCGAGGTCGAGCGACAGCGCTCCGGTGGGGATCGCGCTCACGCGCACCTGGGCGCCCTCGTCGCCCATGCGCATCACGCTGCCCTTGCCGAACTGGCGCTCGATCTGGGAGAGCGCACCCTGCAGGGCAGCGTCGCGGGCCTTCGCGGCCTTCTCGTCGGCGGACATCGATCGGACCTCTCTCGTCATCGCTGGACCCGGGAGTGTCGGCCCCCGACCGGACGGAACGAACGCTAGGAGCATCGTCTGCACCGGCGCCAGGCCCTGTTTCCGGCGAGGATGATGCGCGCCGCAGGAGGCTCTGCGACCAACGGCCGCCCACCGGCCGGGCTAACCCTCGGGCAGTGCGATGCGCGTCAGCGCCTCGTAGCGGGCGCCCCCGGGGCCGGGGTGCGAGCGCAGGAGCGTGAGCGCCTCACCGCTGAACGCTGCCCGCGGCGCCGGCGGCTCGGCTCCGGGGTGCGGTCGCGTGCCGCGGCGGACCCGGGCGACCGTGACGTGCGGACGCAGCGGCCGGCGATCGGGGCGCCAGCCGGGAGCCGCCGCCTCCAGCGGGGCGCGCAACAGCGCATGGAGCGCGCCGAGCGCGCCGGAGGCGTCGTCGACGGCGCAGGCGAGCACGTGCGGCCGGCGTGGCGCCAGCCACAGCGTGCCGGCGAGCTCCAGCGCCACGCCCCGGGGCTCGGCCCCGGCGTCTCGCAGCGCACTGCGAAGGCCGCCGACCTCGTGCGGCGGGCGAGCGCCGAGGAAGTGCAGCGTGAGATGCAGCTGCGCTCCCTCGACCGGCCGCAGCGACGGGTCTCCGGCAGCGGCCCGCGAGCCCCACGAGGCGAGGCGCAGGCGTACCGCGGCCGGCAGCTCCAGCGCGACGAACAGCCGCGCCTCGCCGCTCATGCCTCGTCGTCGTCGCCCGGCCCGAGCAGCATCCGGCGCAGCATGTGGAGTGCGACGGTCGTGGCACGCTCGCGCACGTCGGCGCGCGCGCCCGGCAGGCGTACGGAGCGGTCGATCCGCCCCGCCCCGTCGCGCCCCGTCACCGAGATCCAGACGAGTCCGACGGGCTTCTCGTCGCTGCCGCCGCCGGGCCCTGCGACGCCGGTCACGCCGATCCCGAGATCGGCGTCGAGGCGCTCGATCGCGCCGTCCGCCAGCGCCCGCGCGACCTCGACGGAGACGGCGCCGTGGCGCGCCAGCAGCTCCGGCTCGACACCGGCCAGAGTCGTCTTCGCCTCGTTCGCGTAGGCCACGATCGCGCCCCGGACGTAGGCGGATGCCCCGGGCAGCTCGGTCAGTCGTGCGGCGAGGAGGCCGCCGGTGCACGACTCCGCCGTCGCGACCGTGCGCGCCGGCCGGCGCGTCAGCAGACGAGCGACCTGCTCGTCCACGGTGGAGCCGTCGTCGGAGTAGAGGACGCCCCCGTGGCGCTCGCGCACGAAGCTCGCCAACGCCTCGTAGACCGGCCCGGCCGCGGGCTCGAAGCGCGTGACGATCTCGAGCTCGGCGCTGCGCATGCAGGTCGTGACCTCGAGCTCCGCCAGCTCGACGCCGGCGCGCTCGGCGAGCCGCAGCGTCTCGGCGATCTCCGACTCGGGGATCCCGTAGAGCCTCAGGATCTCCTGGCGATACGTCGTGCGCTCGCGGACGGCCCACCGCAGCGCATCGGTCGCCAGCGCCGCCGCCCACATCGGCTGGAGCTCGCGCGGCGGACCGGGAAGCACCAGCACCGTCGGGCCTCGCACCCCGTCGGCGGGCGGCACGACGAGCCCGGGAGCGGTGCCGACGGGCTCGAGGATCGTCGCCCCCTTCGGAACGGTCGCCTGCTTGCGCGTTCCCTGCTCGAGCGCGTCGCGGTCCAGGCGCGGCCAGCGGCGGACGGCGTCCTCGACGGCACGGGCGATCCGCCGCCGGAGTGGCTCGTCGAGCCGGAGGGGCCGCCCCTGGGCGCGCGCGACGACCTCGACCGTCAGATCGTCGGCCGTCGGGCCCAGGCCGCCGGTCGTGATAGTCAGGTCGACGCCCTCCGCCGCGAGCCAGCGCAGCGCCGCCTCGATGTCGGTCGGGCGGTCCCCGACGACGACGATCGCCTCCAGGTCGACGCCCAGCTCGCGCAGGCGCTCGGACAGCCAGGGGCCGTTGCGATCGGCGATCTGGGCGCCTAGGACCTCGGTCCCGGTGACGACGATGCCGGCGCGGGCGCTCATGAGCAGGACGGGCCCTGCCCGCCGGGCAGCCGCCGAACGCCGTCCGCTGTGATCTCGTACGCGATCCCGCTCGTGACCTGCGGCACCGAGCGGCTGCGCCCGTCGACGACGAGTCGGGCGTCGCCGTTGCCCAGGGCGAGGCGCAGGCGCGACGAGCGGAACGTCGGCGTCGAGGCGCCGGGCTGGAGGACGACGCCGTTCAGCAGCGTCCGGCCGCCGGCGGCGCGCAGGCAGGCGTAAACCGGCCCGGTGGGAACGATCCGCAGTCGCACCAGCCGGCCGGACTCGGTGGTCGTGGTGGTGGCCGTAGTCCCGGTCTGGGGCGATGCGACGCTCGTCGTCTCCGTTGCCGATCCGCGGGAGCCGGTCGGCGGCGTCGCGGTGTCGGGCCCGCCGCCGCTGCGCCCGATCACGAACAGCCCCGCGAGCAGCAGCGCCACCAGGGCCAGGACGATCCAGCGGCGGCTCGCCGCTCGCCGCTCGCGAAGGCCGCGCTGGCGCCCCGCGGACCGCTCGCGCGGCCGCGGCCGGGCGATCGGGGGTGCGTCGGGATGCTCGTGACGGAGCTTGAACTGCTCGACGAGCATCCGCCCGTCCAGCCCGAGGTAGTCGGCATACGTGCGCAGGAAGCTCTTCACGAAGGTCGGCCCGGGAAGCAGGCTCCACTCCTCGTTCTCGAGCGCGCGCAGGTACTTGGCGCGGATCTTGGTGTCCGCCTCGACCTGCGAGATGTCGATCCGCTCGCGCAGGCGCGCGTCGCGGAGCTTGGCGCCGATCTCCGCCATCGCGGGCGAAGGCTATACGGCCGGCCCAGGCGGCCGGCCGTCGGGAGGCGGCAGCGCTACCGTGGCTCGTCGGCTGTCGTGGGCTCGGGCTCGGGAAGCTCGACTTCGGCCGGGCACTCGTCCGGGTCCTCCTGCTCGCCGCCGAGCGCGGCGAGCACCCGCGGCAGGTCGATCTCGCTGACGAGCACCTGGCGGGGCTTGGAGCCTTCGTAGCCCGAGATAACGCCGCGGCGCTCGAGCATGTCGATCAGCCTGCCGGCGCGCGTGTACCCCAGCCGCAGCCGCCGCTGGAGCATCGACGTCGACGCGGTGCCCATCTCGACGACGAGCTTGATCGCCTCGCCCAGCAGCGCGTCCTCGTCGGGGTCGAACTCCCCGTGGCCGTCGCCGTCCGCGCCGCCCTGCTCGCCCTCCGGCTCGTCGAGCAGCTCCTCACGCAGCAGCGGCTCGCCCTGCTCGGCCCAGAAGTCGGTGAGCTGCGCGATCTGGGGCTCGTCGATGTAGGCGCCCTGGATCCGCTGGAGCTTCGAGGTGCCGACCGGCGAGAAGAGCATGTCGCCCTGACCGAGCAGCGTCTCGGCGCCGTTCTGGTCGAGGATCACGCGCGAGTCCGTCTGGCTGGAGACGGCGAACGCGATCCGCGAGGGCACGTTCGCCTTGATCATTCCGGTGATCACGTCGACGCGCGGGCTCTGCGTCGCCAGCACCAGGTGGATGCCGACCGCTCGTGCCTTCTGGGCGAGGCGGATGATCGCGTCCTCGACGTCGGCCGGGGCGACCATCATCAGGTCCGCAAGCTCGTCGATGACGCAGAGGATGTAGGGCAGTGCGTCGTCGCCGGCCGCGACGCGATGCTTGTTGAGCTCCGGGAGCGAGCGGGTCCGGGCGACCGACATCACGCCGTAGCGCCACTCCATCTCGCGAACGAGGTTCGCCAGGGCGTTGGCGGCCTTGCGCGGACTGGTGATCACCGGCGTGAGCAGGTGCGGGATCGCCTCGTAGTGGTTGAGCTCGACCTGCTTGGGATCGACGAGCACGACGCGGACCTGGTCGGGTGTCGCTCGCAGAAGGATCGACGAGAGCATCGCGTTGACCGCGCCGGACTTGCCGGCGCCGGTGGTCCCGGCGACGAGCAGGTGCGGCATCCGGGCGAGATCGGCGTGGACCGGGCGCCCACTCACGTCCTTGCCGAGGAAGACCGTGAGCGGCGAGGCGTCGGCGGGCATCTCGCCGAAGACGTCGCCGAGCGTGACGATCCGCCGGCGTCGGTTGGGCACCTCGACCCCGACCGCCTGCTTGCCGGGGATCGGCGCGAGGATGCGGATATCGGTCGCCGCAAGCGCGTACGCGAGGTCGTCCTTCAGCGCCGCGACCTTGTTCATCTTGATCCCGGGCGCGAGCCGCAGCTCGTAGCGGGTGATGTGCGGTCCGGCGACGGTGCCGACGATCTTCGACTCCACCCCGTGATGGCCGAGGGCCTCGACCAGCGCGGTGGAGACGCGCTGCTGATCGCCGGTGTCCGGGGCGGCGTCCCGCGGGTCGGAGCGGCGCAGCAGGCCCGGGTCCGGCAGGCGGAAGTCGCCGGTGGGGGGTGTGGCGGCCTGCGCCCTGCGGGCCGTTCGCCGAGGCCGTGCCGGGGGTTGCGTCGACGGCTCGTCGTGCGCCTCCTCCGGGCCATCGGACGGGTCGGGCGCAGGCGCGGACGGGCGCTCGTCCGCGATGCGCGGCTCGGGCGCCGGGACCGGCTCGCCGAAGATGTCCGGGTAGCGGACGGCGCCGTCGAGCGAGTCGGCGCGCTCCCCCGGCCGGATGACGATGTCGTCGTCGCTTGGCTCCGGGGGCGCCAGCGGCTCGGGACGCTCGCCGTAAGCTGGGGCGGCGTCGGGACGCGCGGCCGGCCGGGTCGGTGACGGTCCCGTGGCGCGGCGGAACACCCGCGTCGTGTCGGCGACGCCGCTGCCCGTCGCCCGCAGGACGCCGGCGACAGATGCGCCGGTCAGCAGCAGGGTGCCGGCGAGGAACAGGAAGAACGCGAGGATGTGGGCGCCGACGATGCCGACCACGCTCGCGGCGCCCAGCTCCAGCGCCTGGCCGAGCGCGCCGCCGCGCGCGCCGAAGGTCGACGGCGCCCAGCTCGTCGCGATCGGGCCGGAGCCCAGGCCCAGCGTGCCTGCCGCGAATGCCAGAGAGGCTGCGAGCAGCACGCAGAGCGCTCCCGCGCGGATCGGGCGGACCGCCGGCAGCAGGGGGCGCAGCACGAGCAGCACGCCGGCCGCCGCGAGGCCGAGCGGCACGGCGTAGGCGACCTGGCCGAGCAGCCAGCGCAGGCCGTCGACCCCCGCCTTGCCGCCGACGCCGCCGTCCCAGCCGAGATGCAGCGGGAAGACGAGGAAGACGCCGAGCGCGAGGAGGCCGAGGCCGAGCAGATCGAAGTGGCGTTGCTCGAGCACTGGAAGGCGCCAGCGCCAGGTGGCGCTGCGCCGCGCTCGAGGCGCCGGCTTGGACCGCTTGGACTGGCTGGATGGGCGCTTCGGGCGGGTTCTCGCTGCTGGCATGGCCGATCGGGGATCCAGGAGTGCTCCTTCGACACGGCGGCCCGCAGCCCTCCCTGCACCTGGACCCCATCGGCTCGCGTAGCATCGACGGCGATGAGCCTCACGCGTGAGCCCCGCGTGCTGGTCGTCGAGGACGACGACGAGATCGCAATGGCCCTGCAGCGCTCGCTGCGCATGGAGGGCTACGAGGTGCGTCTCGCCGCCGACGGCGAATCGGCGCTCGGCGAGGCGTCCCGGTTCAACCCCGACCTGGTCGTCCTCGACCTCGGGCTTCCGCGACTCGACGGGATCGAGGTCGCAAGACGCCTTCGGGCCGGCGCCGACGTCCCGATCCTCGTGCTCACGGCTCGCGACGCCGTCGAGTCGCGGGTCGAGGGCCTGGACGCCGGCGCCGACGACTACCTCGTCAAGCCCTTCGAGCGCCAGGAGCTGCTCGCCCGCCTACGCGCCCTGCTGCGCCGCCGCCCGCCCCGCGGGGCGGCGTCGCTCGTCTGCGGCGACCTCTCGCTCAACCCCGACACGCACGAGGTCGAGCGCGGCGAGCGCGCGATCGAGCTGACCCAGCGCGAGTTCGAGCTGCTCGAGTACCTGATGCGAAACGAGCGCCTCGTGATCCCGCGCCAGCAGCTGCTCGAGGAGGTCTGGGGCTACGACCCGTTCGCGACGACGAACACGATCGAGGTCTTCGTCTCGAACCTGCGCCGCAAGCTGGAGGCGGGCGGCGAGCCGCGACTGCTGCACACGATCCGCGGCGCCGGCTACGTGCTCCGTGCTTGAGCGCCTGTCGATCCGCTGGCGGCTCGCGCTGATCTCGGCGGCGCTGACGCTGTTCATCCTGTGCGGCTTCGCGTTCGTGGTCGGCGGGCTGACCGTGCAGCGCATCCGCCAGGACTTCAGCAGCGAGACGGCGAACGCCGCCTCGACGCTGCGCGACCGGCTGAGCATCGACTTCACACCCACCACGATCGTCATCAAGCCGAACCTCGAGCTGTTCGCCGCGGCGAACGACGCGGCGATCCGCCTGTTCGACCGCACGCGCCGGCCGATCGAGGGCGCGCAGACCCCGCACGCTCCCGATCTCGGACCGCCGCTCGTGACCGGGTCGTCGGAGGTCGGCGGCTACCTGCTGGAGACCCGCCACGTGGTGCTCCGGCCGTCCGCCGCGCCGGAGTCCGGGGTCACGTTCGGGATCTGGATCCAGTACGCGCGGCCACTCGAGGACGTCGAGCACACGGTCACGCTCGTGCGGCTGTTCCTCGCCGGCGGCGTCCTGGCGGGCACGCTGCTCGCGCTCCTGGGCGGCCTGCTGCTGGCACGGCGCTCGCTGCGCCCCGTGACCGCCCTGACGGCGACCGCTCGCGCGATCGCGCGGACCGGCGACCCGGACCGCCAGGTCCCCCAGCCACGTGCCGACGACGAGGTCGCCGAGCTGGCTCGCACGTTCGACGAGATGCTGGGCGCGCTGGAGGAGTCGCGCAGAGCGACCGAGACGGCGCTCCAGCGCCAGCGCGAGTTCGTCGCCGACGCGTCGCACGAGCTGCGAACGCCGCTGACGAGCGTGCTCGCCAACCTCGAGCTGCTGACCGACGAGCTCCAGGGCGACCCGCGTGAAGCGGCAGAGGCCGCGCTGCGCAGCACGCGCAGGATGCGCCGGCTGGTCGCCGACCTGCTCCTGCTGGCGCGCTCGGACGCCGGGCACGTAACGACCCGCGCGCAGGTCGACCTGGGCGCCGTTGCGCTGGAGGCCGTCGCCGAGGCGGGCGCGCTCTCGGACGATCACGAGATCCGCGTCCACGCCGCGCCGCACGTGCTCGTGGACGGGGCGCGCGACGAGCTGCACCGACTCGTCCTGAACCTCGTCGAGAACGCGATCCGCCACACCCCTGCCGAGACGCACATCCGCGTGCGGGTCGCGGCGTCCGACGGCGACGCGGTGCTCAGCGTCGAGGACGACGGTCCGGGCATCCCGTCGGGCCTCCGCGACTCGATCTTCGAGCGCTTTGCGCGGGATGGGCGCGACCGCGCCGGCTCGACCGGGCTGGGGCTCGCGATCGTCCGGGCCGTCGCGGCCGGCCACGGCGGCGCGGTGACACTCGAGGACGCCGAGCCCGGCTCGCGGTTCGTGGTGCGCCTGCCGCTGTCGGCGGGGCAGGCCGATGCTGCGCCGACGGCGCCGGAGACCGAGTCGGTCGTGCCCGCGGCCGACGAGCGGCACAGGCGGGCGCGCGCCGGCGCGCTGGCTCGCTCGCTCGCCGCCCGGCGCTCGGCGCGCCGGCGCTGACGGGCGCGGTCAGACCTCGACGACGACCGGAAGGACGAGCGGGCGCCGGCGAAGCCGGCTGTAGACGAACTCTGCCAGGTCGTCGTGCAGCATCCCCTGGATCACGTCGGTCTCGTGCACGTTCTCGCTCGCCGCCCGCGACAGCGAGGCTTCGACGGCTTCGCGCAGCTCGCCCTGCAGCTCGTGCGCCTCGTCCGGGAACGGTACGCCTCGCAGGATGATCTCCGGGTCTGCGACGGATGAGCCGTCCTGCTCGGAGATCGTCACGACCACGATGAAGATCCCGTCGGCGCTCAGCATCCGCCGGTCGCGCAGCGCGACATCGGCCACGTCGCCGATCTCGACGCCGTCGACGAAGATCATCCCCGAGCGCTCGGCTGCGGCGAACCGTGCGCCACGGGCGGTGATCTCGAGCGGCAGGCCGTTGTCGCCCTTGAAGATCCGCGCCGGCTCGATGCCGACCGCCTCGGCGAGACGCCCGTGGAGCTCGAGCCGCTTGAAGTCGCCGTGGAACGGCATCACGTAGCGCGGTCGCGTGAGGTTGAGCATCAGCTTCAGCTCCTCCGCGTAGCCGTGGCCGGAGGCGTGGATCGGGGCGTCGGCGGCAGTCACGACGTCGCAGCCGATGTGATAGAGCCGGTCGATCGTCTCGTTCACGGCGCGCTCGTTGCCCGGCACCGGGGTCGCCGCGAAGACGACCGTGTCGCCGCCGCGCAGCTCGACCTGCGGATGGTCGCTGAACGCCATTCGGCGCAACGCGCTGAGCGGCTCGCCCTGGGACCCGGTCGAGACGATGACGAGCTTCTCGTCGGGGAAGTCGTCGATCTCGCGCGGACCGACGAGCATTCCCTGGGGAACGTCGATGTGGCCCAGCGAGCGGCCGATGTTCACGTTCTTGCGCATCGAGCGCCCGAGCAGCGCGACCTTGCGCCCGAGGGCCGCGGCGGCGTCGACGACCTGTTGGACGCGGTGTATGTTCGACGCGAAGCAGGTGACGACGATCCGCCCGTCGCAGCGCAGGAAGGTCTGCTCGAGGTGCGGGCCGACGACGGCCTCGCTGGGTGAGAAGCCGGGGCGGTCGGCGTTCGTCGAGTCCCCGCAGAGCAGCAGCAGCCCCTCCGAGCCGAGCTGCGCCAGCCGGTTGACGTCGGCCGGCGGTCCGTCGACCGGCGTCTGGTCGAACTTGTAGTCGCCGGTGACGAGGATCGTCCCGAGCTCGGTCGTGACCGCGACCGCCGACGCGTCGGGGATCGAGTGCGTCATGTGGACGAGCTCGAGCTCGAACGGGCCGAGCTCCGTGCGCTCGGTGGGCTTGAGGTCCTCGACGTCGACGTCGCGCAGGCGGTGCTCGTCGAGCTTGGAGCGCGCCATCGCCGTCGTCAGCGGGCGACCGAAGACCGGTGGCGGCTCGCTGCCGTCGGAGCAGAGGTCGCGCAGGATCCACGGCAGCGCGCCGAGGTGGTCCTCGTGGCCGTGGGTGATGACGATGCCCTCGATGTCGTCGACTCGCCCGCGCAGGTAGGAGAAGTCGGGCAGCACGAGGTCGATGCCGACCATCTCGGCGGTCGGGAAGCGCAGCCCGCAGTCGATGATCAGAAGTCGGTCCTCGATCTCGAGGACCGTCATGTTCTTGCCGATCTCTCCCAGGCCGCCGAGCGGCAGGACGCGAAGCGCGGGGCCGGCCATCAGGCCGCCGGCGCTCCGAGCAGGCCGTGCGTGACCAGCGCGGCTCGCACCACCGCCGTCTCGTGCTCGTCCGCCTCGACCAGCGGCAGGCGCAGCCCCCCGACCCGATGGCCGAGCAGGTTGAGCGCCGCCTTCACGGGGATCGGGTTCGTCGTGACCGACAGCGCCTCGTAGATCGGCTGCAGGCCGGCCTCGATTTCGGCACGGTGCTCCGGCTCGTCGACCATCCTGCGCATCTCGGGGCCGACGACGTGGCTGGCGACGAGGATCCCCCCGGGGCCGCCGAGGTCGAGGACGGCCCCGAGCATGTCGTCGTTGCCGGCGTAGATCTCGAGGCCGTCGACGGGAGCCAGGTTCGCCTCGTTGGCCTGCTTGACGTAGTCGACGCGCGGCAGCTGGGCCAGCTCGGCGAGCAGGTCGTTCGGCATGTCCGTGCCGGTCCGCGAGGGGATGTTGTAGAGGACGATCGGCAGGTCGGTGGCGCGCACGACGGCGTCGAAGTGCGCGAGGATCCCGCGGCGGTTCGGGCGGTTGTAGTACGGGGTGACCGATAGGATCGCGTCGGCGCCCAGCTCGGTCGCGCGCTCGGTCAGCTCGACCGCGTGGCGTGTGTCGTTCGAGCCGGTCCCCGCGATCACCGTCAGGCCCTCGGGCCGCTCGCCGACGGCGAGCTCGATCAGGCCGAGGTGCTCCTCGTCGGTCAGCGTCGCCGCCTCGCCCGTCGTCCCACAGACGACGACTCCGTCGGAGCCGCTGGCGGCCAGATGGGCGAGCAGCGCGACGAACGCCGACTCGTCGACGCACAGGTCGTCGTCGAACGGCGTCACGACCGCCGTGATGATGTTGCCAAGCTCGGCCACGCGCCCAGGGTATCCGACGGTCGCGTCCGAGGCCCGCTCCACACTCGGGGCGTGGCCGTGACGCTGCCCGACGAACGCGCTCGCCCCGACCCGGTGTCGCCGCCCGCGGACGCCTCCGCGTGCGAGCTCAGCGTCGAGATCGTGGCGCTGCGCTGGCAGGCCCCGGAGGGCGGCTTCGCCGTCGCGGCGGCGGTGACCGACGAGGGCGAGGAGGTCACGCTGACGGGGCCGATCGAGCACTTCCACGAGGGCGAGCTGCTCGCCGCCCGCGGGGCCTGGCGGCGCCATGCGCGTCACGGCTGGCGCTTCGAGGTCGAGACGGCGACCTCGCGCGGCCCGTCGGGCGACGAGGCCCTGCTGCGGCTGCTCGCGTCGGTCCGCCACGTCGGTCCGTCGGGCGCGGAGTGGCTGCTCGAGCGCCACGGCGAAAGCGTGCTCGACGTGCTCGACGCCGACCCGCGCGGTCGGCTGCGCGAGGTGCCCGGCATCGGGTCGGCGCGGATCGGCGCCGCGGTGCGCTCATGGGAGCTCATGCGCGGCCGCCGGGCGCTGCGGCTCTTCCTCTCGGAGCACCACGTGCCGGCCGCGGCGGCGACTCGGATCGAGCGGGCGCTCGGCTGCGGGGCCGTCGGCCTGCTGCGCGCCGACCCGTTCTCGGCGGCTGCGGTGGATGGCGTCGGCTTCGAGACGGCGGATGCCCTGGCGCGGGCGCTGGGCTGGGATGCGGCCGCTCCCGAGCGTCTCGATGCGGGGATCCTCCATGCACTGGACCGCGCCGGGCAGGACGGTCACTGCGTGCTGCCGCGCGCGGAGCTGGAGCGCCGGGCCGTCGCGCTGCTGCGCGCCGACGTGGCGGGGCGCGTCGATCAGATGCTGGCCGCCGGTCGGCTCGTCGCCGACGGCGACCTGCTCGCCGAGCCGCGGATGGACGCGCTGGAGCGCCGGCTGGCGCGACGGGCCGGCGAGCTCGCCTGCGCGGCGCCGCTGCTCGCGCTGGGCGATGCCGCGCGGCCGCGGCACGGACCGTTCGTGCCGAGCGACGACCAATGGGCGGTCGTGGACGCGGTGCAGGGCTCGCGGCTGGCGATCCTCACCGGCGGCCCGGGGACGGGCAAGACGGCGACGATGCGGGCGATCGTCGAGCTGCTGCGCGCCGAGCGACGAACCGTGCGCCTGTGCGCGCCGACCGGCAAGGCTGCGCGACGGCTGGCCGAGGCGACCGGCGTCCAGGCGACCACGATCCACCGACTGCTCGGCTGGCTGCCCGGCGAGGGCTTCGAGCACGGGCCCGACGACCCGATCCCGCACACCGACCTGCTGGTCGTCGACGAGGCCTCGATGCTGTCCGTTCAGCTCGCCGATGCGCTGCTGGGCGCCGTGGGCCCGCGCACGCACGTGCTGCTCGTCGGCGACACCGACCAGCTGGCGCCCGTCGGCCCCGGTCGCGTGCTCGAGGACCTGATCGCCTCCGGCGTCGCGCCGACCGTGCGGCTCACGGAGGTCTTCCGTCAGGCCGCCCGCTCGCTGATCGTGCGCGCGGCGCACGCCGTGAACGCCGGGCGGCGACCGCCGGCGGACGCCGGCGCCGACGGCGTGCGCGACTTCTTCGCGATCGAGCGGGCGGACCCGCAGGCGCTGTTCGACGAGGTCGTCTCGCTCGCCGTCTCGCGCCTCCCCGGCCACTATGGGCTCGACCCCGTCGCCGACGTGCTGGTCCTCTCGCCCATGCGCAGGGGGCAGCTCGGAGTCGACGCGCTGAATGCCTCCCTCCGCGAGCGGCTCAACCCCGATGGACGGCCGATCCCGGGCAGCGCCCTGCGCGTCGGCGACCGCGTCATCCAGACCCGCAACGATCACGAGCGCGAGCTGATGAACGGCGAGCTCGGCGTGCTCGTCCACCACGACGCGGAGCGTGAGCGCTCTACGTTCGCGGGGGACGACGGCCGCCGGCTGGCGCTCGACGGCGAAGCACTCGCCACGATCCGGCTCGCGCACGCGATCAGCGTCCACAAGGCCCAGGGAAGCCAGGCGCCGGCGGTCGTCGTCCCGATCGTCCGCGGCCACGCGACGATGCTCACGCGGAACCTGGTCTACACGGCCCTGACGCGAGCCGAGCGCGTGTGCGTCCTCGTCGTGCAGCCCGGCGCGCTGGAGATGGCGCTCGAGCGGCGCGACGCACGCCGGCGCCACACACGCCTGGCGAGGCTCGCCGCCGCGGCGGCCGGCTGATCGGCAGCTCGGGTCACGGCGACGGCGGACGACCGTGCAGCACGGCCGACCCCGTCTGTGCCGGGTGGGCTTCGGGCCGACGGCGGACGACCGCGCAGCACGGCCGACCGCGTCTGTGCCGGGTGGCTTCGGGCCGACGGCGGCCGGCGCCCCGCGTGTGCGCCGGGGGCCGCCGGCGCACACGCGGCGGGGCCGGCGTCGATCAGCCGCGTAGCGGGCCGGCCTCGCGATTCGTGTCGACGTGCAGCTCGTCGAGCAGCCCCTCTAGCAGCGAGGCCTGCTCGCGCTCGATGTGCTCGGGAAGGACCGCCGCCTGCGCCCGGGGCACCGCAAGGTGGTGCACGACCGCACCGGTTGCCTGCTGAACCCTCGCCGGCAGCCCTGCGGCCAGCCAAGACGAGTGTCCGCGCTCGAGCGTCGCGACGAGGACCTCGTCGTAGACGCGGTTGTCGTACTCCTCCTGCACGGCCACGAGCGGGCTCTCGGCGCCGATCAGGCCCTCGGCGGTCAGGCCGTCCGCTTGCAGACGCTCGACGGCGGCGTCGAGCCGCCGTCGGGCGTCCTCGCGACCGCTGAGCGGCCCGGGGACCAGCAGCGTCACCTCGACCTGCTCGCGCGCCGCACGCGCGAGCAGGTGCTCTGCCAGCGCGTCGGACTCGACGGTGCGGTTGGCGAGGACGAGGATGCGCGTACGCGGCATGTGATCCCTCCGGGGCTCGGGGTGCAGCTCCGACGGTACCGTCCCGGGCGTCGCCGTGTGACGGGCGCGCCCCCGCCGCCGCCGCCCCGCTGTCAGAGGAGATGCTCGAGCCCGACGAGCATTCGCTCGCGCTGGCCGGCGATGCGCCGCACCGCCAGCAGCACGCCGGCCATGAACGACTCGCGCGAGAGAGAGTCGTGGCGGATCGTCAGCGTCTCCCCGACGCCGCCGAGGATCACCTCCTGGTGGGCTACGAGCCCCGGCAGGCGCACCGAGTGGATCGGCGGATCGCCCCCCATCAGCTCGGCGGTCCGGGCGGCCGTGCCGCTCGGCACGTCGAGCTTGCGGTCGTGGTGCAGCTCGATGATCTCGGCCTTCGGGAAGTGCCGGGTGGCCTCGCTCGCGAACCGCATCATGAGCACCGCGCCGATCGCGAAGTTCGGCGCGACGAAGGC
>JANJTP010000006.1 GCA_024711025.1 Solirubrobacteraceae bacterium
GGCGGAATCTACATCTACGCATACATCGGGTGCCCGGGGGGGCCCCCCGCCCCCGCGCGGATCGTGCGGGTCCGCCCCCCGCCCCGGGGGCCCCCCGCGGCGTTGGGTGGCGCCCTCCCGGAACGTGGCTGCAGAAACCACAGGCATACCGGAGAAAAAGCAGCCACGTCTGGACTGGGCCGCGTCGGGCGGCCCGATGCACGCCCCCGCCGGGTCTGCAGCCACGTCTCGAGCGGGCGACGACAGGGCGGCTGGCGCGACGGTCTCGTAGTGTTCTGCGCCCATGGAGCAGTCGCCCGCAGAGCCGTCGTCCTCGGAGCCAGCGCTCGCGAGCGGCGCCCTTCGCGGTCGCCACTTCCTCAAGGAGCTCGACTTCGACCCAGGCGAGTGGCACGCGCTGCTCGCGCTGGCGACCGAGCTCAAGCGCGAGCGGCGCGCGGGCGCCGAGCGCCGCCGGCTGAGCGGGCGCAACGTCGCGCTGCTGTTCGAGAAGACCTCGACGCGCACGCGCTGCGCGTTCGAGGTGGCCGCCCATCAGCAGGGTGCCCACGTGACATACCTCGACCCGTCCGGATCGCAGCTCGGCCACAAGGAGTCGGTCGAGGACACCGGCCGAGTGCTCGGCCGGATGTTCGATGGGATCGAGTTCCGCGGTAGCGCGCAGGAGGACGTCGAGGAGCTGGCGCGGGTCGCCGGCGTGCCGGTGTGGAACGGGCTCACCGACGAGTGGCACCCCACGCAGTCGCTGTGCGACGCGTTGACGATGCTCGAGCATGGCGGCGGGCGGCGCGGGGAGGAGATCTCGTTCGCGTACTGCGGCGATGCGCGCAGCAACGTCGGCAACTCGCTGCTTATCGCCGGTGCTCTGATGGGGATGGACGTGCGCATCGTCGCACCCGCCTCGCTGTGGAACGACGAGGTGGTCATCGCCGCGGCGCGCGGCGTCGCCGAGCGGACCGGGGCCCGCCTCACCCACACCGAGGATCTGCGCGAGGGCGTCAGCGGCGTCGACTTCATCCACACCGACGTCTGGGTCTCGATGGGCGAGCCTGACGAGATCTGGCGCGAGCGCGCCCGGCTGCTGCTGCCGTACAGGGTCGACCGGGAGCTGCTCTCGCTGTCCGGCAACCCCGATGTCTGCTTCATGCACTGCCTGCCCGCGTATCACGACGACCGCACCGCCGTCGGGCGGCGGATCGCCGAGCTGACGGGGATCAGCGGTGGGCTCGAGGTGACCGACGAGGTCTTCGAGTCCCCGCACTCGATCGTCTTCGACCAGGCCGAGAATCGCCTGCACACGATCAAGGCCGTCATGGTCGCCACGCTCGGCGACGCGGCCTGACGTCGTCGTCCGGGTCTGCTCGTCGGGGTCTGCTCGTCGGGGTCTGTTCGTCGGGTCCTGCTCGTCGGGGCCTCCTCGTCCCGGGCCGCGCGTTCGGACCTCCCGCTGGACGCCTCCTGGACATCCCGGCACGCGCGCGCAGACGGATCGACGACTTCCGAGGCGGGGCCGGCGCCCCTACGCTGCAAGGGCAGGTGAGCGGTCGGGTGGCGCAATCGACGGCCCGGACGGCCGTCCCGGGGGGACAGGCGGCATGCCTGCCGAATGGAGTTGCTCCAGCCGCCTGCATCGGCCGGCGGCCGGAGCGCCTCGGGGCCACGGATGGCCCCGGGAGCGCCGCCTTGCGCTTGGGCGCCGATGGCCCGCGCCCGGCCGTCGGCTCGCAGACGGGCGCCCGAGGAGGCGAGCCACCGCCCATACGGCGTAGCCCCGGCCGATTGCTGCGCCGCGCGGGCCATTGCCGCTCCGGCGCAGCCCGTCTACGGTGCGTACATGACCAGCGATACCCGGTTCTGGCATCCGTTCGCGGATATGGCGGCGGTCCGCGGCAGCGAGCTCGTCATCGCCGAGGGCGACGGCTGCTATGTCACCGACACCGAGGGCAAGCGCTACTTCGACGGGACGGCCAGCCTGTGGTGCGTCAACGTCGGCCACGGTCGTGAGGAGATCGTCCAGGCGGTCGCGGCGCAGATGCGCGAGCTGTCGAGCTACTCGACGTTCGGCGCCTTCTCCAACAGGCCGGCGGAGGCGCTGGCCGAGCGGCTCGCGGCCTATGCGGAGGGCGTCGTCGAGCAGCCGCACGTCTTCTTCAACCTCGGCGGCAGCGACGCGATCGATACCGCGGCGAAGCTCGCACGGCGCTACTTCAGCGCGATCGGCGAGCCGGACCGCGTGCACATCATCGGCCGCGTCAAGGCCTATCACGGGGTGCACGCGCTGGGCACCAGCATCGGTGGGATACCCGCAAACCAGGAGGGCATGGGCCCGCTGGACCCCGAGACCTCGCACGTGCCGTGGGACTCGCTCGAGGCGCTGGAAGCGGAGTTCGAGCGCGTCGGGACGCAGCGGGTCGCCGCCGTCTTCGCCGAGCCCGTGATCGGAGCGGGCGGCGTCCACCGGGTTCCACCCGGGTATCTGCAGGGGCTGGCCGAGCTCTGCCGCCGGCACGGCGCGCTCTTCGTCGCCGACTCCGTAATCGCCGGGTTCGGCCGGCTCGGCACGTGGTACGGCATCGATCGCTTCGACGTGCGGCCGGACATGATCACCTTCGCCAAGGGCGTCACAAGCGGCTACCTGCCGCTCGGCGGGATCGTCGTCGGTGGCCGCGTGGCGGAGCCGTTCTGGACCCGCGGCGGCCTGTGGTTCCGTCACGGTCAGACCTACTCGGGCCATCCCACCTGCTGCGTCGCCGCCCAGGCCAATCTCGACATCATCGAGCGGGAGGGCCTGCTCGACCGCGGGCGCGAGCTCGAGGTCGAGATGGCGAGCGCCCTCGGCACGCTCGAGGGGCACGAGCTGGTCGGCGGGATCCGGGCGGGCATCGGCACGCTCGGTGCCGTCGCGTTCGAGGCCGGCGCACTCGCCGAGCACCCCGACCTTCCGGCTCGCACCTTCTCCGCGGCCCGCGAGCGGGGCCTGTTCGTGCGCCCGCTCGGCGATGCGGTGGCGCTCTCGCCGCCGCTGATCGCGACTCGCGAGGAGATCGACCGGGCCGCGCAGACGATCGGCGAGGCCTGCGACGCCGTGGCCGCGGACCTCGGTCGCGCCGCGGCCGCCGCCGGCTGACGACCGGTACGCGGCGCGACCGGTCCGCCTAGCGTGGCGGCCACCGGTGGCGCCGCGCCGCGCCGGCTGACCGGCGCCCGCCGTGCCCGCCCTGAGCGGGCGCCGGTGCGCCTCGAGCCGGCCGTTCCGCGGCGATGCCCCACGCCGGGCGCGGGCGCCCGGCGCGCGCCCTAGACTCCCGGCGGTTTTGCCGATCGACGCCCAATCCTAGATGGCCGAGCGCCGCCTGCACGGTCTCCAGCGCGTACTCGGCGTCAACGCGCTCTTCTCGACCGCCTACGGCAACGTCGGCTCGTCGATCTACTACGCGCTCGGACTGGTCGCCTCGTACGCGCTCGGCCTGACGCCGGTGGTCTTCGTCATCAGCGGGCTGATCTTCTTCCTCACCGCCTCGACGTACGCCGAGGCGACTGCGATGTTCCCCGAGGCGGGGGGCTCGTCGAGCTTCGCCCGCCGCGCGTTCAACGAGTTCTGGTCCTTCTTCGCCGCCTGGGGCCAGATGCTGACGTACACGATCACGATCGCGATCTCCGCGTTCTTCGTGCCGCACTACGTCGGCGGGCTCTTCTGGGAGCCGCTGCGCTCCTCGCCCGCGGACATCGTCGGCGGGATCGTGGTCGTCGCGGCCCTTGCCGCGGTCAACATCGTCGGGGTAAAGGAGTCTGCCGGCGTCAACGTCACGCTGGCGCTGCTCGACTTCGCCACGCAGCTGCTGCTGGTCGTCATCGGCGCCGTGCTGGTCCTCTCGCCCGAGACGCTCGTCGGCAACGTCGACCTCGGCGTCGCGCCGAGCTGGAAGGACTTCCTCGTCGCGATCCCCGTCGGGATGATCGCCTACACGGGTATCGAGACGATCTCCAACATGGCCGAAGAGGCCAAGGACGAGAAGCGCACGATCCCCAAGGCGATCAACCGAGTGGTCGGCGCGGTTTTCGTGATCTACGCGGCCCTGCCCGCGGTGGCGCTGTCGGCGCTCCCGGTCACCCAGGGCGCGGACGGCAGCTACCAGACGCTGCTCGGGGTCGGGGAGGAGAAGGGCGGATTCGCCGGCGACCCGATCCTCGGCGTCGTCGAGCAGATGCACCTCGGTCCGCTGCAGGGTGCGGCCGAGGTGTACGTCGGGCTGCTCGCGGCGACGATCCTCGTGATCGCCACCAACGCCGGCATCATCGGCGTCTCGCGCCTGGTCTACTCGATGGGGATCCACCGGCAGATGCCCGACCGGCTGCGCCGGCTGCATCCGACGTTCGACACGCCGTGGGTCGGCATCCTCGTCTTCGGCGGGATCGCCTGCCTGGCGATGACGACGGGCCAGGCCGCGTTCCTTGGCAACATGTACGCGTTCGGCGCGATGCTGTCGTTCACGATGGCGCACCTGGCCGTCATCCGGCTGCGGATCGCGCGCCCTGACGCCGAGCGCCCGTATCGCGGTCCGATGAACGTCCGGCTGCGGGGCGTCGACGTTCCCGTGTTCGCGGTCATCGGCGCGCTGGCGACGAGCCTCGCGTTCGTCGTCATCACGAGCATCTACAGCGCGGTCGCGATCGCCGGGATCGGCTGGCTCGCCGTGGGCTGTGTGTTCTATCCGTGGTACCGCCGCCGCCAGGGGCTCGGCCTGACGGAGACCGTGCGCGTGGCGGTGCCGCGGCCGGTTGTCGAGCACGAGGCCGAGTACGAGTCGGTGCTGGTCGCGCTCGACCCGCGGCGCTACTCGCCGGGAGCGGTCGCGACCGCCGTGAAGCTCGCCGCGCGCAGGCGGCGCGGCATCCACGTCCTCGTGCCGATCGTCGTCCCCGCCTCCTCGCCGATCGACGCGACGATGCCCGAGCAGGAAGCGCGCGCCCAGGCGATCGTCGAGCAGGCGCGGATCCAGGGCGGGCGACGCGTCACCGGCCGCTGGGAGAAGGTGCGCGCAGGCCAGACCGGGCGGCTGATCGTCGAAGAGGCCCGCCTGCTGCGCGCGCGAGCGATCGTGATGCCGCTGCCGCCGCGGCAGGCCGGCTCGCTGTTCGGCCGGACGCTCGAGACGGTTCTCGAGGAGAGGCCCTGCCGCGTGATCGTCCAGACCGATCCTGCGGCCGCACGCCAGCGCGTGGCCGCCGGTGCCGGCGTCGGCGTCCGAGCGTAGGAAGATCACGGTCATGGGCGGACGCGAGGCGCACAGCCTGATCACGACGGTCTTCTCCGCGCTGCTGATCGCGATCGGCGTCACGATGGTGGTCCGGACGATCGCCGCGGGCGGCGGCGTGCTCGCCGTGGGTGTCCTGCTCGGCGTGCTCTTCGTCGCCGCCGGTGCGGGACGCATCTGGGTGACCCGGAGGACGCGGTGAGCGACGCGCCCCGCAGCGAGCCGCCGATCGGGCGCCGCGACCAGCTGTTCCTGCGAGGGCTCGGCTCGCCGACGCTGTTCAGCATCGTCTGGACGGTCCTGGCGAGCGCGATCTACTTCACGCTCGGTGTGGTCGCCGACTACGCCCTCGACCTGACCCCGCTCGTCTTCCTCGTCTCCGGCGTGATGTTCCTGCTCGCCGCTATGACGTACGTCGAGGGAAGCTCGCTGCACCAGGATCGCGGCGGCTCGACCGTCTTCGCGCGCTACGCGTTCAACGAGCTGTGGAGCTTCGTCGCCGGCTGGGCGGTTCTGCTCGACTACGTGATCCTGATCGCGGCCACCGCATTCTCCGCGACGAACTACCTGGGAGCCTTCTGGGCTCCGCTGGGTCACGGCTCGGTCGAGACGGTCGCGCTGCTGGCGATCCTCGCCTACGTCGCCGTACGCAACATCCGCGGCTTCTCGACGACGCGATCGCGGCGGATGCGGCTCCTCGTGGCCGCCGACCTCGCGCTCCAGCTGCTGCTGATCGGGCTGGGAATGGCGCTGCTGTTCGACGCACAGGCGATCACCGCCTCGATCGACCTGGGCAGCTCGCCGACGGTCGAGGACGTCGTCGTCGCGCTGGGGATAGCGACGGTCGTCTCGACGAGCCTCGAGTCGTCGTCCGGGCTGTCAGGAGAGGTCGACGTGAGCCGTGCGGGGCTCGCGCGGCTCGTCAGCGCATCGTCGCTGACGGTGTTCGTCGTCTACACCGGGATCGCACTGGTCGCGATCAGCGCCCAGCCCGTCGTCGAGGGGGTGACCAAGCTCGGCACGACCTACCACGACGCTCCGGTGCTCGGCGTCGCCGCCGCCTTCGAGCAGGGCTGGCTGCGCGACGGCCTGCGCTACGCGGTCGCGGCCGTCGCCGCGGTGACGCTCATCGCGGCCGCGAACTCGGCGATGCTCGGCCTCTCGCGGCTGGCGTACTCGCTGGCGACGAATCGTCAGGTCCCCAGCGCGATCGGTCGCCTGCACCCGACGCGCTTCACGCCGTGGGTGCTGATCGTCCTGGCGAGCGCCCTCGCGGCGGCTCTCGCGCTGCCTCACGACCTCGATCTCCTGCTCGGCCTCTACGCATTCGGCGCGCTGCTCGGGCTGACGATCGCGCACGCGTCGATCATCCGCCTGCGCTTCAGCGAGCCCCGGCGCGCACGGACGTACGGGATGCCGTTCGGCTTGCGCACGCGCCGGGGGGTGCTGCCGCTGCCGGCCCTCGTGGGGCTCGTGCTGAGCATGCTGATCTGGGTCAGCGTCGTCGTCACGCACGAGGGGGCGCGCTGGGTCGGCCTGGCATGGATGGCGTTCGGGCTGGCGATGTACGTCGTGCACCGCCGGGCGACCGGCGCCCCGCTGCTGGCACGCGTGACGGTGCCGCGCGAGGCTCTCCTCGGCGAGCACGTCGGGGCCGAGTACGGGTCGATCCTCGTGCCGGTGTTCGGCACGCCGCTGGACGACGACATCGTCCAGACCGCGGGCCGGCTCGCGGTGGAGGACGCCGAGGAGGGCGAGCCGACGACGATCGAGGCGATCTGGGTCTTCGAGGTGCCGATGGCGCTCCCGATCGACGCGCGGCTGCCGGACGGCGAGCTGCGGCGCGCGCGAGCGGCGCTGGCCCGCGCGAAGGCGGTCGGTGAGGAGTACGAGGGGGTTCTCGTCGCGACCGCCACCGTGCGCGCCCGCCGGGCCGGTCAGGCGATCGTCGACGAGGCGCGCCGGCGCGGGGTGCAAGCGATCGTGCTCGGTGCCGAGGAGCCGACGCGGATTCGCGGCGGCGCCCGGCTCGGGGGGCGCCCGGGCTTCGACGCGTTCGTCGGGGAGGCCACCAAGCACGTGCTCGCAAAGGCCACGTGCCCGGTGATCCTGACGGCCCCGCCGGTCGGCGACAGGCCGGTCTCGGCGGGCGGCACGGACGACCACGAGGCGGCCCGGAGGGGCGGGACGGACTCCCGCGACGGGCGCTAGAGTCGGGCCGCGATGTCGTTCATCCTTATCGTCGGGGCGGGTCGGGTCGGCTCGTCGGTCGCACGCTCGATGCTCGCCGAAGGCCACGAGGTCTCGGTGCTCGACGAGGATCCCCTCTCGCACGAGCGGCTCGACGCCGGGCAGGCGACCACCTGGGAGGACGCCGGGGGGCGCTTCACGATCGGCCAGGCCCTCGAGCGCGAGGCGCTGGTCGAGGCCGGGATCGAGCAGGCGGACGTCTTCATCGCCTCGACCGACGGCGACAACACGAATCTCACGATCGCCCAGATCGCGCAGCGCATGTTCGAGGTCCCGCACGTGCTCGTGCGGGTGATGGACCCGCTGCGCGCGGAGTGGTACGCCGCGCAGGGGCTGCGCACCATCTGCCCGACGCGCTACGCGATCCTCGAGTTCGAGCGCGAGCTGCGCAGCATCGCCGACGAGGCCGTTGCCTGATGTACGCGATCATCGTCGGAGGCGGCAAGGTCGGCCTGAACCTCACGCGCGAGCTGCTCGGCAAGGGCCAGGAGGTCACGCTGATCGAGCAGCTGCGCCCGCGTTACCTGGCGATCGAGGAGGAGCTCGAGCACGTCGTCCAATACGGCGACGCGACCGAGCTCTGGGTCCTGGAGCGGGCCGGCATCCAGCGGGCGGACCTCGTCATCGCCGTGACCGGCGACGACGAGGACAACATCCTGATCTGTCAGATCGCGCGCGAGAAGTACCTCGTCGAGCGGATCATCGCCAGGGTCAACAACCCGCGAAACCGCAGGTACTTCGAGCTGCTGGGCGTGGAGCCCGCGGTCAGCGCGACCGACCTGATCCTGCGCCTGATCGAGCACGAGGTCCCCGAGTACGGGCTCGTGCACCTGCTCGACCTGCCGGGCGAGCAGCTGGAGATCATCGAGCTCGAGGTCGGCGCCGGCTCGCCGGCGGCGGGCAGCTCGGTCGCGGCGATCGCGATGCCCGAGGGCAGCCTCCTGATCTCGGTGCTGCGCGAGGACGGCGGCTTCGTCCCACGCGGCGACACGCTGATCGAGGCGGGCGACCAGGTCATGATCTGCCTCGACCCGGGGCTCGAGAGCCGCGTCACGCCGCTCTTCAACGGTTCCCGCTAGCGATCGCGCTCGCGGTGCGGGCGAGGGCCGGCGATTGCCGCGAGGCGGATGCCAACATGTTCTGCACATGCTAGTTTGTGCGGACCATGAAGATGCTCCAGGTGCGGAACATCCCGGACGACCTGCACCGCTCGCTGAAGGAGCGCGCGGCGCGCGAGGGCACGACGATGTCGGAGCTCGTCTTGCGCGAGCTGCCGCGACTGGCGCACAAGCCGTCGCCTGAGCAGGTTCTCGCCCGCATCCGCCGGCGCGCGCCCGTCGGCGGCGCCTGCGCCGCCGAGCTGATCCGCAGCGAGCGCGACCAGCGCTGATGCTCGTCGTCGACGCGAGCGCGGTCGCCGAGCTGCTGCTCGGCCGGCCCGCCGCCGATCGCATCGCGGAGCACATCGCAGACCATGACCACGCGCTGCACGCTCCCCACCTGCTGGACGTCGAGGTGCTCAGCGCGCTGCGTCGCCTGGTCTGTGCCGGAGAGGCGTCGGTCGCCCGAGCCGAAGAAGCGGTCCAGGACCTGCTCGACCTCCCCGTCGAGCGCTGCCCGCACGACGTCCTGCTCCCGAGGGCCTGGGAGCTCAGGGCGAACTTCTCGGCCTACGACGCCACCTACCTGGCACTGGCCGAAGGGCTGACCGACGACGGCGTGCCGCTGCTCACCGCAGACGCGCGCTTCGCGCGGGCCGTCGGGAGGCACAGCGTGATCGACGTCGTCCTCGCCGGCTGACGGCAACGACGCGGCGAGGGGGCGATGCGCCGACGAGGCCGGGAGGCTCTGCCGGCGGCGGGTCTGGGCTCAGCGCGAGAGGGGCACCGCCTATACTCGCTCACCGCGCCTTGCGGGATGGTGTAACGGCAGCACGGCTGGCTCTGGACCAGTTAGTCTAGGTTCGAATCCTAGTCCCGCAGTGACGGTCGTGGGTCGCTTTGGCCCCCACCGCAAGCCGGAAGCGGTGCTGCCGCCCCGCAGATGCATGCCTGGAGTCCCTGCTAGCGAGCCGCTAGCATCATGGGCATGCCCACGCTCTACGTCCGCGACATGCCTGAGGAGCTGTACGAGCGGTTGCGAGCACAGGCGAAAGGGTCTGATCGTTCGATCAGCGCAGCGGCCATCGACATCCTGCGGCGCGACCTGGGCGAGCGGGTTGAGCTCCCCGTCGCCGCTCTGCTCGTGCGCGCGCGCACGATCCGTGAGCGCTCCCGCCCGGACGCCGGCGGCCCCACGGTCGCCGAGGAGATCCGCACGGATCGCGACCGATAGCGGCGGACGTGACTCCTTACGTGCTCGACGCGAGCGTGCTCGCCGCGCTCTACGTGGTCGATCCGGCCTCGGACCTGACGGAGGCGGCACTGGACCGACTCGGCGCGGACGTGGAGCTGCACGCTCCCGACTTCGTCCTGCTCGAGGTCGGGAGCGTGCTCTGGAAGAGGGTTCGGCGGCGAGAGCTCTCCGCCGACGCGGCGCTGGCCGCGATCGCCGACCTGTCCGCTGCCGCGATCCGCTTCCACGCGGCTGGGGAGCTGGCCGCGCAGGCGCTCGCGCTCGGGTTGGCGCACGGCTTCACCGTCTACGACGCCACGTACGTCGCCCTCGCGACGCGCCTCGGGGCCGTCGTCGTCACCAACGACGGCGCCATGCGCCGGCGCGGACTTGAAGCGGGCCTGCCGATCGTGGCGCCGGATCGCGTGGCGTAAGGCCTGCACGAAGGCTCGCGAGTGGAGCAGTTCGAGCAGATCAGGCGTGACCGCGACCGTGAGGGCCTGTCGATCCGGCCGTTGGCGGCGTGGTACGGGGTGCATCGCCGGGCGGCCCGCCAGGCGCTGGTCTCGCCCGTACCGCTGCCCAAGCGGCCGCCGTCGAAGCTCGGCGCGTATCGCGAGCTGATCGACGACTGGCTGATCGCCGATCTCTAGGCGCCGCGCAAGCAGGGCCACACCGCCAAGCGGATCTGGCGGCGGCTCGTCGATGGGTACGGTGTCGCGGTCGCTGAGGCGACGGTCCGCAATCACGTCCGCAAGCGCCGTCGCGAGTTCGGGGTCGCGGTGCGCGAGGGTGAACCGCAGCTTCGGCTTCCGCGGCCCCGAGCCCCTGATCGCGGTTATCCACCTCTGCTGCTCAAGCCCGACCGTCAACCCGCCACTGCGATGACCGTCACGAAAACGACCGGAGCACCTCTTCTGGCTGTCAAGCGTCTTCGACCCTTCCGAAGAGCCGTCGCCCTATCGTCACGCCAGTTGCCACGCCGGTGAGCGATGCTCCCCACACCAACAACGCGACCAGCTCCCAGTTGTCACCGAGGTCCCGCCCGACTAAACCAAGGAGCAGCGCACCGTAAAAGGCGGGTACCACAACTAGAGCGACGACGCCGATTACCCAGCTACGAGTGATCGTACCGGGAATGAAGAATGTCAGAAAGGCGGCGAGCAGTAATGCACCCATCGTCGCTCCGTAGCCATACGCCGCCCTGGACTTGTTGGCTTCAACAGCTGAGGTGCCCTTTCATGGCTCCGGGTTCAGGCTGTGGGAGACGGGACGTGACGCCAAGTATCTCACCGAGACGCGTCGCTCGCAGCAGCGGCTCCAAGCGCGTGGTCGTCGGAAGAGATCACCACAGTCGTGCACGGCCGTCAGCCCTACGCCGCCGCCTGCCGCGCCCAGTCGCTGTAGAGGCCCGCGTAGGCGCCGCCGGCCTCGATGAGCTCGTCGTGGGTGCCCTGCTCGGCGATCCGTCCGTGCTCGAGCACGACGATCCGGTCGGCCTGGCGGATCGTCGAGAGGCGGTGGGCGACGACGATCGCCGTCCGTCCGGCGAAGAGGCGCCGCAGCCCCTGCTCGAGCCGCAGCTCGGTGTGGAGGTCGACGTTGGAGGTAGCCTCGTCGAGGATCAGGATGCGCGGGTCGGCGACCAGCGCGCGCGCGAGCGCGACGAGCTGGCGCTGCCCGGCGGAGAGCTGGACGCCGCGCTCGCCGATCTCGGTGTCCAGCCCCTCGGGCAGACGCTCGACGAAGTCCCAGGCGCCCACCGCCCGTGCCGCCTGCTCGAGCTGCTCGTCGGTGGCGTCCTCGCGTGCGAACCGCAGGTTCTCGGCGAGCGTCCCGCTGAACAGGAAGGCCTCCTGCGGCACGATGCCGAGCTGCGAGCGCAGCGAGCGCATCGTGACCTCGCACAGGTCGTGGCCGTCGACCAGCACGCGGCCGCGGGCCGGGTCGTAGAAGCGCGCGACGAGCTTGGCGAGCGTCGACTTGCCGGCGCCGGTCGCGCCGACCAGCGCGATCGTCTGTCCCGGCGGGATCGTCAGGCTGACGTCGTCGAGCGCCGGCCCGACCGGCGCCGGCGCGGCGCCGTTCGGGCTGTCCCGGTCGCCGTTCGTGCTGCCCCGGTCGCCGTCGCGCGGGCCGCCGCGTCGCGCATAGTGGAACGTCACGCCCTCGAGCCGGATCTCGCCGCGCACACGCGGCAGCTCGTGGGCGTCCGGCGCGTCGACGAGGTCCGGCTCGGTGTCGAGCAGCTCGAAGATCTTGTCCAGCGCCGCCATCCCGGACTGGTAGGTCGTGTACACCTGCGAGAGCTGGCCGATCGGGTCGAAGAAGCCGTTCAGCGCCGCCACGAAGCCGACGAGGACGCCGACCGCGATGTTGCCGTCGATCGCCTGCAGCCCACCGAACACGATCACCATCACGGTCGCCAGCGAGCTGATGAACTCGACCGCCGGGAAGTAGGCGGCGTTGAGGTTGACGGTCGTCATGTTGGCGGCGCGGTTGACCTCGTTAAGCCGGGCGAAGCGCTCGCGGTGCAGTGACTCGCGGGCGAACGAGCGCACGACGCGGATTCCCGAGAGCGTCTCCTGCAGGTCCGCGGTGATCGCACCGATCGTCTCTCGCGTGCGCCGGTAGGCGTCGGCGCTGACGATCCGGAAGAGCAGCGAGGCGACCGCCATCACCGGGAAGATCAGGAACACGATCAGCGCAAGCTGCCAGTCGAGCAACAACAGGATCGCGATCGAGCCGAGCAGCGTCAGCGACGCTGTGAGCAGCGTGACGATCGTGTCCGTCACCAGCGAGCTGAGCGCATCGACGTCGTTCGTCATCCGGCTGATCAGCACGCCGGCGGGCCGACGCTCGTAGAAGCCGATCGGCTGGCGCTGCAGGTGGTCGAAGATCCTCAGCCGCAGATCCTGCAGCGCGCGCTGGCCGACCCATCCGACGAGGTACGTCTGGGCGTACGAGGAGGCCCAGAGGGCCAGGACGCTCAGCAGGTAGGCGGCGACGACGAGGTTGAGCGTCGAGAGGTCGCCCGGCACGATGCCGTCGTCGATCGCCTTGGCGGCCAGCGGCGCCGGCGCGAGCGCCGCGGCGACGCTGACGAGGATCGCCCCGAACGCGACCAGCGAGCGCGCCCGGTACGGGCGCAGCAGTGCCGCGAGCCCCTGGACCTTGCGCCCGCGATCGCTCGTGCCGCGCAGCCGCCGGCGGGAGTCGGCCAGCAGCAGCGACAGGCGCTCGCGCCACGGCGCGTCGTGCGGCGCGACCGGAGGACGGTCGTCGAGCGGCGGTCCCCAGTGGCCGCTCAAAGCCCCGCGACCTCCGGCTCGAGCGGCTTGCGCGTGAGGAAGACCTGGTCGGGCAGCCCCTTCTCGACGATCTGGCGGTAGAGCTCGTTGTGCTCGAGCAGCTCCTCGTGCGTGCCGTGGGAGACGAGCTCGCCCTCGTCGAGCACGACGATCTCGTCCGCCAGCGAGATCGTGGACAGCCGGTGCGCGACGACGAACGTCGTGCGCCCCGCCATCACCTCACGCAGCGCCTCCTTGATCTGGCGCTCGGTCGAGGCGTCGACGCTCGACGTGGCGTCGTCGAGGATCAGGATGCGGGGGTCGGCGAGCAGCGCGCGGGCGATCGCCAGCCGCTGGCGCTGGCCCCCGGAGAGCGTGAGGCCTCGCTCGCCGACGAGCGTGTCGAGGCCGTCCGGCAGCCGCTCGACGAAGTCGAGGGCCTGCGCGCGTCGAGCCGCCTCGACGACCTCCTCGTCGCTCGCGCCGGGGCGCGCGTAGGCGATGTTGTCGCGCACGCTCGCCGAGAAGAGGAACGGGTCATCGGTCACGACGGCGATCTGCGAGCGAAGGTCGGCCGGGTCGACGTCGCGCACGTCGGCGCCGTCGATCAGTACGGCGCCGGCGCTGACGTCGTAGAGGCGCGGCAGGAGCTGGACGAGCGTCGTCTTGCCCGACCCGGTCGGTCCGACGAGCGCGACCGTCCGGCCGGCGGGGACGACGAGGCTCACGTCGCGCAGCGCGTCTCTCGCGGCGTCCTCGTAGCGCAGGCTCACGTCGCGCAGCTCGACGCGCCCGTGTCCGGAAGGCAGCGGTCCCGCGCCGGGCCGGGCGATGACCCGCGGCTCGCGGTCCAGGATCTCGAAGAGGCGGGCCCCCGAGGCGGTCGCGCGCTGTGCCATGCCGAGCGAGATGCCGAGCGTTCGCATCGGGCCGATGAGCATCAGGAGGTAGGTGTAGAAGGCGCTGAACTCGCCGAGCGAGATGCCGCCGCCGATCACGCGGCGCCCGCCTACGAACAGCACCGCGGCGAGGCCGACCTGGGGGAGGAAGCCGATCAGCGGGCTGTAGAAGGCCTGGATCCGCGTCGCGAGGAGGGCCTGGTCGAAGACGCGCGCCACCCGGTGGACGATGCGCCGGCGCTGGCGCGGCTCGGCGGCGAACGCCTTGACGACCCGCACCCCGGAGATGCTCTCCTCGATCTCGGCCGTCAGCTCGGCGATCCGCTGCTGGACCTCCTGGAGCGCCGGTCGCGAGCGGTGCCCGTAGCGCGCGGCGACGAGCACGACGAACGGCACCGGAGCGAGCGACACCGCCGCGAGCATCGGGTCGACGAGCGTCATCGCGACGGCCGCGAGCACGATCGTCAGGCCCGACTGCACCATGAACACGAGCCCGTAGCCGAGGAAGAAGCGCACCGACTGGAGGTCGACCGTCGCGCGCGACATGAGCTGGCCGGTCTGCTGGCGATCGAAGAAGGCCAGCTCCAGGGCCTGGAAGTGCCGATACATGTCGTCGCGCAGGTCGCGCTCGACGCCGAGCGAGACGCGGCCGGCGACGAGCCGGCGCACGACGGTCAGCGCGAGCCTCAGCACGCCGGCGAGCGCGACCGCCAGCCCCAGCCACTTCAGCCCCGGCTGGTCGCCGCTGCGGATCGCGTCGATCGCCCGGCCGGTCAGCCACGGGATCGCCACGGTCATCGTCATCGCCGCGGCGGCCAGCAGCAGCGCGGCCGTCACGCCCGTGCGGTACGGGCGCAGGAACCCGAGCAGTCTGCCGAACGTCGCCACGCTTCAGAAAGTATAGTTGCAGGGTGGGCTCGCCTTTCGGCCTCTGCGCCGGCTGCGCGCATCAGCGCCTGATCGCAAACACGCGGGGCTCGCGGTTCTCGCTGTGCGAGCGCTCGTTCGACGACCCCCGATACCCGAAGTATCCGCGTACGCCGGTGGTCGAGTGCGGGGGATACGAGCCGCGCGAGCCGCGCGAGCTGCGCGTGGAGGGGACGAAGTGAGGCCCCTGCGCGCCGCCGCGAGTTAGCGTTGCGGCTGCAGAAGCTCCACCCATACCTGAGTTTCTGCAGCCAGAGCCCCCGCCATCGCTGCGAGTAGAGCCGTGGCTGCAGAAGCTCCGCCCATACCTGAGTTTCTGCAGCCACGTCGCTCTGGGAGCCGCCGCCGCGGCGCCGCGCCGCGCGCTCGGGAGGAGCGGGTAGCGTGGCCGCGTGACCGCGCCCCGCCGCAGCGTCGCGCCGCGCCGCGCCGCACGACTCGTGCTCACGGCGCTCGTGGTCGGCGCCGGCGCGCTGACGGCGCCGTCAGCGGCGTTCGCGCTGCGCCTCGCGCCCTGCCGGGCCGAGCCGTCGTTCTCCTGCGGAGAGCTGCGCGTACCGCTCGACCATCGCGGCGCCGTGCCGGGCACGCTGAGGCTCGCGGTCGCCGCCCAGCGCAGCTACCCGCGTGGCGCGGGGCTGCTCGTCGCGCTCTCCGGCGGCCCCGGCCAGAGCTCGGTCGACGCCGCCGGCAGCTTCGCGATGAGCCTCGATCCGTTGCTGCGCGACCGGCGGCTGGTCGTGCTCGACCAGCGCGGCACCGGGCGCTCGGGGGCGCTCGACTGCCCTCGGCTTCAGCGGCTGCGCGCGCTCGATCCGTTCACGCCTGAGGCGGTCGCCGAATGCGCCGCGCGGATCGGCCCCCGCCGCGCCTTCTATAGGACCGTCGACACGGTCGCGGACATCGAGGCGCTGCGGCGCGCGTTCGGCGCGCAGCGGATCGCGCTGATGGGCATCAGCTACGGCACCTGGGTCGCGCAGGAGTACGCTCGCGCGCATCCGCGGCGCACGGCTGCGCTCGTGCTCGACTCGGTGGTCGGGCCGCAGCCGCCCGACGGCTTCTACCTCGACACGTACCGCAACCTGCCGCGCGTGCTGCGCGAGCAGTGCGCCGAAGGTCGCTGCGACGGCGCCACGACCGATCCCGTCGGGGATCTCGGCGCCGTCGCCCAGCGCCTTCGCGCCGGCCCGCTCAGCGGCACGGCGTTCGACGCGTCCGGCCGCGCGCGGACCGCGAGCCTGCGCAGCGAGGAGGAGCTGAGCTTCCTCGTGACGGCCGCCGACCTCAACCCGTTCATGCAGGCCCGCCTGCCCGGCGCCCTTGCCGCCGCGCGCGCCGGCGACCCCGCCGCGCTGCTGCGGCTGCGGCGGATCGCGCAGGGACCCCGGTCGCCGGCGAGCGAGCTGAGCTTCGGGCTGAACGTCGTCACCGGCTGCCAGGACGCGGCGCTGCCGTACCCGCTCGGCGCGGCGCCAAAGACGCGTGCTGCACTGGCCTCGGCGGCGCTCGCCGCGATCCCGCCGTCGGACTACGCGCCTTGGTCGGCCGAGGCGGTGCGCTCGTCGAGCTACGTCGACGACTGCCTGCTCTTCCCGGCCACGCCCACGCCGGCGCCGTCGAGCGGGCCCCTGCCGTCGGTGCCGACCCTGCTGCTCGCGGGCCGGCTGGACGTGCGCACGCCGCTGGAGAACGCCCGGGACCTGAAGGCTCTCGTGCCCGGCGCCCAGCTCGTCGCGGTCCCCGGCAACGGCCACGACGTGGTCGACACCGACGCCACCGGCTGCGCGAGCGTCGCCCTGCGGCGCTTCGCCGCGGGCCGCGCCGTCGGCGACCCGTGCCGTGACCAGAGCGATCAGGTCGGCGTGCCTCCTCGCCCGCCGGTCTCGCTCGCCGCGGTGCGGCCGGCGCCGGGCGTGTCGGGCGAGCGGGGTCGGGTGCTGCGAGCCGCGCTGGCGACCGTCGAGGAGGCCCGCTTCAGCGTCCTCGAGGCGCTGTGGGCCGGCGTCGCGACCCGCGGCGGCGGGCTGCGCGGCGGCTCCTACGGCGAGCGCGGCCTGACGGTGGCGCTGCGCGAGTACTCGTACGTTCCGGGCGTGCGGCTCAGCGGCCGGCTTGCGCTCGGGCGTGGTGTGGCCGGGACGGTCCGCGTGCGCGGCCGCGTCAGCGGCACGCTGCGGGTGCGCGACTCGGGCGCCGCGGCCGGCGCGCTCGGCGGCCGGCGGGTCCGCTGGCGCTCCGGCGGCGCGCTGGGCTCAGCCGCCGTCGCGCGCCGCTCGC
>JANJTP010000037.1 GCA_024711025.1 Solirubrobacteraceae bacterium
ACCGACCCGAGCGGCGAGCTTCGGCGCCGTCACGATCGACAGGTCGCCGCGAGGTCGGACGAGCGCTCCGGCCTCGCCGAGCTCGCTGACGTCGAGCGACAAGCCGTCGTTGCCCATCGTCCGGGTGGTCTGCCCGGGGGCCTCGAGGCGCAAACCGGCGCGCCGGTGCTGCTGGGGGCGTGCGCGAAGGCCGGTGCGACCGATGCTCTCCAGCACATGGGCAGGAGGCGCACGAGCCACCGGCGTCGCGCGAGCCGGCGGGCGACGCACGAGCCGCCGCACGAGCCGCGCGAGCCGCCGGCGTCGCGCGAGCCGCCGCGGTCGTCGCACGCGGCTGCAGAAACCCGGCCCATACCTGAGCTACTGCAGTCGGAAGTTTCACCATGCCCACGAATCGCGTTGTGGCTGCAGAAACGCTGCCCATACCTGAGCTACTGCAGCCACGTCGCTTCGAGGCCCGCCCCACCCCACCCGCGGAACGCGACTCAGGCAGCCCGCGTCGCGTCGAGGCGCCCACGCGATGGCGCCGCGCCGCGACCGCGGGAGCGGACGCCGCCGAGTGAGACGCGCACCACGGGCGACGTGCGATGCGCCTGCGCGACACATGACATGCGCGCCTGCTTGCGGCGATGCGGGCAGGGCGCGAACCTCGGGCGATGGCTGGACGTCCGGGAAGGGCTCGACTCGGTCTGGTGGCTGCGCGGGTCGAGGGCTCCGCCGCCGCACCGCAGGAGCAGCCACGGGACGCGCCCCCGAGTGCGGACCTGCCGCCGGCTCGCTCCACGCTCGTCGTGCGCGAGCGACTGGTCCGCGTGCTCCGCGGCGCCGACGAGATCCCGCTGCGGATCGTCGTCGCACCCGCCGGCTACGGCAAGACCACGGTGCTGCGACAGTGGGCCGAGCACGACCCCCGGCCGTTCGCGTGGGTGACCGCCGACCACGATCACGACGATCCCGTCGGCCTGCTCGTCGAGATCGTCCGGGCGCTCGCCGAGATCCGCCCCGGCGGTGACGAGGCCCTCACCGAGCTCATGGCGTCGCCGCCGACCTCCGCGACGGCCGTCCTGCCTCGGCTCGCGCGAGCGCTCGCCGATCCCGACAGGCCTTTCGCGCTCGTGCTCGACGAGGTCGAGGCGCTCGAGCGACCCGAGACGATCGAGACGCTCGGCCTGCTCTCGGAGAGGCTTCCGGCCGGCTCCGTCCTTGCGCTGGCGTCGCGAAGCGAGTCGGGGCTTCCGCTCGGCCGGTTCCGGGTGCATCAGCGCATCGTCGAGCTGCGCTCGCGCGACCTCGCCATGACCCGCGGCGAGGCACGCGCCATGTTGAGCACCGCCGGGCTGCGCCTGGACGGCGAGCAGCTCGACACGCTCGTAAGGCGCACCGAGGGCTGGCCCGCCGGTCTGTACCTCGCGGCGCTCGCGCTTCGCGAGCAGGACGACGTAGCAGCCGCCATCGCGCGGTTCTCCGGCGACGACCGCCTGGTGGCCGACTACCTGCGCGACGAGCTGCTCTCGCGGCTGTTGCCCGCCGAAGCGGCATTCCTGATGAGGATCTCGCCGCTGGAGGAGCTGTCGGGCCCACTCTGCGACGCGGTCCTGCACGAAGGCGGATCCGGCGCCACGCTCCGTGATCTCGCCCGCTCGAGCCTGCCGCTCTCCCCCCTGGATCGCAGCGATCAGCGCTTCCGCTGCCACGGGCTGCTCGCGGAGATGCTGCGCGCGGAGCTGCGCCGCGTCGAGCCCGAGCGCGAGGCCGAGGTCCACCACCGCGCCAGCGAGTGGTACGACGAGCACGGCGATGCCGACCGCGCGATCGAGCACGCGCTCGCCGCAGGCGACGAGGCGCGAGCGGGCGAGCTCATCTGGAGCGTCGTGCCCTCGTACGTCGCGTACGGGCGTAGCGCGGCGGTCACGCGCTGGCTGGAGCGCTTCACCGGCGAGCAGCTCGCACACCACCCCGAGCTCGCGCTCGCCGCCGCCGCGGTGCACATGACCCACGGCGAGCGCGACCACGTCGAGCACTGGGCGCAGATCGCGAACGCGCGGCTCGACGACGTGCCTGCCGACCGGCGCGGCGACCTCGAGGCCGGCGTGGCGATCATGCACGCGGCCGTGGTGCGCGACGGCATCGCGCAGATGCGCGCGGATGCGGCACGCGCGAGCGCGCTCGAGCCCCAGGAGAGCCCCTGGCGCGCTCTGTGCTGCCTGCTCGAAGGCTCCGCCGACGTGTTCTCGGGGAACCCGGAAGCCGGCCTGAAGCGACTGGAGGAAGGTGCTCGCCGCGGCGCGATCTGCGCTCCGAGCACCCAGGTCGTGTGCCTTGCCCTCCTCGCGCTGGCGGCGCTCATGGAGGACGAATGGGAGGACGGAGCCCGCCTCGCGGAGCTCGCCCGCGCCCAGGTCGAGCGGGTCGGCCTGCGCGAGTACGTGACGTGCACGCTCGTCTTCGCCGCCTCGGCGCTCGCGCGCGCTCACCGCGGACGCGGCGAGGAGGCGCGCCGCGACGTGCGCGACGCGCGGCGACTGCTCACCCGGCACGGTGACTGCACGCCGTTCTTCGAGGGTGCCGCCACCCTCGCGCTCGCGCGGGCCGAGCTGCGGCTCGGCGACCCGACGAGCGCGCGCACGCTGCTCGCCGAGTGCGAGCGCAGCGCCCGCGAGAGCCCCGACGCCGTCGCCCTCCGCGCCTGGCTCGAGGATGCCTGGAACCGTGCGGACGCCTTCGTCGAGGACGCGATCGCGGGACCGTCGTCGCTGACGACCGCCGAGCTGCGCGTGCTGGGCCTGCTGCCGACGCACCTGCCCTTCCGGGCGATCGCGGCCGAGCTGCACGTGTCGGCGAACACCGTCAAGACGCAGGCGCACGCGCTCTACCGCAAGCTGGACGCCTCGTCGCGGTCCGAGGCGGTGGCGCATGCGACGCGGCTCGGCCTGCTCGACGGCGGTTAGGAACACCCGGGACTTCACCTCGTTTGGACGATGCGGCGCGCCGCCGGTCGGCGGACGCTCATCCGAGCAAGGACGGACCCCGAGCGCAATGCCCCGACACCCCAAGCCGCTGGATCCCCGCGATCGCCCGCGGCAGCCCTCGCCTCCTGTCCAGGAGCTGCTCCGGCGGCTGTCGCTCAACGACGAGCGCACGGTGCGCGGCGTTCTGGGCGGAGCGCCGACGGGCGCGCCGACCCTCGATCGCAAGACCGAGGCTCTCGTCAGGCTCGCGGGTCTGCTCGCATCCGGCGCGCCCACGGCGTCCTGCCGGGTCGCCGTCGAGACCGCTCGCGCCGCGCGCGCAAGCGATGACGAGATCGTGAGCGTCCTCGTGGCGATCGCACCGGCGCTCGGCGCGGCCCGGCTGGTCGCGGCGGTTCCGGCGCTGGCGCTCGCCATCGACTACGCCATCGACCAGGCCGTCGACCAGGCCATCGCGAACGACGAGGACTGAGGCCCGCATGCTCGATACCACAACACGCGTGGCCGCCGGCAAGGCGGCACGCAAATCGGCCCCACCGGCCGCGCACGCCGGCTGGCATCCGCCGGCGGAGCGCCCGGACCCCGTTGCGATCCTCGAGGAGCAGGCGCGCACGCGCCTGCCCGAGCTCGTCCCGATCCGCTACGGGCGCATGCTGCTGTCGCCGTTCGCGTTCTTCCGCGGCGCCGCGGCGATCATGGCGTCCGACCTGGCCACGACCCCACACTCGGGCCTGACGGTCCAGGCGTGCGGCGATGCGCACCTGATGAACTTCGGCGCGTACGCCGCGCCGGACCGCCGGCTCGTCTTCGACGTCAACGACTTCGACGAGACGCTGCCCGGTCCGTGGGAGTGGGACGTCAAGCGTCTGGCGGCGAGCATCGAGGTCGCCGCCCGCGACCGCGCGTTCAAGGGCAAGCAGCGCCGCCTGCTGGTCGCGGGGGCGGCCCGGCAGTATCGCGAGACCCTGCGCGCGTTCGCCTCGATGGGGAACCTGGCGGTCTGGTACGCGCGCCTCGACGCCGAGTCGCTCGTGCGCGACTTCGCGGACGCCGCCGACGCCGATGCCGCTGCCCGCGCGATCCGCAAGGCGGCCACAAAGGCGCAGCGCAAGGACAGCCTGCGCGCCGTGGCGAAGTTCACGCGCCGGGTCGACGGCGAGGTCCGGATCGTCAGCGATCCGCCGCTGCTCGTCCCGATCGGCGAGCTGCTGGAAGAGGAGGAGGCGCACGACCTTTCTGCGCGACTGCGCGATCTGCTCACGAGCTACCGCAACAGCCTGTCCGATGACCGCCGACACCTGCTCGGCGCCTACCGGGTCATCGACATGGCACGCAAGGTCGTCGGCGTCGGCAGCGTCGGCACGCGAGCGTGGATCATCCTGCTCGAGGGGCGCGACGCGGGGGATCCGCTCGTGCTGCAGGCCAAGGAGGCGCAGGCTTCCGTGCTGGCGCCGCATGTCGGAGCGAGCCGCTTCTCCAACCAGGGCCGGCGCGTCGTCGAGGGCCAGCGGCTCATGCAGGCAGCCAGCGACATCTTCCTCGGATGGGATCGCGTGACCGGCCTCGACGGGCTCCGCCGCGACTTCTACGTCCGCCAGCTCTGGGACGGCAAGCTCTCCGCGGATCTCGAGCGAATGGCGCCCGAGCGGATGGCCGCCTACGGCAGGGCCTGCGCGTGGACCCTCGCCCGCGCCCACGCGCGATCCGGGGACCGGGTCGCGATCGCCGCCTACCTGGGCGGCGGCGACGCCTTCGATCGCGCGATGGTCGCCTTCGCGGACGAGTATGCCGACCAGAACGAGCGCGACCACGCCGCACTCACCGGCGAGGTCCGCGCCGGGCGGATCACGGCGCAGACCGGCATCTGAAACCGACCCCGGCCGGTGCCTCAGGAGCCGCCCAGCAGGAGCGCCTTCTGTCGGCGGAACTCCTCGTCGTCGAGCACCCCGCGATCGTGGAGCGCGACGAGGCGCTCGAGCTCGTCGAGCGTCGCCGGCTGCGGACCGGCCTGCGGCCGGCGCCGGCGTCGAGCGCCTCCTACACCCTGGCGGATCCGGCGCAGCGTCTCGCCCGGCTCGGCGTCGGGGAACTCGCGCGCCGTCTGGCGGCGGAGCAGCTCGACGCCGAGGACGATGAGGGCTGCCAGCACCAGGATGCCGATGGCGCGCCTCGTGGCCGGCGTGGGCCCCCAGAGCAGGACGAGCAGGAAGAGGATCGCAACGACGCCGTAGACGGCCGCGAGGTGGAAGCGCAGCGACGGCGCCAGCGCCCTGCGCGTCGCGATCGCGGGCCGCGTCGATCCGCCGAGCCACGCCGCGGCGACGAGTATCAGCCCGTAGACGAGCATCGCCGCGGCGAGGTCGTAGAGCAGGCCCGTGCCGATCGTCCAGGCCGACTGCGCCGCCGGCTTCACGGACGCCGACGGGACGAGCGAGTCGACGAGCCGCTCGCCGCCCACGCGCCGCGCGAAGAGCGTGACGAGTCCGAGCCCGACGAAGCACCACCCGGTCGTGCGCAGCGCCACCCGGCGCCAGCCCGCGGCGAGCCCGACGGCCAGCGCGAAGAGGCCGAGGCTGACCGCGGTCAGCACGACGGCGAGCCCGCGGATCGCCTTCGCGACCTTCTGCGCGGCCTCGAGCTCGTCCGATCGCAGGACGACGATGCGGCCGCTGGAGGCCGGCAGGGTCACGCCGAGCCGCTGCTCGGCGGCCCCGCGCACGGCGGCGCCGGTGCCACCCTGGAGCTTTTGGCGCGCCGCCGCGACCTGCTGCTGGACGCCGACGCTCGCCGCGAGCTGGTCGATCAGCGCGCGGACGTTGAGCACGACGTCGCCACCCCCGGTCGAGACGATCGGCCCGCCGCCCTCGATGACGCGTATGAGCTGCTTGTGCGCCGCGCGATTCGCCTGCCTCCATGCCTGCTGCACGCGGGGCCGCGCCAGGAGCTGCGGCGCGACGCGGCCTGCGAGCTGGCGCAGGCCGGCGGCCGCCGGTGCGGCAAGCCCGTCGGCCTGATCGGGCAGCGCCTGCTTCAGCTCCCCGGCGACGTCGACGCTTCGGAAGAGCTCGTCGACGAGGTAGGCGCCCAGCGCGGCCTGGATCTCGGGGTCGGCGAGCAGCTCGCTGCTGGTCTGCGTCCAGTTGTCGGTGTTGAGCACCTGCCGGTTGACCCAGACGGCGAACATCGCGATGAACCCGGTGATGACCGCGATGACGAGCAGCACCGTCACCAGCGCACGCCGGCGAGGTCGGGCGACGGCGGGCGGGGTCGGTGGCGTGGGCGGGGTGGGCGTTGCGTCCGGAGCGTCCATCGGAGGCCGTGTCGGGTTTCGGCACCGCGTCGCACGATCGCCGGTGGACGGGCCGCCGGTCATCGCCCGAAAGGGATGATGCGACCGCGTTCCCCGGAGCGCGTGGCGTGACCCCCGGCCGGGGCGGGAGCCATGCCCGCGTCATCGCGGACGCGAGGGCGGCGCGCCTGCGTCGGGCTCGGCGCCGGTCTCGATGCTCCCCGTCGCCGCCAGCAGCATCAGCGCCGCCTTGACGCGCTTGCTCACGTCGTGCGCATCCGCGAGGCCGAGCTTGAGGAAGATCGAGTTGATGTGCTTCTCCACCCCGCCCTTCGTGAGGAAGAGCGACTCGGCGATCGCGGTGTTGCTCTTGCCCTGCGCGATCTCGCCCAGCACCTCGCGCTCGCGCGCGGTCAGCTCGTTGAGCGGCGAGCGCGCCGCCCTGCCGCGGGCGACGACGAGGCCTTCGAACACCTTGGGGTCGATCAACGATCCGCCGGCCGCGACCGCCCGGATCGCGGCCATGAGCTCGGCGCGGTTGTGCACCCGCTCCTTCAGCAGGTACGCGCGTCCGTCGGCCCCGCGGTCGAGCAGCGCCAGCGCATAGCTCGGATCCGAGAACTGGCTGAGCACGACGACGCCGATCTCGGGATGCGTGTCGCGCAGCTCCCCCGCCAGCCGGATGCCCTCGTCGGTGTTGCCGGGGGGCATCCGGATGTCGGTGAGGAGCACGTCGGGCCGCTCGCGGTCGCAGGCATCGCGCAGCGCGGGCAGGTCGCCCGCCATCGCGACGATCTCGACGATCGAGTCGCTCGCGAGGATCTGGCGCACTCCCTCGCGCACGATCAGGCTGTCCTCGCCGAGGACGACGCGGATCGGCATGGCGGGACGATACCCGCCGGGGCCGTGCGGTGTGCATCGGGATGCGTGCCTTTCCCGCCTCCGGGTGCGCATGCCATGGAAGGCCGCGAGTGAGCCTGAAAGCCTCGGGGTCGGGGTTTCATGCCCATGACCTCTCGCCACGACGCCGAGGACCGGGGGCGACCGGCGCGGGACGTTCGCGTCGTCACGGTCGACGACCATCCGATCTTCCTCGACGTGACGCGCACGCTGCTCGAGGTGACGCCGGGGTTCGAGCCGGTCGGCGAGGCCTCCTCCGGCGAGGAGGCGCTGGAGCTCGTTCGCAGGGTCGACCCCGATCTCGTGCTCCTGGACGTCCGGATGGCCGGGCTCGACGGGATCGAGACGGCGCGCTCGCTCCGGGCCGAGCACGACGCGACGGTCATCGTCCTCCTGTCGTCGGGTGACATCGGCGCGCTCGGACCGATGGCGCAGTCGTGCGGGGCAACGGCGTTCGTTCGCAAGCAGGATCTCGACTCGAGGCTGCTGCGAGGGCTGTGGGCATCGCACCTCGCGGGGTCGCCCGCGGCCGCCCCTCGACGAGCTCGGTGAGATCTTCTTCGCTGCGGGACGCGCCGCATGTGGTTCTCTTTCCAAATGGGCCGACCCGCGTTGGCCGATCGCGCGCTGACGATGCTCCCGGCACCGGCGGCTCAGGGCCGCGACGGAGGCGGCGAGCGCGCATGGGTCGCCGGCATGCGCGTGGCGGCGACGGCCGCGGTCGCCGCCGTCGCCGCCACGCTGGTCCTCGCGGGCGCCGTGCAGGCCGAGCGCCCGCAGCGCCTGCTGCTCCAGGCCGTGGTCGTCGGCGTTCCGGTGATCGCCGGGGGCGTGGCTCGGCGCTCGGCGCGGACCAGGCGGTTCGGCACGATCCTCGTGGGCATCGGCCTGGTCTGGGCGCTGACGCTGCTGGCGGAGTCGCCGCACAGCCTCCCGTACAGCACCGGGCGGGTCGTCGGATGGCTCACCGCGCCGCTCGTCATCTACCTCATGCTCGCCTTCCCCGACGGGCGGCTCGCGCCGGGCCGCGACCGCGCCCTGTTCGGGGCGATCGTCGCCCTGGTCACGCTGCTGTACCTCACGTCCGCGCTCCTCGTCGAGGTTTATCCGAGCCGTGCGCCGTGGGCGACCTGCCGGACGGGCTGCCCGCCGAACGCCTTCCTGATCCTCGACCGCGAGCCTGCGGCGATGGCGGCCGTGGTCCAGCCCGCCCGCGAGCTGATCTCGATCCTCCTGCTCGGCGGCGTGACGCTCTCCCTCGCGTGGCGGATGGGCACCGCGACGCCGCTGCGGCGCCGTACGATCGCTCCCGTCGTCGGCATGGGGATGGTGTCCACCGCCGTCCTCGCGGGGTTCCTCACCGCCGGGCAGGCTGCGCCGGACGGCGCGGCGGCCGGGACGCTCGGCGTGGCGTGGAGCCTGTGCATCCCCGGCATCGCGGCGGCCTTCCTCGTCGGGCTGGTCCGCCGGCGCCTGTTCGTCGCCGATGCGCTAGGCCGCCTGAGCGCGACGCTCGGCGGCGAGCTCGACCCCCCGCGGCTCCGTGCCGCACTTGCCTCGGCGGTCGGCGACGCGACGCTCGAGGTTCGCTGGTGGGACGACGAGCGCCGCGACTGGGGACCCACCGACCGCGGCCACGCTCCGCCTCCGCACGGAGCCGGGCGCGTGACGATGCAGGTCGACGACGGGGGATCGCCCGTCGCGCTGCTCTCGTTCGACGAGGCGCTCTACGGCGACGACGAGCTGCTGGAGGCGGTGGGCGCGCACACGCTCGCCGCCCTCCGGCACGCACGCGTCACCAGGGAGCTCAAGCGCTCGCTCGCCGAGCGGGACGACTCGCGCAGCCGGATCGCGACGGCCGCCGCGCAGGAGCGCGCGCGGATCGAGCGCGATCTGCACGACGGCGCGCAGCAGCGGCTCGTGGCGCTCCGCGTCAAGCTCTCCATCGCAGAGGAGCTGCTGCGAACCGACCCGGCGGCCGGGAGCAGGAAGCTGCACGAGCTGGGTCTCGACATCGACCACGCGCTCGACGACGTGCGCTCGCTGGCCCAGGGCATCTACCCCTCCACGCTCGCCGATCGCGGAATCGAGGATGCGCTCCGCAGCGTCGTCCGGGGCTCCCCGCTGCCTTCGCACCTGACGGCTCGCGGCCTGGCCCGGCATCCCGTCGAGATCGAGAGCGCCGTCTACTTCGCGTGCCTCGAGGCGGCGCAGAACGCGGTCAAGCACGCACGCGGTGCGACCGGCGTGTGGATCGTGCTGCGCGAGGACGGGGCGGCGCTGGCATTCGAGGTTCGCGACGACGGCGTGGGGTTCGCGGCCCGGCTGCGCGGGGCCGGCGGGGGCCTGCGCAACATGGCGGACCGCCTCGAAGCGGTCGGGGGGCGGCTGACCGTCGAGTCGGCGCCGGGCCGCGGGACGCGGATCGCTGGAGCGATCCCGCTGCGCCCGCGCTGAGCGGCGGGCGACGAGTGCCGTCACCCGGATCGGGTCATGCGCACCCCGCCCCCGTCAGGTGAGACTCGCTCGATGGGCACCGCGGCCGTCGCGCAGCCTTCTGACGTGCGGGGCTCGACCGCGGTGCTCGCCACGCTGGCCTCCGCGCAGTTCCTGATGGCGCTCGACAGCTCGGTCATGAACGTGTCGATCGCGTCCGTCGCCGAGGATCTCGGGACCACGGTTACGGGCGTGCAGACGGCCATCACGCTCTACACGCTGGTGATGGCCGCCCTGATGATCACCGGGGGCAAGCTCGGCGCGCTGCTCGGACGCCGGCGGATGTTCGTCCTGGGCGGCCTCATATACGCCAGCGGATCGCTGGTCACGGCGCTCGCGCCGAACCTCACCGTGCTCATCGTCGGGTGGTCCGGCCTGGAGGGGATCGGCGCGGCGCTGATCATGCCCGCCGTCGTGGCGCTGGTCGCCGGGAACTTTCCATCCGAGCGGCGGACGAGCGCCTACGGCATGGTCGCGGCGGCCGGTGCGGTCGCGGTCGCCGCCGGGCCGATCATCGGCGGGGCGGTGACGACGTCGTTCTCCTGGCGCTGGGTCTTCGCCGGCGAGGTCGTGGTCGCTCTCGCCATCGTCTCGCGGGCTCGCAGCCTCGCCGACGCGCCGCCGGAGCACCGCCCGAAGCTCGACGTCGTCGGAGCGCTGCTGTCCGCCCTGGGCCTGTCGGCCGTCGTGCTCGGGTTCCTGCGGTCGAGCGCGTGGGGCTGGGTGGCCGCCAAGCCCGGCGGCCCGTCGGTGCTCGGGCTCTCACCGGTCGTCTGGCTCATCCTCGGGGGGCTGCTCGTGCTCTGGCTGCTGCTCCGCTGGGAGGCGCGCGTCGAGGAGCGAGGCGAGGAGCCGCTGATCTACCGGGCACATCTTCAGAACCGCCGGCTCACGGGCGGGCTCTCGCTGTTCGGTGTGCAGTACTTCATGCAGGCGGGCGTGTTCTTCACGATCCCGCTGTTCCTGTCGATCGTGCTGGGCCTCTCGGCGTTCGAGACCGGACTGAGGCTCCTGCCCCTGTCGATCGGGCTGCTGGCGACCGCGATCGGCGTTCCCCGCATCTTCCCGGCCGCCGCGCCGCGTCGCGTGGTGCGGATCGGGACCTTCCTGATGCTGGCGGGAACCGCCGTGCTCATCGGCGGCCTGCAGCCCGGCGCTAACGCGGCGATCGTGTCGCTGCCGCTGCTGCTGATCGGCCTCGGGATCGGCGCGCTGGCCTCGCAGCTCGGTGCGGTCGCGGTATCGGCGGTGCCGGAGGCCGAGGCCCCCGAGGTCGGCGGCCTGCAGAACACGGTGACCAACCTCGGGGCCTCGCTCGGCACGGCGCTCGTGGGCTCCCTGCTGATCGCCGCCCTGACCGCCTCGCTGAGCCAGGGCATCCAGTCCAACCCGGACGTCCCGCAGAGCGTCAAGGACCAGGCGAGCGTCCAGATGCAGAGCGGCGTCCCGTTCCTGTCCGACGAGCAGCTCAGCGGCGCGCTGGCCGATGCGGGAGTCAGCGAGTCGGCATCCGACGCGATCGTCGAGGACAACTCCGAGGCCCGCTACACGGGCCTCCGCGTCGCGCTGTCCTCGGTGATGCTCGTCGGCGTCCTCGGCCTGTTCCTCAGCGGGGGCCTCCCCGGCCGGCCGCTCGCCGGATCGGCGGGCGGCGCGGCGCGCCCCGCCGAGCGCGTGCGCGGCGACCCGGCGCCCCGAATGGCTTGAGGCTTCACGTCGCCGCGCGCCGCGACGCGGCCCGCGCGTCCGAAGCCGGGCCGACCCCCACGGACGCCCCGGCCCCCGTCCCCGCCGCCACCCGCCCGCGGATGCGGCCGGCGATCCGCGCAGCCGCATGGTGGACCCGGACCGCCAGCGCGTCGCGGCCCGGCCCGTCGACCTCGTCGGCGGGGAAGGTGAGCGCGACGGCCGCGACGGGGTGGCCGCCGTGGTCGAGGACGGCGCACGCGACGGAGGCGAAGCCCGCGGTCACCGATCCGTCCTCGTAGGCGCAGCCGTCGCGACGAACGTCGGCGATCAGCCGCAGCAGCTGCCTGATCGACGTCGGCCCGGCGCCGCCGCGCGTGACCAGGGCGGCCCTGGATGGGAACAGCGCCCGCACCTGCTGCGGCGGCAGGGCGGCGAGCATCGCCAGGCCGCTGGCGGTCAGCGGGGCGGGCAGCCGCACCCCCACGTCGGTGACGAGGCTCGGCCGACCGGGCGCCCGCTCCTCGATCACGTACAGCACGTCGCGGCCGTGGAGCACGGCGAGGTGCCCGTTGTGCGTCGTCGCCTCGACGAGGCGGGCGAGGACGGTTTGGGCGATCCAGCGCAGCGGCTCCCGGCGGGAGTACGCGGAGCCCAGCTCGAAGGCGGCGACGCCCAGTCCGTAGCGGCGCTCGTCGGCGAGGTGGACGACGAACCCCTCCTCGCGCAGAGCGGCGAGCAGGTGGTAGACGGTCGACCGCGGCAGGCCCAGCTCGCGCGCGATCGCGGCGGCCGGCATCGGCGTGACGTGGCGGGCGAGCAGCCCGAGCACGCTGAGGGCCTGCCGGGCCGCCGGCGCGTTCGCCATCCGGCAAGTGTCTCAGATACGAGACGGAATCTCGGCAGATCTGATGACGCGGCGCCGTCGCCCGGCTCTAATGGCGCCCATGGCCGTATCGCACGCCGTCACCGTCGGGAGCGCGGCCCTCAGCCTGGACGACGTCGTCGCCGTCGCGCGCCGCGGCGCGCCGGTCGAGCTGTCCGGTGCGGCGCTCGCCGAGATCGCCGCGAGTCGCGAGATCGTCGAGTCGCTCGCCGGCGACGCACTGCCCCACTACGGCGTCTCGACCGGGTTCGGCGCGCTCGCGACGCGCCACATCCCGGCGGAGCGGCGGGAGCGCCTCCAGCGCAGCCTGATCCGCAGCCATGCGGCCGGCTCGGGGCCGGCGGTCGAGCGCGAGGTCGTGCGGGCGATGATGCTGCTGCGCCTCTCGACCCTGGCAACCGGTCGTACGGGGATCCGGCCGCAGACGGCCTCGGCATACGCGGCGATGCTGTCGGCGGGCATCACGCCCGTCGTGCCCGAGCACGGCTCGCTGGGCTGCTCGGGCGACCTGGCGCCGCTCGCGCACTGCGCCCTCGCCCTGACGGGCGAGGGCCGCGTGCGCGACGCGTCCGGCGAGGAGCGCGACGCGGCGGACGCGCTGCGCGAGGCGGGCATCGCCCCGGTGGCGCTGCGCGAGAAGGAGGGCCTCGCGCTGATCAACGGCACCGACGGGATGCTCGGCATGCTGGTGCTGGCGATCGCCGACCTGCGCGAGCTGCTCACCACGGCGGACGTGGCGGCGGCGATGAGCGTCGAGGGCCTGCTCGGCACCGACCGGGTGCTCGCCGCCGACCTGCAGGAGCTGCGCCCGCAGGCGGGGCAGGCCGTGTCGGCCGCCAACATGCGCGCCGTCCTCGCCGGCAGTGCGATCGTCGCGAGCCACCGCGGCCCGCAGGACCCACGCGTCCAGGACGCCTACTCGCTGCGCTGCGCCCCGCAGGTCTGCGGCGCGGCGCGCGACACGGTCGAGCACGCGGCGACGGTCGCGGGGCGCGAGCTGGCCGCGGCGATCGACAACCCGGTGGTCACGCGCGACGGACGCGTGGAGTCGAACGGCAACTTCCACGGCGCGCCGCTCGCCTACGCCCTCGACTACGCGGCGATTGCGATTACCGATCTCGCCAGCATCTCAGAACGGCGCATCGAGCGGCTCGTCAATCCCGACCTCAGCGAAGGGCTTCCCGCGTTCCTCACGAGCGACGCAGGCACGTCGTCGGGGTTCATGATGGCCCAGGTGACGGCCGCCGCCTTGCTGTGCGAGTGCCGGGTGCTGTCCCACCCGGCCAGCGTGGACAACGTTCCGACCTCGGCGGGCAAGGAAGATCACGTTTCGATGGGGATGACGGCGGCGCTGAAGTTCCGCGATCTTGTTGGGCTTGCTGAGCGTGTCCTCGCGATCGAGTTCCTCGCCGCTTCGGAAGGCCTTCGCTATCGAGAGCCGCTTCGGCCCGGCCGAGGGCTGCTGCCTTACTTGGAGCGACTGCGAGCGATCGCGCCCGCCGTCACCGAAGATCGGGCGCTCGGCTACGACATCGAGCGAATCGCCGGGGCGATACGTAACGGAGAGTTATGATCCTCCCGCTAATCGCCGGGCTCAGCGTGTTCGCCGTCCAGCGGGCGGAACTCGAACTCACGCCGCCGGAGTTGCTGCCCCTCGGCGGCTACACCGCTCGCGGCGGCAAGGTCGCCGAAGCGGGAGGCGAACCGTTGCACGTGCGCGTGGCGATCCTGAACCACGAAGGCGTACGGGTGGCTCTGGTCTCCGCCGAGATGCTCACGATTCCGGAAAGCCTGCACCGCGAAGTCCAGAAGCGAATCGGCCCGGAGTTGAATCTGTTTCTCGTCGCCACCCACACCCACGGTGCGCCAGACAGCCAGATGCTGAACGACCGGATGACGTTCTCGATCCCTGGCATCGCCAGCTACAAGCGGCGCTGGCTGGAGTGGTATGCCGACCGAGTTGGCGAAGCGGTCGTTCTCGCGAGCAAGGAGAGCGCTGAAGTGGGCGACCCAGGCTATGCCATCGCCGACGCGCCTCTCAACCGAGGCCGGCGTCTGCTCGCCCAGCCCGACCGCTTCCTCACGGAGTTCCGTTTGAACGGCATGCCGGTGTTCACCGCCTACGCCGCCCACGCAACCTTCCACGGGAGCGACCGCATGACGACCTCGGGCGATTGGCCCGGCGCCGTCGCGCGGCGGCGCGAGTCGCTGGTCTTTCCGGGCGCAATCGGCGACGTAAGCCCCGCCTCGGAGGGCGCAAACCCCGAGGACAAGATCGCCGCGTTCGCGAAGACCATGGATGAGCGACTCCCGCTCACCGGCAAGGAGCGCGACCTCGGTCACGGCGAACTACGGTTCGTGCGGGAGCCCATCACACTGGAAAAACCCAAGCCCCATCCGGAGTTTGCCAAAG
>JANJTP010000047.1 GCA_024711025.1 Solirubrobacteraceae bacterium
GTCGTCGCTCGTCAGGTCGAACTGCTCGAGCGTCGCGCCCATCCCGCCGTCGAAGACGACGATGCGGTCACGGATCGCGGCCAGGTAGTCACGCGGCATGGGCGGGACGGTAGCAGCGATCGGAGCCAACCTTCACACAAGGATGTCAAGGTTGGCAGGTCGTGGTGGTCGCCGGTGGTCAGACCGGTGCCGATCGGGGATCGCGTCGTATGTCCGCCGCGATATCCGATGCCGGGGGCCTTGGCGCGGCCGCCGACGGGCGATCGCCCCGCGTGCCGCACCGGCGGCGCCGGCGCGGCACGCGGGGAGGCTCGGCTCACCGCCCCCCGCGGCGCGCCGAGCCGACGGACGCGCGTCAGCGCGGTCCGCTCCCGCAGCTCACTTGATGAACAGCATCTCGCTGTACTTCGGCAGCGGCCACAGGTCGTCTGCGACGAGTCGCTCGAGGCGGTCGGCGACCTCCCGCGTGGCGTTCATCCGCGGGAGCACCTCGTCGCGCATGTGCTTGGCGAGTACCAGGCCCTCGATCGCCGGGTGCTTCACGTTGACCCGCTCGAGATCGCCGAGCCGCGCGATCAGCTCGTCGATCTCGAGCCGCAGCCCGCTCGCCAGCGCGCCCACGCCCGCGGCCTCGATCTCGCCCAGGTAGCGGATCGCGGCGGGCAGGATCATCGTGCGCGCGATCGACGCCGCCACCTCGGCCTCGATGTTGAGCTTCGTCGCGTACTGCTCGGCGACGACGTCGAAGCGCGCCTCCAGCTCGCGCTCGCTCAGCACCTTGTAGCGCTCGAACATCTGGACGGTGCTCGTCTCGACGATCCACGGCAGCGCGTCCGGCGTCGTCGGCAGGTTCGCCAGCCCGCGGCGCGCGGCCTCGTCGTGCCAGGTCGTCGCATAGCCGTCGCCGTCGAAGACGATGCGGCTGTGCTTGCGCCAGGCGCGCCGCACGACCTCGAGCACGGCCTCGTCACGATCGAGCCCCTCCTCGCGCAGGGCCTCGACGGTGTCGACCATCTTGTCGAGCTGCTCGGCGGTGATCGTGTTGAGGACCGCGTTGGTGAAGCCGAGCGACATGCTCGAGCCGAGCGCGCGGAACTCGAACTTGTTGCCGGTGAAGGCCAACGGCGAGGTGCGGTTGCGGTCGCCGCCGTGGAGCGGCAGCGGTGGCAGGACGGGCGTCCCGAGCCCGAGGAAGTTGCCGCTGGAGTCCTCGATCGGCTCGCCCGACTCGATCGCCTTGAAGACGCGCTCGAGCTCGCCGCCGAGGAAGATCGAGATGATCGCCGGCGGCGCCTCGTTGGCGCCCAGCCGGTGGTCCTGCCCGACGCTCGCGACGGAGGCGCGCAGCAGCTCCTGGTGACGGTCCACCGCGGCGATCACCGCGGCGCAGAAGAACAGGAACCGCAGGTTGCGCGTCGGCGAGTCGCCGGGCTCGAGCAGGTTCTGCCCGTCGTCGGTGCTCATCGACCAGTTGTTGTGCTTGCCCGAGCCGTTGACGCCGGCGAACGGCTTCTCGTGCATCAGGCAGACGAGGCCGTAGCGCCGCGCGATGTTCTGCAGCACCAGCATCGTGAGCTGCTGGTGGTCGCTGGAGACGTTGGAGTTCTCGAACAGCGGCGCGATCTCGTACTGCGACGGCGCGACCTCGTTGTGGCGCGTCTTGACCGGTACGCCGAGCCGCTGCAGCTCACGCTCGGTGTCGAGCATGCACGCCAGCACGCGCTCGGGGATCGAGCCGAAGTAATGCTCGTCGAGCTCCTGGCCCTTGGGCGGCTTGGCGCCGAACAGCGTGCGGCCGGTCGTGTAGAGGTCGGGGCGCTCGTAGTAGAAGTGCTCGTCGATCAGGAAGTACTCCTGCTCGGGCCCGACGGTCGTCAGCACGCGCATCGTCTGCTCGTCGCCGAACATCCGCAGCGCGCGCACCGCCACGCGCGACAGCGAGTCCATCGAGCGCAGCAGCGGGATCTTGTGATCCAGCGCCTCGCCGGTCCACGAGACGAAGGCGGTCGGGATGCAGAGCACCGCGCCGTTCGGGTTGTCGAGGATGAACGCCGGCGACGTCGGGTCCCATGCCGTGTAGCCGCGCGCCTCGAACGTCGCGCGCACCCCGCCGGTCGGGAACGAGGAGGCGTCCGGCTCGCCCTGGATCAGCTCCTTGCCGGAGAACTCGGCGATCGCCGTGCCGTCGCCGACCGGGGCGAAGAACGAGTCGTGCTTCTCGGCGGTCAGGCCCGTCAGCGGCTGGAACCAGTGCGTGTAGTGCGTGGCGCCCTTCTCCATCGCCCACTCGCGCATCTCCTTGGCGACCGCGTCGGCGAGCGACGGATCGAGGGGCTGGCCGTGCTCGAGCGTGTCCTGCAGGCGGCGGTGTACGTCCCTCGGCAGCCGCGCCTTCTGCACGGCCGGGGAGAAGACGCTCTCGCCGAAGATGCCGGTCGCGGGGTCGGTCAGGTCGCTCGCGCCGAGCGCGCTGCCGTTTGCCGACCAGCGCGCCGCAGCGAGGTTGTGCTGACGGGTCTTGGTAGCCATCGTGTGGGTCCTTCCTGGGGCGGGCTTGGGGGGTGCCGTGGCCGCTCGGGTCGTGGCGACGCATCGCGGACTTCAGTCGCGCGCCGCCTGGGCGCAGCGCAGGCTAAGGCTGTGCGCGCCCACTCACGTTGTACCGCTGTCCAAGATCCGCGCAAGGGCTTTTCGCCCTCCTGTCGGCGACGGGCGAACGTCGCCGGCCGATCTTCCTACAACGGGCCGAAGAGGCCGTTTCGACGCATGACCAGACTCCCTGCGGTGTTCCGCGCCACCGCCGTGTCCGGGGGGCCTAGATGAGACGACCGCCCTTGACCGCCCTCGTCTTGACAGCGACGGGAGCGTTGCTGCTCACGCCCGCCGTCGCACACGCCGACAGCTTCGATGCCGCCGGCGCCGGGCTGCTGCCGCAGTCGGTCGCAATCGACACCCTCTGGGTGCTGCTCGCCGCCGTGCTGGTGCTCTTCATGCAGGCCGGCTTCGCGCTGCTGGAGATCGGCTTCTCGCGGGGCAAGAACGCCGGCGCGATCGTCGCGAAGATCCTCGTCAACGCATCGATCGCCGTCGTCCTCTATTGGGCGGTCGGGTTCGCGCTCGCGTTCGGCGGGCCGCTCGGCCACGTCGTCGGCGGCGACGGCCTCCTCCTGCGCGGCTATGGCGACCCGCAGAACGCCTTCCCGGTGATGGCGGCGTCCGATGCGACCATCGAGTCGAAGTGGATCTTCCAGGCGGCGTTCTGCGCCGTGTCGCTGGCGATCGTCTGGGGAACGACGCTCGAGCGGATCCGCTTCGGCGTCTACCTGATCTATGCGGTCGTCTTCTCGGCGCTGATCTACCCGATCTTCTCCGGCTGGGTGTTCGGCGGCGGCTGGCTCCAGGCGAACCTCGGCATGCAGGACTTCGCGGGCTCGACGGCCGTCCACCTGATCGGCGCGACCGGCGGCCTCGCGGCGCTGCTGCTGCTCGGGCCGCGCGCGGGCAAGTACTCGCCCGAGGGCGGGCGGCGGGCGATCCCCGGCCACAGCATGCCGCTGTTCGGTCTCGGCGTGCTGATCCTCTTCATCGGCTGGTTCGGCTTCAACCCCGGGTCGACGCTCAACGCCGTCGACACCCGCTTCGCGGAGGTTGCCGTCGTGACGCTGCTGGCCGCCGGCGCCGGCGTGCTCGGAGCGGTCGGCCTGACCGCGCTGAAGACGCGCACGATCGACATCGGCATGGCCGGCAACGGGATGATCGGGGCGCTCGTGGCGATCACGGCCCCGTCGGGCTACGTCGCGCCGTGGGCCGCCGTCGTCATCGGCCTGGTCGCGGGTGCGATCGTGCCGCTCGGCGTGCTGGCGATCGACCGCAGGCTCGACGACCCGGTGGGCGCCCTGACGGCGCACGGGCTGTGCGGCGTCTGGGGCACGCTCTCCTGCGGGCTCTTCACGCTGCCGGCGCTCGCGCGGTTCAACGGCGTCGGTGAGCCCGGACTGCTCTACTCGGGCTCGATGCGTCAGCTCGGCGTCCAGGCGCTCGGCGTCGCGGTCGTCTTCGCCTGCGTCTTCGCCACGAGCTACGCCGTGTTCTGGACGATCGACAGGGCCTACGGCCTGCGTGTCAGCGCCGAGGCCGAGCACCAGGGGCTCGACATCTCCGAGCACGGGATGTATGGCTATCCGGAGCAGTTCATCCCTGCGCCGGAGCTGGTCGGGTACGGTGCGGCGCCCCAGCACAGCGCGTCGACCGCCGATCCGCGAGGACTCGTCGCGGGCGGGGTCCAGGAGGCCACCACATGAAGAAGATCGAGGCGTTCATCCGGCACGAGGCGTTCGAGCCGATCCGACTGGAGCTGCTCGAGCTCGGCTTCCCGTCGCTGACGATCAGCGAGGTGAAGGGCTCCGGACGGCAGAAGGGGATCGTCGAGACCTACCGGGGGGCGCGCGTCACGAACTACCTGCGCCCGAAGGTCAAGCTCGAGTGCGTCGTCGCCGACGGCGACGTGCAGGCGGTCGTCGACACGATCCTGCGGCACGGGCGCACCGGGGCGGTCGGCGACGGCAAGGTCTTCGTCCTGCCCGTCGAGCAGGCGTACCGAGTGCGGACCGGCGAGTCCGGCGAGGACGTGCTGCAGGCGCGCGACGGGGCGGCCTTCGAGCGCGCACCCGGTTAGCCGGCGTCGTGGATCACGTCGCCCGTCTTGGGGTCGACGGAGGACTCCCGCGGCCGGCGCGTGACGTGCACGGTGATCGCGCCCTCGGGGATGCGGTCGTCGCTCGTCACCGCGCGCGCCCTGCCGTCGAGGCCGGCTCCGACCCGGAAGCGGACGGTGTGCGTGCCCGGCCTGACCGCCGTCACCGACCAGGCGAACGTGCGCTCCTCGTCGGGGGCCAGGGGTCCGAGCGCCCAGGTGTTGACGTAGGCGGTCGGGCCGTCCGCGGGGCCCTGGTCGACGACCCAGACCGGGCGCTCGGGATCGGCGAGGTCAGGCTGCGTCGCGCGCCGAGCAAAGCCGTCGACGGTCAGCGCGACGTTGGGGATCACCCGCTCGCCGGTGTTGCGCACGGTCACCTTCAGCGCCGCCTGCTGCGCCAGGTCCTGCGAGCGTGGGAACGACGACGAGACGATCTCGGCCACGTATGCGCCGCGCGGCTCGTTCGCGTCCTGGCGCTCCCCGCCGCCGCAGCCGGCGAGCGTCGCGGCCGCCAGCGCTGCGGCCACGGCCCCTGCCGCGACGCCTCGCGGCGAGATCCCGCAGCTCCTCCCGCTCACGGCGGCCGACGCTAGCACAGGGCCGGGGCGTCCTCGGCCGGTGCGCCGGTAGCGGGCGGGCCGGGGCGTCCTCGGCCGGGCGCCGGCAGCGGGCGGGCCGGGGCGCCGTCGGTCGGGCGCCGGACGCGGGACTCCAGGGAACGCGGCTGCAGTAGCTCCGGTATAGGACGAGCTACTGCAGCCGGATCTGCGGCGGGCGCGTCACCCGGCCCTCGCGAGGCCATCGGCGAGGCGCCATCGGCGATGCGCCACGGCCGCCTCCGCAGGGGCCGCCCCCGCCCGTCCCGCCGTCCGCCGGTTGCGGTTTGCCCGCGATCGCGGGGCTCGCGTAGAGTCCGGCTCGCCGGGGTCGAAGGAACGGCCGGACTGCGAGGCGACGGAGAGGAGGACAGGGAGGGTGGTTCGCACGGCCGCCGATCGAGCCACGGCTCCCGTACGGGGGCTCTTCGAGGAGATCGGCGACATGATGATCCTCACGGGGAAGACGATCGTCTCCACGATCAGGCCTCCATACCCGTACGGAGGCGAGTTCGTGTCGCAGTTCCTCTTCGCGCTGCGGCTCTGCTGGTTCCCGCTGCTCGTCTCGACGGTCGCCTTCGGCTACGCCGCCCCGGGTCTGCAGGCGGCGAACTTCCTCGTGCTGTTCGGCGCGCTCGACCGCCTGGGTGGCTTCTTCGTCCTCGCGTCGATCCGCGAGTTCGCGCCGTTTGTCACGGCGATCGTGCTCGCCGGCGTCGCCGGCACCGCGATCACCGCCGACCTCGGCGCCCGCAAGATCCGCGAGGAGCTCGACGCGTTGCAGGTGCTCGGCGTCGACCCGGTGAAGAACCTCGTGGTGCCGCGCTTCCTGGCGCTGATGCTCGTGACCGGTCTGTTCGACATCTACGCGCTGCTGTTCGGGATCTTCGGCGGGATCATGACGACGCTCGTCAACCACGCCCCGCTCGGGCCGTTCTGGGCGACCTTCTTCACGAACGCGTCGGTCACCGACCTGTGGGGCTCGGTCCTCAAGTGCACGCTCTTCGGCGCGATCATCGCCGTCGTCTGCTGCTACAAGGGCATGACCGCCTCGGGCGGCGCCGCGGGCGTCGGCCGCGCCGTCAACCAGGCGGTGGTCATCGCCTTCCTCGGCGTCTTCGCGTTCAACTACGTCTTCACGCAGACGCTGCTCGCGACCCATCCGGAGATCAACGTAATCCGCTGAGCGCGGCTATCGGCAAGACGATGCAACCCGACGGCTGGCTCAGCATTCCGCGCGACTGGATCGCCTCGTTCGGGGAGATCGCGAGGTTCGGCGGGCACATCCTGCGCGACGTCTTCTCGCTGCGCGTGCTGCGCTTCTTCGGCGAGACGCTGCGCCAGTCCGGCATCCTGGTCGTCTCCTCGACGCTCGTCATCTGGGGCCTGGTGTTCATCATCGGCCTTCAGTGCGGAATCGAGGGCGCGTACTTCAACCGCTCGGTCGGCGCGCCCGCCTACGCGGGCGTCTTCGCAGCCTGGTGCGACCTGCGCGAGCTCGTGCCCTACGCCTTCGGCTACATGATGGCCGCGAAGGTCGGAACCGGGATCGTCGCCGAGCTCGGCTCGATGCGGATCTCGGAGGAGATCGACGCGCTGGAGGTGATGGGGTTCGACTCGATGCTGTTCCTCTGCGCGACGCGCCTGCTCGGCTCGTGGATCGTCCTGCCGTTCATGTACATCGCGGCGGTCGGCGCCGGGTTCTTCGCCAGCTACCTCGCGGTGGTCGTCCAGATCGGTGAGGTCTCGGCCGGCGGCTACTCGGCGATCTTCTGGCAGTTCCAGAACCCGCCCGACCTGCTGTTCAGCGTGATCAAGGCGATGGTGATGGCGACCGTGATCGTGCTCGTCGGTTGCTACTACGGCTATACGGCGAGGGGCGGGCCGGTCGGAGTGGGGACGGCGACCGCAAAGTCGATGGTGCTCAACATCGTGCTCGTGCACCTGATCGGCATGCTCGGCACGCAGGTCTTCTGGGGCGCGAACCCGCGCGCGCCGATAGGGGGATAGAGAGCGATGGGCGACGAGCAGCGCAGCGCGCGCGATCAGGCGGCCGACGGGCCCGTGCCGGCAGGTGCGCCGCATCCCGCCGGCAGGCCCGCGACCTCAGGCACCGGTCCGGAGCCCGCCGAGGCGACGGAGCCCGGCCCGGCCCTCCCCCCGGAGCACGGCTCGCCGGAGGCCGGGCCCGCCGCGGGACCCTTCGCCGCCGGGCGCGTGAAGGTGGTCAGCGAGCCGGCGGGCGCCCCCGACGACGAATACCGCTGGCACACCGGCCTGAACCGCCCGACGGGTCTGCCGGACGCGGTCGAGTTCATCGAGGTCCACAAGGCGTTCGGGCGCAACAAGGTCCTGCGCGGCCTCAACCTCGGGCTGCCCGAGGGCAAGATCTCGATGATCCTGGGCCCTTCGGGAACCGGCAAGTCGGTCTGCATCAAGCACATGGTCGGCCTGCTCTACCCGGACGACGGCGACGTCCTCGTGCACGGCGAGTCGGTCCCCGCGATGCGTGACGAGGAGCTGTTCGAGATGCGCAAGAAGTTCGGCGTCCTGTTTCAGGACGGTGCGCTCTTCGGCTCGATGAACCTCTACGACAACGTCGCGTTCCCGCTGCGTCAGCACACCGACAAAGGCGAGGAGGAGATCGGCGAGATCGTCCACCGTCGGCTCGCCGAGGTCGGCCTCGGCGACGCCGGCGACAAGCTTCCCAACGAGCTCTCGGGCGGCATGCGCAAGCGCGCCGGATTCGCCCGCGCTCTGGTGCTCGACCCCGACATCGTGCTGTTCGACGAGCCCGACTCCGGCCTGGATCCGGTGCGCACGGCGCTGCTGTGCGAGCTGATCCAGGAGATCCACGAGGAGAACGGCGGCGCCTACACGGTGATCACGCACGACATCATGAGCGCGCGGCGTGTCGCCGAGTACATCGCGGTGCTTTGGCTGGGCAAGGTCGTCGAAGCCGGCCCGGCCGAGGAGCTCTTCAACTCCGAGAACGCCTTCGTGCGGCAGTTCCTCTCCGGCGCGGCCCGCGGGCCGCTCGGGATGGAATAGCCGCAGGAGGCCGACCGCGTCCCAGCGCCATCCGTCCAGGACCGACACCAGGCGTCGAGCGCACCCCGGAAGGGGCGCCGTTGTGAGGGTCAGGCGACTCGCGGTGCCTGCGACGTTCGTCGTCGCCGTGGCCGTCGTCGTAGCGGTCCTGCTGCTGGGCGGGAACGGCGGGCACACCTACAGCCTGACGTTCGAGAACGCCGGCCAGCTCGTCCGCGACAACGACGTGCAGGTCGGGGGGCGGCGCGTCGGCAGGGTCAGCGACATCGAGCTGACCGAGGACAACCAGGCGCGCGTGACCGTCGAGGTGGACGAGCCGTACGCGCCGCTGCACGCGGGCACGACGGCGGTCATCCGGGCGACCTCGCTTTCCGGCGTCGCCAATCGCTATATCGCGCTCACACCGGCTCCGAACAGCAACGCCACACTCCCCGACGGGGCCGAGATAGCGGTCGACCACACGACGACCGTCGTCGACCTCGATCAGCTCTTCAACACGCTCGACGAGCCGACCCGCGAGGGTCTCGCCAAGACGATCCGCGGTTTCAGCACGTGGTACGCCGGCAAGGGCCGGCAGGCGAACGCCGCCGCGCGCTACCTCGCCCCGGCGCTGAGCACGACGACCGGGCTCGTCGAGAGGCTCAACGCCGACCAGCCGGCGCTCGAGCAGCTCGTGCGCGACACGTCGAGGGTCGTCGCCACGCTCGCCGCGCGGGGGCCACAGCTGACGGACCTCGTCACGAACGCGAACACGAGCCTCGGGGCGGTCGCCGACGAGAACCGCTCGCTTGCCGAGGCGCTCGACCTGCTGCCGGCCACGCTGCGTCGCGGCAGCACGACGTTCGTGAACCTGCGCGCCGCGCTCGGCGACCTCGACCGGCTGGTCGCGGTCTCCAAGCCGGCGACCAAGAACCTCGCACCGTTCCTGCGCGACGAGCTGCGCCCGCTGCTGGGCGAGTCGCAGCCGACGGTCGCCGGGCTGGCCGAGATCGTCCACGCGCCCGGGGCGAACAACGACCTGACCGACCTGCTCTCCGACGCGCCCACGCTGGCCGGCGTCGCGCACACGTCGCTGCGCAACCAGATCGGTGCGTTCGAGCGATCGATACCGACCGTCAGCTTCCTGCGCCCGTACGCACCCGAGCTCGTCGGCTTCGTGCGCGACTTCGGCCTCACGACCGCCAACTACGATGCCAACGGGCACTTCGCGCGGATCGCGCCGTCGTTCAACGCGTTCCGCTACGACCCGGGCGCGAACACGCTCGTCCCGGTCCCGCCGTCCCAGCGGCTCGCGGGCCTCCAGAACGGCTCCTCGGTCGTGCCGCGCTGCCCGGGCGGCGCGACGCAGGCGCCGCCCGACGGCAGCGCTCCGTGGCGCGACACCTCCGGCGGCCTCGACTGCAACCCGGCGATCACGCCCCCGGGGCCATGAGGCGCGCGCTCGTCATCGCCGCCGTGCTGCTCGGCACCGCCGTGCTCGTCGTTCTCGCGACCCGCTCCGGAAGCGACGGCGGCTACCGCGTGCGGGCGATCTTCGACAACGCGGCGTTCCTGAGGAAGGGGATGGACGTGAGGGTCGCCGGCGTGACGGTCGGCGCCGTCGCGTCGATCGACCTGACGGCCGACAAGAAGGCGGCGGTCGTCCTCGACATCACCGACAGCGGCCACCAGGACTTCCGCACGGACGCCTTCTGCACGATTCGCCCGCAGTCGCTGATCGGCGAGCGCTTCGTCGAGTGCCAGACGACGCAGCCGCGAGGGCCGGACGAGCAGCCGCCGCCGGAGCTGGCGACGATCGACCGCGGCCCCGGAGAGGGCGAGCGTCTGCTGCCCGTCACGCGGACCGCTCGCAGCGTCGACCTCGACCTGATCAACAACATCATGCGCCTGCCCTACCGGGAGCGCCTGACGATCTTCGTCAACGAGCTGGGCACGGGGCTGGCGGCGAACGGGGAGGAGCTCGGCGCGGCCCTCAAGAAGAGCGATCCCGCGCTGCGCGCGCTCGACGACGTCCTCGCGATCCTCAGCGATCAGAACCGCACGCTCGAGCGGCTCGCCGTCGACGGCGACCGCGTGCTCGCGCCGCTCGCGCGCCGGCGCGAGCGCGTGACCGGCTTCATCTCCTCCGCCGGGCGCACGGCGGCGGCGACCGCGGAGCGGAGCGGGGCGCTGCGCGAGGATCTGCGCCGGCTGCCGGCGTTCCTGCGCGAGCTCGGCCCGACGATGGACGACCTCGGCGCGCTGTCGGATCAGTTCACGCCGGTGCTGAGCGACCTCGGGCGCTCGGCGCGCCCGCTCGACGCGTTCGTCACGGGCACGCCGGCGTTCGCCCGAGCGGGCGTGCCCGCGCTGCAGAGCCTCGGTGACACCGCCGACGTCGGCGGGCCCGCGCTGCAGGCCTCGCTGCCGCTCGTGAAGGATCTCGGGACGCTCGGCCGCGAGGCGGTGCCGCTGGCGAGCAACCTCTCCGATCTGCTCGTCTCGCTGCGCGACCGGGGTGCGATCAATCGCCTGATGGACGCCATCTACTTCGGTGCCGGGTCGATGAACGGCTACGACCAGTACGGGCGCTACCTTCGCGCGCGGCTCGTGACCACGAGCTGCCAGTCGTACTTCATCCAGCCCGACCTGGGCTGCGACGCGAACTTCCGCGAGGACCTCGGCGACGTCCCCGCGCCGGCGCGAAGCAGCAGCGCGTCGACGGTCGCGGCGGCGCCGGCGCCGAGCGCGCCGCTGACGCAGACGCTGCTCTCCGGGGGGGACGGCACGCGGCGCGGCGCGGGCGCGGCGCCCGCTGCCGGCGAGCGGTCCGTGCGCACACCGGACCGACGCTCCGCTCAGGCCCTCCTCGACTACCTCCTGGGCGAATGAGGCGGCGCGGCGCATCCTCGATCGCGGCGAACCCGGTCCTGATCGGGGCCGTGACGACGCTCGTCGTGATCGTCGCCGTCTACCTCGCCTACAACGCGAACTCGGGTCTCCCGTTCGTGCCGACGTACGACGTCAGGGTCGAGGTCCCGAACGCAGCGGGCCTCGTCAAGGGCAACGACGTGCGGATCGGCGGCACGCGGGTCGGCACCGTCTCGGCGATGACGCCGCGCACGCGCGCCGACGGCTCCGTGATCGCGGTGCTCGACCTCGCTCTGCAGAAGGTCGTCAGCCCGCTGCCGCAGGACTCGACGGTCATCGTCCGCCCGCGCTCGGCGCTCGGCCTCAAGTACGTCCAGCTGACGCGCGGCACGGCGGACCAGGGGGTGCCGCCGGGCGGGACGCTGCCGCTGCGCCAGGCGACCCCGGCCGCGGTCGAGCTCGACGAGGTCTTCGACATGTTCGACGAGCCGACGCGCCGCGCGATCCAGCAGAACCTGACGACCGCCGGCGACGCGTTCGCCTCGCGCGGGGGCGACCTGAGCTTCGCGCTGCGCGACCTGCGCCCGCTGTTCGACGAGCTGACGCCGGTGATGCGCAACCTCGCGAGCTCGCGGACCGACCTCGCCGGCCTGATCCGCGGCCTGGCGCGCAGCGCGGCCGTCGTCGCGCCGGTCGCCGAGACGCAGGGCCGTATGTTCGAGAGCCTCGACACGACGTTCACCGCACTCGCGCAGGTCGCCAGGCCGTACATCCAGGACTCGATCGCCGAGGGCCCGCAGACGCTCGACGTCGCGACGCGCGCACTGCCGCGCCTGCGGCCCTTCCTGGCGAACAGCACCGGCCTGTTGCGCGAGCTGCGGCCCGGCGTGCGCTCGCTCGCGCAGACGGCGCCCGACCTGGCCGACATCGTGCGGATCGGCACCCCGGTCCTGCAGCGCTCGCCGGCGTTCAACGCCCGCCTCAGCGACACGCTGCGCGCGGTCGAGACGTTCAGCACGGACCCGGTCGTCAAGCTCGGCGTGCTCGACCTGACCTCGACCGCCCGGATCCTGAACCCGGCGCTGGCCTTCGCGACGCCGGCGCAGACCGTCTGCAACTACATCGGGGTCCTGCTGCGCAACGCCGCCCAGGTCTTCGGCGAGGGCGGCACCACCGGCACCGTCCAGCGGTTCATGATCATCGGTGCCCCGGGCGGCGTGTTCGACGCCCCGAACGGCGAGGGCGCACCCTCCTCCGCGCCGGCGAACGGCGGGCCGCCCGGGAGCGACCCCGCCAACTTCCTGCACTCGAACCCCTACCCGGACACGGCCGCGGTCGACCTGGCGGGCAGGCCCGTGCAGCCCTTCCAGTGCGCGGCCGGCAACGAGAAGTTCGCGATCGGGAAGCTCTCGATCGGCAACCCGTCGAGCGATCTCGGAACGCTGCACACCCCGACCAAGCCGACGAGGAACCCGTGATGGCGTTCCGCCGCCGCAGAGCCGCCCGGGACGAGCATCGCATCCTGCGCAAGGACCGCCGCGGCGCCGACCCGGTGAAGGTCGGGCTCGTCGTCCTCGTCGCGTGCGCGCTCATCGTCTACTTCGGCTTCTCCAAGAGCTGGCCGCTCTCGCATCCGTTCCGCTTCCAGGCCGTCTTCCCGTCCGCGAACTCGATCCGTCTGGCCTCGCCCGTGCGGATCGCCGGCGTGAACGTCGGCAAGGTCGTCGCGATCGACGGCCAGGAGGGCACCGGCAACGCCGTCGTGACGATGGAGATCCAGGACGCCGGCCTGCCGATCCACAAGGACGCCCGGCTGAAGATCCGTCCGCGGATCTTCCTCGAAGGCAACTTCTTCGTCGACCTGCACCCCGGGACGCCGGAGGCGGCGACGATCTCCGACGGGGACCGGATCCCGGTCGGCCAGACCGCGACGCCGGTGCAGCTCGACGAGGTGCTGACGGCGCTTCAGCGCGATACGCGCAAGGACCTCCAGGTGCTGCTAGTCGAGCTCGGCGACAGCCTCGAGCGGCCTCCGACGGCCGCGCAGGACGCCGCGCAGCCGGCGTTCAACCGCGGGCTCAGCGCCGCCGAGTCGCTCAACCGCTCGCTCGCGCACGGCGAGGACGCGCTGCGCGGCACGGCGATCGTCAACAAGGCGCTGCAGGGCGTCGAGCGCAGCGATCTGACCGCGCTCGTGCGTGGCCTGGCGAAGACCGGGACGGCCCTGGAGAGCCGCGAGCGCGACCTCGGCGAGCTGGTCGACAACCTCGGCACGACGGTGGCGGCGATCGCGTCCCAGCAGGCGGCCGTCCGCAGCTCGGTGCGCGAGCTCGGGCCGACCGTCCGCAACGCGCACGCCAGCCTCGGGTCGCTCAACGCCTCGCTGCCGAACGTCCGCGCCTTCGCGCTCGAGCTGATCCCCGGCGTGCGCCAGACCCAGCCGACGATCGACGCGCTGACCCCGTGGATCGAGCAGGCGCGGGCGCTGGTCTCCAAGGGGGAGCTCGGCGGGATCGTCGACGATCTGCGGCCGACGACCAAGAGCCTCGCCGCGACGACGGCGGCGGGGACACCGCTGCTGCGCGAGGGCGACCTGCTCGGGCGCTGCTTCCGCGACGTCCTCCTGCCGGTCGGCGACGTGAAGCTCGACGACGGCCCGTTCAGCACCGGCAAGGAGAACTACAAGGAGCTCTGGTACGCGATGGTCGGGCTGGCCGGCGAGGCTCAGGGCTTCGACGGCAACGGCCAGTTCCTGCGCTTCCAGACCGGCGGCGGGCAGTACAAGGTCAAGCTCACCGGCGGGAACGTCGACCTCGGCCAGCCGCTGTTCGGCAACTCGGTCGGCAGGCCGCTCGGCACCAAGCCGGCCTGGCCGGGCGTCGACGCCAAGCCGGCGTTCAAGCCGGCGGCGCCGTGCTACAAGCAGCCGCTGCCGGACTTCGCGGGCACCCCGACAGGCCCATCGGACGCCGGCGGCTGAGATGCGCCGCGCGATCGAGAAGCACCTGCGGGACGTCATCGCGATCGCGGTCGTCGCGGTCGTCGCGGTCGTCGTCGGCGGCTACGTGCTCTCCAACCAGCGCTTCGCCGCGCCGGCCTGGGTGCCGCTCGTCGGCAGCGACTTCGTCGTCTACGAGGCGGACTTCACGAGCGCGCAGGCTTTCACCGCGGGCCAGGGGCAGGCGGTGACGATCGCCGGGGTCGAGGTCGGCGAGATCGGCGACGTACGCCTGCACGACGGGCGCGCGCGGATCACGATGCGTATCCGCAGGCGCTACACGCCGATCTACCGGAACGCGACCGCGCTGGCCCGACCCAAGACCGGCCTCAACGACATGACGATCCAGCTCGACCCGGGCACGCGGGCAGCCGGCCGGATCGAGCCTGGCGGGGTGCTGCCGGTGTCGCAGACGGAGCCGAACGTCAACCCGGACGAGGTCCTCGCCGGGCTCGACGCCGATACCCGCAGCTACCTGCAGCTCCTGATCGGCGGGGCCGGCCAGGCGCTCGACGGCAACTCGCAGGAGCTTTCGGCGACGCTCAAGCGGTTCAACCCGACCGCCCGCTACCTCGCCCGGATCGGCAACGCGCTCGCGCGGCGCGAGGCGAACACCAAGCGCGCGATCCGCAACTTCCGCCTGCTCGCCGAGGCGCTCGGCGAGTCGGACGCGCAGCTCGCCGACTTCGTGACGAGCTCGAACGACGTCCTGCGTGTCTTCGCCGACGAGCAGACGAGCCTGCGCGAGAGCCTGCGTGAGCTCCCGACGGCGTTGTCGAAGACCAACGACGCGCTCGTCAAGACCAAGCGGACGACGGACCTGCTCGGTCCGACGCTCGGAGCGCTGCGGCCGGCTGCGCGCGGCCTGTCGCCGGCGCTGCTCTCGGTGCAGGATCTCGCGCGCTCGACGACCCCGGTCATCGAAGGCCAGCTGCGGCCTTTCACGAAGCAGGCGGCGCCGACCGTCAGCGCGCTGCGACCCGCCGCCGCGGACCTCGCCGAGGCTGTGCCGAAGCTCGACACGAGCCTCCAGGTCGTCAACCAGCTCGTCAACCAGCTCGCGTACAACCCGCCCGGCAAGCAGGAGGGCTACCTCTTCTGGCTCGCCTGGGCGAACCACCTCCAGGCGTCGATGTTCGGTGCCCAGGACGCGCACGGTCCGACTCGCCGGGGAATCGTCTTCGGCTCGTGCGATGCGCTGCTCGTCTTCGAGCGGGTGAGCGAGGCGAACAGGCTGCTGGGAACGCTCGCCGACCTGCTCAACGCGCCCAAGACCGCCGACGTCTGTCCCGCGACCGGCACGATCGCGAGGGTCTCCAAGGCCAAGGCGGCGCGCGCGATCAGCCGGCTCGAGCAGTCGGGGGCACTCGGCCCGACGCCGCCGGACGGCGCCGGCGCCACGACCGGGAACGAGGGCGCCACGACCGGGAACGAGGGCCCCGCGTCGACGCAGGGCGTCGCCCGGGGCGCGGAGCCGACGGCGGGCGCGCAAGGGCCGGCGACCGGAGCGGGGGAGGGCCGCTAGGTGCAGAAGCAGGCGCCGAGCGTCGGGCGGATCCTCGTGATGGCGCTGTTCGCGCTGTCGTGCTTCGGGCTGCTGCTGTTCCTCTGGATCGCGTTCGGCGGCTCGACGCCGCTGAAGCCCAAGGCGTATCGCTTCACGGTGCCGTTCAAGGAGGCCGGTCAGCTCGCCCAGGAGGCCGACGTGCGAATCTCGGGCGTCAGCGTCGGCAAGGTCAAGTTGATCGTCGCCGACCCGACGACCGGCAACTCCAACGTCGTGGTCGAGATGGAGCCCCGCTACGCGCCGGTGCCGCGCGACACGCGCGCGATGCTGCGCCAGAAGTCGCTGCTCGGCGAGATCTACGTCGAGCTGACGCCCGGCGAGCCGTCGGCACCGAAGCTCGCCGACGGCGGGACGCTGCCGCCCGGCAACGTCGAGCCGACCGTGGAGCTCGACGAGATCCTGCGCGCGTTCGATCCGACTACGCGCGCGGCCTTCGAGACCTGGCAGCAGGAGCTCGCGATCGCCGGTGCCGGGCGCGGCCAGGACCTCAACGACAGCATCGCGCTGCTCGCGCCGCTCGCGGAGCAGACGACGAGCCTGCTCACCGTGCTGAGAGGCCAGCAGGACGAGCTGAGCACGCTGGTGCGAGACACGGGCGTCGTGTTCGCGTCGCTGAGCGCCCGCGACCGCCAGCTCGCGCAGCTCGTGGAGAACACGAACAGCGTCTTCGAGACGACCGCCGCGCGCAACCGCCGGCTCGCCGACACGTTCGTCGCGCTGCCCACCTTCCAGCGTGAGACGCGCGCGACGCTGACCCGGCTCGATCGCTTCGCGCAGACGACCGATCCGCTGATCACCCAGCTGCGGCCGGTCGCACGTGAGCTGAGCCCGACGCTGAACGAGCTGAGCGATCTCGCTCCGGAGCTGAACGCGCTGATGCGCGGGCTCGGCCCGGCGATCAGCGCCTCGTCCGACGGGCTGCCCGCGGTCGATCGGCTGCTCGGCGACCTGCCGCCGTTCCTCGCGGCGCTCGACCCCGTCCTGACGCAGCTCAACCCGGCGCTGCAGTACGTCGCGGCGTTCCCACGCGAGCTGACCGCGTTCATGGCGAACAGCGCGGTGGCAACCAACGCGCAGGTCGAGCTCAACCACAGACCGGCCAAGTACCTGCGCGTGACGAATCCGATCAGCCCGATGGGGCTCGCCAACTACCCGCAGCGCGTGCGCTCGAGCCGCGCCAACCCCTACCACTTCCCCGGCGCGTTCGACAGGCTTGCGGCGGCCGACATCCCGGTCTTCTCGACCTGGGCCTGCGTCAACGGAATCGAGGCCCCGCTCGCTCCCGGCACGGCGAGCGTCCTGGGACAGGACCTGACCGATCGCATCAACCGCTACGCCTTCTCCGGCCACGCCGACGGGAAGAACGTGCCGGCGCCCGGCTGCACCCAGCAGGGGCCGTTCACGACCGGCGTCGGAACGTCGCGCTACCCGCGGGTCGGCGCCGACGCGACGCCCCCGCCGCTGCGCTTCGGCGCGCCGTAGCGGGCGTCGCCGTACGGTTCGCCGATGGTGCCGCGGGTGCTCGCCGCCGTCATGGGCCTCGCCGTCCGCCGGCCGGCGGCGGTCGCCGGCGCCGTGCTGGCGCTCGCCGTCGCTGCGGGGCTCCTGGCCCTGCGGCTGGAGCCGAGCACCGGGCTCGACACGCTGGTCGGTCGCTCGACCCCCGGACACGCCGCGACGCAGACGCTGCACCGGCGCTTCGGCGATGACGCGGTCTACGTCCTGGTGCGCGAGTCCGCCGCGCGCGTCGCGCTGACCGACGACCTCGGTCGCGTCCTGGGGCTCGAGGGCTGCCTGTCCGGCAACGTCCCGCAGGGGGTCGCCCCGCCGGGCGGCGCACGCGGCCCGTGCGCGCGCCTGGCGAGGTCCAGGTCCGTCAAGGTGGTGTTCGGACCGGGCACGTTCCTCAACGAGGCCGTCGGCCAGATCTCGGACCAGCTCCGCGCGGCCGCCGCGGGGCAGACGCGCGAGGCGGCCGCCGCGGGGCGCGCCGCGTACCGTCGCGCGCTGCGCGCCGGCTTGGGCGACCAGCAGGCCGGCGTCGCCCGGCGCCAGGCGCGCGAGGCCGTCGCGGCGCGCTTCTACCAGGAGCTCCTCGCGCTCGCGCTGCGCTACGGGCTGACGTCGGCGCCGAGCCTCGACGATCCGCGCTTCGTGGCGCGCGTGGTCTTCGACGATCGCAAGCCCGCGGGGACGCCGAAGGCGCGACTCGCGTCGATCTTCCCCGGGCGTGACGGCGCGCTGATCCACGTGCGCCTGCGCCACGGCCTGAGCGAGGCGCGGCGGCGCGCCGCGATCGCCGACGTGCGCGCCGCGACCGGCATGCCGCAGTGGCGCCTATCCCGCGGCGACTACGCGGTCACCGGCGCGCCGGTGGTGCTCGAGGAGCTCTCGGCGTCGCTCGGCTCGTCGATCGCCGTGCTGCTCGCCGTCGCGCTGATCGTGATGGCGCTCACGCTGCCGATGGTCTTCCGCGCCCGCCTGCGGCTGCTGCCGCTGCTCGTGGCGCTCGCGGCGACGGCGATGACGTTCGGTGTCACGGCGCTGGCCGGCGTGCCGCTGACGATGGCGTCGATCGCGGTCATCCCGGTGCTGATCGGCTTGGCGGTCGACTACGCGATCCAGATCCAGTCCCGCATCCAGGAGTCCGGGCCGCCGCTCTCGCGCGCGGCGCGGCAGGTGGCGCGGCGCGGCGCTCCGACGATCGCCGTCGCCGGGGCGGCGACCGCCGCGGGCTTCCTCGTACTCGTGCTCTCCCCGGTCCCGATGGTGCGGGGCTTCGGGGTCCTGCTCGTCGTCGGGATCGCGCTCGCGCTCGGCTGCGCGCTGACGCTCGGCCTCGCGGCGCAGGCGTTGGCGGACAAGCGGTCGGTGCGTGCCCGCGAGCGCGAGGAGGAGACCGCGGCGAGGAGCGCGCCCGGCGCGGCGCGGCGCGGCGCGCGCCCTCGCGGAGCCGCCTTGCGGTCGGCGGGCCCTCGCGGAGCCGCCTTGCGGTCGGCGGGGGCGCTGGGCGCCGCCTGGCG
>JANJTP010000056.1 GCA_024711025.1 Solirubrobacteraceae bacterium
CGTCAACGAGCCGGTCCGCGAGCCCGCCGAGGCGCGGGCCCCCCCCGCCGGCGCGGGGGGCCCCCGCCCACCGCGGGAGGCCCCCCCACACCGCCCCGGCCCCCGGGGCCCGCGGGGCCCCCCACCGCCCGGGGCGGGGGGGGGGCCCCGCTCGCGGGGGGGGCCCCCCCCCGGGCGGGGGGGGGCGCCCCGCGCCTCGGCGGGCTCGCGGACCGGCTCGTTGACGGCGATCACGACGCGCTCGTCGCCGAGCGACAGCGAGAGTGCGCTGCGCTCGGGCAGCCGCGCGGCGGCGGCGCGCACGGCCGCCGCGAGCGGGCCGCCGCGCTCGGCGAGCCCGCTCAGCCAGTAGCGGGCGCTGAAGGTGCGCACGAGCGGCACGTCGTCGGCGATCACGAGTCCGCCCGCGCTGACGAGCTCGCGCAGCGTCGCCCGCGGCAGCAGGTGCGTGTGCGCCGGCAGCAGCCCCCACCAGCGAGCACCGGCCGCGCGCGCGGTCAGCGACGACGGGTCCGGCGTGACGACGCACAGCACGCCGCCGGGCGCGAGCAGCTCGTGGCAGCGGCGCAGCGCGCCGGCGGGATCATCGAGGTGCTCGAGCACGTCGACCAGCAGCACGGCGTCCCACGAGCCCGCCTCGCGGGGGTCGAGCTGCTCGATGCGCTCGTCGCGGACGTCGAGGGCGAGCACGTCGCGCGCGTGGCGCCGCGACGACGCCGACAGCTCCAGGCCGCGGACCCGCCAGCCGCGGCGGCGAGCCTCGTCGAGCAGCAGCCCGTGGCCGCAGCCGATCTCGAGCAGCCGCCCCGGCCGGCGGCGGCGCTCGACGAGCTCGAGCAGCCGCACGGCCGTCGCGCGCCGGCCCGGCTCCTCGTCCATGTAGCCGTCGTCCTCCATCTCGCGGTAGAGGTCGGCGAGCTCATCGGCCGATGGCAGCGAGGGCTGCTGGACGGTGCCGCACTCGCGGCAGCGGTAGAGGTCGCTGTGCGCGCGCGGCCGGTGGCAGCTCGGCGAGAGGTCGCCGGGTGCCGGCGCCTCGCCGCCGCCCGGGAAGCGCAACGCGAGCGCGCCACCGCAGACTCCGCAGGGGAGGTGGACGGGCATCTGGGTGCGGCAGTCTACGGGCAGCGTCGGGCCTCTCGCAGGGGCCGGACCCCCACGTAGACTCCGCGCCGTGAGCGGGGTGGAGCTGTCGGTCGTCGTGCCGGCGTACAACGAGGAGCTCGCGCTGCCGCTGACGGTGCCGATGCTCGCCGACCGGCTCGACGAGCTGGGCGGGCGCTGGGAGCTGATCGTCGTCGACAACGCGAGCGAGGACCGCACGTGCGAGCGGATGGCCGAGCTCGTCGACGGCTCGCGGATCCGCCTGCTCGTCAACGACCGCAACCGCGGCAAGGGCTTCTCGGTCCGTCGCGGCATGCTCGAGGCGCGCGGGGCCCTGCGCCTGCACTGCGACGCCGACTGCTCGGGCTCGCTCGGCTCGCTGGCGGCGATGATCGAGCTGGCCGCCGGCCACGACCTCGTCGTCGGCTCGCGCCTGGCGCCGGGCGCGGCGGTCGACCGCCGGCAGCCGCTGCGCCGGCGGGTCGCCGGTCGCTCGTTCCAGCAGCTCTGCCGCCTGCTCCTCGCCGAGCCGACGCGCGACCTCTACTGCGGCTTCAAGCTGTGGCGCGGACCGGTCGCGCAGGACGTCTTCTCGCGGGTCTCGCTCGATGGCTGGACGTTCGACGCGGAGGCGATCGCGCTGGCCCGCGCGCTGGGCTACCGCGTCGCCGAGACCGGCATCGGCTGGACCGACCGCGAGGGGTCACGGCTCTCGATGGCGCGCGTGCTGGTGCCGGTGGTGCGCGAGCTGCTCGCGGCACGCGCCCACGTGCGCGACGAGGCGGCGCTGGGACCGGCGCGAGGCGGCGCTCCCGGGGAGGGGCTCGCCGTCGGAGCGGGCGTGCCGGAGCCTGACGGCGGAAGGTGAGCCTTTCCGCCCGCCCCGCGGCCCCGCCCCCTTCGGCGTTCGCGTCGCGGATGCGGCGGGGGCTCTGGCGGCCGGCGGCCATCGGTCGCGGGGATCTCCTCGTCCTGCTGGCGCTGCTCGCGCTGGCGGCGGCGCCGCTCGCCGGCCTGCTGCTGCGGGTCTGGACGCAGGGCGGCATCGTCACGGGGGCCACCGGCTTCCTCGTCGCCGACCCGCTGCAGTACCTCGGCTGGCTGCGCCAGGCCTCCGAGCACGGCGCGATCGCGGACCTCTACGACCTCGAGCCCGGGCCGCGCAGCTTCGTCCACCCGCTGCTGGCGCTCTCCGGCGCCCTTCATGCCCTCGGCTTCGGCGTCGCGGCCGCCTACCTCGTCTGGACGCCGGCGGCCGCGCTCGCGCTGTTCGCCGGCGCCCGCGCGTTCGCGGGACGCTTCCTCGCGCGTCCCGGGGACCGTCGCGCGGCGCTCGTCGCGGCGCTCTTCTTCGCCTCGCCGGTCGCGGCGCTCGTCGGCTGGAGCGGCCTGGGTGGACACGACGTGAAGCTGCACGTCGACTTCGTCAGCGGCGAGCTGTGGAGCGGAACGTACCTCTGGGGCTACCTATTCACCGCGATCGCGGTCGGGCTGATGCCGCTCGCGCTGCTCGCCTACGAGCGCGGCCGCGCCGGCGGCTCGCGCCGCGCGCTCGGCGCGGCGGGAGCGATCGGCCTGCTCGTGGCCTGGCTCCAGCCGTGGCAGGGCGTGACGGTGGCGCTGATCCTCGTCGCGGCCGAGGCGCTTTCGCTGCGCCACGGCCGGCGGCCGGGCGCCGCGGCGCGCGACCTGCTGTGGGTGCTCGTGGCGATCGCGGCGCCGCTCGCCTACTACCTGGCGCTCTCGCGGCTCGACCCGTCGTGGGAGCTCGCCGGCGTCGTCAACGACCTGCCGCGCTGGCCGCTGTGGGTGACGGTCGCGGGCCTCGCGCCGCTGGCGCTGCCGGCGGCGCTCGCCTACCGGCTGCCGGCGCCGGCCTTCGGCGACGTCGCACTGCGGCTCTGGCCGGCGGCCGGCCTGGTCGTCTTCTGGCAGCCGCTGGGCACCTTCCCGTTCCACGCCTTCCAGGGGCTTGCGCTGCCGCTCGCGGTGCTGGCGCTGCTCGCCGTTCGCGGCCGGCTCGGTACCCGGCCGCTGCCGACCCTCGCGACGGCGCTTGCGCTCGGTCTGCTGGTCGTGCCGGGCACGCTCTACCGGGCGGACGAGCTCCGCGGCGCGGTGCGGGCAGGCCACCAGCCGTTCTTCCTCGAGCCGGGCGAGCGCGACGCGCTGCGCTGGATCGAGGCCTCGCCGGTGCGCGGCGGCGTGCTCACGGCGGTCTACAGCGGGATCCTGATCCCCGCGTACACGGGCCGCGAGACGTGGATCGGAGCCGGCTCGTGGACGCCCGACTTCGCGCGGCGCCAGGCGCTCACCGAGCGGCTCTTCGGCGGGCGGGCGAGCATCGGCGAGGCCGAGCGGATCGTTCGCGAGGCGGGGCCGCGGTTCCTCTACACAGACTGCCACGGGCGCGCCGACATCTCGCGGCTCGTCGCGGGCGTCGTCGCCGGGCCTGCGCGGCGATTCGGCTGCGCGCGCGTCTGGCAGGTTCGCGACGAGCTCGTGCGGGGCGGCCTGTGAGCGCCACCGCGGTCCCACGCCCGGCGCCGGCCGCACGCGCGCTCGCGCCCGGGCACGAGCGCTTCCCGCTGCTCGACGGGGTACGGGGGCTCGCGGCGCTGACGATCTTCGCCTTCCACGTCGCCTTCCACCTCGGCCTGCTGGGCGGCAGCCCGTGGGTGGCGCGTTACCTGGGGAACCTCAACGTCGGCGTACCGGTGTTCTTCGTGCTCTCGGGCTTCCTGCTCTACCGCCCGTTCGTCGCCGCCCGGCTCGCGGGCCATCCCGGGCTGGAGCCTGCGCCGTATCTGGCGCGTCGCGCGCTGCGGATCGTCCCGGCCTACTGGGTGGCGCTGCCGATCGTCGCGCTCGCGCTCGCCGAGTGGGAGGTCTTCACCCCGAAGGGGGCCGTCACGTACTTCGGCTTTCTGCAGATCTACGGCTCGGGGACGACGATCGTCGGCGGCATCGGCCAGGCGTGGACGCTCTGCGTGGAGGTCGCGTTCTACCTCGCGCTGCCGGTCTGGGCACTGCTCGCGCGCCGGCTGCCAGCCGGCGGCGGGGCGGGGGCGCTCGTGCGCGGCGAGCTGCTGGCGCTCGGCGCGCTGCTGGCGCTGTCGCTCGCCTGGAAGCTGCTGGCGGCGGAGCTGCTCGAGCCGGGCGACCGCGGCTACCTGTCGGCGCAGATCGTCCTGCCCGCGTTCGCCGACCAGTTCGCGCTCGGCATGGGGCTGGCGGTGCTGAGCGCGGCCGCCGCCCGCGGGATCGCGCCGCCGGCGCCGCTGCGGCTGCTCGCCGCCCGACCCTGGATCGCCGTCGCCGCGGCGCTCGGCCTCTACGCGATCCTCGGCCTGCGCTTCGGCGGCTTCGGCGACAACTGGGCCGACGCCGGCCCGATCCGGCACGAGATCAAGGGGCTGATCGGGCTGCTGCTGATCGTCCCGGCGGTGTTCGGCACGCAGCGCGGCGGTCGCGTACGCGGCGCGCTGGGGTGGCGACCGCTGCTGTGGCTCGGCGTCGTCTCGTACTCGTTCTACCTCTGGCACCTGATGCTGATCCGGCGGCTGGACGACGTCGCCGCGCTGTCGGGGATCGGCTGGGGCGCGGTCGCCGCCGCCGCGCTGCTCGCGACCGTGCTCGTCGCGTGGCTCAGCCACCGCCTCGTCGAGGCCCCGGGCATCGCGCTCGGCCGGCGCTGGGCGCGTGCGCTGGGTGGGCGGCGGCGCGGGTGGGCGGCGGGCGCGGACGGTCGCTGAGACGACGGGGCGGCGCGTCGCACGGTCGGGCTCTGGGCGGCAAGCCGCCGTGCGCGGGGGACTTGACGACGGCACCGGTCGCGAACTACAGCTTCGTCCCGTGAAACGTCTGCTGACCGCGGCAAGCCTCATGCTCGCGCTGGGGCCGGCGGCTGCGCCGGCGGCGAGCGCCGACGGTCCCGTGCTGGTCGACAGGCGCGGCGACTGGGATCTGCGACGCCTGGGTGCCACCGGGTTCGATCTTCCAACCGACGCCAAACGGAGCGGGCACTCGATCGAGCTCTCGTTTCCGCCGGGCGCGCGTCAGGGCCCGGACCGCTGGTACCTCATTCGCCTGCACTTCGAGGTGCAGCTCAGCAGGCGAACGGGGTCAGGCTTCGTGTACATGGGAGGAGCGACGAACGGCAGGGCGGGCGAGCTCGTCGAGCTCAGAGTGCGCCGGCGGGCGGCTCGACCACTGCGGATCGCGTGGAACTCGCTCGACCTCATCCGCGGCGCGGCGACCGGCACCGTACGCGGTCGCACCGTCGAGCTGGACGTTCAGAACTACCTCCAGAACAAGGGCGTGCGGCCGGGTCGAAACGTCCTGACGTTCGACGTCGAGTGGTTCGGTCACATCAAGCTCGAGCGGGTTCGGATCTTCGCGGACTCCGGCTTGCGGGTGAGCGATCGGAGCCCGGCACATCTCGTGCTCGCGACTTCGCTGCCGTCGGATCCCGTGCGCGAGGGCGAGTCGTTCGACATCGGATACACGCTCAGGAACAACGGCGATCGAGCGGCGCACAAGGTCGGCGTCACGATCGAGCCTTCGTCGCCCGCGCTGCGAATCGTGGGGGCGCCGCGCCACATCAGGCGCGCCCTCCCCGGCGGCGACCGTCTGTCGGGGCGCTTCCGAGTGCAGGCGACGCGCCGTGGCCGGTTCAGGCTCGAAGTACACGCCGGTGCCGAGAACACCAACAGTCCGCTCGACGAGATCGTCGTTCCGATCCACGGCCGCGCGACACAGCAGAAGACGTCGCGACCTGAGACCGTGATTCCGGTCGGTGGCGGCGTTGCCGTCGTCGGACTGGCGCTGGTCAGCGGGGCGCGAACTCGCCTCGGGCGCAGACGACGGTCAGGCGACTGACCGTGCTCCGCGTCGTCGCGCTCGTCATTCTCGTGGTGTTCGCGGCTGTCGCCGCCGTGGTCGCCTTGGGCGCCCTCTCCAACCTATGGTCGGGGTACCGGGACAGCGAGATCTACGTCTACCTCGCGATAGGGCTTCCCGCATTGGCGCTTTGCATCGCGTCCATCGTCGCCTTCGTGGTCATCTGGCGCGATCGCTGATCAAACTCGGATCGCCAGGCGCCTCCTACGGGATCGCCGCTTCCGCCGCCGCGGCGGATTCGGCCGCAGCCAGCGCGTCCGCGTCGCCGACCGTCGGCAAACCGGCCGGCGAGGGCCGCGGCGAGCGGATCGCCAGGGCGCCCATCGCGACGACGAAGACCACGTTGAGGCCGGTCAGGGCGATCGCGACGTCGGTGAGCGTCGAGCCGACGGAGAGGACGACGGTCGGGACGGCCACCGCCATGGCTGCGACGACCACGAGGAACGCGCGGCGGCCCACGCCGAGCGCGAACTGGATCGCCAGGTAGGAGGCGCTCAGCAGCGACATGGCCGCCCCGAGCCAGGGCAGCGCGCCGCTCGCCAGCGTCGCCTCGTCGCCGAACACGAGGTCGAGGACGCGCTCGGAGGCCGCGAGGTAGACGGCGATCATCGGCAGCGCGACGAGCGCCAGCAGCCCCGTCGTGCGCAGCAGCAGATGGCGCGGGTCACGGCCGCGGGCCGCCTCGCGCGCCGTCTCCGGCAGCAGGTAGAGGCCGACGCCGACGGCCACCCAGATGATGCCCTTCGCGGCGACCGACGCCTGCGCGTAGGCGCCGGACAGGCTGGAGGAGAAGGCATGGGCGACCGCGACGACGTCGACGTTCTGCACGATCGCGAACAGCGTCAGCGCGGTCAGCGGCACGGGATTGCGCCGGCTCAGCGTCCGCAGGCCGGTGTGCGGGCGACCGTGCTCGGGCGGGCCGAGCCGGCGGCGCGCCTCGAGCGAGAGCAACAGGCCCACGGGGACGATCGCCACGGGGACGGAGAGCGCGAAGATCCCCACGACCCCGGCGCCGGCGAGCGCCGCGCCGAGCCCGAGCGCGAGGCGGACGGCCTGCTCGACGATCAGGCTGATCGCCACCGGGCGGTAGTCGGCCAGCCCTTGCAGCACGCCGCGCTGCAGCGCCAGCGCGGTCCACAGCACGCCGGCCGGCAGGACCATCGCGGCGCCCCACGGATCGGAGACCTGCATCAGGTGCGCGAGCTGCTCCCGAGCGAGGACGCAGACGACGGCGACGACGAGCGTCGCCAGCACGGTCCGCTCGATCCACGAGCGCAGCGTCGCCGCCGCCTGCGGTGCGTCGCCGAGGCGGCCGAGCGCCGCGTCGCGCGCGGCCGCCGCCTGGAGCGCGGTCGCCGGCACGACGAGGATCACGAAGACCGACACCATCCGCGCGAGCTCGCCGTAGCCCTCGGTCCCGAGGGCGCGCGCGAAGGCGATCGTCGCGACGAGCGCGAGGCCGTTGGCGACGAGCTGGGCGCCGGCCAGCCCCGCGGCGCGGACCGTGTGCGACTCGCGCGAGAGCCGCCCGCGGCGGGCGAGGCCCGGCGGCGAGGCCGACGGCGCTGCTCGCTTGCCGCTCACTGACCTCAAGCTATCGGAGCGACCGCCCGAGCCGCGCCGGGACTCCTCGCCGTTCTCTAGCATGCGCGCGATGCGCCCGAGACGCGCCCTTCCCGTGCTCGCGGTCCTCGCCGCGCTCGCCTCGCCGGCCGCGTCGCTTGCGCAGAGCGCGGGCGACGACCAGTACGCGGACCCGTTCGCCGGCCAGTCGCCCGGCTCCACCGGCGGCTCGGGCGGGGGCTCGACGGGCTCGTCCGACAAGAGCGGCTCGCAGCCGGCTCCCCAGGGGCCGGACACGCCGGTCTCGAGCACGGCCGCGCCCGCGCCGAGCGCTCCCGCCGACCGCGCTGCCTCGCCGGCCGCGGAGCCGGCCGAGCTCGCGCGCACCGGCCTCGACGCGGGCGTCGTCGCGGTCGTCGGCACGGCGCTGCTCGGGGCGGGCCTCGCACTGCGCCGCCGTGCCGATGCCCTGCGCTGACTCCGCGCGCGTCACGCGCACCGAGACCTTGGGCCCGCCGGAGACCGAGCGGCTCGCGGCGGAGCTCGCCGGGCGGCTCGCTCCCGGTGACGTCGTGCTCGTCTCGGGCGAGCTCGGCGCGGGCAAGACGACGTTCGTCCGGGGGGCGTGTAGGGCGCTCGGCGTGCGCGGTCCGGTGACCAGCCCGACGTTCACCATCGCGCGGCGCTACGAGGACGGCCGCGTGCCGGTCTCGCACCTCGACCTCTATCGCCTGGCCGGCGCGCACCAGGAGGACCCGGCGCTGCTCGACGACGAGCTGGGCCCGGGGCGGATCGCCTTCGTCGAGTGGCCGGAGGCCGATCCCGAGCCGCTGGCCGGGCGCCCGGTCGCGGCGCGCGTGCGCCTCGAGCACCTTGGCGGCGACAGGCGTGCGGTGACGATCGAGCGATGAGCGCGCTGCTGGCCTTCGATACCGCGACGGCGGCGACGGTCGTCGGCGTGCTGCGCTCCGGCGGCGAGCTCGTCGCGCGGCGCGACGACCCGCCTGCGGGCGCGCGCCCCCGCCACGCCGGCCGCCTCCTGCGCCTGTGCGACGAGGCGCTCGCGGCTGCGGGCGCCCGTTGGAGCGACGTCGCGCGGATCGGGGTCGGCGTCGGGCCGGGCACCTTCACCGGCCTGCGGATCGGCGTCGCCACCGCTCGCGCGCTCGGCCAGGCGACCGGCGCCGAACTGGTGGCCGTCGGGACGCTCTCGGCGCTGGCGCTCGCCGCGCGCGGCGCGGGCCATCCGGGCGCGGCGCTGGCCGTGCTCGACGCACGCCGCGGCGAGGCCTTCGCCGCGGGGTGGAGCGGGTCGGGCGAGGCGCTCTCGCCGCCCGCGGCGCTCGATCCCGCGCGGCTCGCCGAGCTCGCCGACCCGGGCGTCGGCCCGTGGCTGGCGATCGGCGACGGGGCGGTACGCTTCAGGGCCTCGCTCGAGCCGGCGCTGACCGTGCCGGACGACGACTCGCCGCTGCACGGCGTGGACGCCGGGGCGCTCTGCCGCCTGGCGGCCGAGGGACCGCCCGTGGCGCGCGAGGAGCTCGTCCCGGACTACCTGCGGCTGCCGGACGCAGAGCTGGAGCGCCGCGCCCGGTCATGACCGAGATCCCCGTCGAGATCCGTCCCCTCACGTACGCCGATCTGCCGCAGGTCGTCGCGATCGAGCGCCGTTCGCTGCCGACTCCGTGGTCGCTGGCGATGTTCGTGCTCGAGCTCAGCAAGCCCGACGGCGCCTGCATGGCGGCGGTACAGGACGGCCGGCTTGCCGGCTACGTGATCTGCTCTCGCTACGACGACGTCTGGCACGTGATGAGCGTCGCCGTGGATCCTGCCCGGCGGCGGCAGGGCATCGCGACGACGCTGCTGGAGCGGATCTTCGACCAGGTCGGTCACGACGCCCGGGTCACGCTGGAGGTCCGTCCCTCGAACGTCGGCGCGATCGCCCTCTACGAGCGACTCGGCTTCCTCGCCGCGGGCTCGCGGCGGCGCTACTACCAGGACAACGGCGAGGACGCGCTGATCATGTGGCGAACGCCGGCGACCCGGGGCGGCCGGCTCGACGACGTGCCGAACGCGCGCGCGGCGCGCCTCGGCCCGTGAGCTGCGAAGGCCCGATCCTCGCGATCGAGACGAGCTGCGACGACACCTGCGCGGCGCTCGTCGGTGAGGACGGCACGATCCGCTCGAGCGTCGTCTCCTCGCAGGGCGTGCACGATCGCTTCGGCGGCGTGGTGCCCGAGATCGCTGCGCGCCATCACGTGGAGCTCGTGAACCTGGTCGTCGACGACGCGCTCGCCCGCGCGGGCGCGAGCCTCGACGACGTCGGGCGGATCGCGGTCACCCAGGGCCCCGGGCTCGTCGGGGCGCTGCTCGTCGGCCTGGCGACCGCGAAGTCGCTGGCCGCCGCGCGCGGGCTGGGGCTCGTCGCGGTCGACCACCTGCACGGCCACCTCGCCGCGACGTCGGCGGCGCCCGACCCGTTCGAGCCGCCGTTCCTCGCGCTTGTGGCGAGCGGGGGCCACACGTTCCTCGCGCATGTCGTGGAGCACGCCAGGTACGAGGTTCTCGGCCAGACGCTCGACGACGCCGCCGGCGAGGCCTTCGACAAGGGCGCCCGGATGCTCGGGCTCGGCTATCCGGGCGGCCCCCTGCTTCAGCACGCGGCGCTCGGCGGCGACGGCGCGGCGTTCGCGTTCCCGCGCGCCGAGCGCATGCGGGGGCTCGACTTCTCCTTCGCTGGGCTGAAGACGGCCCTGCTCTACACGGTGCGCGATCTGGGCGAGCAGGAGAGCGCCCGCCGCCGCGCCGACCTCGCGGCCTCGTTCCAGCGTGCGATCGTCGAGGCGCTGCTGCTCCGGGTCGAGCGCGCGCTGGAGGCGACCGGGCTCGATCGTCTCACGCTGGGCGGCGGTGTCGCCGCGAACGCCGAGCTGCGCGAGCGCGTCGGCTCGCTCGGCGTGAGCGTGCGCGTCCCGCCGGTGGAGCTGTGCACCGACAACGCGGCGATGATCGGCCTCGCGGCGCGCCACCTGCCCGTGCTGGCCGCCGCGGACGCGCTCGCGCTCGAGGCCTACGCGACCGGGGAGCACCTCCTGTGAGCGGGGCCGTCGCCGTGACCGTCTACGTGCGCGAGGGCTGCCACCTGTGCGAGATCGCGCTCGCCGTGCTGGGGCGGCTCGGCGCGGGGCGCCTGTTCGCGCTCGAGGTCGTCGACATCGAGCGCGACGACGCGCTGCATCGCCGCTATCTGGAGCGGATCCCGGTCGTGGCCGTGAACGGCGAGGAGCTGTGCGACTTCGAGGTCGACGAGGCTGCGGTGCTGGCGGCGCTCGCGGACGGACCATCTAGCATGGGCGCCGCATGAAAATCGGTGAGCTCGCAGACCCGGCGGTCGAGGCCGTTGCCAACGACGACGTCGTGCCGGAGCGGCTCTCGCTGGGGGTCGCGGCGCGGCTCTCGCGCTACCTGCAGGTCCTGACGCAGGCCAAGAAGATGGGCCGCGAGACGATTTCCTCGCAGGAGCTCTCCGAGTACACGCACGTGAACTCGACGCAGATCCGCCGCGACCTGTCCGGCTTCGGCAAGTTCGGCAAGCGGGGCGTGGGCTACAACGTCGACTCGCTCGTCGCCCAGATCCGGCGCATCCTGCAGACCGGCGGCCAGCACAACATCGCGCTGTTCGGAGCGGGCCACCTCGGCAAGGCGATCGCCTCGTCGGACATCTTCGCCGACCACGGCTTCAACGTCGTCGCGATCTTCGACTCCGACACCCGCAAGATCGGCTCGAAGGTCGGGGGGCAGACCGTGCGCGACGTCGCGGACCTGAGCCAGGTGGTCGACGACGAGGGCATCGTCGTCGCGGTGCTCGCCGTGCCCGCGTTGGCCGCCCAGGGGCTCGCCGACGAGATCGTCGCCGCCGGCGTGCGGATCGTCTTCAACTACTCGGGCGCGCTGCTGCAGGTGCCGCACGACGTCGCCGTCCACGCGTCGAGCCCGGCCGTCGAGCTGCTCCACGCGCTGTACTTCTACCTGTCATGAGCCTCGACCTCGATCGCGCCCGATCGGCGTTCGCCGATTCGCTCGACGGCACCGTCGGCATCGAGGAGGAGTTCGCGGTCCTCGACGCGGCGACGCTCGACATGGTCCCGCGGTTCGAGGAGCTGCGCGATGCCGCCGCCGCCGACGACGTCCTCGCGGGCTCGGTCGCCGGCGAGCTGATCTCGTCGGAGATCGAGATCCGCTCGGGTGCGGGGCGCGACGTACACGACGCGATTTCCCGCCAGCGCAGCGTCCGCGAGCGCCTGTTCGCGCTGGCCGCGGAGCGCGGGATCGTGCTCGGCGCCACCGGAACCCACCCCTGGGCCGACTACCGCGAGCAGCGCAACATCGACACCGAGCACTACCGGCGAGTCGTCGACGACCTGCAGTACGTCGCGCGCCGCAACAACACCTTCGCGCTGCACGTACACGTCGGGGTGCGCGGCGCCGATCGCGCCGTGCGCGTCTGTGACCGGCTGCGACCGGTCCTGCCGACGCTGCTGGCGCTGGGCGCCAACTCGCCGTTCCTCGAGGGCCGCGACAGCGGCCTGCACTCCGTCCGCACGCAGACGTTCACCAAGTCGTTCCCGCGTTGCGGCGTTCCCGACGCCTACGGCGGCTGGACGTCGTACCAGGAGTACCTGGAGCTGCTCGTCGCGACTGGCTCGATCGTCGAGGGCACGCAGGTCTGGTGGTCGGTGCGCCCGCACCTCGCGTTCGGCACCGTCGAGGTCCGCATCAGCGACGTCCAGGCCACCGCGGGGGAGTCCGAGGAGCTGGCCGCGCTGACCGTCGCATGCGTGCTGCAGGCCGCGCGCGACGAGGCCGACGGGGTGCCGTTCGAGGACCCGGCCCGCCGGCTCGTCGAGGAGAACGTGTGGCGCGCGATCCGCTACGGGATGGACGGGAGGCTGATCGACTGGGAGCGGCGGGCCGAGGAGCCCGCGGCGGCATCGGTCGAGCGGCTGCTGCGCTGGACCGCGCCGGTGCGCGCCGAGCAGCGGATCGACCCGGCCTTCCCGGAGCGCAACGGCGCCCAGCGCCAGCGCGACGCCCTCGCCCGCGAGGGCTCGCTGCGCGAGGTGTTCGCGGCGGTCGTCGAGGAGACCCGCCGTACATACGCCCCGACCCTCGAGGAGGTCCCGACGCCGTGACCGATCAGCCTGGAAGCAGTCGTCAGCCGACGGAGGAGGAGCTGCGCGCGGCCTGGGAGGCCGAGATGAAGCGCGTGCGCGTCGAGGACGTGTTCGTGCAGACCTTCACCTCGCTGATCAATCTCGGCGCGCGCAAGGCCGGACTCGCGCCCGGCAGCGAAGACGAGCGCGACCTGCCGCAGGTGGCGCTCGCGATCGACGCCGTTCGCGCGCTCATGCCGGTCGCCGAGCCAGTCCTGGGGCCGAACGTCGCCCCCCTGCGCGAGGCGATCTCCCAGCTCCAGCTCGCCTACGCGCGGATCGCGGGCGGCGAGGACGCGGGTGCGGAGCTCGCCGAGCCCGGCGCGGGGGGCCCCGGCGAGGCGCCGCCGCCGGCCGCGGGCGCGGCCTCGGAGGGACCGGCAAGCCCGGGCGAGGCCGATGCGTCGGGCGCGAATCAGCCGGGCCCGGCGCAGCGCTCCGGGCGACTCTGGGTGCCGGGCCAGTAGACGGTCGCTGGGCGCCGCACGGCGGTTCGTCTGTTTCGTCCGCTACGATGCGGCCGCTTCTACCGGGCGCGCGGACATCGTGCGCCCGCTTCCGTGCCCGCTCTGATCGCCCAAGTGCGGCACGTCATCTTATTTTCGGAGGATCGAACCCTTGACTGAGTTCCTGACCGACCACGGAGTCATCGTCGCTGTGGTCGCCGGCCTGCTCGCGGTCGCATACGGCGTCCTGACGACCTCGCAGCTGCTCGCGCTCTCGCCGGGCAACGCCGAGATGCAGCGCATATCGGCCGCCGTCCAGGAGGGGGCCCGCGCCTACCTCAACCGCCAGTACACGACGATCGGCGCCGTCGGCGTCGTGCTGTTCGTAGCGCTGATCTTCGTCCAGGACATCTCGGTCGCGATCGGGTTCCTCGTCGGCGGCGTCCTCTCCGGCGCCGCGGGCTACATCGGCATGAACGTCTCGGTGCGCTCCAACGCGCGCGTCGCCGAGGCCGCGCGCGGCGGCGTCAGCCCGGCGCTCGGCGTCGCGTTCCGCGGCGGGGCGATCACCGGCCTGCTGGTCGTCGGCCTCGCGCTGATCGGCGTCGCCGCGTACTACGGAATCCTCACCTCCTTCTTCGACCAGTCGCCGAAGGAGGCCGTGGACGCGCTCATCGGCCTCGGCTTCGGCGGCTCGCTGATCTCGGTCTTCGCCCGTCTGGGCGGCGGCATCTTCACGAAGGCCGCCGACGTCGGCGCCGACCTCGTCGGCAAGGTCGAGGCCGGCATCCCCGAGGACGACCCGCGCAACCCGGCCGTCATCGCCGACAACGTGGGCGACAACGTCGGCGACTGCGCCGGCATGGCCGCCGACCTGTTCGAGACCTACGCGGTCACCGCGGTCGCCGTGATGCTGCTGGGCGTCCTGACGTTCAACGAGGCGACGGCCGTCGCCCTCTACCCGCTGGTGCTCGGCGGCGTCGCGATCGTCGCGTCGATCATCGGCACGTTCGCGGTGCGCACGACGACCGGGAACGTCGAGCGGGCGCTCTACCAGGGCCTGATCGTCTCGGGCGTCATCGCGGCCGCGGCGTTCTACCCGATCACGTCGTGGATGATGGGCGACCTCTCGTTCAAGAGCGCCGAGGGCGCCGTCAGCACTCCCGGGGTCGGCGCGCTCTACCTCTGCGCGATCGTCGGGATCGGCGTCACCGCGCTGCTCTTCCTGCTGACGGACTTCTACACCTCGACGCGCTTCCGCCCGGTGCGGCGCACCGCCGAGGCGTCGCAGACCGGTCACGCGACGAACATCATCTCCGGCCTCGCCCAGGGGATGCAGGCCACGGCGCTGCCGGCGCTCGTGCTCGTGCTCGGCATCCTCGCCTCGTGGAAGCTCGCCGGCGGCGGCGTGCAGGGGATCTACGGCATCGGCGTCGCGGTGATGGGCCAGCTCTCGCTGACCGGCCTGATCGTCGCGCTCGACGCGTTCGGCCCGATCACCGACAACGCGGGCGGCATCGCCGAGATGGCTGATATGCCCGAAGAGGTGCGCAACGTCACGGACCCGCTCGACGCCGTCGGCAACACGACGAAGGCCGTCACGAAGGGCTACGCGATCGGGTCCGCGGTGCTCGCGGCGGTCGTCCTGTTCGCCGGCTTCAAGGCCGAGCTCGCCGCCGAGGACGTCAAGGTCGAGTTCCCCGTGGACAACCCGGCGGTCCTGATGGGCCTGCTCATCGGCGGCATGATGGTGACGCTGTTCGCCGCGCTCTCGATGGAGGCCGTCGGGCGCGCCGGTGGTGCGGTCGTCGAGGAGGTGCGCCGGCAGTTCCGCGAGAAGCCCGGGATCATGGAGGGCACGGACCAGCCCGATTACGCGACCTGCGTCGACATCGTCACGAAGTCCGCGCAGCGCGAGATGATCATCCCGTCGCTGATCCCGATCGCGGTCACGACGATCGTCGGTGTGATCTCCGTCGAGGCCCTCGGCGGGCTGCTCATCGGCGTCATCATCGTCGGCTTCTTCTTCGCCGTGATGATGACCGCCGGCGGCGGCGCCTGGGACAACGCGAAGAAGCTGATCGAGGACGGGGCGTTCGGCGGCAAGGGCTCCGAGGCCCACGCCGCCTCGGTCACCGGAGACACGGTCGGGGACCCGTTCAAGGACACGGCCGGCCCCGCGATCAACCCGATGATCAAGGTCGCGAACATCGTCGCGATCCTGATCATCCCGATCATCAGCTGAGCTCCGGGGCGCCTCGGCGCCCCGAGGAGCATGTCGTTGGGCGGGGGGGGCCGCCGGGGCGGGGGGGGGGGGGGGGGG
>JANJTP010000031.1 GCA_024711025.1 Solirubrobacteraceae bacterium
GGCCCGACGCGGCTCGCCGACAACGTCTGGCTCGGCGCGCACGTCGTCGTGACCAGCGGCGTGACGATCGGCTCGCGCTGCGTCGTCGGCGCCAACAGCGTCGTGACCGGCGACCTGCCGGCGGGGACGATCGCCGCGGGCGCGCCGGCGCGGGCGATCGGGCGGGTCGGCGCGCATGGCGGGGAGCCCGCAGCGTGAAAGGAGCGTCCGTGATGTCGCGCCGTCAGCCCCGCGTCCGGGCCGACGCGCCACTGCCGTCGCGCGACTCGGAACGCGGAGTCAGGCTCGCTTCCACGTCGACATGGCCGCCGGCGGCGCCGTCGCGCCGGTCGCGCGGCGCCGTCCGCGACGCCGCGGGGCGGCGTGCCGCCGGGACGTAGAGCACGAGCGTCCGGACGAGGACGTCGTGGAGGCCGCGGCGTCTGTCGTCGACGAGGATCAGCAGGAAGCCGGCGCACAGCGGCACGGCCGCCAGGAGCAGGGCCCCGAAGCGCAGCGCGGCGCGGCGCGGGCTGATCTGCGCTTCGCCGTCCACGTCGACGACCCGGATGCCCATCACGCGCGAGCCGGGCGTCTGGCCGGTCGTCGACCAGAAGACCGTGAAGTAGGCGACCGACCAGAGCAGGTAGAGCAAGCCGCCGACTGCCGCGGCGGCGGCGACCGTGGCCTCGCCTGCGTGGAGCACCGAGAGCGCGAGGCCGACGATGACGGCGATCAAGGCCGCGACGGCATTGACGATGGCGCAGTCGACGCCGAAGGCCAGGATCCGCGTCACGAGGCCGGCGTACCGCCGGGCCGGTCCGTTCACGTCGACCCCGGTTCGGGCATCGGGCCGTCGGGCGGCCCGGCCGGCGGACGCCGGCGAAGCAGGCGGCGCGCCGTGCGCTCGAGCGTCGTGTCGGCGTGCCGGGAGCGCTCGCGCACCTCGACGGCCACCTGGTCGGCGAAGCCGACGCCCTGCTGCGTGATGGCCTCCGTCACCGAGGGGCTGCGTGCGACCTCGTCGACGATCCGCCACAGGCCCTCGCTGTCGAGCAGCCGCACGACGACCTCGTCGAGCAGCCGGCTCTCGAACACGCGGGCGATCACCCGCTCCATGCCCGCGCTGTCCACCGCGCGGGTGACGATCCTCTCCATGCCCGGGCTGTCCACGGCCTGCGTGACGATCCGCGCCATGCCCGGGCTGTCGACCGCCTGGTTCACGACGCGCTCGATCCCCTCGCTCTCGAGCGTCCGCGTCAGCGCGCGCTCGATGGCGGGGCTGTCGACCGTCAGCTGCACGATCCGCTCGAGCTCCGGGCCGGCGAGCAGCCGTGCGGCGACCTGGTCCGCGATGCCGTCGGTCAGCAGCCGATCTGCCAGGCGACGAACGCTGTCCGCGGTCTCCATCTGGTCGAGCACGCGGTCCAGCGCGTCGGACTCGAGCACCTCTCCGGCGATCCGCTCGAGCACCGCCTGGCGGGCGACCTCGCGCGCCGCCGCCTCGACGAGCCGTCCGGTCAGCGCTCGGGCCACCGCACGCTCCGCCAGCGGGCTGTCGAGCACGTGCTCGACGGCGGCGTCGGCAAGCGACGAGCGCAGGCCGGCGTCCAGCGCGCTCATCGCGACCCGTCCGGTCGCGTCGCCGAGCTGCGTGCCGACGCGACGCAGCGCGCGCTCCGTGCGCTCCGCGGCCTCCCACGCGGGGCGCAGCAGCAGGCGGCCCACAGCGGTAGCGAGTGCAACCGGCGCCACGTCCATCTCGTGCCTCCTCCCTGCCGCGTGGGTACGGCGTCCGGCGTCCGGCGCCGTCGGGCGGGAAACGAGGTTAACCCGTCCATCGCCCCGGCACCAGCGCTCAGGGACGGCTACTTCTTCGTCACGACGATCAGCGCGAGCGCCACGAACGCGGCGAACGTCAGGAAGCCGAGCACCGCGAGAGCCGTCCATCCGAGCGCCGCTCCCAGCCGGCTCTCGGCGCGGGCCTCGCCGGAGCGCACGACGCCGACGAGGCCGATCGAGAAGGCGAGCACGACGCCGAGCGTCACGCCGAGCCCCTCGGCGGTCAGCTGCAGCAGCTGCTCGGCGACCGACTGGGCGATCGGGAGTCTCACGCCTGTGCCTCGGCGGGTCGGCGCAGGCGGGCCGAGCGCCGACCGAGCACGGCGAGCGTCAGGCCGATGGCGCAGACGGAGACCAGGATGGGCCCGGCCGCGCCGGTGCCGAAGACGCGGCAGAGGCCGTAGGTCGCGGCGCCGATCGCCCCGGCGGCGGGGATCGTGAGCACCCACGCGACCGCGATGTTCCCGGCGATCCCCCAGCGCACCGCGGAGACGCTCTTCGCCGCACCGGCGCCCATGACGGCGCCGGAGATGACGTGGGTCGTCGACAGCGGATAGCCGAGCGCGGTCGCGCTGAACAGAACCGCGGCGCCTGCGCTCTGCGCGGAGAAGCCCTGGGCGGGGTCCATCTTGATGATCCGCGTGCCCATCGTCCGGATGATCCGCCAGCCGCCGGAGTACGTGCCGAGCGCGATCGCGGTGGCGGAGCTGACGATGACCCAGGTCGGGACGTCGAAGCCGGTCGTCGGGAGGCTGCCGTGCGCGATCAGCGCAAGCGTGATGATCCCCATCGTCTTCTGCGCGTCGTTGGTGCCGTGCGCGAGCGCGAACAGGCTGCTGCTGGCGAGCTGGCCGAGGCGGAAGCCGCGGATCGCCGGCCCGGGCCGCTGCCGGCCGGCGACGAGGTATGCCACGACGATCGCCAGCCCGGCCGCCACGAACGCGAGGATCGGCGCCACCATGCCGGGGATCAGGACCTTGTCGACCAGGCCGGCGCCGATGATCGCGCCGCTGCCCGCGGCCGCGAGCGCCGCACCGACGATGCCGCCGATCAGCGCGTGGGACGAGGAGGAGGGGAGCCCGAAGTACCAGGTGATGAGGTTCCAGGAGATCGCCCCGACCAGCGCGGCGAAGATCACAGTCGGGTTGACGACCCCGGACTCGACGATCCCCTTGCCGATCGTCGCGGCGACCTTCAGCGAGATGAACGCGCCGACGAAGTTCAGGATCGCCGCCAGGCCGACGGCGAGCTTCGGCGACAGTGCGCGCGTGCCGACCGAGGTCGCGACCGCGTTGGCGGTGTCGTGAAAGCCGTTGGTGAAGTCGAACGCGAGCGCGGTTGCAACGACGATGACGAGGACGATGTCGGCCGCGTCCATCGCCCGCTCAGGCGTTCTTGACGATGATCTCGTCGATGACGTCGGCGGCGTGCTCGCAGGCGTCGATGCCCTGCTCGAGGCGCTCGTAGACGTCCTTCCAGCGGATCACGACCATCGGGTCGACGCCGTGGCGGAAGAGCTCGGCGATCGCCCGGCGGATCGTCCGGTCGCCCTCGTTCTCGAGCCGGTGCACCTCGTGGGTGAACTCCGAGGCGTCGCTGAAGTCGCGCACGCACGGCACGGCCAGCGCGAGCTGGCGTGTCGCCTGGAGGAGGATGGTCGCGAGGTTCTCCGCTTCTTCCATCGGCGCTTCGATGCCGTAGAGGCCGAGGTAGTCGGCGGCCTCCTCGGCGAAGTCGATGACGTCGTCGAACGCGGAGCCGAGCTCGAGGATGTCCTCGCGATCGATCGGGGTCACGAACGTCTGGTTCAGGCGCGCACGGATCTCGTGGAGGATCTCGTCGCCGCGCGACTCGCAGGCGACGATCTCGGGCATCAGCTCGTCACGTCGCTCGGGGAAGGTGTGCAGCAGCTCGACGAGCAGCTCCGCGGTCTCGACGGCGGTCTCGGATATCTGTGCGAACAGCTCGTAGAAGATCCGATCGCGCGAGGTGAAGAGCTGTGTGAGGCTGGCCATGGCCGTCCGGACCCTCCTGCGAGGCTTGCGGGACGCGCGGAGGATAGGGGGGCCGCCGTGACGGGGATGTGAAGAGGATGTGAACGTGCCCGGCCGGGGCGGCGACCTTGCTCGCCGCCCCGCAGGACGCGTTCTCGCTCACCCGGCGTCGCGGCCGGCGAGCTGAGCCCGCAGCGCGACGAGCTCCTCGGGCTCGATGGCGTAGCCGTGCTCGGGTCCGGGGAAGCTGCCGTCGCGCACGTCGTGGGCGTAGGCGGCGACGCCGGCGACCATCTCGTCGAGCAGGCTCGCGTAGCGCTTGACGAAGCGCGCCCCATGGCCCTCGCGGATGCCCAGCAGGTCGTGGAAGACGAGCACCTGCCCGTCGGTCGCCGCCCCGGCGCCGATGCCGATGACCGGGATCTCCATCCGCTTCATCAGCTCCTCGGTGACGGCCGCGGGCATCGCCTCGAAGACGATCGAGAAGCAGCCCGCCGTCTGCAGATCCAGCGCGTCCCGGGCGATTCGCGCGGCCGCCTCGCCGGTGCGGCCCTGGGCCTTGTAGCCGCCGAGTGCGGTCGACGTCTGCGGCGTCAGTCCGACGTGGCCCATCACGGGGATCCCGGCGCCGATGATCGCGCGGGCGCGCGCCACCGGCGTCGGTCCGCCGCCCTCGAGCTTGACGGCGTCGCAGCCGGCCTCCTTGACGAAGCGCATCGCCGTCGCGATCGCCTGCTGGTCGCTGATCTCGTAGGAGCCGAACGTCAGGTCGGCCACGAGGAAGGGGGTCCGCAGGCCGCGGCGGACCGCCCGCGCGAGGACGAGCAGCTCGTCGAGCTCGACCGGCACCGTGGAGTCGTAGCCGAGCACGGTCATCGCGCCGGAGTCGCCGACGAGGACCATGTCGACTCCGGCCCGCTCGGCGGCGAGCGCGCTCGGGTGGTCGTACGCGGTGACCATCACGATCGGCTCGCGCAGGCGCTTCTTCTCCAGGAGCCGCGGCAGCGTCATCGGCACGCGCAGCGCGTCGGCCGAGTCAGGGGCCGCGCCCGGGACGAAATGGGTGGTTGACATGGTGATCGTGCTCCTAGCTCACGGCGGTCGCCGCCGGCATGCCGGTCGCCGCCGCCGCGTCGCGGGACTGGGACTGGGACTGGGGTTGGGGGGCGCTCACGGGGGCGAGCGCGGTCGTGTTGTCGATCAGGCGCACGTCGTCGACGCGCGCCGCGCAGACGACGAGCACCTCCCCGGAGAGCGCCGTGAGCGGTGCGAGGGTCGCGGGATCGACGGCGGCGAAGTACTCGGGCTCGACGCCGGCATCGCGCAGCGCGGCCAGGCCGGCGCGCTCGACGATCGCTCCGTGGCCTGTCGCTCCGCTCTCGATCGCCACGGCCGCCGCCCGGAGGGCGCGCGACAGGCCCAGGGCGCGGTCGCGCCCCGCGGCGGTGAGCCGCGCGTTGCGCGAGGACAGCGCGAGGCCGTCCGGCTCGCGGACGATCGGGCAGGCGACGATCCGCGCCGTCAGCCCAAGGTCGCGGACCAGGCGGCGAACGACGAGCAGCTGCTGGACGTCCTTGCGGCCGAAGAGCGCGGCGTCGGGCTGCGCGGCGAGCAGCAGCTTCGTCACGACGGTCGTCACGCCGTCGAAATGCTCGGGCCCGCGGTGAGCGCCCTCGAGCGTCTCGGTGAGCGGGCCGCGGATACGGACGGTCGTCGCGAAGCCGTCGGGGTACAGCTCGTCGACGCGGGGGGCGAAGAGCACGCCGGCTCCGGCGGCGGCGGCGAGCTCGGCGTCGCGCAGCTCGTCGCGCGGGTACGCGGCAAGGTCGGCGGGGTCGTCGAACTGGATCGGGTTGACGAAGACCGAGACGACGACGACGTCGTGCGATGCCCAGGCCGCGCGGATCAGCGAGAGGTGGCCTTCGTGGAGCGCTCCCATCGTCGGCACGAGCGCGATCGAGCGGCCCGCGGCGCGCTCGGGGCCGAGCGTCGCGCGCAGCTCCGCCACGGTGCGAACGGTCCTCATGCGGCGACCGCCTGCGCCGTCGAAGCGATAGCTCGCGTCGCGTCGGCCAGCGCGTCGAACACCGTGAGGAGCTCGGGGGCGCGCTCCGCGATGGCCCGGCGCTGGCGTTTGACGGTCGCCTCGTCGCCACGTGCGATCGGCCCGGTCAGCGCTCGCGCGGCGCCGTCGGAGGCCCAGTTGTCGAGCGCCGCCCGCGCGAGCGGCACCAGCGCCTCGCGCGGCACGCCGGCGGTCGCGGCGAGTCGCTCCGCGGCGTCCTCGAGCGCGACCAGGAAGTTCGACGCGATCGACGCGGCGGCGTGGTAGGCGGCGCGGTCCTCGTCGGCGATGGGGAACGGCCGCATCCCGAGATCGAGCGCGAGCCGCTCGGCCAGTGCGAGAGCCCGTGGCGTGGAGCCGGCGATCGCCGCCCCGGCGCCGTCGAACCGCGCCCCCGACGGTGTAACCGTCATCAGCGGGTGCAGCGTGAGCGACTCGTGCGGACTCAGGACGCCGAGGCCGAGCGCGCCCGAGCAGTGGCCCACGAGCGGTCCCGGGGCAAGTGCCGCAGCCGCCGCGGGGATCTGCCCGTCGGGCACGCAGAGCAGTACGAGGTCGGCGCCGACTCCGTCGTAGCCGCGGCCGTACGGGCCGTCCACCGTGTGGCCCCCGTCGCGCAGGGCGGCGGCGAGCGCGCTACCGAGCCGGCCGGCGCCGGCGATGGCGATCCTGGGAGTCATGTCGGTCCAGTTCCCTTCGGGATACCGGTCGCGTCTGATGGTTTCGGCGGGCTCCGGATGAGCGATGGCTCGAGGTCCGTCCCGTCTGACGGTGACGGCCTCGTGCGAAACGATACCACCGGATCGGACACCGGCGGAGAGCGAAGGGATCGGCTTCGCCGGGTACCATCGCCACTCGCATGGCCCGGCCGCAGAGCCCCGAGGCACGCCGCGAGGCGCTGAAGGAGCAGTACGCCTCGGCGCGCGCGTGCACTCGCTGCCCGCATCTGGTCGCCACGCGCACCCAGGTCGTATTCGGGGCGGGAAACGCCGACGCCGATCTCATGTTCGTCGGCGAGGCCCCGGGACGGGACGAGGACCTGAAGGGGATCCCGTTCGTCGGGCGCGCGGGCCGGCTGCTCGAGTCGCTCCTGGCGGAGATCGGCCTGACGCGCGAGGACGTCTTCATCGCCAACGTCTTGAAGTGCCGCCCGCCGGACAACCGCAACCCGACGGCCGACGAGATCGAGCGCTGCTCGCCCTGGCTGATGCGCCAGCTCGAGCTGATCCGGCCGACCGTCGTCGTCACGCTCGGCAACTTCGCGACGAAGCTGATCCGCGAGGACCCCACGTCGATCACGCGCATCCGCGGTCGCGTCGAGCTGCGGCGCATCGGCACGCGCACGGTGCGGCTGCTGCCGGTCCTGCATCCGGCGGCGGCGCTCTACACACCGTCCAATCGGGAGCTGCTGCAGAGCGACTTCGCCCTGATCGCCGGCCTGCTCGCGCAGGGCGCGCCCGAGCAGACCGGGGAGGGCGAGGCGGCGGGGCGGCTCGGGGAGGGCGAGGCGGTGGGGGAGGACGACCGGGCCGACGAGACCCGGCCGGTCGGCGAGCGGGAGCCGGTCGGCGACCCGCGTGATGGCGATCGATGCGAGCCGAGCGACGAGGCTGCGGCGCCGGCGACCGGCGCGCCGGCGAACGGCGCCCTGGACGAGGCTCAGCTCGGGCTGTTCTGAGCCTCGCGACGGGCGGCGCGCAGTGCCGCGAGCATCGCGCGGTTGCGCGGGCGCTCGCGGCCGACGAGCGCCCGCAGCGCAAACGTGATCGCCTGTGAGCGGTCGTCGCTGGCCAGCGCGCGAGGGCCGAGGTTGGCGGCGACGACCTCCCGCCTGCGATGAGCGCGCAGGTCCAGCGCGTCTCCGCCGAGCGCGACGCGCGTGCTGTGCCCGCCGACGTGGAGCAGCGCGATCTCCGGACGCAGCTCGGTCGCTATGCCGGCCGCCCGTGCCCGCAGGCAGAGGTCGAGGTCCTCGTAGAAGAGGAACCGGCTCGGGTCGAACGGCCCCAGCCGGCGCAGCAGGCCCGTACGCGCCGCGACGCAGGCGGCGATTGCCCAGCCGACGCGGACCGGCCGCCTCGCGCGATGCGGCTCGAGTCGCTCGCGCAGCGGGTGCGGCAACAGGCGTGGCGGAGCGAGCGCGGCGAGCAGCGTGCCGCGCCCGCCGGGCAGCGGATGGGCGCTGCGCTGCAGCGAGCCGTCGGCGTTCAGCAGCCGCGGGGCGAGCAGCGCATCGCGGCGCTCCGCGAGGGCCGCGAGGCGCGCCAGGCCGGCGTCGAGCAGCACGCAGTCGGGGTTGAGCAGCACGGTCGCCTCGTGGCGCGCCAGGGCGAGTCCGGCGTTGTTGGCGGCGCCGAAGCCAGGGTTGTCCGGCAGGCGCACGACGTCGGCGCCCCAGCGCTCGGCGATCTGCGGCCCGTCGTCGCCGGATGCGGCGTCGACGCAGACGACCTGGGGGCGCTCGGGCAGCAGCTCGAGCGATGCGAGCAGCACGCCGACGTGAGCGGCGGAGTCGTGGAGCACGACGATCGCGGTGAAGCTCACAGCGCGGCCGCCTCCGTCAGCGCCGCGTGGATCCCGGCAGCCGTCCGCTCCCAGGTCAGCGCGGCGGCGGCGGCGCCGGCGGCGGCGGCGATCCGCTCGCGCAGCGCCTGGTCGCGCTCGATCCGCAGCAGCGCGTCGGCGAGCGCGTCCTCGTCGCCGACCGGCACGGTGAGCGCGGCGCCGCCGAGAGTCTCGGCGAAGACGGCCAGGTCGCTGAGCACCGACGGGATGCCGCGTAGCGCCGCCTCGAGCGGCGGCAGCCCGAACCCCTCGAGTCGCGAGGGGAGCACGAGCGCGAGCGCCTGCCGGTACTCGGCGTCGAGCCCGCGATCGTCGAGCGGGCCGAGCAGCCGAATGCCGTCGACGCCGGCGACCTGCGAGGCCAGGCGCCCCGCGCCGACGACGCGCAGCCCGGCGCGCAGGCCGCGCGACCGCGCGAGCGCGAAGGCCTGCGCCAGCACGTCGACCCCCTTGCGCGGCTCGAGGGCGCCCACGTAGAGCAGGTCGCGCGGGGCTCCGGGATCCGGGTCGGCGAGCGTCGGCGCCGCGTGCCCGCGGTCCGGCGACACAAGGGCCCGCCCGGGCTGTTGCGCCCTCGCGGAGGGGATGGGCCGCTGCGCCGTCGCGGAGGGGGCGGGCCGCTGCGCCGTCGGCGCGCGTTGATGCTCGGTCGGAAGGCCCGCGCCGGCAAGCACCACCCGCAGGCGCTCCGGAGCGACCGGCCAGCCGGCGTCGAGCAGCTCGTCGCGCACCGTCTCGCTGACGCCGAGGACGAGCGCGGCGCGCTCTGCCAGCCGCCGCGGCGCCGCCAGCCGGTGCCACAGCCGCTCGTACGAGGTGAAGTCGGCGGGGCGCGCTTCGAACGACCGGTCGTGGACCGTTAACACGAGCGGCACGTCGGCCGACAGCGAGACCGGCGCCGGCGCCGGCATCCAGACGACGTCGACGCCGCCGAGCAGCGCGTCGAGCCGCGGGCGTCCGGTCAACGCGGCGGCGCCGTGCAGCGCGCGCGAGGGCACGGCGCCGCGTACAGCGTCGACGCCGGCGGGGAGCGCGAGCGGGTCGCGGCCGGGCGCCATGGCGAGCCAGTCCTCGCGCGGGTACGCCGCGGCCAGGACGCCGAGCGCCTGCTCCAGGTAACGCCCCACGCCGCGGCCGCTGCCGAGCGCCCGCGCATCGACTCCGACCCGCATCGCGGACGCACGCTATCGGCACGTCGGCCAGGCCGGCTCCTCCGTCCGGCCACGAACGCCCCGTCGCTCCGGGCACGATGCCGGGACACGGGCTAGGCTCGGCGCCTCATGGCGGCGCATCCGCTCCGCGTGGCCCTCGTCCACGACTTCCTGCTCGACCTGCGCGGTGCCGAGCGCGTCTTCCTCGAGCTCTGCGGGCTCTACCCGGACGCCGATCTCTTCACCGCGGTCTACGACGAGCAGGGCACCGAGGGCCGCTTCGCCGGCCGTCGTGTGCACACCTCGCACCTGCAGCGACTGCGGCCGACGGCGCGGACGTTCCGCCCGCTGCTGCCTCTCTACCCGGCGGCGATGGAGTCGCTCGACCTGCGCGGGTACGACGTCGTCATCTCGAGCTCGTCGGCGTGGGCACACGGCGTCATCGCCGAGCCCGGAGCGGTCCACCTCTGCTACTGCCACAACCCGTTCCGTTACGCCTGGAGCGCTCGCGAGGAGACGCTCGCCGCGCAGCACCCGCTCGTGCGCCCGGCGCTCGCCGCGGTCCTGCGCCGCTGGCGCCTGTGGGACACGGTCGCGGCGCGTCGCGTCGACGCCTACATCGCCAACTCCCAGATCACCCGCGCCCGAGTCGAGCGCTACTTCGCGCGCGAGGCGAGCGTGCTGCATCCGCCGGTCGAGCTGGGCCGGTTCGCCCCGGGCGAGGTCGGGCGGGAGTACCTCGTGCTCAGCGAGCTGATGACGCACAAGCGGATCGACGTGGCCGTACGGGCGTTCAGCGAGCTCGGCCTGCCGCTCGTCGTCGCCGGCAACGGGCCGGACGCACGGCGCCTGCGCCGGTTGGCGGGGCCCAGCGTGCGGTTCGCCGGGCGCGTCAGCGACGCGGAGGCGGCGTGGCTGCTGCGCAGCGCACGGGCGCTCGTCGTGACGGCGACCGAGGAGTTCGGGATCGCCGCCGTCGAGGCCCAGGCGTCCGGCCGGCCGGTCATCGCGCTGCGCGACGGCGGCGTGCTCGAGACCGTCGTCGAGGGGCAGACGGGCGCGTTCTTCGACGCGCCGTCGCCCCGGTCGCTGATCGCGACGCTGCGCGAGACCGATCCGCTCGCGTTCGACGCGGCGGCATGCGTGGAGAACGCGCGGCGCTTCGAGCCCGCGCGGTTCCGCGCGGGGCTGGCGACGATCGTCGAGCAGGCGCTGGCCGGCGAGCACGGCGGCGCACCGGCGCCGCGCGTGCGCCCGCCGCGCCGCGCGCGGGGCCTGGCGCTGCCGGGCTGATCGGCGCAGCGGCATCCGATCGCCCGAGCGAGCGGGCCGCGATCGCGCGTGGCGCGGCGGCTCGATCGTGAGCCCCCCTCGTAAGGGGGCGGTCGATCGTGGACGCCGGTCGGTCAGCGCCCCGATCGCGGGCCGTCGAGCGCCGCGGCGCGGCGCGCCGCCTCGCGCGATCGGCGCGGATCGGTCTCGGCCGCGAATCGCGCGAGGAAGCTCCACGCCACGCGGTTGTCCGGCTCGCGGCGGACGACCGACCGGAGCCCGGTGATCGCCGCACCCCGATCGCCCTCGAGCCAGCTCACCGCGGCGAGCGTCTGGTCGACCGAGCTGCTCGCGTTGAGCAGCCGTGCCGACTCCAGCCGCCGTCGCGCGTCCACGAGGTCCGGCGGCCGGTCGCGCAGCAGCACCGACGCCCGGCTCTCCAGGCGCACGTCGCGCAGCGACACGGCGAGCCACCCGGCGGCGAGCAGCGCCAGTGTGAGCAGCACGACGCGCGCGGGCGCGGAGCTCGCACGGGCCCCGGCCCGTGCCTGGGGAACGTCCGGCACGGACCGATGGTAGGCGCTGCGACCCCCGCGGCGGCAGGTAGGCTCGCGCGCCGATGCCCGGGGCCCTCCGCACGGTCGCCGTCGCCGCGATCCTCCTCGCCCCGACGGCGCTCGCCTTCCGCTCGGGCGGCTACTTCGACCAGCCGCGGCTCGTCGCGGCGATCGCGACCTGGGCGCTCGTCGCGATCCTCGCCGTGTCGGCGCGGCGCCCGCTGCCGGCCGGCGCCCCCGGACGGCTCGCGCTCGCGGGGCTCGCGGCGCTGACCGCGCTCGTCGGGCTGTCGATCGCCTGGGCGCCGCTCGCCGGCCCGGCCCAGGCGGACCTGCAGCGGCTGCTGCTGTACCTGGGCGCGCTCGTCGTGGCGAGCGCCGTGCTGCGCGGACGCGCGAGGCGCCGGCTCGTCGAGCCGGCGCTGCTCGCGGGGGCACTGGTCGTCTGCGTTTACGGCCTCGCCGGCCGGCTGCTGCCGGGAATCGTCAGCCAGTCGGTCAGCAGCTCGGCGTTCGGGCGCCTCGAGCAGCCGCTGACGTACTGGAACGCGATGGGGATGCTCGGCGCGCTCGGCGTCGTGTTCGGCGCGCGGCTCGCAGCCGACGCCACACGCGACGCGCGGCTGCGCGCCGTGGCGGCGGCGGGCGCGGTGCCGTGCGGCCTGGTCGTCTACCTCAGCTTCTCGCGCGGGGCGCTGCTCGCGCTGGCGGTGGGCCTCGCGCTGCTGGTCCTGCTGTCGCGCGAGCGGGCCCAGCTCCGGGCGGCTCTCGCGGTCGTCGTTCCGACGGCTGCGGTCTGCCTGCTCGCGGGGCTGCTCGACGGGCCGCGGGCGCTGGAGGGCTCGCTCGGCGCCCGTGAGGCGCAGGGGGCGGTGCTGCTGGCCGCGCTCGTCGCCGCGGCCGCCGTCGCCGCCACCCTCGCGACGCGACTCGCGAGGCTCCCCGCGGGCAGCCCGCTGCGGGCGCTGCCGATCGTGGCGGCCGGTGCGACGCTGGCGGTGCTCGGAGGCTTCCTGATCGCCGCCGGCGGCAGCGGCGGGGCTCGCGGCGAGCCGGCCGTCGGGGCGCAGACGCAACGGCTGGCGTCGGTCGAGAGCAATCGCTATGCGTACTGGCGCGTCGCCGCGGCGATGTTCGCCCGCGAGCCGCTGGCCGGCGAGGGCTCGGGCGCGTTCCGCGTCGCGTGGCGCCGCGACCGGACGATCGACGATCCGGCGCTCGACGCCCACTCGCTCTACGTCGAGACGGCCGGCGAGCTGGGGCTGCTCGGGCTGCTGGCGCTGGCGGCGTTCCTCGGCGGCGCGGGGTGGGCCGCCGTGCGCGCGCTGCGCGCCGACCGCACGGCGGCCTGCGGCGCCGCGGCGGCCGCCGGGGCGCTGGCGGTGCACGCGGGCCTGGACTGGGACTGGGAGATGCCGGCCCTCGCGCTGATCGCGATCGTGCTCGTCGGGGCGCTGATCGCGGCATCGGAGGGGGCAGAGTGTCCGGCGAGCGCCGGCTGACGGTGTCGCAGTGAGGGCGGTGGGGTCGACGGCGAGCGCTGGGATCGCACGGACGCGCAGCCCGGGCACTCGGCCGACGATCGTCAGGCGTGCTGGAGGCGGATCTCGGCCGTGGTGTCGAGCCGGAGGTCCAGCTCGCCCAGCGTGATCGCGGGCGGTTCCTCACCGGGCTCGGCGAGGTAGAGGGCAATCGCTTCACGCAGGCTCTCGCGAAGCTCGTCGACGGTGTCGCCCGTCGCAAAGACGCCGGGAAGCTGCTCGACGGTCGCCCACAGCGAGCCATCCTCCAGTCGGACCCTCAAGCGCAGCTCGTCAAGCATCGCCCGTCCAATGGTAAGGACCGTAGTCAAGGTCGGATCCCGGCCTGACGTCGCAACGCGGCTTCGAATCCCTTGCTGTAGGGGCGTCGCTTGTGCTCGGGAAGGGTGATGGGTCGGTGTCCGGGCTTGGTCACGCGGCTCTCCGCAGTGACGGAAGCCTTCGTCCGTAGTCTTGCGCACGATGCGAGGAACGTCGCGCAACGTCGTCGCCAGCCTCGTCACGGCGCTCTCCGGGATCGCGGTCGCGCTGCTCGTGACGCCGCTGGTGCTCGCGCACGTCGGCCGCTCGGGCTACGGCGTCTGGAGCATCTCGATGGCGTTCCTGGTCTATCTCGGGATCGCCGAGTCGGGGCTGGCGCCGGTCGTTCAGCGGCACATCGCGCTGGCCGGCGGCGCCGGCGACCCGCACGCGGCGCGCGGGGTCTTCTGGACGACGCTCGCCGCGTACCTGGCGGCGGGGCTCGCCGCGTTCGCGCTGATCGAGCTGCTGGCCCCGGTCGTCGCCGGGCTGTTCGCCTTCCCCGGCGCGCTCGAGCGTCAGGCGACCGACCTGCTGCGGATCATCGGACTCGCCGCGCCCCTCGGGCTGGCGATGGCGGCGCTGGCGAACCTGCTCCAGGGGCTCGGACGATTCGTCGCCGTCGCGGCGACGTCCGTCGCCGGATCGCTCGCCCTGCTGATCGCCCTGCTGGCGCTGATCGGTGCGGACGCGAGCCTGGCGCAGCTCGGCTGGGCCGTCGTCGCCCAGCAGGTCGTGCTGGTCGTCGGCCGCTGCGCCGTCGCGGCCGACGTGCTTCGCGGGCGGCCTCGGCTCGCCTCACGCGCCCAGGTCCGGTCGATGGCGGGGATGTCGGCGCGCCTGCAGGCGACCGTCCTCTCGGTGCTTGTCAACGGGCAGAGCGACAAGGTCGTAACCGGCTTCGTCGCGCCGCCCGCGACGGTCGGTCAGGTCGCGATCGCCGCTCAGCTCGCCGAGTCCGGCCGGCTGGTCGCGACCGCGCCGCTCGTGCCGCTTGCCACTCGCTTCGCCGCGCTCGCCGGCGCCGGCGACGTGCGACATCTTCGATCGGAGCTGCGCCGACTCGAGCGCCTGTGGGTCGTCGCGGTGCTCGGCGGCGTGCTGATCGGCCTGGCGTGCGCGCGCCCGCTCGTCGCCGGCTGGCTCGGGGACGGGTTCGGCCAGGCCGAGGCCTTCGCCGCGGTCCTGATCCTCGCGTACGGAGCGAACCTGCTCACGGGCGCGCGGGTCGCCTACCTGCGCGCGATCGGCGAGGTCGGTCCGGAGGCGCGAATGGGCATGCTGCTGATCGCGCTGAACGTCGCCTTCACGGTGCCGCTGGCGATCGTCGCCGGCGCCGGCGGTGTCGTCGGCGGGACGCTCGGCGCCTACGCGCTGGGGACCGCGTGGTTCGCCGTCCACGCGCGGCGCGCCGTGCCCGACCTGCCGCCGGCGCCGGCGGTGCGCTCGCTCGGCCGCGCGCTTGCGGCGGGGCTGCCGGCGGCGGCGCTCGCGGGCGTGTGGGGAAGCGCGGCGGTCGCCCTGGTGCCGACCGGCTGGGCGCTGGCGCTCGTCGGCGTCGGAGCGCTCGGCGCATACGCGCTGTTCGTCCCGCTCGCGCTTGGCGTGCGGCCGACGCCCTCCGGTGCTCGCGCGGCGCTGGGCGGGCACCCGGGCGGCGCCCGCGATCAGGCTCCCGCGGCGACGCGGGGGACGAGCACCGTCCAGGCGCCGTAGCGTGCCGCCTCGCGGTACGAGCGCGCGATCCACTCGTCGAGCAGCCGCACGCCGCTCGGGCGCCCGGCGAGATTCGGCTCGGGCGCGGTGCTCACCGGGTCGGTCCAGCGCACGATCGCCCCGGGCCGGGCGCGCGTCAGGGCGGCGACGATCTCGCGCTGGACCGGCAGGCTCGTGACCACTCCGGGGGCGGCGATGTCGTAGCGGGTCGGATTCGGCCGGTCGGCGAGCACGTAGACGAGCGGGGCGCCGGCCGTCGTCCAGTCGGCGCGGCGGCCGATCACGTAGATCGGCCGTCCCGAGGGCACGAGCCGGCGCAGCTCGGCGACGGCGGCGGCCAGCGGTCGGCCCGTCGCGGGCGCCGCCCGCACGCCGTCGGCCACCGCGGCGTCGAGCGGCGCGGTGCGCTCGTGGACCTGCAGCCAGCGCCGGCTCACGCCCTGCGCCAGCGCGTAGGCGAGCGAGAGCGCCGCGAGTCCGGCGGCGAGCGCGGCGAGCGTGCGACGCGGCCCTGCGGTCCGTCCGGCGAGCGCGCCTCGCGGCCCAGCGGTCCCTCCGGCGAGTGCGCCTCGCGGCGCCGCTTCACGCCCGGCGGCCACACCGCGCGGGATCGGTGCGAGACTCTCGCCTCGGACCGTCGCGATCGCCCATGCGGCCAGGATCGAGCCGCCGACCGCGAGCGGCGCCCCGTGGAAGTAGTCGGGGCGCACGACGAGGTAGTGCGCCATGCCGACGGCGAAGAGCGCCGTCGCGAGCACCGGCCAGTCGCGTTCGCGTCGGAAGCGAAGGGTGAGCGCGAGGAGCGCGGCGGCGAGGCCGACGACCAGTGCGAGCGGCAGGTAGTAGGGGAGCAGGCCGCCGGCGACGTCCGAGAGCGGACCCTCGTAGCGGCGCGGGAACGGAAGCCCCTGGTAGCGCGAGAAGTCCTCCAGCGGGTAGCGCACGAGCAGGTCCCACGACGTCGCGAGCCCCGCACGCAGCACGACCGGCAGGTACAGCGCGAGCCCCGTCGCGCCGCCCGCCAGAGCGAACCGGATCGCCTGGCGCCGGCGCCGGTCTCCGTTCCGCGGGGGGTCGGCCGGGCTCCTCTCCGTCGCACCCGTATGGCCCACGCCCGTGTCGCTCGCGCCCTCCTCGGGCGCGAGCGCGCGCCTCGCGCCGGGGCCGACGGCCAGCGCGAGCGCGATGCCGGCCACCAGGTATGCGGCGAACTCGATCCGCCAGGCGAGGCAGAGGCCGGCGAGCAGCCCTGCCCATGCGGGACGGCGCTCGAACAGCAGCAGCGCCCCGAGCGCGAACGCCAGCGCGAGCGGGAACGGGTGCGGCCCGCTCGGGAACGCCATCGCGCAGATGCTCACCGCCCAGACGACGAGCGACAGCCATGGCCCCGCTCGTCGTCGCGCGAGCCGCCAGGCGAGCAGCGCGACGACGGCGTCGGCGAGCAGCCGCACGACGCGCCACCACAGCAGCGACGGCCCGAGCGCCGCCCACAGGCCCCCGAGCAGGTACGGCTGCCCGGGCGGGTAGAACCACCAGAAGTCGCGGTAGGGCACCTCGCCGGCCGCGATCCGCGCGGCGGCTTGGAGCATCAGGCCCTCGTCGTTGACCTGGATCCCGTTGAGGATCGTGAGGCCGGAGAGCACGAGCCCGGCGGCGAGCAGCGCCGCAGCGACGAGCCGGCCCTCGCCACGCGCCGGCCGCGCGCGCGGCGCGCCGTACGTCGTGGGCGCGGGCCGCTCGCCGGGTGCGGGCGGCGTCGTGGGCGCGGGCGGCTCGCCGGGCCGGGGCGACTCGCCGGGGCGCTCCTGGCTCGGGGCGGCCTCGGGCGGCACGGCGGGTATCGTAGGCGAGCATGTCGATGCCGGCGTCCGCGAGCGCTGACGAGGACGAGCGCCGCGAGGATCTGCGCCGCGAGGCGCTCGCGGCGGTGCGCCGCTACGCCGAGGCGCTCCCCGGCTCCGAGCGGTTCGAGCCGGGAGCGACGATCGTGCCGACCGGCGGCCGGGTGCTCGACGGCGATGACTTCGAGGCGCTCGCCGAAGCGGTGCTCGACGGCTGGCTGACCGAGGGGCGCTTCGCCGCGGCGTTCCGCGAGGCGTTCGCCCGCGTCGCCGGCCGGCGCTCGGCGGCGCTCGTCGGGTCGGGCTCGCAGGCGACGCTCCTGGCGACCGCCGCCGCGATGTCGCCGCTGCACGAGCGCCCGCTGCGCCCCGGCGACGAGGTGATCACCCCGGCGGTCGGCTTCCCGACGACGATCAACCCGGCGATCCAGCTCGGTCTGCGCCCCGTCTTCGTCGACGTCGAGGTCGACACGCTCAACCCGACGCTCGAGCAGTTCGCCGCCGCGATCGGGCCCCGCACGCGCGCCGTCATCGCCGCGCACTGCCTGGGCAACCCGTACGACGCCGCGGGCCTCGCGGCGCTGTGCGCCGAGCAAGATCTGGTGCTGATCGAGGACGTCTGCGACGCGCTCGGCTCGACGCTCGACGGCCGTCCGGTCGGCACCTTCGGCCACGCCGCCACGTACTCGTTCTATCCCGCGCATCACATGACGACCGGCGAGGGCGGCGCGGTCGCCACCGACGATCGGACGTGGACGCGCGCGGTGGCGGGGATGCGCGAGTGGGGCAGGGACTGCTGGTGCCCGCCGGGAGTCAACGACGCCTGCGGGCGGCGCTTCGACGGCCGCTTCGGCGAGCTTCCCGCCGGCTACGACCACAAGTACGTCTTCGGCCAGGTCGGCTTCAACCTGAAGATCACCGACATGCAGGCGGCGCTCGGGCTGACGCAGATCGAGAAGCTGCCGGGCTTCCACGCGGCGCGGCGGCGCAACGCCGCGCGGCTGCGCGCCGCGCTGGAGCCGCACGAGGACCGGCTCGTGCTGCCGCGCTCGCTGCCCGGCGCCGACCCGTCGTGGTTCGGCTTCCCGCTGACGCTGCGCGAGGGCGGCGCCGCGGAGCGCCGCGCGCTCCAGCTCCACCTGCTGGAGCGGGAGATCGACTCGCGGCTCGTGCTCGCCGGCAACATGACGCGCCAGCCCGCCTATCTGGGGATCGACAAGCGCGTCGCCGGCCCGCTGCCGGGTGCCGACCGGATCACCGAGGCGTCGATCTGGCTCGGCACGAGCCCCAACATCACCGACGAGATGGTCGACTGGGTCGCCGAGTCGGTGGTGGCGTTCCTGCGGCGCTGAGGATGCGACTGCTTCGTTTCGCGGGCGTCGTCGTCGGCTTGCTGTGTGTTTCGGCCACAGTTGGCTGCGGGGGCGGCGAGGGCGGTGACGGCGACGCCGCCGGAGATCGCGGGTACCTGTATGACGTCATGCACTCTCGGCTCGACTCTGTGGCGTGGCTTCCGGCACCGTACGGGAGCCTGGAGGATCTGCTGGGGAACGTCCGCTACCGCACTGACTCGTCCGCCACGGCCCCGGCGACGGATCTCGTCGTCGTCGGCAACGTGATCTCCGTCGAGCAGGGTCGGGGGTATCGCGCTGTGAAGCCGGGTGACGATCCGGCGCGGGTTCTCGGAGATGGGTTCGAGGTCGGCTTCGACGATCTCGCTGCCCTGTGGCGGACGCTGCATCTGAAGATCCGCGTCACGGAGGTCCTCACCGGCGACCGGGCGCGCACGGGCGACATCGTCACGGTGGGCGAGAGCATCAACGGATCGGCGTCGACCGATGCCGATCGCGCGGTCCGGGGCTTCGAAGCTCTCGGCCGCACGATCTGGTTCTTGGAGAGCGGATCTCCGGTGTATGCCTACGATCGCTCGATCTACGCCGTCCTCCGGAGTGGAGGCCTGCTGGCTCCGGTGAGCGAGGAGGGAACGATCAAGCTGCCGCTGGCCGGGGACGTCGGCCTCGAGCAGCCGCTCGAGGCCGTCCCGACGCTCGACGAGCTCCGCGCCGCGGCGGCTCGTCCGAGCAGGGTCGTCACGCTGGTCGAGCGCGACGGCCACTGGGCGCGGGAGTAGCGCCCAGCCGGCCCCCGGCCCGCGCTACGCGTCCGGCGGCCCCGCTGCCCGCGCCATCTCCGGTCGAAAGCGCAGCTCGTAGAGCGTCGCGCAGCCGAAGCGCTGCGGCGGGCGGGCGAGCAGCGGGGCGATCGAGCGCTCGAGCGCCGGCAGGTCGAGCGGGCGGCAGTCGGCCAGCAGCCAGCGC
>JANJTP010000029.1 GCA_024711025.1 Solirubrobacteraceae bacterium
AACAGCCCAACCCTTGGGACCTACTTCAGCCCCAGGATGCGACGAGCCGACATCGAGGTGCCAAACCGGGCCGTCGATGTGGACTCTTGGGCCCGATAAGCCTGTTATCCCCGGAGTACCTTTTATCCGTTGAGCGACGGCGCTTCCACTTGCTACCGCCGGATCACTATGACCTGCTTTCGCACCTGCTCGACCCGTCGGTCTCGCAGTCAAGCTCCCTTGTTGCCATTGCACTCTACGCACGATTTCCGACCGTGCTGAGGGAACCTTTGCACGCCTCCGTTACATTTTAGGAGGCGACCGCCCCAGTCAAACTACCCGCCTGACACTGTCCACCGCCCGGTTTCACGGCGCGATGTTAGACGTCCAATACATCAAGGGTGGTATCTCAAGCTTGGCTCCACGCCAGCCGCAGCCAGCGCTTCAAAGCCTCCCACCTATCCTGAGCGAAATGCACCGAACGCCAATACCAGGGTGTAGTAAAGGTTCACGGGGTCTTTCCGTCTAGCCGCGGGTACTCGGCATCTTCACCGAGACTGGAATTTCACCGAGCCCCTCGTTGAGACAGCGCTGAAGTCGTTACGCCATTCGTGCAGGTCGGAACTTACCCGACAAGGAATTTCGCTACCTTAGGACCGTTATAGTTACGGCCGCCGTTTACCGGGGCTTAGCTTCGATGCTTCGGGCGAACCCTGACATCTCCACGTAACCTTCCGGCACCGGGCAGGCGTCAGCCCCTATACGTCGTCTTACGACTTAGCAGAGACCTGTGTTTTTGGTAAACAGTCGCTTCAGCCTAGTCACTGCGGCCCCCTCGGGCTCTGCCGGCAAGCGGCTTCACCCTACTGGGGCGCTCCTTATCCCGAAGTTACGGAGCAATTTTGCCGAGTTCCTTAACGAGGGTTATCTCGATCACCTTAGTATTCTCAACTTGCCCACCTGTGTCGGTTTTGGTACGGGCACGCGCTTCCTCCCTAGAGGCTTTTCTTGGAGGTATGGCGTCGGGGACTCGCCGGCTCATGAGCCAGCTGGCGTCGCACCTCAGGTTATGCGGTCCCGCATTTCACAAGGACCACCCCTACATGCTTACCCCAGGACTACCATCGCCTGGGATCCCTTAGCCTTCCTCGTCCCCCCATCGGTCAAACGGAAGCGACGTGGTACAGGAATATCAACCTGTTCGCCATCGACTACGCCTTTCGGCCTCGCCTTAGGTCCCGACTAACCCTGAGCCGACGAGCGTTGCTCAGGAACCCTTGGGCAATCGGTGGAGGGGATTCTCACCCCTCTTTCGTTACTTATGCCAGCATTCTCACTTCCCATGCCTCCACGACTGGCTTCCGCCGCCGCTTCACTGGCATGGGAACGCTCTCCTACCGCGCGCTCGGTCCGAAGACCTCACGCACCCGCAGCTTCGGTGGTTTGCTTGAGCCCCGTTGAATTGTCCGCGCCCGGACACTTGACCAGTGAGCTGTTACGCACTCTTTCAAGGATGGCTGCCTCTAAGCCAACCTCCTGGTTGTCTGTGCATCCGGACATCGTTTCCCACTTAGCAAACACTTAGGGACCTTAGCTGGCGGTCTGGGCTGTTTCCCTTTTGACGCTGAAGTTTATCCCTCAGCAACTGACTCCCGGGGTGAACGTAATGGTCTTCGGAGTTTGCCTGACGTCGGTAAGCTGGTAGGCCCCCTAAGCCAAACAGTGCTCTACGGCCACAACGCACGTATCCCGAGGCTATACCTAAATATATTTCGGAGAGAACCAGATATCACTGAGCTTGATTAGCCTTTCACTCCGACCCACAGGTCATCCGCCCGGTTTTAACCCCAGGTCGGTTCGGCCCTCCACGAAGTCTTACCTTCGCTTCAGCCTGCCCATGGGTAGCTCGCTCAGTTTCGGGTCTGCCGCGCACGACTAAATCGCCCTATTCGGACTCGCTTTCGCTACGGCTCCGCTCATCGCTTAACCTTGCCGCACACGAGCAACTCGCTGGCTCGTTATGCAAAAAGCACGCGGTCACGGGCAAAGCCCGCTCCCACCCCTTGTAGGCACACGGTTTCAGGTACTATTTCACTCCCCTTCCGGGGTACTTTTCACCTTTCCCTCACGGTACTAGTCCGCTATCGGTCACCTAGGAGTACTTAGCCTTGGAGGGTGGTCCCCCCAGCTTCAATCCGCGTTTCACGTGCGCGGACCTACTCAGGATCATCTGACGGAAGGTCACGAGGTTTCGTCTACGGGACGATTGCCCTCTTTGGTGCGCGGTTCCACGCGCTTCGACTACCAACGTGACTTTGTAACTTCCGCCGGGTCGGTCACGACCCGGAACAGACGTCCTACAACCCCGGACGCGCAACGCGTGACCGCTTACACGCGCCCGGTTTAGGCTCTTCCCTTTTCGCTCGCCACTACTCAGGGAGTCTCGGTTGATTTCCTTTCCTCGGGGTACTGAGATGTTTCACTTCCCCCGCTTGTCTCCAGCCGGCCTATGTGTTCAGCCGGCGGTAACGCCGCATTACCGGCGCTGGGTTTCCCCATTCGGGAATCCACGGATCACGAGCTGTTAAACGCTTCCCCGTGGCTTATCGCAGTCGTCCACGCCCTTCATCGACTCTAGGTGCCAAGGCATCCACCATGTGCCCTTACTATCTTGACGGTGATCAGCCGATCCGATTCGGATCGACTGGTGATACCCGTTCGACCCGATCGCTTATCGAGATCGGGTCGGTGGCTGCTGTGCAGTTTTCAAGGATCGCCAAGAGGGCTGCGCGCCGGCCGGCAGGCTCGGTGGCCCACCGGCGGACGCGCCGGTCTCTCAAAACTCAACAGCATGCACCCGCTAAGCCACGACGGTATGCCGCGGCCGCGGGGCCAGGTTCGGTCGACGTGCTAGCCGTTCGATCGGTGGCCGCTCCACCGCCCCCTCGCGACGAAGGCGAGGGGCGGGACACGGCGCCGTGTTGAACGGGCCCCATTGAGGGGCTCCCTAGAAAGGAGGTGATCCAGCCGCACCTTCCGGTACGGCTACCTTGTTACGACTTCACCCCAGTCACGAGCCCCACCTTCGACGGCTCCCTCCCTTGCGGGTTAGGCCACCGGCTTCGGGTGTTGCTCACTCCCGTGGTGTGACGGGCGGTGTGTACAAGGCCCGGGAACGTATTCACCGTGGCGTGCTGATCCACGATTACTAGCAACTCCACCTTCATGCAGGCGAGTTTCAGCCTGCAATCCGAACCGAGACGCGCTTTGTGGGATTCGCTCCACCTCACGGTTTCGCTGCCCTCTGTACGCGCCAATGTAGCACGTGTGTAGCCCTGGACATAAGGGGCATGATGACTTGACGTCATCCTCGCCTTCCTCCGGTTTGTCACCGGCAGTCTCGCATGAGTCCCCAACTAAATGCTGGCAACATGCGACGAGGGTTGCGCTCGTTGCGGGACTTAACCCAACATCTCACGACACGAGCTGACGACAGCCATGCACCACCTGTGATCCTGCCCCGAAGGGAAACCGTGTTTCCACGGCGGTCAGGAACATGTCAAGCCCAGGTAAGGTTCTTCGCGTTGCTTCGAATTAAACCACATGCTCCGCTGCTTGTGCGGGCCCCCGTCAATTCCTTTGAGTTTTAGCCTTGCGGCCGTACTCCCCAGGCGGGGCACTTAATGCGTTAGCTTCGGCACGGAGGGAGTCGACACCCCCCACACCTAGTGCCCATCGTTTACGGCGTGGACTACCAGGGTATCTAATCCTGTTTGCTCCCCACGCTTTCGCGTCTCAGCGTCAGTACCGTCCCAGCGAGCTGCCTTCGCCATTGGTGTTCCTCCTGATATCTGCGCATTTCACCGCTACACCAGGAATTCCACTCGCCTCTTCCGGACTCTAGCCCCGCAGTATCCATCGGCCTTCCAGGGTTGAGCCCTGGACTTTCACAACGGACTTACGAAGCCGCCTACACGCGCTTTACGCCCAATGATTCCGGACAACGCTTGCCCCCTACGTATTACCGCGGCTGCTGGCACGTAGTTAGCCGGGGCTTCTTGTGAAGGTACCGTCACTCCGGCCGGCTATTAACCGGCGAAGCTTCGTCCCAACTGAAAGCGGTTTACAACCCGAAGGCCGTCTTCCCGCACGCGGCGTTGCTGCGTCACGCTTTCGCGCATTGCGCAAGATTCCCCACTGCTGCCTCCCGTAGGAGTCTGGGCCGTGTCTCAGTCCCAGTGTGGCTGATCGTCCTCTCAGACCAGCTACCCATCGAAGCCTTGGTAGGCCGTTACCCCACCAACGAGCTAATGGGCCGCGGGCCCCTCCCGATACGGAGGCCGAAGCTTCCTTTCCTCACGACTCTCATGAGTCGAGAGCACATCCGGTATTAGCCCGAGTTTCCTCGAGTTGTCCCGGTTATCGGGGCAGGTTACCCACGTGTTACTCACCCGTTCGCGGCTTTGCCCCAGGCCGAAGCCTGGTTCGTCGCTCCACTTGCATGTGTTAGGCACGCCGCCAGCGTTCGTCCTGAGCCAGGATCAAACTCTCCGTGAAGTACTTCCGCGCCCCAGCCGAAGCCAGGACCCGGTACGAAGAGTTTGTCATGACCATTTGCGGCGTCACGTACACCGGACGCCGCGATTCATGACAGGAAATGCTCAGTCCGCCGTCCGCCGGCAAGCCGGCGTTCGACGGATCGAACCTGGACGCACATCCCCGAGCCAATCGGCCCGGAGGTGCGCATGCTGTTGAGTTTTCAAAGACCGTCGCGCCCTGTCGGGAAGGGGACTCCTTCGTCAGGACGCTCCCAGCCGCTACGGCAGGGAACGAAACGATCAGTATAGCGCTGTTGTTCGAGCCTCTCAACGAGGCGACGCGCACAGCGCCCGACCGACCGTGAGCGGCAGAGTAGCAGGGTCTGGCGCGGGGCCGCCGCGCGGCCTGCGGACAGCGGCGTCGCGGACACGGCGGGGGCCATGCGGGCGCCGGGAGGGGCTCTTGGCCGGGCCGGTTGGTGGCAGGCCGCCGAGACGACAGGAGGCCGCGTGACAAGACGCGCAGAGGCGCCGGAAGGCGGCGCCGGCGCGGCCCCGGCCGATCGACCGCCCGTTCAGCGGACGCGCAGCCTGCGGAAGCGCCGGCGTCCGAGCTGCACGACTTCGCCGTCGAGGCGAGCGCGCGGGACATCGAGCTCGTCGGCGGCCAGCGGCTGCCCCGCGACGCGCACGCCGCCCTGCGCCAGGAGCCTGCGGGCCTCCGAGCGCGAGACGCCGAACGCCTCGCCGAGGGCGGCGGGCACGTGCACGATGCCGTCGGACGCACTGACGTCGGCGTCGGCGACCTCGTCGGGAACACCGTGCTCCACGAAGATGCGGTCGAACGCCTGCTCGGCCGCGGCGGCCGCAACGTCGCCGTGGAAGCGCGAGACGATCGCGCGCGCCAGCGCACGCTTCGCATCGCGCGGCGGGATCTCCGGCGCCGACGGCTCGACGGCCAGCAGCTCGAACCAGGTCGCCATCGCCTCGTCGGGCAGGCGCATCGTCTTGGCGAACATCGAGGAGGGCTCCTCGGTGACGCCGATCTGGTTGCCCTTGGTCTTGGACATCTTCTCGACGCCGTCGATGCCTGGCAGGATCGGCAGCGTGAGCACGGCCTGCTCGGGCTGGCCGTAGTGGCGCTGGATGTCGCGTCCCAGGAGGAGGTTGAACGTCTGATCGGTTCCGCCGAGCTCGACGTCGGCGCGGACCGCCACCGAGTCGTAGCCCTGCATCAGCGGGTAGAGCAGCTCGAGGACCGAGATCGGCGCGCCGGCGCGGTAGCGGGTCGCGAAGTCCTCGCGATCGAGGAGCTGGGCCACGGTCGTCGTGCGCGCGAGTCCGAACAGCGCCTCCATCGACATGTCGAGCCACTCTCCGTTGAAGCGCAGCTCGTACAGGTCGGGATCGTCGCTGATGACCCGGAAGGCCTGGCGCTCGTACGTGCGGGCGTTGGCGGCGATCTCCTCGGCGCTCAGCGCGGGGCGGGTCTCCGACCGCCCGCTCGGATCGCCGACGCGCGCGGTGTAGTCGCCGACGATCAGCACCACGCGATGGCCGAGATCCTGGAACTCGCGCAGCTTCTGCAAGACGACGGTGTGGCCCAGGTGGATATCCGGCGCCGTCGGGTCGAGACCGAGCTTGACGCGCAGCGGCCGGCCGGCTTCGACGGCCTGCTCGAGGCGCCTCTCCAGTCCGCCCGCGGGCAGCGCATCGGCGACGTTGCGCGCCAGGAACGCGGCCTGGGATGCGGGGTTCGCCCGGACTCTTGTCATCCGCGCCAATGCTAGAGTCTGGGCCCCAATCGGGCCTGGACGTCTCACCTTCCGGCCCGCTTCGAAGCGCGCGTCCACGCCAAGTCCGGGGCGCCGGCGCCCCGACGCGTCCACGCGTCACGATGAGCGACGAACCCCTCGACACCAGCGCTCCGACGCCGCTCGCGCCGGGAGTCGAGGAGCGCCCCGCGCGCCCCCGGATGCGCAAGCGCCGGCTGCTGCTCGTGGCGCTGCCGCTGGCCCTGCTCGCGACCGTCTCGACGATCTTCGGGATGATGATGGCGCTGGCCTCCGACCTCCCGGACCTCGAGACGGCGAAGGAGTTCAAGACCGCGCGCAACTCGGTCCTCGAGGACCGGCTCGGGCGGCCGCTCGGGATCCTGACGAGCGACCGCAACCGCGTGCTGGTGCGGTACGACCAGATCTCGCCGTTCATGAAGAACGCGATCATCGCCGTCGAGGACGAGCGCTTCTACGAGAACTCGGGCGTCGACCTTCGCGGGATCGGACGCGCGTTCTACCAGGACGTCATCCGCGGCGGGGCGCGGCAGGGCGGCTCGACGATCACGCAGCAGTTCGTCAAGAACGCGCTCGAGGCGCAGGACCGGCGGACGCTCTTCCAGAAGCTTCGCGAGTCCGCGCTGGCCTATCACCTGACGCGGCGCTGGTCCAAGAACAAGATCCTGACCGAGTACCTGAACTCGATCTACTTCGGCAACGGCGCCTACGGGATCGAGGCCGCCGCGCGCGTCTACTTCGGCGCCGATCCCAACCACGCCGGTTGCGGCACGCGTGCGCGGCCGTGCGCAAAGGAGCTCGCCGCCCACGAGGCCGCCCTGCTGGCCGGGGTGGTCGCGAACCCGAGCGCGTTCGACCCGGTCGCCCACGCCGATGCCGCCGCCCGCCGGCGCAATCTCGTCCTGCGCAAGATGCTGGAGCAGGGTCGGATCACCCGCACCGAGTACGCCGAGGCGATCGAGCAGGCGCTGCCCGGCGACATCGTGCCTCCCACAGTCGACACCAAGGCGCCGTACTTCACGACCTGGGTCTCGCAGAAGCTCGTCGAGCGATTCGGTGCGAGGCGGGCCTTCGAGGGCGGCCTTCGCGTGCGCACGACGCTCGACCTGGACCTGCAGGCCGCCGCGCAGCGCGCGATCGACGCGGCACTCCCCGATCCCGCCGGCCCTTCCGCCGCACTCGTCGCGATCGACAACGACAGCGGCGAGGTCCGTGCGCTGATCGGCGGGCGCGACTACGCGAGCAGGCCGTTCAACCTTGCGACCCAGGGCCAGCGCCAGCCCGGCTCGACGGTCAAGCCCTTCATCCTCGCCGAGGCGATGAAGCGCGGCCACGGCCTGGGCTCCGTCTGGCCCTCGCGCAAGCGCGTGTTCGACGTACCGGGGACAGGCGGCAAGGAGAAGTTCGTCGTCAACAACTTCGAGGACTCCTACGCCGGCGCTCGCGACCTCGGATCGGCGCTGACGGTCTCCGACAACTCCGTGTACGCCGCCGCCGGCATCCAGACCGGAACCAAGCGGATCGCCAGGCTGATCGAGCGGATGGGCGTGCGAACCCACGTATCCTCGAATCCCGCCATGACGCTCGGCGCCTTCAAGCGCGGCGTTTCTGCGCTCGACTGGGCTCATGCGTACGAGACCTTCGCGACCGGCGGGAAGCGCGTGTGGGGCACGCTCGGGACGCCCGACGAGGGGCCGGTCGGGATCCGTGAGGTGCGCCGCCTCGGGTCGGGCGAGCTGGTCGAGCGCAACGAGCGCCGCACGCGCCGCGTGCTTTCGGAGACGCTCGCCCGGCTCACGACGCAGCAGATGACGACGGTCGTCTCGAGCGGTACCGGCAGGCGTGCCGCGTACGGCGGGTTCGCCGCCGGAAAGACCGGCACGACGGAGAACTTCGGCGATGCCTGGTTCGTCGGCTTCACGCGTGAGATGACGATCGCGGTGTGGGTCGGCTACCCGGATACGAACACGCCGATGAAGACCGAGTTCGGTGGCGAGCCGGTCGCCGGCGGCACCTTCCCGGCGCAGATCTGGCGCAGCTTCGTCGTCCAGGCCAAGGCGATCGTCGAGCAGCGGATCGCGGAGCGCGAGGCGAAGCGCAACGGCGAGGAGCCGCCGCCGGTCGAGGACCTGCAGCAGCTCGTCGACGAGGGCGGCAATGCCGGCTCGGACCAGACCGGCGGTGGACAGCCGTCCGACCAGGGCACCGCCGACGGCACCGGGACCGGCGGCACGGGAACCGGCGGAGGCGGCGGCACCGGGACCGGCGAAGGCGGCGGCACCGGAACCGGCGGGACAGACGGCACCGGGACCGGCGGAACACGAGGAGGAGGAGGAGGAGGAGGAACGGGCGGGACCGGCGGCGGGACCGGCGGCGGCGATCCGCCCGATCCCGGAGGCGGCACCGGCGGCGTGGGCGCCCCCGCGGGCTAGCTCCCGCGCGAACGGGTCGACCGGCGCAAGGTGCCGGGCCAGGGCCGCGAGACGAACCGGCTCTCACCGGCGCAGAAGCGCCACGGCAGCTCGACGGCTCGCGTGATCCCCACCCGCGGGCCGGCCACGAGCGACGGCGGCGGAGTCCCGTCGAGCCGCGGCTCGATCCGAATCGGTCCGGTCTGCAGGCTCGACGCGTTGCGCTCGAGGCCGATACCGAGCGCTTGCGAGAGCTTGCCCGGGCCGGAGCACAGCTCTTCGACACGCTCGCGCCCGCGCCTGCGGCTCATGAGCTCGACTCCCTCGAGCGGCGCGAGCGCCCGGATCAACACGGCGGCCCCGTTGCCCTCCTCCTCGCAGACCGCGTTCAGCAGTGCGTGGATGCCGTAGGAGCGATAGACGTAAGCCCGTCCCGGAGGTCCGAAGAGCGTCGCGGTGCGCGCCGTCAGACCGACGTATGCGTGACAGGCCGGCTCGCTCTGATGGTAGGCCTCGGTCTCGACGATCACACCGGCCGACGATCCGTGCCGCACGACACAGCCGACGAGCGCACGGGCGACGTCGACGACCGGGCGCGCGTAGAACGCGGCCGGCAAGGCCTCGCGCACGACCTCAGGCACGAAGGCGCTCGCGCGCCAGGGTCAGCTGCTCGCGGACGCGCGGGAGCGCGGTCCCGCCCTCGCTGACCTTCGACTCCAGCCACGACGAGCGCGCCAGGACGCTCGCCATCGTCTCGGGGTCGAGGTGCTCGGAGCGCGCACGCAGCTCGTCTGCGGTCAGCTCGGAGAGGCTGCGCCCGCTCGTCACGGCCTCGCGAACAAGCCCGGCGACGATCCCGTGGCTCGCGCGGAACGGCACGCCGCGGCGCACCAGCAGATCCGCGATGTCGGTCGCGGCGATCAGCTCGTCGGAGGCGGCGGCGGCCATCCGCTCGCGGTCGAAGCGCGCTCCGCGGATCATGCCGGTGGACGCCGCGAGGCAGAGCCGCAGCGTGTCGACGGCGTCGAACAGGTGCTCCTTGTCCTCCTGCAGGTCCTTGTTGTACGTCAGCGGCAGCGCGTGTAGGACGCCGTGGAGCGCCGTCAGATGCGCGACGACGCGCGGCGCCTTGCCGCGCAGCAGCTCGGCCGCATCCGGGTTCTTCTTCTGCGGCATGATCGAGCTGCCGCTCGTCCAGGCGTCGGCGAGCACGACGAAGCCGAACTCCTCGCTCGACCACAGGACCAGCTCGGCGCCGAGCCTGGAGAGGTGCGTCGCGCAGGTCGCTGCGGCGCTCAGCAGGTCCAGGATGAAATCGCGGTTGGAGACGGCGTCGATCGAGTTCGGCACCACGCCCTCGAACCCCAGCTCCGCCGCGACCATCCGCCGGTCGGTCGCGAAGTTCACGCCCGCCAGCGCCCCGGCGCCGAGCGGCAGCAGCGCCACCTGCCTCGCAGCGAACCGCAGGCGCTCGCGATCGCGGTCGAGCATCCACAGGTAGGCGAGCAGGTGATGGCTCAGGTAGACCGGTTGGGCGCGCTGCAGGTGCGTGTAGCCGGGCAGCGTCCAGTCGAGGTGCTCCTCGGCGGCGTCGGCCAACGCGGCCATCAGCTCGCCCACCGCGCCGGCAAGCTCGTCGGCGGCCTCGCGCACGTAGAGCGCGACGTCGGTGATCACCTGGTCGTTGCGCGAGCGAGCGGTGTGGATCTTGCCGCCGACCGGGCCGGCGATCTCCGTCAGGCGCCGCTCGATCGCCATGTGGACGTCCTCGTCGTCCTCGCAGAACGGGAAGCTCCCGGCACGCAGCTCGCCCTCCACCGCGTCGAGCCCCGCGAGCAGCGCATCGCGATCGGCCTGCTCGATGATCCCCTGCGCGGCGAGCATCCGGGCATGGGCGCGCGATTGGGCGACGTCGTAGGGCCACAGGCGTCGATCGACGTCCAGCGAGCGGTTGATGGAGGCGAAGTCGGGGTCCTGGGGCTCTGCGAATCGCGACACGGGCGGCCAGTCTAGGCGGCGCCGGTCGCCGGGGCCTGGGCGCGTCGCGGAACGTCGGGGGCCGGTGCCGGGCCTCGAGGGCCCCGGGGTGGCAGAGACCGCGCGACCGACCGCCGATCTCGGGCCCGCCCCGGCTCAGCGCCCGAGCGCGTCGCGCAGCGCCCGCGCGACGCGAGCGACCTGGCTCTCGGCCATGGCGGGGAAGAACGGCAGCGCGAGCGAGCGCGCCGCGACCGCCTCGCAGACCGGCAGCTCGCCCTCGCGGTGGCCGAAGCGCTCGCGATAGAGGCTCATCAGGTGGATCGCGGGCAGGTAGGGCTTGCTCTGCACGCCGCGCTCACGCAGCCGGGCGACGATCTCGTCGCGGGACGGCCCGTCGACGGGCACCTGGACGACGAACACGAACCATCCACGCCGCTCACCGCCGCGGTCCTCGCAGGGCAGATCCAGCCCCTCGACGTCGTCCAGCGCCTCGCGGTACCAGGAGGCGACGCGCGCGCGGTCGGCGAGCATCGCGTCGAGCCGATCGAGCTGCGCGAGGCCGATCGCGCACGCGACGTCGCCGAGGCGGTAGTTGAAGCCGAGCCGGTCGTGGTCCAGCCACCCCATGTCCGGCGCGCGCCCCTGGTTGCGCTCGCTGTCGATCCGCTCCTTGAGCGCCGGGTCGGCCATCGTCACCATGCCGCCCTCGCCTGTCGTGAGCTGCTTGTTGGCGTAGAAGCCGAAGACGGCGAGATGTCCGCGCGCCCCGACCCGGACCCCGTCGGCGTGCACGGCGCCGAGCGCCTCGCATGCGTCCTCGACGATCGGCAGGCCGAGTGCCTCGAACGCCGGCAGGTCGGCCGGGTAGCCGAAGATGTGGACCGGCAGGATCGCCGCGGTGCGGTCGGTGACCGCCGCGGCCGCGGCCTGCGGGTCGAGGTTGAGCGTGCGCGGGTCGATGTCGGCGAACACGGGTCGCGCACGCTCGTACAGACAGGCGTTGGCGCTCGCGACGAACGAGAACGGGGACGTGACGACCTCGTCGCCCTCCCCCACGCCGGCCGCGCGAAGCGCGAGGTGCAGCCCGGCGGTGCCGCTGGAGACGGCGCTCGCATGGCCGGCGCCGAGCCGTCTTGCGAACGACCGCTCGAACTCGTCCACCCGCGGGCCGAGCGAGAGCTGGCCCGAGCGCAGGACCTCGATCACGGCGCGCTCCTCCGCCTCCCCCACCACGGGTCGGGCGAGCGGGATCGGCTCGTCGCTCACGGGCGCTCGCCGGCGTCGACGGCGCTCTCAGGGCGCTGCGCTCCGCGGCCCGCCTGCTCGCCGTATTCCAGCGAGTCGACGAGCGCCTGCCAGGAGGCGGCGATGATGTTCTCCCCGACGCCGATCGTGCCCCACTCGCCACGCCCGTCGGACGCGTCGATCAGGACCCGCGTCGTCGCCTGGGTGCCGTGCGTCTCGTCGAGGATCCGCACCTTGTAGTTGACGAGCTCGATGTCGGCCAGATGCGGGTGGATCTCGGTGATCGCCTGGCGTAGGGCACGGTCCAGCGCGTTGACGGGGCCGTTGCCCTCGGCGGTCCGCACGTAGCGCTCGCCGTCGATCCACACCTTCACCGTCGCCTCGCACTCGACCGCTCCGTCGGCGCGCTGCTCGACGATCGTGCGCCATGACTCGAGCTGGAAGAGCGGCTCGTGGGCGCCGGACTCGCGGCGCATCAGCAGCTCGAAGGAGCCGTCGGCCGCCTCGAACTGGTAGCCCAGGTGCTCGAGCTGCTTGACCCGCTCGACGATCCGCGAGGCCGCCTCGTCGTCGAGGTGCAGCCCTGCTGCGGCCGCCTTCTCGCGGACCGTGCCGCGCCCGGCCAGCTCCGAGACGAGCACGTCGCGACGGTTGCCGACGAGCGCCGGATCGATCTGCTCGAACGTGCTGGCGTCGAGGCGGATCCCGGCCGCGTGCAGACCCGCCTTGTGGGCGAACGCATGCCTGCCGACGAACGGCTGAGCCGGGTTCGGCGACCTGTTGAGCAGCTCGTCGACGAAGTGCGCCGTCTCCGTCAGCCGCGCGAGCTGCTCGGTGTCGAGCAGGTCGTGGCCGAGCTTGAGCTGAAGGTCCGCGATCAGCGTCACGAGGTTGGCGTTGCCGGTGCGCTCGCCGATGCCGTTCATCGTGCCCTGCACCTGCGTCGCACCGGCCTGGACGGCGACGAGCGAGTTGGCGACCGCGCAGCCGGTGTCGTCGTGGCAGTGGATGCCGAGCGGCAGGTCCGGCAGCGCCTCGCGCACCGCCGCGACCGCCTCCATCACAGCGAGCGGCAACGAGCCCCCGTTGGTGTCGCACAGGACGACGCGCTCGGCGCCCGCCTGCGCCGCCGCGCTCAGCGTCTCGAGCGCGTAGCCGGGGTCCTCGGCCCAGCCGTCGAAGAAATGCTCGGCGTCGAGGATCGCGCGCTTGCCCCGACCGACGAGGTAGGCGATCGACTCCGCGATCATCGCAAGGTTCTCCTCGCGCGAGACGCGGACGACCTTCTCGACGTGCAGCGTGCTGCTCTTGCCGACGAGCGTGCAGACCGGCGCGAAGCTGTCTGCGAGGATCGTCAGCCCCTCGTCCTCGGCGGCGTCGACGCCGCGGCGACGCGTCATGCCGAACGCGACGATCTGCGCGTGCGCCAGCTCCTCCGCGACGAGCAGCTCGAACAGCTCCTGCTCCTTGGGGTTCGAGGACGGGAAGCCGGCCTCGATCAGATCGACGCCGAGCCGGTCGAGCCGGCGCACGACTCGCAGCTTCTCCTGCGCGGTCAGGCTCATGCCGCCGCCGCCCATCCCGTCTCGGAGGGTGGCGTCGTAGAGCTCGATGGTCCTGGTCACGGTGGGTCCTTTCGCTGGCGGGAGGGAACGGCCGGCGGCCGGGCGGCCGCCGCGCTGCGGCGCGCGGCGCGCGCTCAGCGCGCGCGCCGCAGCGGAATTCGCCGTCCCGCCACGCTCATCCGAGCGGTGCTCCCGTCCGCGCCTGGGCCGGCACCGGGTCGAGCCAGTCGCGGTAGCGCTCGTCGCGCCCGTGAAGTGCGTCGTCGTAGACCTTCTGGATGGCCCGCGTGACCTCGCCGGGCGTGCCGTCGGCGACCGGCTGGTCGTCGATCTCGCGGACGGGCACGAGCTCGGCCGCGGTGCCGCACACGAACACCTCGTCGGCCAGGTACAGCTCGGCGCGGGCGATGTCGCGCTCGACGACCTCGAAGCCCAGGTCGCGGGCGACCCGCATGATCGACCGGCGGCTGATCCCGTCGAGGATCGAGGCGGTCTGCGGCGGTGTGACTATCTGCCCGTCGCGGACGGCGAACACGTTCTCGCCCGACCCCTCGCAGACGTTGCCGTGCTCATCGAGCACGATCGCCTCGTCGTAGCCCGCCTTGTGGGTCTCGATCTTCGCGAGGATGCTGTTCAGATACTGGCCGCCGGCCTTCGCGTGCGGGATCATGGCCTGCGGGCTGATCCGCCGCCACGACGAGACCTTCGCCCGCACGCCGTCCTGCTTGCTGCCGTCGCCGAGGTAGGCGCCCCACTCCCAGACGGCGATCGCGACGTCGACCCGCGCCTCCAGCGGGAACAGGCCCATCGTGCCGTAGCCGCGAAAGACGATCGGCCGGATGTAGCACGAGCGCAGCCCGTTGGCGGCGATCGTCTCGAGCGTCGCGCGGCGCAGCTCCTCGGCGCTGAACGGAACCGGCATGTAGTAGAGGCCCGCCGAGCGCAGAAGGCGATCGACGTGCTCGGCGTTGCGGAACACCGCCGGGCCGATCTCGGTCTCGTAGCAGCGCACGCCCTCGAAGACCGACGTGCCGTAGTGCAGCGCATGCGTGAGCACGTGCACCTGGGCGTCCTGCCAGGGGACGAGCTCGCCGTTCATCCAGATGTAGTCGCTGGGCTGCACGTGTAGGCCTTCTCGGTCGCTCTAGAGGTGGGAGATGACGGCCTGCGCCGCTTCGTCCGTCGTGGCCGCGCCCCCCAGGTCGCGGGTGCGCAGCCCCGCCGCGAGGGCACCGTCCACCGCGGATTCTAGGGCGGCGGCCTCCGTTTCCCAACCGAAGCCGTGGCGCAGCATCAGCGCGCTCGAGAGCACCATCGCCAGCGGGTTGGCGATCCCCCGGCCGGCGATGTCCGGCGCCGAGCCGTGGACCGGCTCGAACATTCCGGGCCCGCCGGCACCGCCGAGCGACGCGCTGGGCAGCATCCCGATCGAGCCGGTGATCATCGCCGCCTCGTCGCTGAGGATGTCGCCGAACATGTTCTCGGTGAGGATCACGTCGAAGTCGGAGGGGTTGGAGACGAGCTGCATCGCCGCGTTGTCGACGAGCACGTGCTCGAGGCGCACCTCGGGGAACTCCTCGGCGTGGACGCGGAGCACGACCTCGCGCCACAGGCGGCTCGTCTCGAGCACGTTCGCCTTGTCGACGTTCGAGACCTTCCGCCGCGCCGCGGCGAACGCGATTCGCGCGATCCGCTCGATCTCCGCGACCGTGTAGACGCAGAGGTCGCTGGCCGCGTCCGCGGTGCGCGTCTTCTCGCCAAAGTAGATGCCCCCGGTGAGCTCGCGCACGACGAGCAGGTCGGTCCCGCGAATGCGCTCCGGGCGCAGCGGGCTCGCGTCGAGCAGCGCGCCGATCGCGCGGACCGGGCGCAGGTTGGCGTACAGGCCCAGGCCCTTGCGCATGCCGAGCAGGCCCTGCTCGGGCCGCGGCGCGTGGGGGTCGGTCGTGTCCCAGCGCGGCCCTCCGACGGCCGCCAGCAGCACCGCGTCGCTCGCGCGGCAGGCGGCGAGCGTCTCGTCGGTCATCGCGGTCCCGTGGGCGTCGATCGAGGCGCCGCCGAAGAGGTGCTCCTCGAACTCGATGCGCCCGGGCACGAGCGCCTCGAGCATGCGGACGGCGACGGCCGCGACCTCGGGGCCGATCCCATCTCCGGGCAGCAGCGCCACGCGCTTTACGTCAGCCATCTGGCGATTCCCTTCAGAGGCTCGTCGTGACGGGACCGGGCCGCTCGCGATCACGCTCGTAGGCGTCGATCGCGGCCGCCTGCTGGAGCGTCAGCGCGATGTCGTCGAGGCCGTGCAGCAGGCGGTGCTTCGTCTCGGGGTCGATCTCGAAGCGCGCCACCAGACCGTCGCCGTAGCGGACCTCCTGCGCGGCGAGATCGACCTGTGCGCCGCCGGCCGCGGCGATCGCCTTGCACTCGGCCTCGCCGAGCGCGATCGGCAGCAGGCCGATCTTCGTGCTGTTGGAGGCGAAGATGTCGGCGAACGACGGTGCGATGACCGCGCGGAAGCCGTAGTCCTCGAGCGCCCACGGCGCGTGCTCGCGCGACGAGCCGCAGCCGAAGTTGCGGCCGGTCACGAGGATCGGGTTCACCGGCAGGTCCCAGCCGGGCTCCTTCGCCCAGTCGTAGAACAGGAACTCGCCGAAGCCGCTGCGCTCGATCCGCTTGAGGAACTGCTTGGGGATGATCTGGTCGGTGTCGACGTCGTCGCGGTCGAGGACCGATACCGGCCCCTCGATGACGGTCACGGGCTCCATCTGATCTCCTAGCTCCAGTCGCGGATGTCGACGAACCGGCCCTCGATGGCCGCCGCGGCGGCCATCTGCGGGCTCACGAGGTGCGTGCGCCCGCCCTTGCCCTGGCGGCCCTCGAAGTTGCGGTTCGAGGTCGAGGCGCAGCGCTCGCCGGGCTTGAGGATGTCCGGGTTCATCCCCAGGCACATCGAGCAGCCGGCGCCGCGCCAGTCGAACCCGGCCTCGACGAAGATGCGGTCGAGCCCCTCCTGCTCGGCCTGGCGCTTCACCTGCACCGAGCCCGGCACGACCATCGCGTAGACGCTCTCGGCCACGCGCCGGCCCTTGACGACCTCGGCCGCCGCGCGCAGGTCGCCGATTCGCGAGTTCGTGCACGAGCCGATGAAGACGCGGTCCAGCTCGATCTCGCGAATCGGCGTGCCGGGCGTCAGGCCCATGTAGGCGAGCGCCCGCTGATCGCCCTCGCCCCGCGGCTCGGGGACCGCCTCGGCGACGCCGACGACCATCTCCGGGTTGGTGCCCCAGGAGACCATCGGGCTGACGGCGGACGCGTCGAGCACGACCTCGCGGTCGAAGCGGGCGCCGTCGTCGCTTCGCAGGCTGCGCCAGCGCTCGACCAGCTCGTCGAGCTCCCGCCCGGTCGGCGCCGCCGGACGACCCTCCATCCACTCGAAGGTCGTCTCGTCGGGCGCGATCATCCCGGCGCGCCCGCCGCCCTCGATCGTCATGTTGCAGATCGTCATGCGGCCCTCCATCGAGAGGCCCTCGATGACGGGGCCGGCGAACTCGACGACGTGGCCGACGGCACCGTCGACGCCGATCTGGCCGATCGTCGCCAGGATCAGGTCCTTCGCCGTGACCCCTGCGCCCAGCTCGCCCTCGTAGCGGATTCGCATCGAGCGGGGCTTGCGCTGCACGAGGCACTGCGTCGCCAGGACGTGCTCCACCTCGCTGGTGCCGATGCCGAACGCCAGCGCGCCGAAGGCTCCGTGCGTCGCGGTGTGGCTGTCGCCGCAGACGATCGTCATACCGGGCTGCGTGAGCCCCAGCTCCGGCCCGATCACGTGGACGATGCCCTGTCGATCGGAGCCCAGCGAGTAGACCGGGATCCCGAACTCGCCGCAGTTGCGCTCGAGCGTCTGCACCTGCACGCGGCTCAGCTCATCGCGAATCCGCGCGGCGACGGGGGTGCCGTCCGTCGGCACGTTGTGGTCGGCGGTCGCGACGGTGCGGTCCGGACGGCGCACCGGCCGGCCGGCGAGGCGCAGGCCGTCAAAGGCCTGCGGGCTCGTCACCTCGTGCACGAGGTGCAGGTCGATGTAGATCAGCCCGTCGGCCACCTCGTGGTCGGCCCAGATCTTGTCGAACAGCGTGGTCGGGGTCATGCGCGGTCCTAGCTGCGTCGGAGGCCCGCCGAGACCACGGCGAGGATCGCCGCCTCTCCCGGGCCCGGGTTCTCGAAATGGTGCGGCAGGTCGGCATCGAAGGTCACCGTGTCGCCCGCGCGCAGGTCGTGGCGCTCGCCGTCGATGACGAGGGCGACCGCCCCCTGCTCGACGAGCGCGATCTCGCGGCTGCCCGGCTCGTGCATCGGCGGGTCGCCGGAACCGCCGGTGCTGGCTCCGGCCGCGAGTCGGTGGCGGGAGAGCTCTGCGCGCTGACCAGGCAGCGGGGGCGTCAGGACCTCGAAGGTGTGGCCGCTGCGGGGCGAGCCCCCCTTGCGCCGAGCGCCCGCCCGCACGACGCTCACGGCGCCGCTCTCGTCGAGCCTCAGGAGCTGGCTGAGGCGCAGGTCCAGCCCACCGGCGATCCGCGCCGCGACCTGGAGCGTCGGGCTCGTCTCGCCGCGCTCGACCTGGCTGAGCATCGGGGCGCTGACGCCGGAGCGCTCGGCGAGATCGCGCAGGGAGAGTCCCTCCGCCTCGCGCAGCGCGCGGACACGCGGTCCGATGCCGGCCTGATCGACGGTCGCGACGGTCACGCGCTGTACGTTATCGCAGACGCTTGTCTCGCGTTACCCGAGGCGAGGCGGCCGGCGGCGGAGCGCCGCTAGGGCGCCACCGCCGGCATCTCCACCGTCTCGGGCTTGACCGGCGCGGCACCGCTGGCGACCTTCGCCAGCACGTGGGTCAGGGCGCGCACATACGCGCGGCCCGCCGCTTCGATGATGTCGGTCGAGACGCCCTGGCCGGCGGCGCTCCGGCCGTCGAGCTCGAGCACCACGCTGACCTCGCCCAGCGCGTCCTGGCCGCCGGTGACAGCGTCGACGCGGAACTCCCGCAGCCGCGCGTCCAGCCCCGTAGCGGCGTTGATCGCGTGGAAGACCGCGTCCACCGGGCCGTCGCCGGTGAACGAGCCCTGCGCCAGCGAGCCGTCCGGCAAGCGCACTTCGACGCTCGCATGCGGCGGGCGCCGCGAGGATGCCCCGACGTCGAACGACTCCAGCGCGAAGCCCGTCTCCTCGCGCAGCTCGTCGGTGACGAGCGCCTCGAGGTCCATCGCCGTGACCTGCTTCTTCTTGTCCGCGATCTCCTTGAAGCGCTTGAACGCCTGGTTGAGCGTCTGGCCCTCGACGCGGTAGCCGAGATCCTCGAGCGCCTGGCGAAGAGCGTGGCGGCCCGAGTGCTTGCCGAGGACGAGCTGGCTCGACTCCAGACCGACGGTCGTAGCGTCCATGATCTCGAACGTCGTGCGCTCCTTCAGCACGCCGTCCTGGTGGATGCCGGACTCGTGGGCAAACGCGTTGCGCCCGACGATCGCCTTGTTGGGCTGCACCGCGTAGCCGGTGAGCCGCGAGACCAGGCGGCTCGCACGCGCCAGCTCGCCGGTGACGATCCCGGTGTACAGGCCTCCGAGGTCGGCGGCGCGCGTCTGCAGCAGCATCACGATCTCCTCGAGCGCCGCGTTGCCGGCTCGCTCGCCGATGCCGTTGATCGCGCACTCGACCTGCCGCGCGCCCGCCTGGACGCCGGCGAGCGAGTTGGCGACCGCGAGGCCCAGATCGTCGTGGCAGTGCGTCGAGACCACGACGTCGCGCAGCTCCGGCACGAGCTCGGCCAGGCGGGTCAGGAACGCCGCGTACTCCGTCGGCAACGCGTAGCCGACGGTGTCCGGGATGTTGATCGTGCTCGCGCCCTCGTCGATCGCGATCTTGACGATCTCCGCGGTGAACTCGACGTCCGAGCGCGTCGCATCCATCGGCGAGAACTCGACGTCCTCGCACAGGGCGCGCGCCTGCGCGACCGCCGCCCGCGCGAGCCCCCGCACGTCCTCGCGCGTGTTCTGCATCTGGTGCTCGATGTGGATGTCCGACGTCGAGACGAAGGTGTGGATGCGCGGGCGTGCGGCGTCCTTGACGGCGCTCCACGCGGCGTCGACGTCGGCCGGGTTGGCGCGCGCGAGGCCGGCGATCACCGGGCCCTCCACCTGGCGGGCGATCGCCTGGACGGCCTCGAAGTCGCCCGGCGAGGCGATCGGAAAGCCGGCCTCGATCACGTCGACGCCGAGGCGCGCGAGCTGCTGGGCGATCTCGAGCTTCTCGGTGGCGTTCAGCGAGATGCCGGGCGACTGCTCGCCGTCGCGCAGCGTCGTGTCGAAGATCAGCACTCGGTTGGGATCCATGTCGTTCAAGTCCTCTTGGTCTCGGTCCTGCGGCTTCTTCCGGTGTTCGTCTCGCGGCTGCTGCGGCCGCCCGCGCGTCACTCCCCCCGCGGGGGGAGGAGCAGAAGAAGACGGAGGTCGAGCGGGAACGACATGCCCGCGCGTGAGCGTAGCAGCGCTGGCGCAGCGCCCCAAACGCGTTCCGCGCCGCTACACGCGGGCCGGCTGCGGCCCGAGCGCCGCGTCGCGCCGCGCAGCACGGCGCTGGATCGCCACGTTGACGAACATCAGGACCAGCGCCAGCCCGAGCAGCATCGTCGCCATCACGTTCACCTGCGGCGGCACGCCCTGACGGGCCGCGCCGTAGACGAACAGCGGGAACGTGACCGTCTGGCCGGCGTTGAAGTTCGACACGACGAAGTCGTCGATCGAGATCGCGAACGCCAGCAGTCCCGCAGCGACGATGCCCGGCGCGATCAGCGGCAGCGTGACCTTGCGGATCGTCGTCATCTGGTTGGCGCCGAGGTCCTGCGCCGCCTCCTCGATGTGCAGGTCCATCCCCTCGAGCCTCGCGCGGATCGTGATCACGACGTAGCCGAGCGTGAACATCACGTGGGCGATCAGCACCGTCGTGAAGCCGCGGGCGAAGCTCATCGTCAGGAACCAGCCGAGCAGCGCGGCGCCGAGCACGACCTCTGGGGTGGCGAGCGGCAGGAAGACGAGGGTGTTCGTCGCGCCGCGTCCGACGAAGCGATAGCGGACGATCGCCAGCGCCACGAACGTGCCCAGCGTGATCGAGATCACGGTGCAGAGCGCCGCGATCGAGAGCGACGTGACCATCGCGTCGCTCAGCCCCTCGACCGCGAACGGATCCTTCCAGTGGCGCAGCGTGAAGCCCTGCCAGGTGAAGTTGAACCGGCCCTTGTTGTCGTTGAACGAGAACAGGACGATGACGAAGATCGGGATGAACAGGTAGACGATCGCGAGGACCGCCCACGCACCGATGAGGACGTCGCGAATTCGATCGACGCGCGTCCTCATGCCGCCACCGCCTCGGAGAGGCGCCGCGTCCCGAGCGCCCGCGCCGCTATCACGATGATGACCAGGACGATCACCATGACGATGAACGAGAGCGCCGCGGCCACCGGGTAGTCGCGCACGTTGAGGTACTGCGACTGGATGACGTTGCCGATCATGTACTGCTGCGGCGTGCCGAGCAGCTGCGCGTTGATGTAGTCGCCGATCGCGGGGATGAAGGTCAGCAGCGTGCCGGCGAAGATCCCCGGCGCGGCGAGCGGCAGCGTGATCTTGCGGAACGCGGTCCAGCGACTCGCGTAGAGGTCGGTCGCCGCCTCGACCAGCCCGCGATCCATCCGCTCGAGCGAGGCGTAGAGCGGCAGCGCCATGAACGGCAGGAAGTTGTACGTGATCCCCGCGATGACGGCCTGCGGCGTCGCCAGCACGCGCCCTGACTCGCCGAGCACGTTGAGCAGGCCGAGCGAGCGCAGGGTGCTGACGACGAACCCCTCGTCGGCGAGCAGCGTCTGCCAGGCGACCGTCCGCACGATCATGCTCGTGAAGAACGGGAGGATGATCAGCAGCAGGAAGATGCTCTTCCAGCGACCGGCCTTGAAGGCGATGAAGTAGGCGAGTGGGAAGGCGATCACGAAGCAGAGGATCGTCGCCAGGCCCGCATACCCCAGCGAGCGGACCAGGTGCGTGTGGTATTCCGAGAGCGAGTCGGGGTAGACGCTCCAGTTGTAGGTCTGCGCGAAGCCGTCGTCGGGGTTGCCGGTCTGCAACGAGACCCAGAGCTGGCTGACGATCGGAATCGCGTAGAAGACGACAAGCCAGGCGAGCCCCGGCGCGACGAAGATCGCCGGCAGCAGGGCGCGGCGACGCCGTAGCGTCAGCCAGCGTACGCCGCCGGCGGGCGCACGTCCCGTGGTGCTCGCCTGGGCCGCGCTCACGCCCCCGTGACCTTCTGCATCGCCGCGGTGATCTCGCGGTCGTCGGCCTCGCTGAACGCCGGGTAGCCGTTCAGCCGGCTGAGCGTCTGCTCGTCGGGGAAGATCAGCTGGTTGTTTGCCAGGTCGGGGCTCTTGTCGATCAGCAGCTCCTTCACCCCCTTGACCGGGCAGAAGTAGTTGACGTACTCGGTGATCTTCGCCGCGACCGGGGGTTGGTAGACGTAGTTCATCCACGTCTCGGCGCCGTACGGGTTCTCCGCCCCCTTGGGGATCATCATGTTGTCCGACCAGGTCATCGCGCCCTGCTCGGGGACGAGGAACTCCAGGTGCGGGTTGTCGGGCTGGAGCTGGACGATGTCACCGGACCAGGCGATGCAGGCCCAGATGTTCCCCGAGGCGAGGTCCTTGGCGTAGTCGTTGCCGGTGAAACGGCGGATCTGGCCCTTCGCGCTCTCCTCGCCCATCTTGTCGATCGCCGCGAGGTAGTCGTCCTTCGTTGCCGTGACGGGATCCTTGCCCATCGCGAGCAGGACCAGGCCGGCGGAGTCGCGCCACTCGGTCAGGAAGGTGACGCGGCCCTTGAACTTCGGATCGAAGAGGTCGTTGACGCTCTCGAGCTTGCGCCCGGTCAGCTTGGGGTTGTAGCCGACGGCGGTGATGCCCGACTGCCACGGGACGGTGAAGTCACGGTTCTTGTCGAACGCCGGGCTCTTGAGCGCGGGCAGCACGTTCGCCGTGCAGTTCGGGACGTTGTCCTTGTCGATCGGCTCGGAGAAGCCCCTGCTGATCCAGCGCGCAGCCATCCAGTCGGTGGGGATGACCATGTCGCGGCCGATCGGCTGGCCTGCCTCCAGCTCCTGGCGGACCTTGGCGTAGAACTCCTCGTTGTCGTTGTAGTCCTCGATGTAGTCGAGCTTGCCGCCGACCTTCTTCTCCCAGCCGGGGATGACCTTCTTGTCGATGTAAAGAGGCCAGTTCGAGATCACGACCTTGCCGACCGGGTCCTTCGTCGGGTGGTCGACCTTCGTGACGTCGACCGTGGTCTTGCCCTCGTTCGTCCCCTTGACCCCGCCGCACGCGGCGAGCAGGGCACTCGAGCCGCCCACGGTCAGTCCGGCTGCGGCGAAGCGCCGCAGGGCACTCCGCCGCGAGACCCTCTCGCCGGCTATGAGCCGGTCGAGGAACTCGATCATCGACTTCGGCGTCCCTGTCGGATCGGATGTCATGCCCCTGCCTCCTTCGCTACCACGAACGTGTACTCCGGTTGCCAGGTCGCCGCGACGCGACGGCCCGGACCCAGCGTCTCCAGGCCCGCACCCGCGTTCTGGGCGAATACCTGGATGTCGTGCCCGCCATCGGTGCGGACGATGTAGTGGGTGGAGACGCCGACGAAGCTGGCGTCCGTGACGTGGCCGAGCAGCGAGTTCTCGCCGTCGGGGACCTGCGCGCCGGCGTCGGCCGGACGCAGGCTGATCTTCTCCGGGCGCACGCCGACGCACAGCGCACCGTCGCGCCCGTCGACGAGGCGGCTCGGCACGCGGACCCGCGCGCCGCCGGCGTCGAACTCGGCCACGTCGCCTTGGCGGGCGACGAGCGCGGCGTCGATCAGGTTCGACGATCCGAGGAAGTTGGCGACGAACTCGGTGCGCGGCTGGTCGTAGAGCTCCTCCGCGCTGCCCAGCTGGTCGATCCGCCCGTCGCGCATCACCGCGATCCGGTCGGCCATCGTCATCGCCTCCTCCTGATCGTGCGTGACGTGGACGAACGTGATGCCGACCTCGCGCTGGATGTGGCTGAGCTGGATCTGGAGCTGCTTGCGCAGGCGCAGGTCCAGAGCACCCAGCGGCTCGTCGAGCAGCAGCGCCTGGGGACGGTTGACGAGCGCCCGCGCGAGGGCGACCCGCTGCTGCTGGCCGCCGGACATCTGCGTCGGGCGGCGCTTGGCGAGCGCACCGAGCTCGACCAGCTCCAGCGCCTCGCCGACTCGGCGGCGCAGCTCGTCGCGTCGCACCTTCTTGCGCTCCAGGCCGAAGGCGACGTTCTTCTCGACGGTCATGTGCGGGAAAAGCGCGTAGCTCTGGAACACGGTGTTGACGTCGCGTTTGTGTGGCGGGACGTCGGTGACGTCCCGCCCGGCGAGCTCGATCCGGCCGCTGGTCGGCTCCTCGAAGCCGCCGATCATCCGCAGCGTGGTCGTCTTCCCGCATCCGGACGGGCCCAGCAGCGCGAAGAAGCTGCCCTTGGGGATCTCGAGCGTCAGCTCGTCGACGGCGACCTGCTCGCCGAAGCGCTTCGTGACGTCGTAGAGCCCGATGTCAGGGCCGGCGCCGTCGGCGGTCTCGACGGCGCCTGCGACGACGGTCGTGTGTGCCTGCATCCTCCCAGCTGACCTCTCAGTCGGAGACGAACGAGCGGAGCGTAGCCGGAATGGCACGCCCCCGACGCCATTTCGGGCACGAGATCGTGCGATACGGCACAACGACGTGGCTCGGACTCGACGATCCGGCAAACGGCGTCGTCGAGCCGGCGCCCGAGGCGCCCGGGCTCAGCTCAGGTTGACCGCGCGGCCGGCGACGAAGCCGTCGCTGGCCACGATCTCGGCCACGAGGTCCGGGGGCACGGGCTGCTTGGTCGTCACGACCATCACCGCCTCGTTGTCGGCGGCGGGCTCGCCGTCGGGCTCGTAGCCGACGGCCGCCGCGCCGATGTTGATGCCCCGTGCGCCGAGGGCCGTTCCGACGCGGCCGATCATCCCCGGCACGTCCTTGTAGCGGAAGAGCGAGAAGTGGTCGGCGAGCTGCAGGTTGAAGCGCTTGCCCCAGGCCTCGAGCAGGTGCGGATGATGGCGGCGCCCGAGCGTCGTGCCGACGACACGCTCGCGGTGCTCGCCGTAGACGATCGTGACCCGCACGAGCTCGGTGAAGTCACGCGCGCTCGTGCGCTTGGTCTCGGCGACGACGATCTCGCGCTCGGCCGCGATAGCCGGGGCGTTGACCTCGTTGACCTCCTCCTCGAGGTGGCCGGCGAGGATCCCGAGCAGCACCGCGGTGGTCAGCGGGCGGCAGTCGCGGTCGGCCAGTCGTCCGAGGTACTCGACCTCGACGCGATCGATCGAGCCGCTCTCGGCCATCGCCGCCGCCAGCCGGCCGAGGCCACGGCAGAGCGGCAGGAACGGACCGAGCACCTCGAGGTCCTCGACGGCGATCGCCGGGACGTTGACCGCGGTCGTCACGCTTCCGCCGGTCAGCGCCGCGACCACCTGCTCGGCGGCCTGGTAGCCGGCGCGATCGGTCGCCTCGGCGGTCGACGCCCCCAGGTGGGGCGTCACGACGACGTTCGGGTATGCGAACAGCGGATGGTCGGTCATCGGCTCGCTGCGGAACACGTCGAGCGCGGCACCGGCGACCTTGCCGCTGTCGAGCGCCGCGCGAAGGTCGTCGTCGACGACCAGCGGCCCACGGGCGACGTTGAGCACGCGCACCCCGTCCTTCATCTTCGCGAACGCACGTGCGTCGAGGAAGCCCTCGGTCTCGGGCGTCTTCGGCAGATGGACCGTGAGGAAGTCGGCGGCGGCGTAGACCTCGTCGGAGCTCTGCGCCTGCTGAACGCCCAGCTCGCGGTAGCGCTCGCCGGCGACGTAGGGGTCGTAGGCGACCACCCGCATACCGAAGCCGAGCGCGCGCTCGGCCACGAGCTGCCCGATCCGCCCGAAGCCCAGGATGCCGAGCGTCTTGTCGATCAGCTCGACGCCGGAGAGCTTCGAGCGCTCCCAGCGACCCGCCCGCAGCGAGGCGTCCGCCCGCGGGACGTTGCGCGCGAGCGCGAGCAGCAGCGCCATCGTGTGCTCCGCGGCGGTCACGACGTTCGACTGCGGCGCGTTCGCGACGACGATCCCGTGCTTGGTCGCGGCCGCCACGTCGACGTTGTCGACGCCGACGCCGGCGCGGCCGATCACCTTGAGCGCGGCCGCGCGCTCGAGCAGCGCCGCGTCCATCCGCGTCGCGGAGCGGATCAGGATCCCGTCGTACCCGCCGATCCGCTCGGCGAGCTGCTCCGGCGTCCAGTCGAAGCCGGTGTCGACCTCCAGGCCGGAGGCTCGCAGCAGATCGATGCCGGACGCGCCGACGTCTTCGCGGACGAGGACGCGCATCACGCCTCCGAGCCGGTCGCCGGCAGCCGGTCGACGACCCAGTCGACGCACGCCGTGAGCGCCTGGACGTCGGTCGGCTCGATCGACGGGAACATCGCGACGCGGAGCTGGTTGCGGCCGAGCTTGCGATACGGCTCGACATCGACGATCCCGTTCGCGCGCAGCGTGGCGGCGACCCGCGGGGCGTCGATCGCCTCGTCGATGTCGATCGTCCCCACGACGTGCGAGCGCTTGGCCGGATCGGCGACGAACGGCGTGGCGTAGCTCGACGCCTCCGCCCAGCCGTAGAGCGCGTCCGCCGAGGCCGCCGTCCGCTCCACGCACCAGTCGAGGCCGCCGTTCGCGTTCATCCAGTCGAGCTGCTCGGCGAGCAGCAGGAGCGTGGCGATCGCCGGCGTGTTGTACGTCTGGTCCTTTACCGAGTTGTCCAGCGCCGTGCGCAGGTTCAGCGAGTCGGGAATCCAGCGGCCCGACTCCGCGATTCGCGCGATCCGCTCCTGGGCGGCGGGGCTCAGCAGCGCGAGCCACAGCCCCCCGTCGGAGCCGAGGCACTTCTGCGGCGCGAAGTAGTAGACGTCAGCCTGCGAGGGGTCGAGCGGAAGTCCGCCGGCGGCCGACGTCGCGTCGACGGCCACGAGCGCGTCGCCGGCGCCCTCGGGCCGGACGACCGGCGACATCACGCCGGTCGAGGTCTCGTTCTGCGGCCAGGCCAGGAGGTCCGCGTCCGGGTCGGCTACGGGATCGGCGGCGTCGCCGGGCTCCGCGGAGACGACGATCGGCTCCTCCAGGAACGGAGCGGCTCGCGTGCAGGCGGCGAACTTCGCGGAGAACTCGCCGTGGACGAGGTGCAGCGGCCGTCGCTCGACGAGGCCGAACGCGGCTGCGTCCCAGAACGACGTCGTGCCTCCGTTGCCGAGGGCGACCTCGTAGCCGTCGGGGAGCGCGAAGAGGTCGCGCAGGCCGCCGCGCACACGGCCGACCAGGCCGCGAACGGGCGCCTGACGATGAGAGGTGCCCATCAGCGCGGCGCCGGCACCTGAGGCGAGCACGCCGAGCTGCTCCGGACGGACCTTCGAGGGGCCGCAGCCGAAGCGGCCGTCGACGGGTCGGATGCCGTCCGGGATGGCGATCGAGATGGCTGTGACGTTCACGTGGGACCCCCGCGGCGGTCGGATGGTCAGCGGCAGTGCCCAGGCGCGCGACAGAGACTGCGCCGCCGCTCCCCGGTGGTCACTTCCACCCCAGGCGCCAGTCGCGGCAGCTCGCTGGACGATAGCGGACGAGAGGGCGCGGCCGTCGCCCGGGCGTGCGCGACGACGGGCCGCCGTCGCCCGGCTTGGGCGCGGCCGCGGATGCCGCCGTCGCCGGGCGTGGGCGGTCACACGTATCGGCATCGATCAGGGCACGATCGGCGGTGGTCAGCTCGTAGCGCGACCGCCAGCCGGCCCACGTCCCCCGAACGTGGCTGCAGAAGCTACCTCCATACCTGAGTTTCTGCAGCCGAGTTCCTGCAGCCACGTCCTGTCAACGGGGTGGCCACGGGCGCCGAGGTCCGCGGCCGCGGGTGCCGAGGCGCGCGGTCGGGGCCCGGGCCGCCCGGGGCCGCCCGGGCGCGACCGTCAGCCCTGGTCGAAGCTCGTGTCGAGCCAGCTCATGTTCGAGCGCAGATCGCGGCCGGTCTCCTCGAGACGGCTCTGCGCCTGCTCGGCCCGCATCCGCTTGAAGCTCTCCTGGCCGGCGCGGTTCTCGGCGATCCACTCGCGCGCGAACTCGCCGGACTGGATCTGCTCGAGGACCTGCTTCATGTTCGCCCGCACATGGTCGTCGATGACCTTGCGCCCGCGTGTGTAGTCGCCGTACTCGGCCGTGTTGGAGATCGAGTAGCGCATCCCCGCCAGGCCCTTCTCGTACATCAGGTCGACGATCAGCTTGAGCTCGTGGAGGCACTCGAAGTACGCCATCTCCGGGTCGTACCCGGCGTCGACGAGCGTCTCGAAGCCGGCCTGGACGAGCGCGCTGGCGCCGCCGCAGAGCACCGCCTGCTCGCCGAACAGATCGGTCTCCGTCTCGTCCTTGAAGGTCGTCTCGATGACGCCGCCGCGCGTGCAGCCGATGCCCTTGGAGTAGGCGGCCGCCAGCGCGCGGGCGTTGCCGGTCGCGTCCTGGTGGACGGCGATCAGCCCGGGGACGCCGGAGCCCTCGAGGTACTGACGACGCACCAGGTGACCGGGCCCCTTCGGCGCGGCGAGCGCGACGTCGACGTCCTTCGGCGGCACGACCTCGCCGTAGTGGATCGAGAAGCCGTGGCCGAACATGAGCATGTCGCCCGCGTCGAGGTTGCCTGCGATCTCGGCCTCGTAGACATCGTGATGCGTCTCGTCGGGCACGAGCAGCATCACGATGTCGCCGCGCGCGGCGGCATCGGCGATCGACAGCACCTCGAGCCCGGCGTCGCGCGCCTGGCCGACCTTGTCGGAGCCCTCACGCAGGCCTACGACGACGCTCACGCCCGAGTCGTTCAGGTTCTGGGCGTGGGCGTGGCCTTGGGAGCCGAAGCCGATGATCGCGACGGTCTTGCCGTCGAGCAGTGAGAGGTCCGCGTCGTCGTCGTAGAGCATGGCGACGGATCGTAGGGCAGCGCCGGTCACGGACGCCGCGCGGTCGCGCCCCCAGGCCGCGCCTCCTTCTCGTAAGGGATACCGGGAGCTCGGCCGCGACCGCCGCGATCGTCAGGCGCTCGCCGCCGCCAGCCGAGCGCGAGCCGGCAGCCGCACAGTGCCGCCAGGCGCCACGTACTTCGCGTAGCCGGCGTCGAGCGCGTCGCGCAGGCGATGGTGCTCGGCCGGCGACAGGCCGGCGAGCGCCTGACCGAGCGAGACCGAGACGGCGAGCTGATGCTCCCACCAGGCATCGAGGCTCTCGGCCTCCCAGGCGAAGTCGACGTCCGCGACCTCGATCTCCTCGAAGCCCGCGTCGGTGAGCAGCCCCTCGACCCGTCCGGGCGGTGCCAGCGCGAACATCCCCGGCGCGCCGGGCTCCGGCTGCGGCGCCAGGCCGCGGGCGAGCAGCTCGCCCTGGAGCACGCCGATCCACGGGTTCTGCTCGAGCGGCGCCCAGGCCGCGAGCGCGATCCGCCCTCCGGGCCGCAGCACGCGCCGCGCCTCGCGCAGCGCCGCCTCCGGGTCCGCCAGCAGCATGTAGCCCCAGCGACTGACGATCGCATCGACCGAGGCGACCGGCAGGTCGAGCCACTCGGCCTCCATCGGGCGAACCTCCACGTCGTCGGCGCCGCTCTCCGCGACGCGCCGGCGCGCGGCCTCGACCATCGCCTCGGCGCCGTCGGTGATCAGCACCTCGCCGCCCGGCCGCACCCTCTCGGCGGCGAGCAGCCCGGTGTCGCCGAGCCCGGCGGCGACCTCGAGGATCCGCTGACCCGGATGCGGGCGGGCCAGCTCGACGAGCGCGGCGGACACCGGCAGCGCGCAGCGGCGGATCAGCTCGCCGCGCGCCTCCCAGCCGGCCGCGGCGCGCTCCCAGCTCGTACGAGCCTGCACTCGGAAGGCCTCGGGGTCCATCGGCTGATCTCCTTTCACCGGTCGCGCCCGGCTGAGGGCGCCGCCCACATCGTGACGCAGGACGCCCGGCCCCGTCGGGCGAGGCGGGCCCCGGGTCCGTTGCGAAGAGGGCGCCCCGGCGCGTGGTTCCCCACTCCGTTCCCCACTCCCACGGGCAACCGGGCGAGCGCCCGGCCCCGGCGCGGCCCGCGGCGATCAGCGCCTCACCCCACGTCGCGCAGCTCCGCGCGTCGCAGCTTCCCCGAGGCGGTGCGCGGGAGCGCCTGGGCGACGGCGATCGCCTTCGGCACCTTGTACGGAGCGAGCCGCGCGGCGCACCAGGCGCGGAGCACGGCCTCCCCCACCGATCCGGGGCCGCGCAGCACGACCGTCGCCACGATCGCCTCCCCCCACTCGTCGTCGGGACGGCCGTGGACCGCCGCCTCGGCGACGGCGGGATGAGCCTCGAGCACCGCTTCGACCTCCTGGGGCGCGACGTTCTCGCCGCCGCTGATGATCGTGTCGGCTTTGCGCCCGGTGATCGTCAGCCGGCCGCGCTCGTCCAGCGCTCCGAGATCGCCCGTGCGCAGCAGCGGCCCGACGGCCGGTGCGACCGTCGGGCCGGCGACGAGCACCTCGCCGTCGGCGGCGAGCGCGACGCGCGCGCAGAAGAGCGGCCGGCCGAACGTCGCCACCTGCGAGCACGCCTCGGTCATGCCGTACGTCGGCGCGATCGGCACCCCGGCCCGCTCGGCCCGCTCGAGCAGCGCGGGTGGAATCGCGGCGCCTCCGAGCAGCGCCCAGCGCAGCGCCGGGGGCTCTCGCAGCCCCGCGTCGAGCAGCCGCGCGAGCGTGGTCGGCACGAGCGAGACGATCGTCGGCCCGGCGGGGTCGCTCAGCGCGGCCAGCACCCGTCCGGTGTCGAAGCGCTCGTGGACGATCGCGCTCGTGCCGTAGATCGCAGAGCGCAGCAGGATCGAGAGCCCACCGACGTGCGACAGCGGCAAACAGCACAGCCAGCGCTCGTCGTGGTCGAGCCCGAGCGCGACGGCCGACCCGAGCGCACTCCACAGCCAGTTGCCGTAGGTCAGCTCGACGGCCTTCGGCGAGCCGGCGCTGCCCGAGGTGTGGACGACGATCGCCGGCGCATCGAGATCGTGGCGCTCGCGCAGGACGCCCTCGCGCTCCTCTGCGACATCCCCGGCCGCGGCGATCAGCGCCTCGTCGACGATCGCCGCCGCCCCGGCCGCCTGTCGCTCCGCCTCGCGCGCGTGCAGCCGATGGTCGATCGGCACCGCGACGGCTCCGAGCAGCAGCGCGGCGTGCAGCGCGACGGCGAAGCGCTCTCCGGGCGCCAGGCGAATCGCGATGCGCTGGCCGGGTCGCGCGCCGCGCGCGGCGAGCGTGCCGGCGACGCGCCGGGCCTCGGCCAGGAGATCCTCGTACGTCAGCGAGCCGACGGCCGCACGCAGCGGGTGCGCGGACGCCGCGCGAGGCAGCCAGGCATCGACGAGCACGCCCGAAAGCTAGCCTGCACGAGCAGATGCGCAGCGACGACGACCCGGGACGCACGACGATCCGACCCGCGCTGGCCTGGCAGCCGGGCCCCGCGTTCGAGGACATCCGCTACGAGCTGAGCGGCGACGGCATCGCGAAGATCACGATCGACAGGCCCGAGGTTCGCAACGCCTTCCGGCCCCAGACGATCGTCGAGCTCTCGCGCGCCCTGGAGCTCGCACGCGAGGACACGTCCGTCGGGGCGATCGTCCTCACCGGCCAGGGCGACCTCGCGTTCTGCTCGGGCGGCGACCAGCGTGTCCGCGGCGACAGCGGCTACCTCAGCGACCCGTCCGGCGGCCCTTCCTCGGGTGTCGGACGCTTCCACGTCACCGACCTGCACGTCCAGATCCGCAGGCTGCCGAAGCCGGTCGTCGCGATGGTGGCCGGCTACGCGGTAGGCGGCGGGCACGTGCTGCATGTCTGCTGCGACCTGACGATCGCCGCCGACAACGCCCGCTTCGGACAGACCGGGCCGAAGGTGGGGTCCTTCGACGGCGGCTTCGGCGCCTCGCTGCTCGCACGCCAGATCGGCCAGAAGCGCGCGAAGGAGGTCTGGTTCCTCTGCCGCCAGTACGACGCAGCGCAGGCGCTCGAGCTCGGCCTCGTCAACGCCGTCGTCCCACTGGCCGAGCTCGAGGCCGAGACGGTCGCGGTCTGCCGCGAGATGCTGCAGCACTCGCCGATGGCGCTGCGGCTCCTGAAGGCGAGCTTCAACGCCGACGAGGACGGCCTCGCCGGGATCCAGCAGCTCGCGCACGACGCAAACCTCCTCTTCTACGCGAGCGAGGAGGCGCGCGAGGGCCGCGAGGCCTACAAGCAGCGCCGCGCTCCGGACTTCACCCGCTTCCCGAGGCGCCCGTAGACGATGGCCGCCGAGACCGCCGCTGCGGGCCGGCGCGCCGCGAGCCTGCGCATCTGGCTGATGGCTGCCCGGCCGCGGACGCTGCCCGCCGCCGTCGCGCCCGTGCTGGTGGGCACGGCGCTGGCCGCCACCGAAGGGGGACTCGACTGGGTCGCGTTCGCCGCCGCCCTGCTCGGCGCACTGCTCATCCAGGTCGGGACGAACCTCTCCAACGACTACTCGGACGCGCGGCGCGGTGCCGACACCGAGGACCGTCTCGGCCCGGTTCGCGTCACCGCCGGTGGGCTCGTCCCACCGCGCCGCGTGCTGATCGCCGCGTACGCGAGCTTCGCCGCCGCGGCGCTCTGCGGGATCTACCTGATCGTCGTCGCCGGCCCGATCCTGCTGCTGATCGGCGCCGCATCGATACTCGCGGGCATCCTCTACACGGGCGGCCCGCGACCGTATGGCTACGAGGGCCTCGGCGAGGCCTTCGTCTTCCTCTTCTTCGGCCTGGTCGCCGTCAGCGGCTCGTACTACGTCCAGCGTCAGGACCTGCCGTGGGACGCCCTGCTGCTCGCCGTTCCCGTCGGCCTCCTGGCCTCCGCGATCCTCGTCGTCAACAACGTGCGCGACATCGACACCGACCGCCGGGCCGGCAAGCGCACGCTGGCCGTGAGGCTCGGGCGCCCCGCCTCTCGACGGCTGTTCGACGCGATGCTGCTGGTCGCCTACCTCGCGGCACCGCTGCCGTTCCTGCTCGGGTCGCTGTCGGCGTGGCTGCTGCTCGCCTGGCTCACGCTCCCGCTCGCGCTGCGCCTGCGCGCCGTCGTCGCCTCGCACACCGACGGCCCGAGCCTCAACCGCGCGCTCGCCGACGCCGGCCGACTCGAGTTCCTCTTCTGCGTGCTGCTCGCCGGCGGGCTGCTGCTGTCCTGATCCGATGCGCGCCGAGATCGAGCAGCTCACGCTGCGTCTCCGCGCTCCGCTGACGACCTCCTACGGGGAGGTCGCCGAGCGCGAGCTGCTCCTGTTGCGCATCGAGGACCGCCGCGGGCGGGTCGCCTGGGGCGAGGCCGCGGCGCTCGAGCCCTACGACGGCGTCTCGACGGAGCGCTGCCGCGCGGCGCTGGAGGCCCACGCCGAGGTGCTGCGCCGCGGCATCGCACGCGGCGGAGCGGCGCTGCTCGACGCCTGCCGAGACGCCGACCCGCTGCCGCAGGCGCTCGCCGCGGTGGACGTCGCGCTCTGGGACCTTGCCGGACAGCGCGAGCTCCGCCCGATCGCCGACCTGCTCGCCGGCCGCCCGTCGGCACGAGTTCCCGTCGGGTCCGTGATCGCCGCGGCGAGCCCCGACACCGCCGCGGCCTCGGCGCGCGACGCCGCAGGCGCAGGCTTCGGCTGCGTGAAGCTCAAGGTCGGCACCGGCGACGATGCCTCGCGCGTCGCCGCCGTCCGCGATGCCGTCGGCCCGCGCGTCGCGCTTCGCCTGGACGCCAACGGAGCGTGGACGGTCGAGCAGGCGGTCGCGGCGATCGACTCGCTCGCCCGGTTCGAGCCGGAGCTGGTGGAGGAGCCGGTGCACGGCGTAGCGGCGCTGCGCGAGGTGCGCGAGCGGTCCACGGTGCAAATCGCGATGGACGAGACGGCAGCCGAGCCAGGCGCGATCGGCTCCGGAGCGACCGACGCGGTCTGCCTGAAGCTCGGCCGCGCCGGCGGGATCAGCGCCCTGCTCGCGCAGGCCTCGCTCGCTCGTGCCGCCGGCGCGACGATCTACCTCGCCTCGACCCTCGACGGGCCGATCGGCATCGCCGCGGCGATCCACTGTGCCGCGGCGCTGAACGTCTCGACGCCATGCGGCCTTGCGACGCTCGGGCTCTTCGAGGACATCGACGCCGGCCCCCTGGAGCCGCGCTCGGGCACGATCACGGTCCCGCAGGCACCGGGGCTCGGCATCGCGCCGCCGCGCGGCTGAGCGGCGCGGAGCTCGGTACGGGGAGCAGCGAGTGCCTCGCGGCGCTCATGGGCGATCGCGACCGCCGACGATCGCCTCCGCGACGGTCGCCGGCTCCTCACGAACGAGGGCGTGTCCGGCCCCGGGCACGAGCCGCAGCTCCGCCGCCGGCAGAGCCCCGGCGAGGCGCCGCGCGAGCGATGCGAACTTCGCGTCACGCTCCCCCGCGAGCACGCGGGCGGGCATCCGCAGCTCGTCGAGCCGGTCCCACAGCGACTCCATGACCCCGGTCCCTATGCCGCGCAGCGCCGCCGCCAGTCCCGCCGGCTCGTTGCGCAGGATGTCCTCACGAGCGCGCCGCTGCGCCGCCGGCGGGTCGTCGCGGAACATGGGCTGGGTCAGCCAGCGCTCGGCGAAGGCCCCGAGCGACTCGCGCGAGACCCGGTCGGCGAGCAGCTCGTCGCTCGCGCGGCGCGCCGCACGCTCGACTTCGTCCTCGATGCCGGCGGTCGTCGCGACGAGCACCAGCCGCCGCACTCGCTCCGGTGCCGCCAGTGCGACGTGGAGCGCGAGCCGCCCGCCCATCGAGTACCCGACGAGGGTGAACGGCCCGGTGCCGAGGGCGAGCACGTCGGCCACACAGGCCGCGAAGCTGACCGGCCGCGCGGAGGCCGCGAGGCCATGGCCGCGGATGTCCGGCGCGATCGACCGATAGCGTTCCGGCGCGAGCCGCTCGACGACAGGCTCCCAGGCGCGGCCGGTGCCGGAGAAGCCGTGCAGGAGGATCACCGTCTCGCGCATCACCTCCGATCATGCACGACCCGACCGACACCTACCTGCTGCTGCGCGCGCTGTGCGACGAGCTCGGGCGCTGCGGGATCGCCGGCGCGGTGACCTCGCCGGGGTCGCGCTCCACGCCGCTCGTCCTCTCGCTCGTACGCGACGGGGGCTTTCCCTGCGTCTCGCAGATCGACGAGCGGTCGGCGGGCTACTTCGCACTGGGGATGGCCAAGGCGACCGGTCGGCCCGCGGTCCTCGCGTGCACATCCGGCACGGCGGCCGCGAACTACCTGCCGGCCGTCGTCGAGGCGCGCGAGTCGCGGATCCCCCTCGTCGTCCTGAGCGCCGACCGTCCCGCGGAGCTGCGGCGCACGGGCGCCGGGCAGGCGATCGACCAGATCCGGCTCTACGGCGACCACGTGAAGCTGTTCGAGGAGGTCGGCGTCGAGCAGGCGACGCCGCAGGCGCTGCGCTGGATTCGCGCGTTGGCATGCCGCACCGTCGCGGCCGCGCTCGACCGGCCCGCCGGGCCGGTGCACCTCAACTTCCCGCTGCGCGAGCCGCTCGTGCTGGGCGATCCCCTCCCCGCCGAGGAGCCGGGCGGCGGCGGGCGCCCGGACGGCCGCCCGTGGGTCGCGCGCCTGCGGACGGCTTCCGATCCGCGCGCGGCCGCCGCGGCGCTCGAGCCGATCGTCGCCGCCGCGCCCCGCGGCGTCCTCGTCCTCGGACGGCACGAGCGGCCCGGCTTCGGGAGCCTGGCCCGTGCGGCGTCGGCGTTCGGTGCAGCGAGCGGCTGGCCGCTGCTGGCGGACCCCCTGAGCGGTGCGCGCAGCGGCCCGGGCGCTATCGCGCACTACGACGCGCTGCTGCGATCCGAGGCGTTCGCGGGCGCCGCGAGACCAACCGCGGTCCTGCGGGCCGGCGATCTGCCGACGTCCAAGCCGCTGCGCGAGTGGCTCGCGGGGCTCGACGCGATTCAGGTGCTGATCGACCCCGACGGAGCACGGCAGGATCCGGCGCAGGTCTGCGACCTGAGCCTCGCGGCAGAGCCGGTGACCACGCTCGAGGCACTCGCCGACGCCGTCGCGACGACCGCCTCGCCGTGGCTCGGCGGCTGGCTCGACGCCGACGCCCGCGCCGCGCAGGCGCTCGCGGGAACGCTCGGCTCGGAGCTCAGCGAGCCGCGCGTCGCACTCGAGCTCGGAGCGGTGCTGCCGGCCGAGGCGACGCTCGTCGTCGCCGCGTCCATGCCTGTCCGCGACGTCGAGACCATGTTCCCCGTCCGCGACGACCCGCCGCGCGTGCTCGCCAACCGCGGCGCCAACGGCATCGACGGCACGATCGCGACCGCCTACGGCGTCGCTGCGGCAAGCGACGGGCCGGTGGTGCTGCTGCTCGGCGACGTGACGTTCGCGCACGACGTCGGCTCGCTGCTGACCGCGCGCCGGTCGGCGATCCCGCTGACGATCGTGCTGCTCGACAACGGCGGCGGCGGGATCTTCGACTTCCTTCCGGTCTCC
>JANJTP010000044.1 GCA_024711025.1 Solirubrobacteraceae bacterium
ACCGAGAGCTTCCAGATCAACTACCACAAGGCGAAGGAGATCTTCGACTTCCTCAAGAGCAAGGACCAGACCATGCTGTCCAAGCGTGGCAGCGTGGTGGTGGACGAGCGCAGCAACAAGGTCTTCGTGACCGACGTCGCCGCCCGCCTGCAGGCGCTGCGCCGGCTGGTGCAGGAGATCGACGTGGCGCCGCGCCAGGTGCTGATCGAGGCGCGCATCGTCGAGGCGAGCAAGACTTTCGCTCGCGACCTCGGGGTGCGGCTCGGCTTCGGCAGCAGGGGTTATGCCTCGCTCGGCAACGGCGCCAAGATCGGTTTCGGCAACTCGGAGTTCGTCTCGATGGTGCCGGACACCGAAACCGGGCTGCCCAAGTTCGACCGGACGGGGGACTTTCCGATCAACAACCTGGTGCAGAACGTGGGCGAGTCGGTGCGTTCCGGGGGTGGGAACTTCATGCCCGAGGGCTACGGCGCGCTGAATCTGACCCTCTTCGACAAGAGTCTGACCCGTTTCCTGAACCTCGAACTGCAGGCGCTCGAATCCGACGGCCGTGGTCGGCTGGTGTCCAGTCCGCGGGTCATGACCGCCAACCAGGTTGAGGCCTCGATCGAGCAGGGTACGGAGATTCCCTATCAGGAGGCGAGCAGCTCCGGTGCGACCAGCGTCTCCTTCAAGAAGGCGGTGCTGTCCTTGAAGGTCAAGCCGCAGATCACGCCGGATGGGCGCCTGCAGCTGTCGATCGAGGTGAACAAGGACCGGCCGCTGTTCGAGAGCGCCATCCTCAACGTGCCGCCGATCGAAACCAAGAATGTCAAGAGCGAGGTGCTGGTCGAGAACGGCGGCACGGTGGTGATCGGCGGCATCTACGAGGAGGAGGAGTCGAATGCGGTGGACCAGGTGCCGCTGCTCGGCGACATCCCGGTGCTGGGCCATTTGTTCAAGACCCGCAGCACGGTGTCGAACCGCAAGGAGCTGCTCGTCTTCATCACGCCGCGCATCATGTCCGACGCGCTCACCCTGCGATAAGCCTTCCGCTTCTGCTGATACAATGCCGGCGCGGGCACCCCCGAGTGGGTGCCCGCCTTTTTCCATAGGGACATCCGGCGATTCGCGCGTGAGCTGCTTGATACTGATCGGCATGATGGGGGCCGGCAAGACCACGGTCGGCAAGGAACTGGCGCGCCGGCGCAAGGTGCGCTTCGCCGACTGCGACCACGAGATCATCGCCCGCACCGGCGTCAGCATCCCGACGATCTTTGAGATCGAGGGCGAAGCCGGCTTCCGCAAGCGCGAAACGCAGATGATGGACGAGCTCACGCACGAGGCCGACATCGTCATCGCCACCGGCGGCGGGGTGGTGACCAACCCGGTCAATCGCGAACTGATGATGCGGCGCGGCATCGTGATCTACCTCAACGTGCCGCCCCAGATCCTGTTCGAGCGCACCCGTCACGACCGCAATCGCCCCCTGCTGCAGGTGGAAAACCCCCGCCAGCGCATCGAGGAGCTGCACCAGCAGCGCGACCCGCTGTACCGCGAGACGGCCGATATCATCGTCGACGGCGGCCGCGGCAACCCCGGCGCGATGGTGCGCATGATCGAAAACACCTTGCAGAAATTCAGAAAGCCATGCGAACTCTGACTGTCGCCCTCGGCGACCGCGCCTACCCGATCCACATCGGCGCCGACCTGCTCGGGCGGGCCGAGCTGCTGCTGCCGCACCTGAAGACCCCGCGCGTGGCGATCGTCACCAACGACGTCGTCGGCCCGCTGTACCTGGATCGCCTGTGCGCCAGCCTCGAGCAGGCCGGCGTGCGCGTCAGCGCGGTGACGCTGCCCGACGGCGAGGCGCACAAGGACTGGGAAACCCTGAACCGCATCTTCGACGTGCTGCTCGCCGAGCGCTGCGAACGCTCGACCACGCTCGTCGCCCTCGGCGGCGGCGTCGTCGGCGACATGGGCGGCTTCGCCGCCGCCTGTTACCAGCGCGGCATGCCCTTCATCCAGATCCCGACCACGCTGCTGGCGCAGGTGGATTCCTCGGTGGGCGGCAAGACCGCGATCAACCATCCGCTCGGCAAGAACATGATCGGCGCCTTCTATCAGCCGAAGCTGGTGCTGGCCGACATCGACACGCTCGCCACGCTGCCCGCGCGCGAGCTGTCGGCGGGCCTCGCGGAGGTGATCAAGTACGGCCTGATCCGCGACCTCGACTTCCTCGGCTGGCTCGAGGCGAACCTCGAGCGCCTCGTCGCCCGCGACCCCGAGGCGCTCGCCCATGCGATCGAGCGCTCCTGTCGCAACAAGGCCGAGATCGTCGCCGCCGACGAGACCGAGCAGGGCGAGCGCGCGCTGCTCAACCTCGGCCACACCTTCGGCCACGCGATCGAGACCGGCCTCGGCTATGGCGAGTGGCTGCACGGCGAGGCGGTCGCGGCCGGCACGATGATGGCGGCGGAGCTGTCGCGCCGCCTCGGCTGGCTCACCGAGGGCGATGTCGCGCGCATCGCCACCCTGTTCGAGCGCGCGCAGCTGCCGGTGTGGGGGCCGGCGCTGGGCGTGGAGCGCTACCTGGAGCTGATGGCGCACGACAAGAAGGTCGAGGCCGGCCGCCTGCGTCTGGTGCTGTTGCAGGCGGTGGGGCGCGCCGTGATTCACGGCGATGCGCCGCCCGCAGAGATCGCCGCCGCCATCGTCGCGCGCTGCCGCTGAGGGGCGTCCGGCGCCCGCCGCGGCGGCAGCTGCGCTGCATCCGTCGATTCGAGGAGCGCTCATGAACGAACCGCTGCAACTCGCGCCTTATGCAGTCACCGAGGCGAATTCCCGTGGCCGCGTGCACGACGAGCCGGCGCCGGTGGCGCGCGGGCAGTTCCAGCGCGACCGCGACCGCATCGTCCATTCCACCGCCTTTCGCCGGCTGGAGTACAAGACGCAGGTCTTCGTCAATCACGAGGGCGACCTGTTCCGCACCCGGCTCACGCACAGCATCGAGGTCGCCCAGATCACGCGCGGCATTGCCCGCCAGCTGGCGCTGAACGAGGATCTGGCCGAATCCATCGCGCTCGCCCACGACCTCGGCCACACGCCCTTCGGGCACGCCGGGCAGGAGGCGCTCAATGCCTGCATGAAGGCGCACGGCGGCTTCGAGCACAACCTGCAGTCGCTGCGCACGGTCGACCTGCTCGAGGATCGCTACGCCGCCTTCGACGGCCTGAACCTGATGTTCGAGACGCGCGAGGGCATTCTCAAGCACTGCGCGCGCGCCAACGCCGCCGGCCTGGGCGAGCTCGGCCAGCGCTTCCTCGACGGTACCCAGCCCTCGCTCGAGGCCCAGCTCGCCAACCTCGCCGACGAGATCGCCTACAACAACCACGACGTCGACGACGGCCTGCGCGCCGGCCTGATCACGCTCGAGCAACTCGAGGCGGTGCCGATCTTCGCCGCCCAGCGGCGCGAAGTGGAGGTGCGCTGGCCGGGGCTCGGCGGGCGCAAGCTGATCAACGAAACGGTGCGGCGCATGATTCACCTGATGGTCATCGACCTCATCGAGCAGACGCGCGCCAACATCGCCGCGGCCGGCGTGCGCTCGCTCGCCGACGTGCGTGCCGCCGGCCGCCTCGTTGCCTATTCCGATGCGCTGCTGCCGCGGCTGCACGAGCTGAAGAGCTTCCTGCACCGCGAGCTGTATCGCCACTATCAGGTGCTGCGCATGACCAACAAGGCGCGCCGCATCGTCACCGAGCTGTTCGATGCCTTCATGGCCGACCCGCACATCCTGCCGCCGCAATACCAGGCGAAGGCGCGCGAGGACAAGGCGCGCGCGATTGCCGACTACATCGCCGGCATGACCGACCGCTATGCGATGAAGGAACATCGGCGCCTGTTCGCGGTGGGCGAGATCCACTGACGCGGAATCGTTTGCCGCTGCGGGTTGCCGCAACGCAAAAAAATTCTTGAACCTCGCGGTTGTCGGGCGTATAGTTTTTTTTGTTAACAGGTTGCAAGGCGATCGGGATCACCCGCAATAGTCGCCGACAATTGCACCTGTTTTTGCACCAGGTTGGTGCAAACCACAAAGCCGGTGCGCGCGCGCCCGGCTTTTTTGTGCGCGTTCGGTTTGTTTTCGGCCCGCCCCAGGCCCCATTCGCGTGATCTTGCATGTCGTTTGAGGAAGAAAGAGATGGATCTGCCCCAAAAGCAGGGTCTGTACGACCCCGCCAACGAACATGATGCCTGCGGCGTGGGTTTCATCGCCCACATCAAGGGCAGGAAAACCCACGACATCATCCTGCAGGGCCTCGAAATCCTGAAGAACCTCGATCACCGCGGCGCCGTCGGCGCCGACGCGCTGCAGGGCGACGGTGCCGGCATCCTGATCCAGATCCCGGATCAACTCTACCGCGAGGAAATGGCCAGGCAGGGCGTGCATCTGCCGCTCGCCGGCGAGTACGGTGTCGGCATGGTGTTCATGCCCAAGGAAGCCGCCTCGCGTCTCGCCTGTGAGGAAGAGATCGAGCGCGCCGTGGTGGCCGAGGGCCAGACCGTGCTCGGCTGGCGCGACGTGCCGGTGAACTGCGACATGCCGATGTCGCCGACGGTGAAGGCGAAGGAGCCGGTGATCCGCCAGATCTTCATCGGCCGCGGCGCCGACGTCATGGTCACCGAAGCGCTCGAGCGCAAGCTCTACGTCGTGCGCCGCCGCGCCGCGAACGCCATTGCCGCGCTGAACCTGAAGCACGGCAAGGAGTTCTACATGGTGTCGATGTCGGCACGCACGGTGAACTACAAGGGCCTGCTGCTTGCGAACCAGGTCGGCGAGTACTACCTCGACCTCGTCGATCCGCGCGCGGTGTCGGCGCTGTCGCTCGTCCACCAGCGCTTCTCGACCAACACCTTCCCGAAGTGGAACCTGGCGCATCCGTTCCGCTACATCGCCCACAACGGCGAGATCAACACCCTGCGCGGCAACTACAACTGGATGCGCGCGCGCGAGAAGGGCGTGCACTCGCCGCTGCTCGGCGACGACCTGCAGAAGATCTGGCCGCTGATCTACCCCGGTCAGTCCGACTCGGCCTCGTTCGACAATGCGCTCGAACTGCTCGTGATGAGCGGCTACTCGCTCGCCCACGCGATGATGATGATGATCCCGGAAGCCTGGGAGTCGCACACGCTGATGGACGAGAAGCGCCGCGCCTTCTACGAGTACCACGCGGCGATGATGGAGCCGTGGGACGGCCCGGCGGCGGTGGCCTTCACCGACGGCCGCCAGATCGGCGCCACGCTCGACCGCAACGGCCTGCGCCCGGCGCGCTACCTCGTCACCGATGACGACCTCGTCGTCATGGCATCCGAATCCGGCGTGCTGCCGATCCCCGACAGCAAGATCGTCAAGAAGTGGCGCCTGCAGCCGGGCAAGATGTTCCTGATCGACATGGAGCAGGGCCGCATCATCGGCGACCAGGAGCTCAAGGACCAGCTCGCCAACGCCCGGCCCTACGCCGACTGGCTGCGCCGCATCAACATCAAGCTCGACAGCCTGGAGGCCCGCTCGGGCGTCGACGCCGCCGTGTCCGACGCCGAAGGCGAGCGCGTCGCCGCGCTGCTCGACCGTCAGCAGGCCTTCGGCTACACGCAGGAAGACATCAAGTTCATCCTCGAGCCGATGGGCAAGTCGGGCGAGGAGTCGACCGGCTCGATGGGCAACGACTCGCCGCTGGCGGTGCTGTCGTCGAAGAACAAGCCGCTGTACAACTACTTCCGCCAGCTCTTCGCCCAGGTCACCAACCCGCCGATCGACCCGATCCGCGAGCAGATGGTGATGTCGCTGGTGTCCTTCATCGGGCCCAAGCCGAACCTGCTCGAGATCAACGAGATCAACCCGCCGTTCCGCCTCGAGGTCAGCCAGCCGGTGCTCGACTTCGCCGGCATGGCCAAGATCCGCAACATCGCGCGCTACACGCAGAACAAGTTCCGCTCGGCCGAGCTGGACATCTGCTACCCGGCCGAATGGGGCAAGGAAGGGGTCGAGGCGCGCCTGGCCTCGCTCTGTGCCGACGCCGAGAACGCGGTGCTGGACGGCTACAACATCCTGATCGTGTCCGACCGCAAGCTCGCCGCCGAGCGCATCGCCATCCCCGCGCTGCTGGCACTGTCCGCGATCCACCAGCACCTGGTGGCGAAGGGCCTGCGCACGCGCGCCGGCCTCGTGGTCGAGACCGGCTCCGCGCGCGAAGTGCATCACTTCGCCGTGCTCGCCGGCTACGGCGCGGAAGCGGTGCACCCCTACCTCGCGCTCGAGACCCTGCAACACTTGGCGGGCGACGCCGAGTCGGCGGCCAAGTACGTCAAGCACTTCGTCAAGGCGGTCGGCAAGGGCCTGATGAAGGTCATGTCGAAGATGGGCATCTCGACCTACATGTCCTATACCGGGGCGCAGATCTTCGAGGCCGTCGGCCTGCAGCAGGCGCTGCTCGACAAGTACTTCACCGGCACCACGAGCCAGGTCGAGGGCATCGGCGTGTTCGAGGTCATGGAAGAGGCGATCCGTCAGCACAAGGCCGCCTTCAGCGCCGACCCGGTGCTGCACGACATGCTCGAGGCCGGCGGCGAGTACGCCTTCCGCATCCGCGGCGAAGAGCACATGTGGACGCCGGACGCGATCGCCAAGCTCCAGCATTCCACCCGCTCGGGCAACGCCGACACCTACAAGGAATACGCGAAGATCATCAACGACCAGACCCGGCGGCACATGACGCTGCGTGGCCTGTTCGAGCTGAAGACCGCCGCCACGCCGGTGCCGCTGGAGGAAGTCGAGCCGGCGAAGGAGATCGTCAAGCGTTTCGCCACCGGCGCGATGTCGCTCGGCTCGATCTCGACCGAGGCCCATGAGACGCTCGCGATCGCGATGAACCGCCTCGGCGGGCGCTCGAACACCGGCGAGGGCGGCGAGGACCCGCGCCGCTTCAAGCGCGACCCGAACGGCGACCTGCGGCGCTCGGCGATCAAGCAGGTGGCCTCCGGGCGCTTCGGCGTGACGATCGACTACCTCGTCAACGCCGACCAGCTCCAGATCAAGATGGCCCAGGGCGCCAAGCCCGGCGAGGGCGGTCAGCTCCCCGGTCACAAGGTCGACCGCTACATCGGCTGGGTCCGGCACACGACGCCGGGTGTCGGCCTGATCTCGCCGCCGCCCCACCACGACATCTACTCGATCGAGGACCTCAAGCAGCTCATCTACGACCTGCGCTGCGCCAACCCCGCCGCCAGCGTGTCGGTCAAGCTGGTCTCCGAGGTCGGCGTCGGGACGGTCGCCGCCGGCGTCGCGAAGGCCAACGCCGACCACGTGCTGATCTCCGGCCACGACGGCGGCACCGGGGCGTCGCCGCTCAGCTCGATCCAGGCGGCGGGCGTCCCGGGGGAGATCGGCCTGGCCGAGACCCAGCAGACGCTGCTGCTGAACGACCTGCGCCGGCGGATCGTCGTGCAGGCCGACGGCCAGCTCAAGACCGGCCGCGACGTGGCGATCGCCGCGCTGCTCGGCGCCGACGAGTTCGGCTTCGCGACCGCGCCGCTGATCGCGACCGGCTGCGTGATGATGCGCGCCTGCCACCTGAACACCTGCCCGGTCGGCATCGCGACCCAGGACCCGGAGCTGCGCCGGCGCTTCAAGGGCCGCCCGGAGCACGTCGTCAACTTCTTCTTCTTCGTCGCCGAGGACCTGCGGCGGATCATGGCCTCGCTGGGGATGCGCACGCTCGACGAGATGGTGGGGCGCAGCGACCTGCTGGCCGTCGACGGGGCGGTCGAGCACTGGAAGGCGCGCGGCGTCGACCTGACGCACGTCCTGCACCGCCCCGAGATGCCGGCCGGGGCGCCGCTGCGGCGCGTCGAGCCGCCGCCGACGGTGCTCGACGACGCGCTCGACCACGAGCTGATCGCGCGCGCGGCGTCGGCGATCGAGGACGGCCGCCCGGTGCGGCTCGAGACCGCCGTCCGCAACGTCAACCGCTGCGTCGGAGGGATGCTCTCGAGCCGGATCGCCTCCGTCCACGGCGCCCAGGGGCTGCCCGACGGAACGATCGAGGTAGAGCTGCACGGCTCGGCGGGACAGAGCTTCGGCGGCTGGCTGGCGCCCGGCGTGGCATTCACGCTGCGCGGAGATGCCAACGACTACGCCGGCAAGGGCCTGTCCGGCGGCGTGATCGCGGTGGCGCCCCCCGACGGCGTGCGCTACCGCGCGGAGGACAACGTCATCGTCGGCAACACCTGCCTCTACGGGGCGACGAGCGGGCGCGCCTTCTTCCGCGGACGCGCCGGCGAGCGCTTCGCGGTGCGCAACTCGGGCGCCGGCGCCGTCGTCGAGGGCGTCGGCGACCATGGCTGCGAGTACATGACCGGCGGGCGCGTGGTCGTGCTCGGCCCGACGGGTCGCAACTTCGCCGCGGGGATGAGCGGCGGGCTGGCGTTCGTCCTCGACGAGCACGGCGAGCTGCGCCGCAAGGTCAACCCGGCGCTGCTCGACCAGCTGGAGCCGCTCGACGAGGGCGACGAGATCGAGCTGCGATCGCTCGTCGCCGAGCACGTCGAGCGGACCGGCTCGGAGCTCGGGGCGCGCGTGCTGCGTGACTGGGAGTCGCTGCTCGACCGATTCGTGAAGGTCTTCCCGGCCGACTACAAGCGGGTCCTCGCCGAGCTCGCGAGCCAGGAGGCGCAGCGCACCAGCGGGCCGGGACGCGGCCCGGACCGGCAGGCGATCTCGACCGGCGGCGAGGGCTTCGTGCTCGACGAGGCGGAGGTACTGGAGTGATGGGCGAGCTCGGCGGCTTCCTGCGGATCCACCGCGCCGGGATCACCCACAAGGACCCGGCGCAGCGCGTCCAGCTCGAGCCCTATCGCGAGTTCGTCGTACGCCGCACCGACGAGGAGCTCGCGGGGCAGGGCGCCCGCTGCATGGAGTGCGGCGTGCCGTTCTGCCACAACGGCTGCCCGCTGGGCAACCTGATCCCCGACTGGAACGACCTCGTCTACCGCGGGCGCTGGCAGGAGGCGATCCGCCAGCTCCACGCGACCAACAACTTCCCCGACTTCACCGGTCGCCTGTGCCCGGCCCCGTGCGAGGCGGCCTGCGTGCTCGAGATCCGCGAGGGCGAGTCGGTGACGATCAAGCAGATCGAGCACGCGATCATCGAGCGCGCCTGGGAGGAAGGCTGGGTGGTCCCGCAGCCGCCGGCGGTCGAGACCGGGCGCTCGGTGGCGGTCGTGGGCTCCGGCCCGGCGGGGATGGCAGCCGCGCAGCAGCTCCGTCGCGCCGGCCACCGCGTCGTGCTGTTCGAGCGCGACGAGGCGATCGGCGGGCTGGTGCGCTTCGGCGTGCCGGACTTCAAGATCGAGAAGCGGATCGTCGAGCGCCGCGTCGGCCAGCTCGCGGCCGAGGGGATCGAGCTTCGCTGCGGTGTCGACGTGGGCGTCGACCTCGGGGTCGACGAGCTGCGGGGGCAGTTCGACGCGGTCGTTCTGGCGATCGGCTCGCGGGTGCCTCGCGACCTCCCGGTCCCCGGCCGCGAGCTCGAGGGGATCCACCCGGCGATGGACTACCTCTACGTGCGCAACCGCCGGGTCGCGGCCGAGCACGGCCCCGCACCGCTCGTTCCGGCGCCGGAGCGCCCGCCGATCACGGCGGCCGGCAGGCACGTGGTCGTGATCGGCGGCGGCGACACCGGAGCCGACTGCGTCGGCAACTCGATCCGTGAGGGCGCGTTGTCCGTCAGCCAGCTCGAGCTGCTGCCCGAGCCGCCCGCCAAGCGTCCGGACGACCGCACGCCGTGGCCTCTCTGGCCGGCGAAGCTGCGCGTGTCCTACGCGATGGAGGAGGCGCACCGGCTCGCCCTGGGAGAGCAGGACTTCTCGGTCGTCACGACGGCGTTCTGCGGCGACGAGCGCGGCCGGGTGGTCGGCCAGCGCATCGCGCGCGCGTCCGACGATCCGCCGTTCGCCCCCGTCGACGGCACCGAGCAGGAGCTGCGTGCCGACCTGGTGCTGCTCGCGATGGGCTTCCTGCATCCCGAGCACGAGGGCCTCGTCGCCGACCTCGGCTGCGAGCTCGACCAGCGCGGCAACATCCGTGCGCGCGCGTACGCGACGAGCGTCCCGGGCGTGTTCGTCGCCGGCGACGCGCGGCGCGGCCAGTCGCTGATCGTCTGGGCGATCAACGAGGGTCGTCAGTGCGCGCGGCTCGTCGACCGCCACCTCGCCGCGACCGAGCCCGGGTCGCGCACGATCGGCGTGCACGCCGACGCCGACGAGGGGCCGGGCGGCCCTCCGTCGCACGCGCAGGGCGCGGTCGTCGTCGACGAGGGCTGAGCCGCCCGCGCAGTGCGCGCGCACGCGAAGCTGACGTGGGCGTCACCTTGTCGCTAGCCTCAGTCCACTCCGTTGTCGAGAACGCGCGGGGAGGCGCGGCGACCATGACCAGCTCGCTCCCGAGAGTCGCCATCATCGGCGCCGGCTCGTCCGGCATCACGGCCCTGAAGACGCTGGGCGAGCAGGGCTTCGACGTGACGTGCTTCGAGGCGTCGGACCGCGTCGGCGGCAACTGGGTCTACGAGAACAAGAACGGCATGTCGGCGTGCTACCGCGACCTGCACATCAACACCTCGCGGCCGCGCATGGAGTACGCGGACCTGCCGATGCCGGAGAGCTATCCGGACTATCCCCGCCATGACCAGATCGCCGCGTACTTCGACGGCTACGTCGACCGCTTCGCGATCCGCGATCGGATCCGCTTCGAGACACGGGTCGAGCGCGCCGCGCGCGCGGCCGACGGGACCTGGCGGCTCGAGCCGTCGGGCGGCGCGGCGGAGCGCTTCGACGCCCTCGTGGTCGCAAACGGCCATCACTGGGATCCGCGCTGGCCCGAGCCCGCCTTTCCCGGCGCCGAGGGCTTTCGCGGTGTGCAGATGCACAGTCATGAGTACCGCGACCCGGACGACTTCGCCGACCGCGACGTCGTCGTCGTCGGCATGGGCAACAGTGCGATGGACATCGCGGTCGAGGCCTCCTACGTCGCTCGCAGCGTCCAGCTCGTCGCCCGGCGCGGCGCGTACATCGTCCCCAAGCACATCTTCGGCCGCCCCACCGACCAGCTCGCCGGCGGACCGCTGGCGGCGCGGATCCCGTTCGCGATTCGCCGCAGGATCGCGGCGATCGTCGTGCGCCTCTACGTCGGGGACCTGACCAGCTTCGGCCTGCCGGAGCCCGACCACGCGCTCGGCCAGGCGCATCCGACGATCTCCGGCCGGATCATCGACCGCATCACGCACGGCGCCGTGCGCGTGCGGCCGAACATCCGCCGGCTCGACGGCGAGGAGGTGGAGTTCGAGGACGGCGCGCGGGCGCACGCCGACGTCGTCGTCTACTGCACGGGGTACAGGATCAGCTTCCCGTTCTTCGATCCCGACCTGATCTCGGCGCCCGACAACCGGATCGGGCTCTACCGCCGGGTCTTCCACCCGCAGATCCCGAACGTCTTCTTCATCGGGCTGCTCCAGCCGCTCGGCGCGGTGATGCCGCTCGCGGAGGCCCAGGGCCGCTGGGTCGCCGAGTATCTCAGGGGCGAGTACGCGCTGCCCGCCGCGTGCGAGATGCGGCGATGGATCGTCGAGGATCGCAAGGCGATGAGCAGGCGCTACGTCGCGTCCAAGCGGCACACGATCCAGGTCGACTTCGACGACTACCTGCTCGACCTGGCGCGCGAGCGTCGCATTGGGGCGGAGCGTGCCCGCGCCGCCGGCTTCGCGCCGCCGGTCGCACCGCTCGCGGCGCACGCGGCGCACGAGCGCGAGGAGGCCTCCGCATGAGCGATCTGGCGAGCCTCGGGCCGGGCGCCGGACGGCGCGAGCTGACCAAGGCCGCCAATCGCGCCGCGATCCTGCGCGCCGCCGGCGAGGTCTTCGCCGAGATCGGCTTCGGCGCCGCGAGCGTCCGTGACGTGATCCGCCGCACCGACCTCGCGAGCGGCACCTTCTACAACTACTTCCCCGACAAGGAGTCGGTGCTCCACGCGCTGATCGACGAGATCGCGGTCGAGGCGCGCACGCGCGTGCGCGCGGCGCGTCGCGGCGCCGGGACGGCCGAGAGCTTCATCGCGGCCGGGTTCCGCGCCTACTTCGCCTACCTGGCAGAGGACCCGCTGCGACTCGAGCTGCTGCGCCGGAACGCCGGCACGATTCGCGCGATGTTCGAGGACCCCTCGGTCGGCGCCGGCGTCGACGAGCTGCGCGACGACCTCGCCGCGGCGGTCTCCGTGGGGCTGATGCCGGCCCACGACACGGCGCTGATGGCCACCGCGATGATGGGCGCGGCGCTCGAGGTCGGCTTCCGCATGCTCGACGAGCCGGAGCCCCGGATCGAGCGGGCCGTCGCGCTGCTGACGACGGTCTTCGCGGCCGGCCTCGAGCGGATGGGGGAGCTGTGACGCGGTGCACGGGAGCATCGCCGCGGGGCGGCGCGAGCCCCGTCGCCGGGCTCCTACACTGATCCGCCCGTGTCGTCCTTCTGCCGCCACCGCCGCCTCGAGGCCACCTGCCCGATCTGCTCGAAGCGTCGGGCACGCGACGAGCGCGAGGCACGCGAGGTGGCCCGTCCCGCGCGGCCCGCGTCGGTTCGCCGGGCGGCACCGGCCTCGTCCTCGACGGCGCGCTCGGCGGCGCGCCGCGGGCGCCGGTCGCCGGATGCCGGCGGCGTCGTGGTCCGCAGGCTCGCGCGCGCGGCCGACGACGGCTATCGCAACGAGCTGGCACCGGGGCTCCACGCCGTCCCCGACGCCGAGCGGCTCGCGCTGGAGCTCGGTCGCTCGGCGGCGCGGCTCGACGCGCTCGCCGCGCCGGGCGGCGCCCCGGGCGCATATGGCGTGGCTGCCCGCCTGGGTGCCGACGGGCGGTTCGAGGACGGCCTCTGGCTGGCGTTCCAGATCGCGGTGCTGGGCCCGCTCGACGAGCCCGACCCGTTCGCCGAGATCGAGCGCGTCGCGGTCGGCTGGGCCTCCGGCGAGCCGCCGCAGCTCGAGGGGGCGCGCTTCGGACGGCGCGGGGTGGGCGATCCGGCCCGCGCGCTGTCGGCCTTCGGCGCGTACCGCGCCTGGGCGGCCCGCTCCGGGGGTCAGGCGGCGGCGCTCGCCGGGCAGCCGACGTGGACGGCGGAGCGGCGCTTCGATCGCGCCTTCGAGCGGCTCGCGCTGCCGGGGCTCGGCCGCGGGCCCCGCTTCGAGTTCCTGCTCAGCGCCGGCCTGCTCGGGCTCGCCTCGCTGCGTCCCGCGAGCCTGCATCTGCTCGCCGATCCGCGCGACGCGACCGCGCTTGCCGCCAAGCGCGTCTTCGGGATCGGCGACCCGCTGCTCTGCGAGCGCCGCGCGGCGGCGCTCGCAGACGCCTGCGCGCTGCCCGTCGCGGCGCTGGACGTCGCGCTCGTCGAGTGGACGCGGCCGGACGGCCCGCGCGCGAGCGGCGGCGTGAGCGCACAGCCCGACCCCGAGCAGCTCGAGCTCGCGCGCTCGGCGCTCGGCCTGGGGCCCGTGAGCGGGAGCGACGCGGCCTGACGCCGTTGACCCGGCGGCCCCGGCGCTCCGGCGCGCGCGTGGTTGCCCGGCGCCGCTGAGACGCCACCCGGCGCCGCTGAGACGCCGCCCACGGCTCCGAACGACCCGCTAGGCGCATCGAACAAGCGCTTAGACGGTCGCAAATTGCGCACTTCCCGGCGTGGCGGGGCGGGGACGGATCGACGACGCTCGCCCTAGGTCACGTGGATGCACAAGACCGGCGAGAGGGACGGAGGGTCATGGACGACGACACGCCTGCCGAGGCTCCGACGGGGCGGCTGCTGAGCAGGGACGAGCGCGACGCACTCGTCATCGAGCTCGTGCGGTCACATGCCCCAGGGCTGCTGCGCCTCGCGCGGCGCCACAGCCTGTGCGCCGACGACGCGCAAGACGCCTACCAGCGCGGCATGGAGATCCTGCTGCGCCACGCCGGACGGCTCGATCCGGAGCGGGCTCCGTCGTGGCTGCGAACGGTGGTCAAGCACGAGGCGATGGCCGTCCGCCGCATGCGCCAGCGCGACCTGGCCGCGACCGAGATCGACTTCGACCACCTCGAGGCGCGAACCTCCGCCTCGCCCGAGGAGCGGGTCGCGTCGATCGAGCATGTCGCCCGCTCCGCCGAGGCGCTGCAGCGGCTCAAGCCGCAGGAGGTCCAGGCACTCTGGCTGCGAGCGCAGGGCAACTCCTACGAGGAGATCGAGTGCCTGACCGGCTGGAGTCGCACGAAGGTCAACCGCTGCCTCTACGAGGGGCGCCGCAGCTTCCTCGAGCGGTACGCGGGGATCGAGGCCGGTATGGAGTGCGAGCGATGGGCGCCGTTGCTGTCGGCGCTGGTCGACGGCGAGGCGAGCCCGCAGCAGCTCGTCGAGATCCGCCCGCACCTGCGGAGCTGTGCGGCCTGTCGCGCGACCGTGCGCGAGCTCCACCGCGCCGCGGCGCCCCTGCGGGCGATCTTCCCGGGGGTCGGGCTCGCGCTCGCCGCGGTGGAGCCGGAGGCGACGGTCGGAATCGCGGCACGAGTCCACGACTCGGTCGCGGCCTGGCTGGCGGAGCGCGCCGCGACGGCGACGCTCCGGCTCCAAGCCGCGGTCGACGGCCTGCAGGGCTCGGCGGGCAAGGCGACGGCCGTCGTCGCCGCGTCCGCCGCCGTCGCCGCGGGGGGCGGCGTGGCGCTCCAGCAGCAGGGCGCCGCGTCCGGCCGCACGGCGGCTCCGGCGTCGCTGGGGCGGGCGACCAGCCCGTCCGAGGCGCGTGGCAGTCAGCGGGAGCTGACGGTGAGCCAGGAGGTCGCGCGTCGGCTGGCGGCGATCCGCCGTCGGACCGAGCGGCGCCGGCCCGACGCGGCGGCGCCCGCGTCAGGGGTGCCGCACGTCGCGGCGGGTCGGGCGGTCGCCGCGACCGCACCGATGCCGGAGCAGGTCCCGCCGGCCGCCACGGAGCCGGCCGCCCGGCGCGCGCCGCGCGGCGCCGGCGCTCATGCGGTCCGCGGCATCGAGTGAGCACGGCGCCCGGCGCTCGGCGCTCGGCGCCGAGTGAGCAGGGCGCCCGGCGCCCGCATCGAGTGAGCAGGGCGCCCGGCGCTCGCACCGAGTGAGCACGGCGCCCGGCGCCCGCGACCACGCCCGCGCGGTGCGGGTGGGTGGGTGGGCGGGCGTGCTGTCCGGCGCGGGGCGTAGCGTGCTCCTCGCTATCAGTCCAAGGCTGCTGCGCGATGCCACTCTGCTTCATCGAACCCCACGACGCGATCCGCGTCATTGCCGAGTCGGTTGGCCGCGAGGCCCGGCGCCAGCTCCTCGGTGAGCTGGTGCGCGCCTGGGTCGACGACATCCCCGACGAACAGCTCCAGGCGCACTACGTCAAGGCCGTCGCCGACCTCGACGAGCACGATCTGTCGATGCTCGCGGCCTGGCACGCCTCGCTCGAGGTCGGCTCGCCGATCGCCAACCGCGAGTTCCTGCTCGGCGTCTTCCCGTCGCTCGGGGAGAATCGTCGCGAAGCGCTGCGGATCGCCGCCGGCTTTCGCGGCGAGGAGGCGTTCGACGCGGGCATCTCCGAGGAGCAGGCGCTCGAGACGGTGCTTCCGCACCTGAGCCGGGAACGCTGCATGGAGCTCGCGAACGAGTGCCTGGAGCTCTACCTCTGGGACCGGCTCGGCTCGGACAACTGACGAGGCCCACGTCCCGCTCGGCGGGGCGGTAGGCACTCGACTCGAGTCACTCGGCGCCGTCGACCGCCGGCTCGCGCCGCAGCACGTCGTAGCGTCCGACGCACCGCTGGCCGTCCACGCGCCAGGAGACGAACGCGCAGTCGAGGCGCAGCCGTCCGAGGTCGAGCGTCGTTCCGCAGAGCACCTCGCCCTCGGCGCGGATCGGCGGCTTCTCGTCGTCCGGCCACAGCTCGAGCGCGGCGCGGCGCTGACGGCCGTCGGCGTCGAAGGTGGTCGAGATGCGCGGGTCGGCGATCTCGGCGCAGCCGTCGGCGCCGAGGATCGCCGCGCTGATCGCCTCGCGTCCGTGACCCTCGTCACCTGTGCGCGCGATCGCGCTCAGGGTCAGCGTGTGGTCCGCGAGCCACACGCCGGCCACGCGAGTCCGCGTGATCCGCGACCAGTCGGGGTCGCCCCACGAGCGCCCGCGCTGCCCAAGGGCGCTGACCTTCAGCCGCTGGCCGTTCACGTCGGCGACGCCCTGCGCCAGCAGCGGCTGCTCGAAGCCGAGCATCCCGCCGGCGCGGGCCACCGGGTCGCGCGCCTCGAGCGCGCAGGCCGGGCCGGTCGCCTCGAGCTCGAGGTCCAGGCCGATCTCCTCGCCGGCGAAGTGGAGTCGCCAGGCGCGCAGGGGCTCGATCGTCTCGGCGTCGATGCCCGCGGCGCTGATGCCCTCCCAGCGCGATGGGTCGACAGCTTCGATCCCGCCCTCGGCGCTCACCGTCAGGACCTCTCCGCGATGGAACAGGATCGCCATTCCGCTCGCGGTGTCGCCGCCGGCGAGCCCGAGGCGAATCGTGCCGAACAGGGACGCGGCGGCGTCGCCGAACGTGACCGTCAGCGCGTCGCTGAAGCGCTCGCCATTCGCCGGCCGGGGGGCGTCGAGGTCGGGAGCCACCGCGCTCACGAGGCGCTCCCGCCGAGCTCGCGCCGATCTGCCTCGACGGCCGTTCCCTCGACGTCGTGCTCGCGCACCGGCCGTCGACGCTGCCGACCGCCGCGCCGGGTGTGGGCTCCCCGCGCGCTCCAGCGCACGCCCTGGACCGTCCATGCCGCGGGGCCGCCCACCGTTCGTGCGCCGACGGCCGCGGCTCGCCGCAGCACCCGCCGACGGACGAGCGCTCTCGTCGGTGGGAAGAGCAGCAGGAAGCCGAGCACGTCCGTGATGAAGCCGGGCGTCAGCAGCAGCGCGCCGCCGAGGATCACGAGCGCGCCATCGGCCGTCTCGCTCGCCGGCAGGCGGCCGGCCGCGAGCGACTCCCGCACGCGCCGCCACGCCATCCGCCCCTGGCTGCGCAGCAGCCAGGCGCCGAGCAGCGAGTCGGCGAGCAGCAGGCCGATGGTCGCCGGCAGGCCCACGAGCTGGCCGACCTGGATGATCGCCCACAGCTCGGCGATCGGCACGACGATGAGCAGGAGGACGAGCAGCGGCATCGCGACTTCGCCCCAGAGGGTAGGGCAGGGCCAGCGCCGACGGCGCTGGAGGACCCTCAGACGGCGCCGGTGACGACGACCTCGGCGCGCGACTCGACGAGGACGCCGGGCAGCCGGTGGAGGCCGGCGTGCCCGATCAGCGTGGCGATGTGCGGCGGGGCGTCGCAGAGGCGCAGCACACGGCCCGTTCGCCGCAGGCGGCGCGCGACGATCGCGAGGTCGAGCATCAGCGAGGAGTCGGCGAACGTGAGACGCGAGAGGTCCACGACGAGGTCGGACTGGAGGGACAGCGCGCGGGACAGCGCGGGTCGCCTCAGGCTCTGCGACCCCCGGCTCTCGTCCCCGCTGCAGACCAGCACCGGGGGGCTTTCGTTCAGCGAGACGATACGCGCACCGTACTCGACGTCGCGGGGCACCGTCAATATCGTGGGGTGGTCATCAATATGGTGTCGGCGCCGTCAATCTGCGACTGCTGCTGGGCGGCTTCCTCGCCGTCTACGGCTCGGGGACGACCGTCTGACGTGGCGAAGCCGCCGCTCGGCCCCCGCAAAGCCGTGACGTCCCGCGATCGTCGCCTGGCGCCGCCACGGCATCGCCACGGCGCCGCCACGGCATCGCCACGGCGCCGCCACGGCATCGCCACGGAGCCGCCACGGCATCGCCACGGAGCCGCCACGGAGCCGCCACGGCGCCGCCACGGCGTCGCCTGGCGCCGCAGCATGCGGTCCGGCGGTCGTCGGTGGACCCGCACGGCGATCTCCGACCGAGCGTGACCGGTGTCGACCGCCCAGGCTGCCGACACCCGTGCCGCTCGCGCGGAGGTGGGCGCAGGCCGCTGTCTAGACTCTCGCCCATGGCCACTGTCGAAGATGTCGAAGCCGCCCTCACGAACGTCATCGATCCCGAGCTGGGGCTCGACTTCGTCGAGCTGGGCCTGATCTACGGGATCGAGGTCGACGCTGGATCGGTCCACGTCACGTACACGCTGACGACGCCCGCCTGCCCGATCGGCCCGATGGTCGCCCAGCAGATCCAGGAGTTCGTCGGCGAGCTCGACGGCGTCGAGTCGGTCGACTCCTCGATGATCTTCACCCCGCCCTGGACGCCCGACAAGATGAGCGAGGACGCGAAGTTCGCCCTCGGCTACTGATCGGCCCCGGGCCGGGCGCCTGAGCCGGCGCGGGAGCGCGGTAACGCTCGCGGCGTGGCGGTCGAGAGGGTCGGTGCCGTCGCGGGGCCGTGGTCATGCCGTCTGCGTCGGCGTCTTCGCGCGCCGTCGCGCGCGTCCCGGCTTGCCCGCCGCCCGGCCCCGGGCGAGCTCGACCAGCTCGTCGATCGAAGCGGCTAGCGCGTCGGCCAGCTCTTCGATGTCGGGAACCGCCTCGTAGTCGCCCAGCAGGCCGAAGCTCAGCCGGCCGTCGTAGCTCATGATCGCGATCGCCAGCGCATGGTTGCGCGGCAGGAACGCGATCGGGTGGACCTCCAGCAGCCTGCGGCCCGTGACGTAGAGCGGGAACTGGGGCCCGGGCACGTTGGTGACGATCAGGTTGAAGAGCCGCGTCGAGAAGTTCAGCCGCGACGCCTGCGCGAGCACCGTCGGGGGCGCGAACCCCTGTGCGCGGGTCAGGACCGCGGCTCCGACCGCCTGCTTGCTCTCCTTCAGCCCGTCCATCGACCGACGCACGAGCTGCAGGCGCGCGACAGGGTCCTCGACGTACACCGGCAGCGGGCCGCGCATCGCGACGATGCGGTTGCCGAGCGATCCCTGGTCCTCGCGCGCGCGCACCGAGACCGGCACCAGCGCTCGCAGCTCGAGGCCCTCGGTCCGCACCCCCCGTGAGCGCAGCCAGGTACGCAGCGCTCCGCTGACGACCGCCAGGACGGCGTCGTTGACGGTGCCGCCGAAGCTGTCCTTGACGAGCTTGAGGTCGGCGAGGTCGCGATCGACGACGCAGTACCGGCGGTGGGGGCCGATCTCGACGTTGAGCGGCGTGTCGGGCGCCGGGTTGAGGCCCGCCCAGACGACCTCCCCGATGCCCTCGACGCCCTCGCGGACCTCCGCGAGGGCGGTGCCCGGGCTCAGCGCGAGGCGGGTCAGCCTTCGCAGGCCGTCGACCGCCGTGTGTGCGGCGCCGACGAGCCCGGAGGCGAGCAGCTCGGCCTGGGTCGGCTCGGGCGCGGGCTGCCACGCCTCGTCGGGATGCTCGACCTCGCGGCGCTCGGGCGTGAGGTCGAACAGGACCGTCGCGAGGTCGACGCCGGCGATCCCGTCGATCACCGCGTGATGGGTCTTGGAGATCAGCGCCCAGCGGCCGTCCTCGAACCCCTCGATCAGCCACATCTCCCAGAGCGGCTTGGAGCGGTCGAGCTGCTGCGAGAAGATCCTCGAGACCAGGCGGAAGAGCTGCGCCTGGCTGCCGGGGCGCGGCAGCGCGGTCTGACGCACGTGGTACTCGACGTTGAAGCTCGGGTCGTCGACCCAGACGGGGCGTCCGCTCTCGAGCGGTGGGAAGCTCAGCCGCTGGCGGTAGCGCGGGACCAGGTGGAGTCGCTCGCGGATCGTGTCGAGGAACTCGCCGAACGGAGGCGGCGGGCCCTCGAGCACCGTCAGGGCGCCGATGTGCATGTGCGAGGCAGGCCCCTCCTGCGCGAGGAACGAGGCGTCGATCGCGGTCAGCCGGTCGAAGTGCTCCTGGGCCATCGCTGTGCTCTCCCGGACCCGGCGGCGCCTGGTCCGCAGCCCAACCCTAGCGGGCGGCGGAGCGGCCCCTACGATGATCGGGCACCCGACCCGAACGAGCGCCGACCGCCTGGGAGCCCCCAGCCGATCGGCGACGCGGACCCGTGCCCGAGGCGGTGACGACCTACGACTGAGCAGGATCCGGCGGCGGCACGCCGCCCAGAGGAGCGCGATGCGCCGAGGCTCTCGGTGCGGGTGCTCGTCGTCGCGCTGATCGTCCAGCTGCTCGTCGCCGGTGCGGCGATCTGGTTCGCCGTCGAGGGCTGGCCGTTCGTCGGCGGCGGGCGCAACGCCGAGCCGGTCCGGACGTCGGCCGACGCCGCCGCCGCCCGCCTCGACGTGCCGCCGCGCTTCGAGGCGGGCTCGCCGACCGACGGCGTGCCGACGCCGACCGCCGATCGCTTCGACGAGCGCGCGGCATTCGCGCTGCTGCGCCGTCAGGTCGAGCGCCACGGCTGGCGCCCGGCGGGCTCGGGCGCGCTGCGCGAGCTGGCGGTCGACCTTCGAGGGCGGCTGCCGCGCGGGCGGCTCGAGGCGGTGCCGGGCCATACGGGGCTGCGGAACGTCGTCGGGCGGATCCCGGGACGCCTGCCGGCGCTCGTCATCGCAGCTCACTACGACGTCGAGGCCCGCCCGCGCGGGTTCGTCGGCGCCAACGACGGCGCCGCGGGCACCGCGGCGGTCGTGACGATCGCGCGCGCGCTGGCCCGTCGCCCGATCCCGCGCGGAGCGCGCGAGGTGCGCTTCGTCCTGTTCGACGGCGAGGAGGAGCCGGCGGGTTCGACCGACTTCCTGCGCGACGGGCTGCGGGGCTCGCGGGCCTACGCTCGTCGCCACGGCGCGCAGGTCGGCGAGCTCGTCCTGCTCGACTACGTCGCTGGTCGCGGCCTGCGGCTGGCGCGGGAGCGCAGCTCGGACGCGGAGCTCTGGGCGCGGCTGCGCGTCGCGGCACGGTCGGTCGGGACGCTGCGCAGCTTCCCGCCTGCGGTCCAGGGCGCGATCTACGACGACCACACGCCGTTCCTGGCGGCCGGGATCCCGGCGATCGACCTCATCGACTTCGCCTACCCGTGGCGCGACACGCTCGAGGACACGCTCGACAAGGTCAGCGCGCGCAGCCTCGACGTCGTCGGCGAGACGGTGCTCGCGCTCGCGCTCGAGCTGCGTCGGGGCGCCTGAGCGGCGCCGCGGGGGCGAGGCTACGGCGCTGGGCGAGGCTACGGCGCTGGGCGAGGCTCAGCCACCTGGGCGAGGCTACGGCGCCCGGACGACACCAAGCGCCCAAGCGATACGGCTGCAGAAACACCTTCCATACCTGAGCTACTGCAGCCACGTTCGGCGCTGGCTGCGCCCGGCCCGCCGCCCGGCCCGGCCCGGCCCGGCCCGGCTCGTCTCGCCCCGCCCGGCCTCGCACGCGCCAGCCACGCTCGACCCGGCCTCGCACGCGCCGCCCGGCCCGGCCTCGCACGGGCCGGCTCGTCGCGGCCCGCCTCGCCCGGCGGCGCCCGCCCGGCGGGTCCGTACACTCGGGCCGAGCATGAACGTCCCGCAGAAGATCCTGCTCGCCGCGCCGCGCGGCTACTGCGCCGGCGTCGACCGAGCCGTGCAGGCCGTCGAGCGCGCGCTCGAGCTGTACGGCGCGCCGGTCTACGTCCGCAAGGAGATCGTCCACAACAAGCACGTCGTGGAGCAGCTCCGCGGGCGCGGCGCGATCTTCGTCGACGAGCTCGACGGGACCATCCCCGAGGGAGCGATCACCGTGTTCTCGGCGCACGGCGTCTCGCCGGCGGTCCACGCCGACGCCGAGCGGCGCGGGCTTCGCACGATCGATGCGACCTGCCCGCTCGTCACCAAGGTCCATCGCGAGGCGGTGAAGTTCGCCTCCGAGGGCTACACGATCATCCTCATCGGCCACGACGGGCACGAGGAGGTCGAGGGCACGATGGGGGAGGCCCCCGAGTCGATCGTGCTCGTCGAGACCGTCGAGGACGTCGAGCAGCTCGAGGTCGCCGACCCCGAGCGGCTCGCGTACGTCTCGCAGACGACTCTCTCGGTCGACGAGACGCGCGAGATCATCGGCCGCCTGCGCGAGCGCTTCCCGGCGATCGTGGGCCCTCGGACCGACGACATCTGCTACGCGACGACCAACCGCCAGGCGGCGGTCAAGCAGATGGCGCCGCACTGCGATCTCGTGCTCGTGATCGGCTCGCGCAACTCCTCGAACTCCAACCGGCTCGTCGAGGTCGCCCGCGACCACGGCGCGGACTCGCACCTGATCGACAACGAGGAGCAGGTTCGCGACGAGTGGCTCGAGGGCGTGAAGGTGCTCGGCATCACCTCGGGTGCGAGCGCGCCCGAGGAGCTCGTCGAGCGGCTGGTCGCGCTGTTCCGCTCGCGGGGCACGACCGAGGTCGAGGAGTTCGAGGTCGTGCAGGAGGACGTGCGCTTCATGCTGCCGAAGACGATCCGCCAGGCGATGGCGGCCACGCCCGGCGCCTGAGCGGCACAGGCCCGCTCAGCTGCGCAGCCAGGCGCGCAGCTCGTCGTCGTGCTCGCCCAGTCGGGGCGGGCGGTGCTCGGCGACGACCGGCGTGCCTTCGAGGCGCAGGGGCGAGCGCACGCTGCGCACGCCCTCGAGGTCGAGCAGCGGCTCGAGCCCCAGCCGCTCGGCCAGCGCGAACGCCTCGCCGACGTCGTTGACCGGCCCGGCCGGCACGCCGGCGGCGTTGAGCTTCTCGGCCCAGGACGCGGCGCTGTCGCGGACGAAGGTCGCCTCCAGCTCGGCGGTCAGGGCCGCACGGTGCGCGACGCGGTCGGCGTTCGTCGCGAAGCGCTCGTCGGCGGCCAGGTCCGGCCGCTCGATCGCCTCGCACAGCCTGCTCCAGATCGCGTCGTTGCCGCCGGCGATCGCCAGGTCGTGGTCGGCGGCGGCGAACGTCTCGTATGGCGCGATCGAGGGATGGCGGTTGCCGCGGCGGCGCGGCACCTCACCGGTGTTCGCGAACGACGAGCCCAGGTTGAGCAGGGCGGCGAGCCCGCTGTCCATCAGCGAGACCTCCACCCGCTGGCCCTCGCCGGTGTGCTCACGCGCACGGAGCGCCGCAAGGGTGCCGACGGTCGCGTAGAGGCCGGTGATCATGTCCACCAGCGCGGTGCCCGGCTTGATCGGATGGGAGTCGGCCTCGCCGGTGATCGACATGTAGCCGCACATCGCCTGCACGAGCAGGTCGTATCCCGGCATCGAGCGCGTCAGCTCGCCGGAGCCGAACGCGCTGATCGAGGTGTATACGAGTCGCGGGTTGCGCTCGCGCAGCGCGTCGTAGCCGAGGCCGAGCCGGTCCATCGTCCCCGGGCGGAACGACTCGAGGACCACGTCGGCCCGCGAGCACAGCTCGAGCGCCAGCTCGTGGTCTGCGCCGTCCCGCAGGTCGAGCGTCAGCGATCGCTTGTTGCGGTTGAGTCCGAGGTAGTACGTCGAGCCCTCTTCGACGAACGGCGGGCCCCACTCGCGCGTGTCGTCGCCGGTGCCCGGCCGCTCGACCTTGATCACGTCGGCACCGAGGTCGCCGAGCGTCTGCGAGCAGAGCGGGCCGGCGAGCACGCGGCTGAAGTCGGCGACGACGAGGCCATCTAGCGCTGTGGCGGCCATGGCGCCGCAGGCTACCCTTCCCGCGCCATGTCGCGGACGCTCGTGATCAGCGACCTGCATCTCGGCGCGCGCCGGCCGGTCGACGTCCTGCGCCGTCCCGAGCCGCTGCGGGCGCTGTGCGCGGGGCTCGCCGGGATCGACCGGCTCGTGCTGCTCGGCGACGTGGTCGAGCTGCGCCAGGGACCGCTGGGCGAGGCGCTCGCCGCCGCCCGGCCGGTGCTCGAGGCGATCGGCGCGGCGCTGCCGGCGGGCGCCGAGGTCGTCCTGACCGCCGGCAACCACGACTACGCGCTGGTCGCCCCGTGGCTGGCCGCTCGGCGGCTGGAGGACGCGTCGAGCCCGCTCGGGCTCGAGGCGCGCGCCGACGCGAGCATCTCCGCCGGCACCCGGGCGATCGCCGCGTGGCTCGGCGACCGGCCGCTGAGCGTCGCCTACCCGGGCGTCTGGCTGCGCGATGACGTCTGGGCCACCCATGGCCACTACCTGGACCGCCTGATCACGATCCCGACGTTCGAGCGGCTGGCGGCCGGCGCGATGGCGCGCGTCGTCGGGCGGCTGCCCGACGACCACGCGGAGGCCGAGGACTTCGAGGCGGCATTGGCGCCGATGTACGCATGGCTCGACCAGATCGCCAACGGCCGCGCCGCGGGCGGTCGCTGGGTCAGCGGTGGCGCGACGGCCCGGGCCTGGAGGCTGCTCTCCGCCGACGGTCGTGCGCCCCTGCGCGGCAAGGCGCTGGCCGCGCTGCTGCCGCTCGGCATCGCCGGCCTCAACCTCGCGGGGATCGGCCCGGTCAAGGGCAAGCTGTCGAGCGAGGAGCTGCGTCGCGCCGGCCTGCTGGCGATGGGCGCGACGATCCGGCTACTGGGCGTCGAGGCGCCGTGGGTCGTCTTCGGCCATACGCACTGCGCCGGCCCGCTCGCGTGGATGGACGGCGCAGAGTGGCGTGTCAACGGGACCACGCAGCTCGTGAACTGCGGCTGCTGGACGCAGGAGCCGGCGATCGACACGAGCGAGCAGAGCCCCTACCGGCCGGGCCGCGCCGTGCTCCTCGAGGACGACGGTCCGCCGCGACTCGTCCCGGTCGCCGAGGACTTCGGCGAGCGGCCCGAGGCGATCCTCTGAGGCATCGCGGACCGGCCCGACGCGCGCTGCCGGCCGCCGAGTGAGCGGTGTGGGCGATCCTCCGACGGTCAGCCGGTCGGAGCCAGGCCCGGCGCGAAGGCGGTGAGCAGCACCTCGAGGTCGCCGAGCGGCCGCAGGTCGAGCACGCCCTCGGTGTGGCGATCGTGCGCGATCAGCAGGTGCGCCCCGGCGTGCTCGATCGAGCGGCGCTCGCCATCGACGGCGAGCTCGCCGGCGCCACCGGTCACGACCCAGACCTCGCCGGCGGCGTACGGCCCGCTCCAGGCACCGGGCCTGTCGGCGCTCGGGACGACGACCAGCGCATCGCCGGCGTCGGCGGCCCGCAGCGGCCGCAGCACGTCGCGCTCGACGTCGAGCAGCTCCTGGATCGCCCGCTCGGTCTCGTCGTAGGCGCCCTCTCCGTGGTGGACGTCGACGAGCCGCAGCCCCGGCGCGAACAGGTAGCGCGCCGGCCAGCCGGCGTTCTCGTAGGCCCGCCACAGCTCAAAGTGGGTGTCGAGCACCACCGGGTGCGCGATCCCGAGCCGCTCGACGGCCGCGCGTACGGCGTCCTCGTCCTCGCCGGGCGGGAAGCCCGGGGCGTGAGCGGAGACCACGCGCAGCCCGGCATCGGCATAGCGCTCGTGCCATGCCATGACGTAGGGCAGCGTCCGCAGCGATTCTGGGCGGCAGAAGTCCCAGAACTCCACGAGGACCGGGCGGCTGGCCTGCTGCTCCATCCGCAGCGGGGCGACGTTCACCCAGCTGAGGCCCTTGGGGAAAGGCGGCGCCACGATGGTGTCCACCGGGGGGCGCATCGAAATCGGGGGCGGACGGTACCATCGCGGCCGCCGCGCCGGTCCGACGGCGCGCGCCGAACACGGGACCGCGGAAAAATCGCTGGAGCGCCTCGTCTGCCGATCGACCTGCCCGAGCCGCCGCTGCGCGACGAGATGCTGGCACTGCGCCCGTGGACGTCGGACGACGTGCCCGCGCTCGTCCGCGCCTGCTCGGACCCGCTGACGGCGCGCTACACATCGGTGCCGGTGCCCTATACGCCGCAGGACGCCCGGCAGTTCGTCGAGGCGGGGCGCAGCAGGACGACGCTGCCGCTCGCGGTCGTCGACGCCGAGGATCCGGCGCGGATGCTGGGCGCATGCGGGCTGCACGCGGTCGACCGCGCGCGCGGCCGCGCGGAGATCGGCTATTGGACGGCCCCCTGGGCGCGTCGGCGCGCCGTGGCGACGCGGGCGCTGCGCCTGCTCTCCGGCTGGGCGCTGGCGCCCGCTCCGGATGGCCTCGGCCTCGCTCGTCTCGAGCTGTACGTCGAGCCGGACAACGAGCTCTCGCAGCGCGTGGCCGGCGCCGCGGGCTTCGTGCGAGGCGATCTGGTGCGCGGCGGCATCGTCCTGCGCGGGCGCCGCCACGACGTGCTGCGGTACAGCCGCTCGGCGACCCGCGGGTGAGGGCTTGGCGAGCGCGCCGGCCCGACGGCGCAACTTGCACGCCGGTCGAGGTATAGATATGCACTTGGGAGACCCTACGCAGGAGGATCGATGAGGAAGCCACTGCTAACCGTGGCGCTGTCCGCGGTGGCGATCGGCGTTGCCGCGGCTCCGGCGCTCGCGGTACAGACCCCGGACCCGGCCGCCGGCCAGAAGTTCGAGGCGTCGATGTCGCCGTCGAAGGCGGGCACCAAGAAGAAGCCGCGCGCGGTCAAGCTCCACGTGCGGCCGTTCCACGACACGGCGTTCGCGCTGTCGGTCACGCCGCCGTTCGCGACGCTCAACGCGAACGTCTGGTTCCCGAAGGAGATCGTCTTCAACCAGAGCAAGTTCCCGAAGTGCAGCAAGACGACGGTGCTCAACCGACCCGACCTCTGCCCGAAGAACTCGCTCGTGGGCAGCGGCACCGCGCTCGGCTTCGGCCGCGGGGCAGGAACGCCCGCCGGCCAGGGGATTCGCGAGAACCTCACGGTGCAGGTCTTCAACGGCGGCGGGACGCAGCTCTACCTGCGCACGAAGGGGTCGATCACCCAGAACCAGATCCTCGACGGCAAGCTGACGAAGGTCAGGGGCAAGTTCGGGACGAAGCTCGTCGTGACGATCCCGAAGGGCCTCGTCACGCCGGCCGAGGGGCTTGTCGCGACGCTGACCGACTTCGACGTCACGCTCCCCGCGAAGACGATCAAGAAGGGCTCCAAGCGCTACCCGTTCGCCGGGCTCACCGGCTGCCCGAAGAGCAAGCGCCTGACGGTCGGCTACACGAGCCAGTACACAGACGGCACGCCCGAGGGGCTCGGCTTCAAGGTCACCAGCTCCTCGAACGCCAGCGTGAAGGTGAAGTGCCGGCGCTAGGGGGAGCGTCGCGACACGTCGCCTGAAGGGACGAGGCGGGCCTCCGGGCCCGCCTCGTATCGTTAGACGGGATGGCCCGGGCCGCTCGCCTGTCCCTCGCGGCCCTTGCCGCCGCGCTTGCGCCGCCGCTTGCGCTGCCGGCATCCGCGCTCGCGCACGGCATCTCGCAGCGGGCGGACCTGCCGATCCCGGAGTGGCTGTTCGCGTGGGCGGCGGCGCTGGTGCTGATCGCGTCGTTCGCGGCGCTTGCGGTTCTCTGGACGAGCCCGCTGCTCGAGCGCGTCCGCGAGCGCCCGCTGCTGCGCGTCCCGCCCACGCTGGAGACGCTGGCGGGGGCGGTCGGGGTCGCGGCGTTCGCGGCCGTCGTCTACGCCGGCCTCGCCGGCTCGCAGACGGCGACGGCGAACCTCGCGCCGACGACGATCTACGTCCTCTTCTGGGTCGGGGTCCCGTGCCTATCGCTGCTGCTCGGCGACGTCTTCCGCGCGTTCAGCCCGTGGCGGGCCGTCGGTCGCGCCTGCGGCGCGACGGCCCGGCGTCTGGCCGGGGGCTCGCTGCCCGAGCCGATCGCCTACCCGCGGAAGCTGGGGCGCTGGCCGGCGGCCGTCGGGATCCTCGCGTTCGCCTGGGTGGAGCTCGTCTACGCCGGCCGCGAGGACCCGAGCACGCTTGCGCTGCTCGCGCTCGCCTACCTCGTCGTGATGCTGACCGGCATGAGCCTCTTCGGGGTCGAGGCGTGGACGCGCAACGCCGACCCGTTCGGCGTCGCGTTCGGCCTCGTCGCCCTGCTCGCGCCGCTGCGCTGGAGCGGCGGGCGGGCATACCTGCGCCCGCCGCTGGTGGGAGCCCCGCGGATGGCGGAGATCCCTGGGTCGGTGGCGCTGGTCGTCGTGCTGATCGGCTCGACGACCTTCGACGGCTTCTCGCAGGGCGGCGTCTGGACGGGCGCCGACGGGCTGGCGGCACGGCTGGCCGACGCGTTCGGCTCGCTGGGGCTGGGCCGCGAGTCGGCGGTGCAGGCCGGCTACACGGCCGGTCTGCTGGCGATAGTGCTCCTGGTGGCGGCCCTCTTCCGGCTGGGCGTCTGGGGGATGCGCAGCGTCGGCGGCTCGTCGCTCGGCTCGACCGAGCTCGCGCGCCGCTTCGCGCACACGCTCGTCCCGATCGCGCTCGCCTACCTCGTCGCGCACTACTTCTCGCTGCTGGCGATCCAGGGGCAGGCGATCGGCTATCTCGCCTCCGACCCACTCGGCGATGGCTCGAACCTGCTCGGCACCGCGGCCTGGACGGTCGACTACGGCCTGGTCGGCGCGGGCGCGATCTGGTACGTGCAGGTCGGCGCGCTGGTGCTCGGCCACGTGGCCGGGCTCACGCTAGCGCACGATCGCGCGCTGGCGACGTGGAGCGATCGTCGCCGGGCGACGCGCTCCCAGTACTGGATGCTGCTGGTGATGGTCGCCTTCACCTGCCTGGGTCTCTGGCTGCTGTCGGCGGCCTCGCAGTGACGACGCTCGCCCACATCGGCCACTGGACGAACATCTTCGTCTACCTGGCGCCGGTGATCGTGGTCGCGCTTGTGCTGTGGTGGAGCGGGCGGCGCGAGGCCCGCCGCGAGCGCGGAGACGGCTCGAGCAGGGCCGCCTCCCCGCCTTGCGGGACCGTCGCACCCGGCCCGGGCGAGCTCGCCGATCCCGGCGACGGGGCGGCCGAAGCCGAAGCCGACGGCGACGTCGCGCCGCGGGAGCGCTGACTGCGGGCGGTCGAGCGACCGCTTGCTCGGCTCACCCGCGCTCGGCGAGCAGGATCCGCAGGTCGTGCTCCAGGCCTTCCGGGGTGAGCTGGCCGATCGGGAACGAGACCCGTGCGACGCCGCGGCGGTCGAGCAGCAGCACCGAGGCGCTGTGCTCGAGCCCCCGCTCCTGCGGCTGCACGCCGTAGGCGCGCCAGACCCGCTGGAGCGTCGCCTCGTCGCCGAGCAGGAAGCGCATCCGCCCGGTCATCCGCTGGCGCGTCAGGAAGCGCTGCGCGCGCCGCGGCGTGTCGTTGGCGGGGTCGACGCTGACCGCGAGGGCCGGCACGTCGCGGCCGAGGCCGTCGAGCGCGCCGCGGATCTGCTGGGTCATCGTGGGGCAGTCGTCCTGGCAGGTCGTGTACATGAACGACAACACGACCGGCGTCCCGCGCAGGGCCGTAAGGGCCACCGTCCGGCCCTCCTCGTCGCGCAGCGTGAAGTCTTGTGGCGGGCCCGCGGGACGGATCGAGCCCGCGAAGCCGCCGCCCGCGGCGGGTGCGGCGGGCTTGGGGCTCCAGACGAGGACGAAGACGAGGATCGCGACGAGCGCGAGCAGGCTGAGCGCCATCAGCGTCAGGCGCAGACGCGGGTGCAGCACCCCCACAGCGTAGGACGCGCCGCGGGGCGGCGGGCGCCCCGCGGTGTCCGCGACCGCGACCTACGGCTCGACGAGCCCGCGCCTGATCGCGTAACGCACGAGCTCGACCCGGTCGCGCATCCCGAGCTTGCGCAGGATGCTCGCGCGGTGGGACTCGACGGTCTTCTCGCTGAGGTGCAGCAGCTCGCCGATCTCGCGGCTGGTGTGAGCCTCGGCGATCAGCTTGAGGACGTCCTGCTCGCGGGGGCTCAGGGGCTCGGCGGGGCCGGGCGCGTCGTCGCTCGCCCAGTCGCGGACGAGCGCCTGGGTCGCGGCGTTGGTCAGGAACGGCTCGCCGCGCAGCACGGCGCGGAGCGCCGCGACGAGGTCCCGGTCGGCCTCGCGCTTGAGGACGTAGCCCGAGGCGCCGGCCTTCAGGGCCTCGAAGACGTAGCGCTCGTCGTCGTGCATCGAGAGCACCAGCACCGCGACCTCGGGGGCCTGCGCGCGGATCTCGCGCGCCGCCTGCAGCCCCGTGCGCAGCGGCATCGCGACGTCGAGGATCGCGACGTCGGGGCGCAGCGCGAGGGCCAGCTCGACGGCCTCGGCCCCGTCCGCCGCCTCGCCGACGACTTCGAGCCCATCCTGGCGCTCGAGCAGCAGCCTCAGCCCGGCGCGCACGACTCCGTGGTCGTCGGCGATCAGCACGCGTGCGCTCACGAACGGTCCTCCGGGGCCAGTCGCAGCTCGATCGTGGTCCCCGCGCCGGGGGTCGAGCGCACGTCGAGCCGGCCGCCGGCTAGCGCCGCGCGCTCGCGCATGCCGGGCAGGCCGTGGCCGCCGTCGGCGCGCGTGACGGGTCGGGCGAAGCCGCGGCCGTCGTCGCGCACGCGGGCGAGCGTCGCCGCACCGTCGCGCTCGAGCGCGACGCTCACGCGCCGCGCTCCGGCGTGGCGCTCGACGTTCGACAGGCTCTCCTGCACGACTCGATAGATGACGACCTGCTGCTCGGGCGCGAGCGCGTCGACCAGCGCGGCGTCGGCGAGGCGCAGCTCGGCGCTCACCCCGGTGCGGCGCTGGAACTCGGCCAGCTTCGCGCGCAGCGCCGCCGCCAGCCCGTGGTCGTCGAGCGCGGCCGGCCGCAGCTCGCGCGCGAGCCGCAGCAGCTCGTCGATCGTCTGCGCGGCCGCGCGCTGCGTCTCGGCCAGCTCCTCGCGCAGGCGCGGCGGTGCGTCGTGCGAGCTGGCCTGCAGGCGCAGGAGCACGCCGGTCAGCGCCTGGCCGGCCTCGTCGTGCAGGTCGCGGGCGATCCTCGCCCGCTCGTGCTCCTGCGCGCGCAGCACGGCGCCGGCCGCACCGGTCCGCTCGGCCTCGAGTCGGTCGAGCATGCGGTCGAACGCGCCGTGCAGTCGCGCGACCTCGTCGGTGTCGGCGGGCGGCAGATCGGGGCGGGTGCGCGGATCGGCGGCGTCGACGCGCTCCATGGTCTCGATCAGTCGCTCGAGCGGGGCAAAGCGCCGCCTGAGCACGGCGGCGTTGACAAGGATCGTCGCGAGGATCGCCGCGGTCAGCACGAGGAAGCTGCGCAGGTCCGAGTCGGTGCGGATCTCGAGGTTCGCGGCGACGCTCGCCGCGAGCACCGCAGAGGCGATCAGCGCTGTGTTCACGGCGAGCACCTGGGCCAGCAGCGAGGGGCGGGTCAGCCGGGCGGACCGGCGGCGGGGGAGGCTGGGCACGGGCATCGCTCAGCTCGTCTATCGGCGGCTCGGCGGCCGAGCGAGAGCCCCATCGCGGAGTCGCCGGGTCGCTACACTTCATGAAGCAATGAATCTCGACCGGGAACAGGTGGTTTAGCCGTGAGCGTCACCGGAGCCGAGCTCCTGCGCCGCGTCAGGGAGCAGATCCGCGAGGTCGACCCCTCGGAGGTCGCACAGCTCCTCGGCGAGGGCGTGACGATCATCGACGTGCGCGAGTCGGAGGAGCTCGAGTCCGGCAAGCTGCCGGGCGCGCTCCACGTGCCGCGCAGCTATCTCGAGACGCGGATCGAGGGGCTCGTCCCCGACCGCTCGCATCGGGTCATCCTCTACTGCGCCTCCGGGGTGCGCTCCGCGTTCGGCGCGCACACGCTGATGGAGGAGCTCGGCTACGAGGACGTCGAGTCGATGGCGGGCGGCATCACGCTGTGGAAGGACCGTGGCTACGGCGTCGAGATCCCGCGCTCCTTGACGCCCGAGCAGCGCCAACGCTACGGGCGCCATCTCCTGCTTCCCGAGGTCGGCCTCGAGGGCCAGCAGAAGCTGCTCGACGCCCGCGTGCTGCTGCTCGGCGCCGGCGGGCTGGGCGCCCCGACCGCCCTGTATCTCGCCGCGGCCGGCGTCGGCGCGATCGGCATCGTCGACGACGACGTCGTCGACCTCTCCAACCTGCAGCGCCAAGTGATCCACGCGACCTCGCGGATCGGCGTGCCGAAGGTCGACTCGGCCGAGCAGGCGATCCACGATCTGAACCCGGACGTCGAGGTGGTCAAGTACCGCCGGCGCCTCGATGCCTCGAACGTCATGGAGATCCTCGAGGGCTGGGACGTGGTCGTCGACGGCGTCGACAACTTCCCGACGCGCTACCTGCTCAACGACGCGACGGTACGGCTCGGCATCCCGGTCGTCTCGGCGGCGATCCTCGGCTTCGAGGGACAGCTCAGCGTCTTCGCGCCGCGTCAGGGGCCGTGCTACCGCTGCCTCTTCCGCCAGCCGCCGCCGGCGGAGCTCGCGCCGTCGTGCGGCGCCAACGGCGTGCTGGGCGTGCTGCCCGGGACGATGGGGATGCTGCAGGCGACGGAGGTCGTCAAGCTCGTCATCGGGATCGGCGAGCCGCTGATCGGCCGCCTGCTGATCTACGACGCGCTGGGCACGACGTTCACCGAGCTCAAGGTCCGCCGCGACCCCGAGTGCCCGATCTGCTCGCGCGAGCCGTCGGAGATCGGCGACGACGAGCTGGGCGCCTTCCCCGACTACGAGGCGTTCTGCGCCGCTGCCGGATAGGGTCCTGCGCGATGGCGACGATCCGGATTCCCCCGGTGCTGCGCCCCTCTGTCGGGGGTCAGCGCGAGGTCCAGGCCGACGGCGGCACCGTCGGCGAGGTGCTGCGCAGCCTGACGAGCTCCCACCCCGAGACCGAGGGCCAGATCTTCGGCTCCGAGGGCGAGCTGAACCGCTACGTCAACGTCTACCTCAACGACGAGGACGTGCGGGTCCTCGGCGGGCTCGAGACGGCCGTGGGCGAGGGCGACTCGCTCGTGATCCTGCCCGCGATGGCGGGCGGCGCCTGACGCGCGCCGAGGCCGCGGTCGGGTGCCGGACGACGCCCACAGCGCCCTGGCCGGACCCGACCGGGCGGCGGCGCCGATCCACCCACGGACGGCGTCGTGGAGCCGCAAACCGACGCTATCCTTTGTGAAGCGATGACGATCCCGCCGCTCGAGTCTCGTCCGTGCCGGGGGCGCTACACCGATCTGGTCGAGTCGATCGGGAACACGCCGCTCGTCGAGCTGCGCCGCATCTCGCCGAAGCCCGGCGTACGCGTCTGGGCCAAGCTCGAGTCGCGCAACCCGACCGGGTCCGTCAAGGACCGCGTCGCGAAGGCGATGATCGAGGACGCCGAGGCGAAGGGACTGATCCGGCCGGGCCAGACGATCCTCGAGCCGACGTCGGGCAACACCGGGATCGCGCTGGCGATGATCTGCTCGCGCAAGGGCTACCGGCTCAACGTCGTGATGCCGGACAACGTGACGCCCGAGCGCACGGAGCTGCTGCGGATGTACGGCGCCGAGATCGTCTACTCGCCGGGCGACCAGGGCTCGAACGGGGCGGTCGCGATGGCGCTCGACATGGCGGCCTCCGACTCGTCGTTCTACATGCCCTACCAGTACGGCAACGAGGCCAACCCCCGTGCCCACTACGAGGGCACGTCGGTCGAGATCCTCGAGGAGCTCGACGGCCACGTCGACGCGTTCGTCGCCGGCCTGGGAACGGGCGGCACGCTCATGGGCCACGCGCGGCGGTTCAAGGAGGAGCTGGGCGATCGCGTGACGATCGTCGCGGCGGAGCCGATGCAGGGCGAGCCGGTCCAGGGGCTGCGCTCGCTCGACGACGGCTTCATCCCGCCGATCATCGATCTCTCGCTGCTCGACCGGAAGATCTTCGTGACCAACCGCGACGCGATCCTCTGGACGCGCAGGCTGCTCGACGAGGAGGGTCTGTTCGCCGGCGTCTCGTCCGGCGCGATCGCGCGCGTCGCCCATCGGATCGCCGGCGAGATGGACGAGGGAAACGTCGTGTTCATCGTCTGCGACGACGGCTGGAAGTACCTCTCGAGCGGCATCTACACGCGGCCGGTCGACGAGATCGCGTCGGTCGAGTCGATGCTCTGGTGGTAGCCGCGCGACGAGGGTCCGCACGCGCGGCCGATGCGCGCTACTCTTGCCGATATGCCCAGCATCGGCCCCATGGAGCTAGTCATCGTCCTCGCGATCGCGCTGATCGTGCTCGGCCCGAAGAAGCTCCCGGAGGTCGGGCGCTCGGTGGGCAAGGGCATGCGCGAGTTCAAGGGCGCTCTCACCGGCGAGGACAAGGGCGAGGTCGTCGAGGAGAAGCCCGTCCTGCGCGCGAGCGCCGACTAGCGGCCCTTCGCGGGCTCGGGCGGCGATGAGGATCTCCGCCGGCCTGCTCGAGCAGGTCGTCGCTCACGCGACGCGGGATGCGCCCAACGAGTGCTGCGGTGTGCTCGCGGTGCGCGACGGGGTCGCCGTCGCGGTCCACGAGATGGAGAACCTCGCGGCGAGCCCGCTGCGCTTCGAGGTCGACGGGCTCGAGCTGAACAGGCTGCTGAGCGAGATCGAGGATCGCGGCGAGGAGCTTGGCGCGATCTACCACTCGCACACTCGCTCCTCGCCCGAGCCCTCGCAGACCGACGTCAACTTCGCCGCCTACTGGCCGAGCGTCGAGTGGCTGATCATCGGCCTGTCGGGCTCCGAGCCCGAGGTGCGCAGCTTCATGATCTCCGCGTTCGGCGAGATCGAAGAGGCGCCGCTCGTCGTCCTGTCGGCTGACTGAGGCGTCGTGCGACGCCCGGCGGCCGATCCCGACCCCGACCCCGAGCCGCCCGAGCCGGGCCCCGGGCGGGAGCCGCCCGAGCCGGGCCCCGAGCGGGAGCCGCCCGTCGAGCCCGGCTCGCGTCGCGACCTGGCGCGCAGGATCGATCGTCGCTACGTGCAGGGCGAGCTCGTCGTCGTGGCACGCGGCCGCAATCAGGCCGAGGCTGACCTGATCGCGAACCTGCTGCTCGAGCAGGGCGTGCCGAGCCTCGTTCGCCGCTCGTCGGCGTTCGACGTGCCGGAGATGCTCGCTGCGGGTCAGCGGGACGTCCTCGTGCCGCGCTCGGGCGAACGGGTGGCTCGCGAGATGCTGCTGCAGTCCGGGATCGGCGGCCGCGAGACGGTCCCCTCGGGCCCGCCGCCGGGCAGGCTGCTCGCGGGCCTGCTCGCCGGGACGGCGGTGGTCGCCCTGGTCGTCTGGCTCGGCTCGCTGCTCGCCGGGTAGATGAGTGATTCCACGCGATCGACAGCCTGGCTCACCGCACCCATCTCGTCAACCGGCCCTCGCACCGGAAGGGCCGAGACTCGAGCGAGCTCTGGTACGCTCGCGTTTCGACCGGCGGCGGTGACCGCTGCTGATCGCCCTGGAGGAGGGCTCGATGTCCAAGGCGTTGCAGCAGCTCGAGCGACGGGTGTTTCGGCCGGCGACACCGTCGATTCGCGCCTGTGAGCGCCAGTTGCAGCGCTCGCTGAGCCTCGACATACGCGAGCATTGCACGCCGGTCGAGCTGCTGCGCATGTTCTCCGACGAGCTGTCGCGCTGGCTACCCCATCACCACGTCGATGTGGAGATCTTGACGCCGGACAAGCGTAGCTTCCTCTACCTCGGCGCCGCCTTCCGCGACCCGCCGTATCTCGGCGGCCAGGGCGCCACGCTGTGGAACGGCTTCGAGACCGGCACCTGTTACTCGCTTGACGCGTTCACCATTCGCCACACTGTGTCGGAGGCGACCGCGCTGCGCTTTGACGATTACGTGTCCGACGCGCGGGTCGCCGGCACCAACAACCCGAGCGAGCGCGACACCTTCCAGGGCGGGCTCGCCCACGGGCTGATGTTGCCGCTGGCCGACGACGACGAGGTCGTCGGCGTGATGTGCTGCGGTCGTGGCCGGTCACATGGACCGTTCAGCGATCGCGAATTCGCCTTCGTGAGCGAGATCGCAGAGCGCATAGCGCCGTTCGTGCGGGTCTTCCGCGAGTACCGATTCGAGCGCGAGCGGCGAGAGGAGCTGGAGCGTCGGCGCGATTTCGTCGAACGGGTCAACGCCTTCACGCGCTCGGTAGCCGGCGCCGCCGACGCCCACGAGATCCTGACCGTCTTCGCCTGCGAGGTGCTCGAGCCGCAGCAGGGCACGCCCTGGGACCAGGTGGCCGTGAGGCTGCTGGACGACGAGCTCGCACCGGTCGTACGCACCTTCGTGACCGCCGGCGACGGCGGGTGGCAGCACGCCGGCGAGCAGCCGGTGTCCGCCGCCCCCCACCGTGCGGTGCTGCTCGGCGAGCACACACGGCTGGTCGACCACGCGTCGACGGGCAAGCGCGCGGTGGTGACCGTCGCTTTGCGCGGCCCACGCGGGATCGTCGGCTCGCTGAGCCTCACCGGAGCGGAGGCGCTGACCACGGCGGCCGGCATCGACGTCGCCCAGACGCTGGCCGACAATCTCGCTCCGTTTCTCGACGCCGCGCGCCTGGCGCGCACGATCGGTCGACGGCCGGCGCGCTCCGCGGCGGCGGGCCGGCATCTGGCGCAGGAGCTCCACGACGCGATCGTGCGCGACCTGCTCGTCGCGCAGCAGTCCCTGCGCGACGAGGCACCCGTTGCCGGCCGCTCGATGCTGCACGCGCGCGACCTCCTGTACGGCCTGCACGCACACGACCTGTCCGCGACCGAGCTCGCCACTACGCTCGAGGCGGACGCACGCGCCACGGCGACGGCGCTCGGTGCCACCGTCACCGTCACCGTCGACACGGGCGACGAGCAGATCGACGGGGCGCAGGCCGCCGCGCTACTGGAAGTCGGCAAGCAGCTGCTGGCTAACGCCCGTCGCCACAGCCGTGCTGGCGCAGTCGAGTTCAAGCTGGTGCTGGCTGAGGAGCGCTGCTTGTTGACCGTCGCGGATGACGGGATCGGCATGGCATCCGGCCTGCGTGAGTACCGCGAGGCGGTCGATGACGGGGCGGTCGGCCTCTTCCTCGTACGAGAGCGGGTGCGTATGGCCGGCGGCGAGAGCCGCATATGCAGCGCCCTGCACGAGGGCACCGAGATCGAGGTCACGGTGCCCACCCGCGTGCCGCTACAGACGGCGCTCGGCGCGCCGACTATGTTCGTGGCCGCTGAGCCAGTGATGGTGCACCCGCGGAGCCTGGACCAGGTCTCGGTGCTGATCGTCGACCACCACCAGGTGATGCGCGACGGGCTCCGACGGCTGCTGGGTCGGACCAGCGACTTCACAGTCGTCGGCGAGGCGACTGACGGCGCCACCGGCGTGCGCATCGCGCGGGCGGCCAAACCGGCTGTCATCATCGTCGACCTGGCCGTGCCGCAGCGTACCGGGTCGAGCGCGATCCGCGAGATCCTCGAGCACGCCCCGGATACCCGTGTGCTGGCGACTAGCGCGCTCGACGACGCTGCGCTCGCGCAGGAGGCACTCAGCGCCGGGGCAGACGCCTTCGTCCCCAAGTCGGCGTCGGCCGACGACCTACTGCGCGCGCTGCGCATCATCTGCGCGCCGCTCGCCGACAGCCGGACAGCGGCCGCTCCCCGGATCTACCTGCGCCCGCGCACTCCAGACCACGAGCAGCGCCCGAAGCTGACTAGCCGCGAGCTGGAGATCCTGCGGTTGATCACGACCGACCTCACCTACCGGGAGATCGGCGGCCGACTGTTCATTAGCGAGAAGACGGTGCAGTACCACGTCAGCCACCTCTTCACCAAGCTTGCCGTCAGAAGCCGCGCGGCAGCCGTCTCGCGCGCCTCCCAGCTCGGATTTCTACACCCAGGCGCGACGTCCGACGCATAACTGACCACCGCGCGGCGAGCCGACCGACACACGCACCGGCCGCGGGGCCCATCGCGATCGTCGTCGCGCGCGGCGGCACGACTCCCTCCACGAACGAGGGCGCCCGGATGCGATCCCGGAGGGCGCCGGACTGGGGAAAGGCCCAGGGCGTGACTGGGGGGTTACCCGATCCCGCCGGCACCGAGCGCTCGTAACGTTCCCAGCCTGAGGAGCACGCCGCGATGGCGGCGGAAGAGACGCAGCGGGCATCACGCGAGGCCGGCTGCGAGGCCGGTCTTAGTCGAGCAGACGAAGGAGATGTGATGTTGACACGGCTCGAGAGCCGGGCGTGGGAGACGCCGCTGTACGCGGACTTCCCCCGAGCGGAGTTCGCGGGAAGGGTCCAGAAGATGCAGGCCCTCATGGCCGAGAGCGGGATCGACGTCCTTGTCCTGTGGGACGAGAAGAACATCCGCTATTTCACGGGCTATCACAACAACCTGTCCCAGGCCGGCTCGTTCCAGACCGCGACGGTCGTGATTCCGGTTGAGCGGGACCCGATCATCATCGTCCCCGACTTCTTCTGTGGCGTCGCCGAGGGCTACACGTATATCGAGGACATTCGCCTCATCGTGGAGCCCCATGTGACGGCCAACGTCCGGAACATCCCCGCCATGGTGGCCGATGTTGTCAAGGAGCTCGGTCAGGGGCAGGGCAGGGTCGGCATGGAGGCCGGCTCGCTGGGGGGCATGATGATCCCTCGACCGCTCAACGACATCGATCGCTTCCGCGCCGAGTTGGACGGGGCGCAGTTCGTCGAGGCCGGGGACGTCATCTGGAAGCTCCGGGCGATCAAGTCTAGCGCCGAGGTCGAGGCCCTCAAGCAAGCGACACGCGCGTCGATCGATACTTACGCCGAGCTGGCGGGAGCGTTCCGCCCTGGAATGACCGAGAAGGACGTCGGTCTCTTCATCCGCCAGCGCCTGCTCGAGAAGGTGCACGACTGCGAGCCGCCGCTGGTGACCGCGTCGAGCCGACGGATCCCTATGTATGACGTCCCCGCGTGGGACGACGGCATTCCGTTGAACCCGGGCGATCGGATCATCTTCGAGCCGCTGCCGTCGCACAAGGGCTACTACGGCAGCTGCTGCCGGATCTTCAACATCGGCCCGTTGAGCGACGAGGTGCAAGAGCGCGCCGAGCTCGTCGACCGGGTCCAGGAGCGAGCGATCGCTGCGGTGAAGCCCGGCATCACCACCGGTCGGCTCTGGGATGTGATGAACGAGGGCTTCCAGGAGTGGTCGAACGAGCCGTACGTCTTCGATCAGGGCGGTCACAGCGTCGGCCTCCGCATCCATGAGCCCCCGATGATCGCGAAGGGCGAGGACCTCCTGGTCGAAGAGGGCATGGTGCTTGCGGTCGAGACGTGGACGATTGGCAAGGGGGAAGGGCGCGACATGGGTCCCGTGTTCGGTGTTGAGGACTATGTCGTCGTCACCAGTGACGGAGCAGACGTCTTTCCCGGATTCCCCAAGGAGCAGCGCAGCCTCGGCAGCGATTGGCGTCGCTGAGCGACGTGGTGCCGACACCGGGGCGGGGCTGCGCTCCCCGCGTGAGGGCGGAGAGCGCCCTCTCTGGCGGTCGGTGAGCCGGCAAGGCACTCAGGGCGCAGTTGCTCGGCGTGTGCCGCTGATCGTGCCGGCCACGTTCCTGCTCGACGGCGCGCTCGACGTTGTCGAGGACCCATGCGTCCGCCTGACGGTGCTGGTCCACAGATTTCCTGCGCGGTGGGTGCCGCGGGGCCGAGCCTACAGGCGGAGGCGGAGCGGCACCCACCGCGTTCGAGTCGTGGGCCGGGGGCGGAACTGTTTCGGGCTGCCCGATCATGATGGAGGTACGCGGCGCGCTCGACCGCAAGCGGGTGCAGCGCGTGATGCGCACGCACGGTCTGCTGGTCCCACAATGCCGGATCCCGTGTGGCAGGCATGCCGGGCGGATCCAGACCGCGCGCTCGGATGAGGTGTGGGTGATCGAGCGCACCAAGATCCCGATGCGGGAGGGTGGCTGTGAACGGTCTCGGTGATCGACTGTTACGACCGCGATCTGATCGGCCGCCGCGAGGCACCTCAGTCGACACGAGGCCGTGTCTGGGCACGCTCACCGACGCGGTCTGAAAGCGCTTCCCCGGGCGTCTCGACCAGCTGTGCGAACCCGCGTCGCTGGATTCCGACGTGGTGAGCGATATGGGCGAGCGGCCGCTCGCCCACCAGCGCGAGACGAATGGCTCGCTGGATCGCAACTCATGGGGTACTTCTTCGGACGACCCATGACGACGGAGCGTCTCTTCCCGCGAGGACGGAAGCCTTCGAATCCTCTGTCAAACCGAGCCTGGCTCAATATTGGACACAAGCATGCGCTCACGACCACCAGACCATAAATCACACCGACCGCCTAACCGCCAGCAGTCGACCGTCCCGCGACGATTAACGATCGTCGCCGGACAATCGTCGCTGCGAAGGAGGACGTGACGAGGTGCGGGGCGACGATGACGCGACCCTTTAGGTGATGCCCCAGGGAGGACTGGGTGATCATCGGAGGCGCCGGGCGGGCGCCGGCGGTTTGATCGGTCCGTGTCCGACGAGGAGAGGCGCAACAGGGGGGAAGTACCTGCGCTGGAACTGCAGGGCGTATCCAAGCGCTATGGGCCTACACTCGCGCTCGACGACCTGAGGTTGACGCTCGCCGCGGGCGAGATCCGTGGGCTGGTAGGGGAGAACGGCGCCGGCAAGTCGTCGTTGATCAAGGCGGTGGCGGGCGCGATGGTGCCCGACGTGGGAACGGTGACTATCGGCGGTCATCGGTTGACCCCTCCGACCCCGACCGTGGCGCGGCGACTCGGAGTCAGCGTGCTCTTTCAGGAGCGGCAGATTGCGCCCGATCTCAGTGTCGCCGAGAACGTCCTGCTGGGCGCGCTCCCCCGCCGGCAGTGGGGCGGGGTCGACTGGCCCAACGCCTACCGACGTGCCGCGACCGAGCTGGAGCGAGTGGGGATCGAGCTCGATCCGCGTCTGTCGGCCGGGCGGCTGACGCCGGCGGAGCAGCAGAGCATTGAGATCGCGCGTGCCATCTCGCGCGACGCGCGCGTGCTGATCATGGACGAGCCGACGGCCGCGCTCAGTGGCACCGAGAGCGAGCGGCTGTTCTCGCTTCTGCGCAATGCCCGGGAGCGGGGCGTCGCCGTGCTCTACGTCTCGCATCACCTTCCTGAGATCTTCGAGCTCGTCGACAGTGTCACCGTGATGCGCGACGGGCGCGTCGTGGCGACGCAGCCGATCGAGACGGTCGAGCTCGACCGTCTCGTTGAGCTGATGTTCGGCCGCAGCCTCGAAGGCGAGGTGGCCGAGCTCGACGAGGCGCCGGTCGACGGCGAGGTGCTGGTCCAGGCGGATCACCTGGTGGTGGGCGACGTGCTGCGCGACGTGTCGCTCGACGTGCGTGCCGGCGAGATCGTCGCCGTCACCGGTGGCGTCGGCTCCGGTCGGCGTGAGCTGGCCCGCTGCCTCGCCGGAGCGCAGCGGCCCGATCGCGGCGTGGTGCGCGTTGGTCGCGGGCTGCGCCGCGTTCGCAGCCCCCACGGAGCCGCGCGCGCCGGCGTCGCCTTCGTGCCCGAGGACCGCAAGCGCGAGGGTGTCTTCCTCGAGCTCGACCTCACCGAGAACATCAACGTCGCCACGGAGGCGCTACACCGCGTGCCGGTCGTCCGGCCGCGCCGCCGGCGTGGGATAAGCGACCGGTGGATCACGCGGCTCGGCGTACGTGCGCCCGGCTCGGCGATTCCCGCCGGCGCGCTCTCAGGGGGCAACCAGCAGAAGGTGATCCTCGGGCGCTGGCTGGAGGCGGGCGCGCGGGTGTTTGTCCTCGACGAGCCCACAGCCGGGATCGATATCAACGCAAAGTTGGACATCTACGAGTTGCTCAAGGACCTCGCGGCCGCCGGGGCCGCCCTCGTGGTGTTCAGCTCGGACTTCGAGGAGATCAGATTGCTCGCACATCGCGTGCTGGTGCTGCGTCGTGACAAAGGACCCACCTGGCTGGGACGCAAGGCACTATCGGAGAGATCGCTGTTCGAAATCGGAGTAGCGCCGTGAGCGCATTGGCCGGAGGCGAGGCGGCGAAGGCGAAGGCGACGTCCGCGGGTCGGCGGCGGCTTCCGAAGGCGTTGACATCGCTGCTGCCGTTGGCGCTTGCGTTGATCGCCGTGGGTGCATATGCCACCAGCCAGACCGATCTCTTCCTCACCTCCCAGAATCTTTCGACGCTGGTCCAGCAGATCGCCGTACTCGGCGTGCTGGCCGCCGGGACTACGCTGCTGCTGGCCGCCGGCATGTTCGACCTGTCGATCGGAGCGCTCGCTGCGCTGCTGTCGGTGATCGGCGCCAAGCTGGCTGAGGGCGGCTCGGGCGAGCTGACCATCCTCATCGTCTGCTTGGCTTGCGCGCTACTGGCCGGCGCGTTGACGGGCTCGATCGTTGCGCTGCTACGCGTGGGTCCGTTTATCCTCACCCTGGGCGCGGCAAGTGTCTACGCGTCGCTGGCGCTGGTGGTGGCCGGTGGTCGCCCTGTCCCGGCAAGCGACGTGTTCGCCACGCTTGGGCTCGGCGAGTGGTTCGGGCTGCCGAGCGCGGGCATCGTGTTGGCCGTCGTCCTGCTCCTGGCCGCGCTGCTGCTGCGCTACGCGCGCCTCGGCCGCAACGCGTACGCGGTCGGCTCCAGTGAGGACACCGCCTTCCTGGCCGGGATCCCGGTCGCGCGGGTCAAGATCGCGCTGTTCTCGCTTTCGAGCCTGCTGGTCGGCATCGGTGGCGTGATCCTGCTCGGGCGGCTGGGCGCCGGCGACCCAGTGGGCGGAGCCGGGCTCGAGCTGCAGGCGATCGCCGCCGCCGTCCTGGGCGGTGCCTCGCTCGGCGGGGGGCGCGGCTCGATCCTGGGCACAATGCTTGGCGTCGCCCTGCTGGGGACGATCGCCAATGCGCTCACTCTGCTCGGCGTCCAGGCTTTCTGGCAACAGTTCGCCTACGGCATGGTCTTGATCATCGCGGTGATTCTCACCGCACTGCGGGAGCACGGGCTGCTCGCACACGCGCGTCGCACTCTGGACACCAGACTCGGGCGCCTGCGACCCGCCAGGTGACCGCGGCGCCGGTCCCATCATCCGACGTTACACCCAAGGAGAAATGACCATGAAGCAATCCCGGGGGATCGACCACGCGATGCGGGGCGGCAGTATCAGCCGCCGTGATCTGCTCGCGTCGGGCGCCGGCATCGTGCTCGGCGGCGGCCTGCTTGCCGCCTGCGGCGGCAGCAGCAAGTCGGCGACCGGTGGGACTACGGCGGCGGGCGCCGGATCCGCGGGCGCCAAGCGCATCGGCGCCAGCCTGAGCGGCATCAACGAGTACAACCTGCAGCTCGCCACCGGCATGTACAAGGGCCTGGGTAGCGCCGGCCACGAGCTCATCCCGCTGCAGGCGAACTACAACGCCTCAGATGAGCTGAGGAATATCCAGAGCCTGATCGCACAGCAGGTCGACGGCTTGGTCATAGGTCCGATCAACGTCGAGTCCGGCGCACGCGGCGCTGCGCTGGCGGCCAAGGCGGGAATCCCGGTGATCAACTACCTGTGGGAGTCCGAGAGTCCGGCCGACAAGAACTATATAGGGGTCGTTCATATCGACAACGTCGGCAATGGCGGACCGGAGATCGCCAACTACGTCATGAGCGCGAATCCGGACGGCGGGAAGGTGCTGCTGATTCCGGGGGTGCAGGGCGACGGCTTCAACGAGGCGATCACCACCGGTATCAAGAACACGCTCACTGATAAGTACCCGATCGCCGGCGAGCAGCCGGGCAACTACGTCCGCTCGGACGCCATCACCGCGGCGCAGAACCTGCTCTCCGCACACCCGGACGCGAAGGCGATCGTCACCTACGCCTCGGAGATGGGCAACGGCGTCGCATCTTTCCTCAAGCAGAAGAAGATCGAGCTCACCCACGTCACCTCTGACGCCAATCCGGAGCTGCTGAAGTGGCTCGGCAAGCCGTGGATGGCCGCCTGTCGCTACTACTCCTCTGCGCAGCAAGGACAGATGGCGGTGAGCATGATGCTCGACTACCTCACCAAGGGGGCCAAGCCCGAGAGCTTCGTGACCCAGCTGCCGATGTGGCTCATCACCGGTGACGACCTCGAGCCCAACGCGGGCGAGGGCAAGATCAACGACAAGCTGCCACCGTTCTCGTATCCCGAGTTCAACGCAAAGGTGGCCAAGATCTAGATGAGGCTCGGAATCGACGGGGAGGGCGGCACGGCGCCGCCCTCCTCACGAACGACCGACTGCGCTCGTCACGTTGACGAGCAGGCGGCCGATACGGTGGGGACGGAGGCGAGGGCATGAGAGTCGGCTTGATGGTGACCCGCGTCGATGCGGTCACGACGGTCGCGGCGGCGCGGGCCGCCGAAGCCAACGGCCACGATGCACTGTGGCTGGTGGAGGATCTCTGGCATCGCGGCGCTGTGCCTCTGGCCACCGCGTGCGCGCTGGCGACCGAGCGGATTCGTATCGGCGTGGGGGTGCTCAACCCCTACACCCTCCATCCGACCCTGTTCGCCATGAACTACGGCTCGCTGGCCGAGGTGACGGGAGGGCGCGCCGTGCTTGGCATGGGCTCCTCGGTCAAGAGCTGGGTGGAGCAGATGGGCCTCGAGCACAGGCTTCCCCGCACCATGGTCAAGGAGTCGATCGAGATCGCTCGCGAGCTGCTGGCCGGGAAGCGCAGCTCCTACCAGGGCAAGGCGTTCCAGCTCAACGGGATCGAGCTCGGCTTCCAGGTCGACCAGCCGACGCCGATGTTCGTCGGCGCGATGGGCGAGCGCACGGTGCGCACCACCGGCGAGATCGCAGACGGCTGGATCGTCTCGATCCTCGAGCCGGCCGGCTACGTGCGAGCGGCCAAGCAGTGGCTACGCGAGGGCGCAGAGCAGGCGGGGCGCGACCCCTCAGAGATCGAGGTCGTGCAGTACTTCCCGTTCAGCTGCTCGTCCGACTCAGCGGCGGCGAAGGCTGCGGCCAAGAGGATGATCGCCGTCTTCATCGAAGGCGAGATCGAGCTCTACCGCCAGCAGCGATCGGTCATGGAGGCGCTCTCGGGCTACCTGGAGACGGTCTCCCCTGAGGAGTACCTGCAGGTGCTCGAGCGGCTCAACGACGGCATCGACCCGGTCGAGGCGATCACCGATGCGCTGGCCGACGAGCTGTCGATCTCCGGCACGCCCGAGGAGTGTGCGGCGCAGTTGCGTCGCTACTGCGACGCGGGCGTCACCGAGGCGGCGCTGATTCCTGCCGGGATGGAGATCGAGGATGCGGCCGTCGTCCTGGGCCGCGATATCCGCCCGCTGCTGGCGGGCTGAGCGTCCGATGGCCCGGCTACGTGGGCGGGGCGGCCGGGCCATCGGCGCCGTGCGCGCGTGTCACCGGCGGAGGCCGAAGCATCGCCTGGAAGCCCGCGCGGGCAGGCGTGCCCGGCCGGCGGACGGGGCGGCCCGCCGGCCGGGCGACGACTCAGGTCGCCATGAACACGTTCTTGAGCTCGGTGTAATGGTTGAGTGCGTCAGGACCGAGCTCTCGGCCGATGCCCGATTGCTTGAAGCCGCCGAACGGGGTGGTGACGCGCACCGAGGTGTTCGAGTTGATCGACAGGGTCCCCGATTCGATTGCCCGTGCCATGCGCAGGGCGCGCGCGCCGTCCCGCGTCCAGATCGACCCCGACAGGCCGTAGATGGTGTCGTTGGCCATGGCGATCGCCTCGGCCTCGCCCTCGAACGGGATCACGCAGGCGATCGGCCCGAATATCTCGTCGCGGGCGGCGCGGGCGTCCGGCGTGACCGGCGCGAGCACCGTCGGCGGGAACCAGTAGCCGGGACCGTCGGGAGTGCGGCCCTGGGCCGCGATCGGCACCTCGTCCAGGAAGGATCTGACCTCGCTCAGCTGGTCGGCGGAGATCAGCGGCCCCATCTGCGTCGCCTCGTCGAGCGGGTCGCCCACCCGCAGCGCCTTGGTGTGCGCCACGAACAGCTCCAGGAAGCGATCGACGGCGGAGCGCTGCACGAGGATGCGCGCGCGGGCGCAGCAATCCTGGCCGGCGTTGCCGAAGACTGCGCCGGGGGCGGCGGCCGCCGCCGCCTCGAGGTCGGCGTCGGCGAAGATGACGTTTGCCGACTTGCCGCCGAGCTCGAGCGTGACGCGCGTGATCGACTCGGCGGCCAGCGCACCGATCCGGCGACCGACCGCAGTCGAGCCGGTGAAGGCGATCTTGGCTACGTCCGGATCGGCGACGAGCGCCTCGCCGACGACGCGGCCCGACCCCACCAGCACGGTGAAGACGTCCTCGGGCAGCCCGGCCTCGCGGGCGATCCGCTCGAGCTCGATCGCGGTCAGCGGCGTCAGCGCGGCGGGCTTGAGCACCACCGTGTTGCCGGCGGCGAGCGCCGGGGCGATCTTCCACGAGGCGATCGCGAGCGGGAAGTTCCAGGGCGTGATCAGCCCGACCACGCCGAGCGGCTCGCGGAAGGTCATGTTGACGCCGCCGGCAACCGGGATCGTCTGGCCGATCAGGCGCTCCGGCGCCGCCGCGAAGTAGCGGAACGTGTCGGCGACGAGGGCGATCTCACCGCGGGCGTCGCCGATCGGCTTTCCTGCGTTGCGCGCCTCCAGCCGGGCGAGTGCTTCAAGCTCGGCCTCGACGCCGGCGCCGATACGGGCGAGCAGCAGCGCGCGGTCACGCGGCGCCACGGCGCGCCAGGCGGGCAGCGCCGCCTTCGCCCGTGCCACCGCGGCGCGTGTGGCTTCCACGTCGGCCGCCGGCACGCGCGCCATCACGGCCTCGGTTGCGGGCTCGATCACGTCGACGACGGCGTCAGGGACTGGATTGCTGGGCATCGATTGGCTCCTCCTCATGCAGGGATGGCAGGGCTTATACCAGTTCGGGAGTCGATTTGGTATAAAGGACCAGACATGAAATCTTTTAGCCTCGAGGTGTCGCGCTCATGAGCCATGCCGTATCTCCGGGGGCGTCGCACGTCCTCGCGCCGGAGCTGCACGCGAGCTACCCCCTGATCGCCCGCGGTGAGGGCGTTTGGTTGGAGGAGGCGGACGGAACGCGCTACCTCGACGCCATGAGCGGCGGCTCGATGGTCGCCACGCTCGGCTTGGGTCGTCGCGACGTGGTCGAGGCGGCACGCGTCCAGGCGCGCCGCGTCAGCTTCGCCCATAACGAGTGGCTCACCAATCCGCAGCAGGAGCGGCTCGCTAGGCGGCTGGTCGAGCGCGCTCCGGCCGACGGCGACTATGCGCGGGTGAGCTTCGTCACCGGCGGCGCCGAGGCCAACGAGGCGGCGCTGCGCTTGGCGCGCAGCTACCAGGTCGAGCGCGGACATCCGGAACGCTGGCGGATCATCTCGCCTGCGCAGGCGTACCACGGCCCGACCTTCGCGACGCTCGCGCTCACCGGACGTCCCGGGCTGCACGGCCCGCTGGCGCCGTATCTCTTCGAGGTGCTGCACATCCCACCGAGCACGAAACGCTTCGACCCGACCGGCGAGCGGGCGCTAGCCGCGCTCGACGCGATCCTCGCCGACGTGGGTGACGAGGTCTGCGCCTACTACTGCGAGGGCGTCAGCGCCGCCTCGCTGCCCGCCTACACCCCGCCGAACACCTTCTGGGAGGGGCTGGCGGAGCGCGCGCAGCGACACGGCTTCCTGATCTGCTTCGACGAGATCGTCACGGGGCTCGGGCGTACCGGCAGCTGGTTCGCGGCGGAGCAGCTGCCGGTCACGCCCGACCTCATCGCCACCGCGAAGGGGCTCGGCGGCGGCTACACGGCGATCGGTGCGGTGCTTGCGCGCCGACACGTCTACGAGACGATCGCCGCCGGCAGCGGCCGCGTGCCGCTCGGGCACACCTGGAGCGGCGCGCCTGTCGCCTGCGCGGTCGCCAATGAGGTGCTCGACATCCTCGAGCGCGAGGAGCTGGTCGCGCGGGTCGCGGAGCGTGGGCCGGTGCTTCGCCGGCGGCTCGCCGACGCGCTCACCGATGTCAGCCTCGTCAGCGAGGTCCGTGGGCGCGGGTTCCTGCTAGGCGTGGAGTACGCCGACCCACGCGACGATCGCTGCTTCCTTGCGCCGGAGCTGCGGGTCGCAGCCCGTGTCGACCAGGCGGCGATCGCGCGCAAGCTGGTCACGCTCTCGGTGCAGCCGACACGCGACGGCTACGCCGGCGACCAGAGCCTGTTCGCCCCGGCCTTCACGGCGACCGAGTCCGAGCTGGACGAGATGGTCGAGCGCTTCGCCGCCGCGGTCCACGCCGTCGAGGCCCAGGTGCTCCCGGTGCTGGAGGCGACGCCCCTGAGGCCGACGGCATGAGCGGGCCACGCGTGATGCTGATCGAGCACGAGCGGGCGACGCCGGCCGGGCTCGTGGCCGAGTGGCTTGACCGCCACGATGCCGACGTCGACGTCGTGCCGATCGATCTCGGCGCCGGGCACGACCCCGCGCGCGCCTACGACCTGATCGTCTCGCTCGGGTCCGAGTTCTCCGCCTACGACGATCACCTGCCGTGGATCGGTCGTGAGCTGGAGCTGCTGGGCGATGCGCTCGCTGACGACGTGCCGGTGTTGGGCATCTGCTTCGGCGGGCAGCTGCTGGCTCGCGCGATGGGGTCAGAGGTGTTCAAGGCGGCACTGGCGGAGATCGGCTGGTTCTCGGTGGAGAGCGCCGCCCCCGGGCTGGTCGCGCCGGGCCCCTGGTTCCAGTGGCACTTCGACAGCTTCTCCCCGCCGCCCGGGGCGGAGCTGCTCGCCCACAACCACGTCGGCCCGCAGGCGTTCCGCCGGGGACGCAGCCTCGGCCTGCAGTTCCATCCCGAGGTCAACCTGGGGATCATGGAGACCTGGGCCGAGGTCTACCTCCACGAGCTCGACGAGCACGGTGTCGGCGCCCGCGAGCTGCTGGAGGAGACGCGCACGATCGCCGACGAGGCGCGGACGGTGAGCGAGGCGCTGCTCGAGGGCTTCTACCGCGACGTCGCCGGCCTTGCGGACGGAGCTGCCCGATGAGCGGACGCCCGAAGCTCGTCCCGCCGTCGCCTGTCGGGGGCGACGATGCCGAGGGGGCGAGGCGCTTCGCGCCGGTCACCCCGCTGCGGGCGTTCGAGTACGTGGCCGAGCAGATCCAGCGCCACATCAAGCTGCACCTCGTGGTGCCTGGCCAGTCGCTGCCCACTGAGCGCGAGCTGGTCGAGCAGTTCGAGGTGGGGCGGCCCACGATCCAGATGGCACTGCGCCTGCTCGAGGCCGAGGGGCTGGTCGAGACCCGTCGCGGCCGCAACGGCGGCACGTTCGTGCTCGGCCTCGGCGACGGCGACGACGCGCGCCTCGAGCTGATCGGTCGGATACTGCGGCGCCGCGCGGAGATCGAAGACCTGCTCGTCTTCCGCCACGCGGTCGAGCCGCAGATCGCGGCGGTCGCCGCGCGTCGGCGTACCGAAGCCGACCTGGCGCGTCTGCGGACCGCCGTCGAGGAGCTCGACCGGGCCGAGGGCGAAGTCGCCCGCATGCGCTTCGACACCGAGCTGCACCTGGCGCTCGGTGCCGCCACCGGCAACCGCTTCCTGGCGCACGACGCGGAGCAGATCCGGCGCGGCCTCAACGACGTGATCGCGCTGCTGCCGGAGTCCGGTGTCTGGCACGGACGGGTGGCCGTCGAGCACCACGCGCTGCTCGTCGCCGTCGTGGCCGGCGACGGACCTGTCGCCGCGGACGTGATGGAGACCCACACCGAGCATTCCCGGCAGGCGATACGCGCGGTCCTGACCGCGATCGGCCGACGGGGGGATATCTGATGAAGGAGACGATGAGCGTGCGATCCGCGACGGTTCCGGTCGACGAGAGCTGTGTCCTGCCGCGGGCCGCAGGCTTCGACTACCCCAGCGTCGAGTCGGCCGACGGCGTCTGGCTGACGCTCGCCGGCGGCGAGCGGCGCATCCTCGACGCCTGCTCCGGCGGAGCGATGACCACCTGCCTCGGCCACGGCGACGAGGCGGTGATCGCGGCCGCCGCGGAGCAGTCGCTCGCGCTCCCGTACGCCTACCAGCATCACTTCACCAACGCGCCCCAGGAGCGGCTCGCGGAGCGATTGACCACGCAGCTGATGCCGGAGATGGCGCGCGTGCGCTTCACCTCGGGCGGATCGGAGGCCAACGAGACGGCGCTGCGGTTGATCCGCTCGTACCACGTCGAGCGGGGCGACGCGGATCGCTGGCGGATTGTCGCCCCCGGCCAGGCCTACCACGGGTCGCTGACCGGCGCCCTGGCGTTGAGCGGGCGTGCCTCGCTTCGGGCCCGGTGGGCGCCGTACCTGGCCGGTCACCTGCACCTGGCCGCGCGCTGGCGCGAGGACTCGGACGGCAGTCGCGCGCTGGCCGAGCTCGACCGCCTACTGGCCGAGGCCGGGCCGGGCACGGTGGCCGCCTACGTCTGCGAGCCGGTGAGCGCGGCCGCGGCGCCCGCGCTGCGACCGCCGGACGCCTTCTGGCGAGGGCTTGATGAGCGGCGTCGGGAGCACGGCTTCCTCGTCGCGTTCGACGAGATCGTCAGCGGCATGGGCCGTACCGGCAGTTGGCTCGCCTCGCAGCAGCTGCCGATCACACCGGACATCGTCACGATCGGCAAGGGCCTGGGCGCCGGCTACGCGGCGATCGCCGGCGTGCTCTGCACCGAGGCGGTCTACGACGCCCTCGACGCCGGCTCCGGCGAGTTCGACCACGGTCACACCTGGGACGGGGCGCCGCTGCCCTGCGCCGTCGGCAACGCGGTGATCGACCGCCTGCTCGAGATCGACGCGCCGGCCCGGGCACGCGAGGCCGGTGCGCGCATGCTCGCCGCGCTCGACAAGCGGCTGTGCGACCTGGCCCTGGTGCGCGAGGTGCGCGGCAGCGGCCTGCTGCTCGGCATCGAGCTCGTCGATCCGCGCGATGGGCGCTCGCCGCTGCCCGACGTGCTCGACGTGGAGCAGCTGGTGGTTGAGCGGGCGCTCTCCCACGACCTGCTGCTGACAGTCACCGCGACCGCGACCGACGGCATCGTGGGCGACCAAGTGCTGCTGGCGCCGGCCTTCACGGCGACCGACGCGGAGCTCGACGAGATGGTGGCGCGCACCGCCGCCCTGCTGGAGGAGCTCGAGCCGGGGATCGCCGCGGCGCTGGCGGAGGCCGCGGCGTGACCATGTACGCGACGGAGGCCCTGGAGGCGGCCGGTGCCGCGGCGTCGGCCGAGGAGCGCTACGTGCTGCTCGGCCTGCCGGACCTACAGGGCACCATCCGCGGCAAGGCGCTGCGACCGGACGCGTTTGCAGCGGCCCAGCGCGACGGCGCCACGATGACCGAGCTGATCCTGGCGCTCGACCCGGTCGACGAGCCGATCACCACGTACGAGACGCTCGGGATCCGCTCGGGCGCCGGCGACCTGCTGATCAGCCCGGACCTCGACACGCTGCGCCCGGTCACCTGGCGGCCGGGGTGGGAGATCTGCCTGGTTACGCCGACCTGGCGTGACGGCCGCCCCTGCACGATCACGGCGCGCGAGGTGCTGCGCGCCGTGGTCGACGATCTCGGGCGACTAGGGCTGACGGTCAAAGCGGCGTTCGAGTACGAAGTGCGGATCACCGATGTCGACGGCGTGCCGGTCTCCAGCGGGATCAGCTACAGCATCGGCGAGATCTCCCGTCTTGACCGCTTCCTGGCCACCCTGCGTCCCGCTCTCGCCGGGCTCGGCGTCGAGCTCACCGCGGCGCACACCGAGGCCGCGCCCGGGCTGCTGGAGCTCAACCTTGCGCCGGCGGACGGGCTGCGTGCCGCCGACGACGCCGCCTACTGCAAGCTGGCGGTCAAGGAGGTGGCGGAGGCGGTCGGGCTGCGGGCCAGCTTCATGGCGAAGCCCGCGTCCGGCGAGGAGGGGTCGAGCGGGCACATCCACCTCTCCTGCTGGCGCGACGGCGTCAACGCCTTCGCCGGGGAGGGCGGCCCCCACGGGCTCGCGCCCGACGCGGCGGCTGCGGTGGCCGGGCTGCTCGAGCACCTGCCGGCCGCGTCGCTGACGCTCAACCCGACCGTCAACTCCTACAAGCGCCTGGTGCCGGGCTGGTTCGCGCCGGTCAACGCCAGCTGGGCGGTCGAGAACCGCTCGGCGGCGCTGCGCGTGATCGTCTCGCGCGAGCATCCCGGCCGCTGCCGGATCGAGTGCCGGCGCCCGGGCGCCGACGCCAACCCCGATCTGGCGCTTGCCGCGCTGGTGGCCGCCGCCACCGACGGCATCCGCCGAGGTGCGGCGCCGCCCGACCCGGTCGACGGTGACGCGACGGCGCGCGCCGACCTGGCGCCGCTGCCGGGGTCGCTCGACGCGGCGCTCAGTGCCTGGCGGATCGACACGACTCTGCGAGCGGCGCTCGGCGACGAGTTCAGCGAGTACTACGCCGCCTCCCGGGCGTGGGAGCTGCACGCCTGGCAGCAGGCGGTCAGCGAGTGGGAGCGCGAGCGCTACGCGCGGGCAGTGTGATGGCCACCGGCAACGGACCCATCGACGGGACGCCCATCGCCCGCCGTCCGCTGGTCGGCGTCTGCGCGGCGCTCGAGGTCGCCGCCTGGAGCGTGTGGAAGCAGGCGGCCCACCTCGTGCCCGACTCGTACGTGGGCGACGTCTATCGCGCTGGCGGGGCGCCGGTGCTACTACCGGTCCAGCCGGACCCGGAGGTGCTGCTCGACAACGTCGACGGGCTGTTGCTAGTGGGTGGGGCCGACGTCGATCCGGCCGTCTACGGCGCGGCGCGCGACCCGCGGACCGAGACCACGGTGCCGGAGCGCGACGCCTTCGAGGTCGCCTTGGTGCGCGCCGCCGTCGTGCGCGAGATCCCGGTGCTCGGCATCTGCCGCGGCATGCAGATCATCAACGTCGCCTTCGGCGGGACGCTGCTCCAGCACGTGACCGACGCGGAGGGGCAGACGACACACCGCCGGCGGATGGGCGGGTTCGACGGCGCCGATCACGTCGTCGCCCTCGACGACGGGTCGCGGGCCGCGGATGCGGCCCGTGAGGGCGCGCACCGTGTCCACTGCCACCACCACCAGGCGATCGGCGCGCTCGGCGCGGGGCTGGTGATCAGCGGGCGTGCCGAGGACGGGCTGCCGGAGGCGCTGGAGGCGGCCGACGGCCGCTGGCTACTCGGGGTGCAGTGGCATCCGGAGGCGGTCAACGGCGGTCCCGTGCTGCGCGCGTTCGTCGCAGCGTGCGCGAGGTTCTTGGAGGAGCGGAGTGGTGCGTCCACGAGCCGTTCGGAGTAGCAACGAGCGGTGTCGTCGCGACACCGGTACGGAGGAGAATCGATGTCTGTCGATCAGGTTGTGGCCCCGGAGATCGCCGCTGTGGTGGAGGACTGGCGCGCGAAAGGCGTCCGGACCGTCCGCTTCGAGCTGCCCGACATGCACGGCGGGAGCCGCTCGAAGCTGATTCCCATCGACCACGTCGCCTCCTACGGCGAGGGCGGGCTGAACATGTACGGCGGGGCCGCGGTGCTCGACACGCGCTCCGACGTGGTGCCGGGCACTCTCTACAACGAGGAGGTCGCGTATGGCGACCAGCTGCTGCGGCCCGACCCGGCTACCGCCGCGATCGTGCCCTGGGTGTCGGAGACCGCCCGCCTCATCTGCGATGCCTACTGGGGCGACGGCCGACCGCTAGCCGCCTCGCCGCGCCAGGTGTTTGGCCGCGTACTGGAGCGCTGCCATGCTCACGGCTTCGAGCCGCTCGTGGGGATCGAGCCGGAGTTCTACCTGCTCGACGGCGAGACACGGCAGCCGCTGTTCGACGGCCACCACATCTTCAACACGGTCCGGAACGGCTGGGTCCCGCTGATCGACCGCATCATTCGCGAGGCGGCGGCCTTCGGCATCGACATCATCACCGCCAACTGCGAATACGCCGGCTCGCAGTGGGAGATCAACTTCACGCCGGGCGCCGGCATGGTCGGGCCCGACCAGGTGTTCACCTTCCGCAACGCGGTCAAGGAGCTGGCCCACCTCGAGGGCTACGTGGCCACCTTCATGTCCAAGCCGTTCAGCGACGCGGCAGGCAGCGGTGCGCACAACCACATCGGCCTGATCGACCGCGAGACCGGCGCCAACGCGATGGCGGGTGACGACCCGGTCACCGGCCTCTCGGATATCGGCCGCCACTTCGTTGCCGGGCAGCTCCACTATGCCCGCAGCGTCTACGCGATCCTGGCACCGACGCTCAACTGCATGAAGCGCCGGCGCACGCACACGTTCAGCCCGACCAACATCGCCTGGGGCACCGAGGACCGCTCGGCGCTGGTGCGCATCAAGGGCGGCTCGGCGGCCAGCCGCCACGTCGAGAACCGCGCTCCCACTGGCATGTCGAACCCCTACCTGGTCAGCGCAGCGCTGCTCGGCGCTGGCCTGCTGGGGATCGAGCGCGAGCTCAAGCTGCCCGCGGCCGCCACTCCGCCGGCGGAAGACGACCCTACGCTGGTGCAGCTGCCGAGAACGGTCGACGAGTCGCTGGAGCTGCTCGAGGCCGATGCCGACATCGTCGAGCTGCTCGGCCAGGAGTTCGTCACTGCCTACACCGTGATGCGCCGCTACGAGCTCAGCCGCTTCGCCGACCACGTCACCGACTGGGAGCGCACCGAGTACCTCGAGATCCACTGAGCCGGGCCGAGTCTTGACGGAGGCATCGATCCCAGGGCTCTGGCTCTGGGGAGAGAGGGCGTTCGCGTCATGTTCCGCCCACCGCAGACGCTGCCCACCGGTGGGGAGCGAAAGGAGATGAGGGCGTTGCGCAAGGAGGCCTACGAGCAGCTCCGCCTGACGAGGCGAGCCCGACCGACCGCCCCGCTATGCGCCCGCCAAGCGGGCCAGGTGGGCGCGCCACGCGCCCTCCGTGTGGACCAGCGCCCTGCCGCGGAAGGCTCGCTCGAGGAATCGGCGCGGATCGTCGGGGCGCTCGGTCAGCAGACGGGTCACGGCTCGCTCGCCCTCCTCGCGCGCGAGCAGGTCGAGTACGCTGCCCCCGAGGAGCTGGGCGTCGCGCAGCCCCGGCGGGAAGGCCGGCTCGTCGCCCTCACGTAGGCGCCGCGCGATCGCCGGTCGCGCGAAGGCCGTCTGCCCCGAGAGCCACTGCCCGGCACCGGCACCGAGCCAGGCCCATCGGGCATGGCTTCGCAGGCTGGCCACGCGATACGGCGGCGGCAGCACCGGGTTGGCCAGGCCGGCGGCGAGCTGGGCGAGGAGCGCCGCCGGCGCAAGCTCGAGCAGCTCGCGCGACCCGGGCACGTTCGAGGCGCGTGCGCGGAGCAGGCGCGGCGCGAGGATGTGGATCTCCCGCGCCGTGAACCAGCCGGCCACGTAGCGGCGGGCGGCGGGCGCGGTCATCCGGCGAAGCAGCGCCGCCGCCGGCTGTGCGAAGGCGAGCTGGGTGGTGCTCGAGTGCACGACGATCGCCAGCCCCTCGTCGGGCGGGGGGAGGGTGCGCGAGAGCTGCTCGCGCATCCCCTCGAGGAGCTCGAGCACGCCGACCACGTCCGCGGTGTCGCGGTCCGCATGGCGCGCGACGAAGCTCGGCGAGCTGGTCTCGACCCAGGTCACGCGCCGGAGCCGTCGCCGTCCCCGCGGTGAGGGTCGCCGACCCGGGCGCCTGCGCGGCTCTCGTCGGCGGCCGCCTCGCGCTCGAGGTCGAGCTCGGTGCGTACCCCGAGCGCGGAGAGCGCCGCCTGCGCCGCGGCCAGGTCCGCCGCGCCGTCGAGCGCGGCGGCCAGCCGGGCCGCCGAGCGCAGCGCGCTAGCCGGCTCGAACCAGAGCAGCTGGCCGCCGATCGCAGTCAGCTCGACGGTGCGGCGTCCATCGCGGATGGTGGTGCGCCCGGTCTCTCCGAGCGCGCAGCGCACCGCCATCGCGCTGGCCTCGGTTGGGACGTGGGGGAGGGCGGCGACGAGCCGAGCTCGCACGGCCGGCGGCAGGGCGCTGCGGCCGAGGTCGCCTCCCGCGGCGGCCACCTCGTCGTAGCGGTCGACCACCTCGGCCGGTGTCAGCTCGCCGTCGCAGCCCGTGCCGAACACGGCACCGAGGACCGATCGCCCGGCGGCCGCGAGGTGCGGGGCCGCGGCGAGCAGCACGGCATCGGCCAGCGGGCTGGCCAGCCCGGGCTCGTCGCCGTGGGCGAGCACGTCGCCGCCCACGTCGAGCAGGACGACGAGGTCACAGCCCAGCCGCTCGGCCGCGGCGAGGATGCCGTCCGCGACCCCGCGTGGGCCGCCGCCGGGGTCGAGCAGCGCGACCGGGCGGCCCAGCACGCCCGCGATCCCGCTCTCGGCGAAGCGAAATCCGCCGGGACCGCTGGTCCGCGGGCCGGCGAGTGCCGCGAACCGGTGCAGCGGCTCGGCGTGGTCGAGCTCGTCGATTCGGCGCGGGCCGGGGAGCGGGTCGACGGGGCGACGCTCCCACGTCAGCCCGCCGAGCTCGAACTGCGTGCCGAGCGTCTCGGCGAGCGCTCCGGCGGCGAGCGCTCCGACGACGTCGCCACCGCCGCCGATGCCGACGCAGAGGACGCGGGAGGCGTCCGCGAGCAGCCGTTCGGCGGTCGCGGCGACGGGCGTCGGCTCCTGCCTCAGACCAGCGCGGGGACGCGACCGGTGCAGATCGACTCGATCTCCTCCTGGACGCGCTCGAACTCGTCGTCCGAGAGAACCGGCGTGCCCTCGAACGGCAGGTCGCGGGCGATCTCCAGCCAGGAGCGACAGCCACCGTAGTCGCCGCGCACGCGCACGGTCACCGGACGCGGGATCCGGTACGTGCGCAGCAGCACGACGTGCAGCGGATGGCGCGGCTTCCAGGCAAGGCGCTTGCGCGCGTAGTCGGTCGTCCAGACGTAGAACGGCGAGAGGTCGTTGACGACGCGCGGGTCGGTGATCGTGTAGTGGCCGGCGACCTCGGCCCAGGCGCGTACGCGGACGCGCTCGGGCTGTACGATGCCGCCGTCGCGCGTGAGCGCCTGGACCGGCGGGTCGCCGTCGGGCCAGACGCCCTCTTCGAGCGCGCGCTGAAGCTCCGGTGCGTGCGCCTCGCGGACGACGTCGTTACGCTGGTGGTCGAACGTGGGGTACAGGAAGAAGCGGTCGTACTCGAGCTCGAAGTGCTTGCTCTGCTCGTGGATACCACCCTTACGCAGGGTGATGAGCTGCTCGCCTTCGGCGAGTGCACGTACCGTGACCGCCCATTCCTTCAGGGCAATTGGCATAGGAATCGGGGACTGCTAAGGGAGAGTGCGACAGAGAAATGACCGGCACCTTCGTGCGCTCCTGCGCACGGGGCGTCGGGATGCGCCTATTCTGTCAGAGGTTGCGGTATTTGCCAAAACATCCCTGCAAATCGGCATGTTTTGCGGTGTATCACGGACGGTGAGCAGCACCAAATTGGCCAAAAAGCGGCGATTTGGGGCGTTCAGGCCGTCGATCGGCCCGAAATAGGTCCTCCAAAGGCCCGTCGGACGCACGGTATGTGCGCGATCACACACAGCGGACGGGGTGTCCCGTGGCTCGCCGGTGGTCAGCCGTGGACTACCAGCGGGGCGCGGCGCTCGACCGGCTCGGTCTCGAGCTCGACGATGATGCCCGAGTCGAGCTGACCGAAGGAGCCGCCGGCCATCCGGTGATCGGTCAGCAGGTCCTCGATCCTGAACCGGCCGATCAGCGCGTCGCAATGCGGGCATCCGTTGGCGACGTAGCCGCCCTCGACGCCTGGGCTCTCGCGATGGCGCAGCTCGCCGATGCCGCGGCGCGCGAGCGTCCGCGGGTCGAGCTGGCGAAGCAGCGCCTCGTCGATCTGCTCGAGCG
>JANJTP010000016.1 GCA_024711025.1 Solirubrobacteraceae bacterium
CTGGATCGGCAGGACGCCGTCGAGCGGCGCGCCGGGGGCGGCGCCGTCGGCGAGGACCATGATCCCGTCGTGCTCGACCCCGATCGCCAGCTCGTCCTCGGCGAGGATCATCCCGCTGGAGACGATCCCGCGGAGCTTGGCACGGCCGAGCCGCGTGCCGTCCGGCATCAGCGCACCGGGGCGCGCCACGGCGACGGTCTGCCCGGCGGCGACGTTCGGTGCGCCGCAGACGATCTGCTCGGGCTCCCCCTCGCCGACGTCGACCATGCAGACGCTCAGACGATCGGCGTCGGGGTGCTGCTCGGCGCTCAGCACGCGCCCGACGACGAAGCCGTCGGGCGCGCCGACGCCGTGGCGCTCGATCCGGTCGACCTCGGTGCCGGTCATCGCGAGTCGCTCGGCGAGCCTCACGGCCGGCAGGCCGGGGTCGACGTGCTCGCGCATCCAGGAGAGGGGCAGCCGCATCGCTCTCAGATCACCCGAACTGCCGCAGGAAGCGGGCGTCGTTGTCGTAGAAGAGGCGCAGGTCGGGTATGCCGTGCCGGAGCATCGCGATCCGCTCGATGCCCATGCCGAACGCGAAGCCCTGGACCTGCTCCGGGTCGTAGCCGTGCTCGCGCACGTAGGCGAAGACGTTCGGATCGACCATCCCGGCGCCGAGGATCTCGATCCAGCCGGTGCCCTTGCACAGCCGGCAGCGCGAGCCGTCCGCCATCGCGCCCGTGCCCCGGCAGGCGAAGCACGACACGTCCACCTCGACGCTCGGCTCGGTGAACGGGAAGAAATGCGGGCGCAGGCGCACGTTGCGCTCGTCGCCGAAGATCGAGCGAGCGAACGCGAGCAGCGTCCCCTTGAGATCGGCGAGCGTGATGTCAACGTCGACGGCGAGCCCCTCGACCTGGTGGAACTGCGGCGTGTGCGTCGCGTCGCTGTCGCGGCGGTAGACGCGGCCCGGGTAGATGTGCGCGATCGGCGGCGGGTGCTGCTGCATCATCCGCACCTGCATCGGCGAGGTGTGCGTGCGCAGCAGCACGTCGTCGCTGACGTAGAAGGTGTCGGTGCGCGCTCGCGCCGGATGCGCCGGGTCGTGGTTGAGCGCGTCGAAGTTGTACGTCGCGAGCTCGACCTCCGGTCCCTCGTGGACCTCGAAGCCCAGGCCGCAGAAGACGTCCTCGATCTCGCGCCGCGTGGCGGTGAGGAGATGCAGATGGCCGATCGGCGCCGCCGGAGATCCGGGCAGGGTGACGTCGGCGCGATCGCGCTCCAGCCGCTCGCGCAGCTCCGCCGCCTCCAGCTCGGCGCCGCGTGCGGCGATCCGCGCCTCGAGGGCCTGGCGCGCCTCGTTGGCGGCGCGCCCGACGGCCCCGCGCTGCTCGGGCGGCAGCTCGGCGACGCCGCGCAGCAGATTCGGCAGCTCGGCCTTGCGGCCGAGGTGGCGGACGCGCAGCTCCTCGAGCGCGGCGAGCGTCGTCGCCGCGCCGATCGCGCGCTCCGCCTCGGCGCGGATCTGCTCGATGCGGTCGATCATCCGGCAGGGACCCTAGATGGTCGAGACAGCTCGTAGAGGGCGACGGTCGCCGCCATGGCGGCGTTGAGCGATTCGGCGGCGATCGGGATCCGGCAGGTCTCGTCGGCCGAGGCGATCAGCTCCTCCGGCAGGCCGTCGCGCTCGGCGCCCACCAGCAGCGTCGCCTCGCCGTCGAGCGGGCCGCGCAGCGGCGTCCCGCGGTGTGCGGCGAGCGCGATCGTACGGCCGGGAAGCTCGTCGAGCCGGGTCGCCCGCGCCAGGGGGACGGCGAACACGGCACCCATGCTGGCGCGCACCGCCTTCGGCCCGTACGGGTCGGCGCAGCCCGGGCCGAGCACGACGCTCCCGGCGCCGAAGGCCAGCGCGGAGCGCACGATCGTGCCGACGTTGCCCGGGTCGCCGACGCCATGGAGGTAGACGGCGAGCGAGCCGGTCGGCGTCGCCCAGCGCTGCTCGTAGAGCCCGATGGCGCGCGTGCCGGAGCCCAGCGCGGAGACGGTCGCCAGCGCCTGGGGCTCCACCTCGGTGCCCTCCAGCCCGCTGCCGGCCGCGACGAAGCGCTCGATCGCCGGCCAGCCCGCCCGCTCCGCCGCCGCGAGCAGATCCTCGCCCTCCGCGACGAAGCGCCCGGACTGCTCGCGACGGCGACGCCGCGCGAGGCGGCGCAGCTCCTGCAGGCGCGGGTTATTGGGGCTGTCGATCTTCATGTGGCGGTGGGACTGGCTAGGGCGACGGGGTCCTGGAACGACAAAGGGCGCCGTTCCCGATGGGAAGCGGCGCCCGAGAAGCGGGGGTTCGGCTGTGCCGCTCAGGCGGCAGCGGCCGACGCCTCGCGGGCGGCGTCGGCGAATCGGCGGAAGGCCTCGGGGTCACGCACGGCGATGTCGGCCAGGACCTTGCGGTCCAGCTCGATGCCCGCGAGCTTCAGGCCGTGCATGAACGTGCCGTACGACAGGCCGTTCAGCCGCGCGGCGGCGTTGATGCGGGTGATCCACAGACGGCGGAAGTCGCGCTTGCGGTTGCGACGGTCGCGGTAGGCGTAGGAGTCGGCCTTCATGACCGCTTCCTTGGCCCTGCGGTAGTTCGAGTGCGCCGTGCCGCGGAAGCCCTTGGCGCGCTCGAGCGTGGCCCGGCGCTTCTTCTTGGCCTGGACGGAGCGCTTGACGCGGGTCACTTGCCCACCCCCAGCAGCTTCTTGATGCGCGGCGCATCGTGATCGGAGATCACGGCCGGCCGGGAGAACGCGCGCTTGCGCTTCGGCGACTTCTTCTCGAGGATGTGGCTCGAGAAGGCGTGGCGACCGCGGACCTTGCCGGTCGCGGTGACCTTGAAGCGTTTCTTGGCACCGGAATGAGACTTCATCTTCGGCATGAGCAGCGGCTGAGTATAGGGACTCGGCTCAGCCGGTCGGCTGCTGCTCGTCCGCGGGGGCCGCGAGCTCGGACTCGCCGGCCTGCTCGCCCGCAGGAGCCGCGAGCTCGGACTCGCCGGCCTGCTCGCCCGCAGGAGCCGCGAGCTCGGACTCGCCGGCCTGCTCGCCCGCAGGAGCCGCAAGCTCGGACTCGCCGGCCTGCTCGCCCGCAGGAGCCGCAAGCTCGGACTCGCCGGCCTGCTCGTCCGCAGGAGCCGCGACCTGCGTGCCGTCCGCCGGCTGAACGATCGCGGCGTCGGCTGCCTGCGTGCCGCCTTCCGGCGCCACCGCGAGGTCGGATGCCTCTGCGCCGTCCTCCGGCTGCTTGCCGACCTCGCCGGCGAGCACGGCCTTCGACGGACCGAGGACCATCGTCATGTTGCGCCCCTCGAGGTTCGGGCGCTGCTCGATGACGGCGAGCTCCTCGAGCTCGCCCGCAAGGCGGTCGAGGATCATCTGCCCGCGCTCGGGGTGCGTCGTCTCGCGACCGCGGAACATGATCGTGACCTTGACCTTGTCCTTGGCTCGCAGAAAGCGCTGGACGTGGCCCTTCTTGGTCGCGTAGTCGTGCTCGGCGATCTTCGGGCGGAACTTGATCTCGCGGATCGTGATCTTCTGCTGGTGCTTGCGCGCAGCCTTCTGCTTCTGCGCCTGCTCGTACTTGTACTTCGAGTAGTCGAGGATCCGGCAGACGGGAGGCCGCGCGTCGGGTGCGACCTCGACGAGGTCGAGATCGCGCTGCTGAGCGAGGCGCATGGCCTCGTCCGTGCGCATGATCCCGATCTGGGCGCCGTCGTCACCGATCACCCGGACCTCTGGAACGCGGATGCGCTCGTTGATCCTGGTGAGGTCCCGCTCGGGCGGGCGCCGGTCGAATCTACGGGGGACCGGCACGCTAGATGCGGCGGCGCGTCACAGGGCGCGCGGCTGGGCGTTCATCTCGTTCAACGCGAGGCAGTATAACCGCCCCCGAGAAGTGCCGCACGGAGGAAGCGATCGGCACAGCCCGCGCGCAGCTCGACGACCGATTTGGCCCTCAGGCAGGTCCGCCGGCCGCGCGGCGCGACGTCGCGATCGACGCGCAGCGGGCGCCCGGTCTTGTCGAGCCAGACGAGGTCGAGCGCGAAGCGCATCCCGAAGGTGTGAACTGCGCGACAGCCGCGCAGGTGGAGCGCCCTGTCATCGGGGAGCCACGACAGTCGGGCGAGCCCGCGGCGCCGTGCGCGTGCCCCGAGCGCCTCGTGCACGATCAGCCCGCCGGGAAGCGCGCGGGCAGGCAGCGGCGTCAGCCGCTTGCGCCAGTCGGTCATCGGCCGAGCGGGGCGTCCCGCCGCGTCGCCGTCTCGTGCGCGAGGTGCTCGACGAAGCGCTCGACCGCGACCATCCCGAGGTCACCCTCATGCCGGCGGCGCACCGAGACCGCCTGCTCGTCGGCCTCGCGATCGCCGATCACGAGCATGTACGGGATCTTCTGCAGCTCGCCCTCGCGGATCCGCCTGCCGATCGACTCGGCGCGATCGTCCGCTTCGACTCGCAGCCCACGCGCGCGAATGGTCGCGGCGACGTCGCGCGCCGCCTGCGCGTGGCGGTCGCTGATCGGCAGCACCAGCGCCTGGACCGGCGCGAGCCAGACGGGGAGCTCGCCGGCCAGGTGCTCGATCAGGATCCCGATGAAGCGCTCGAACGACCCCATGCGCGCGGTGTGGATCATCACCGGGCGATGCTCGGCGTTGTCGGCGCCGGTGTACACGAGGTCGAAGCGCTCGGGCATCGAGTAGTCGAGCTGCACCGTGCCGAGCTGCCACGAGCGGCCAAGCGAGTCGGTCGTGTGCAGGTCGATCTTGGGGCCGTAGAACGCGCCGTCCCCCTCGTTGACCCGGTAGTCCAGGCCGTCGTCGGCGAGCACCTTCGCCAGCGCCCCCTCGGCGCGATCCCACATCTCGTCGGTGCCGATCCGCTGCTCCGGCCGCGTCGAGAGCTCGAGCTCGATCTCGAAGCCGAAGATCTCGAACGTCGAGAAGGCGTACTCCAGGCAGCGGCGCACCTCCTGCTCCACCTGCTCCTCGGCACAGAAGATGTGGGCGTCGTCCTGGACGAAGTGCCGCACGCGCAGCAGGCCGTGAAGCGTGCCGCTGAGCTCGTTGCGGTGCAGCAGCCCCGGCTCGGCATAGCGGACGGGCAGGTCTCGATAGCTCCAGCGCTGGCTGCGGAACATGTGCGCGTGGCCCGGGCAGTTCATCGGCTTGAGGCCGAACGCGCGCTCCTCCGTCTCGGTCACGAACATGTTCTCGCGGTACTTGCCCCAGTGGCCCGAGGTCTTCCACAGCTCGCTGTCGTAGAGCAGCGGGGTCTTGACCTCGGTGAAGCCGCGCTCGGCGCCCATATCGCGTGACAGCGCGACGAGCTCGTTCCACAGCACGGTGCCCTTCGGGAGCCAGAACGCCGATCCGGGAGAGATGTCCGAGAAGCTGAAGAGGCCGAGCTCGCGGCCCAGCTTGCGATGGTCGCGGGCGCGCGCCTGCTCGAGGCGCTCGAGCTCCTCCTCGAGCTCGCGGGCGGTGAAGAACGCGGTCCCGTAGATCCGCGTGAGCATCGTGCGGCTCGAGTCGCCGCGCCAGTAGGCGCCGGCCACCGACTGGAGCTTGATCGCTCCGATCCGGTCGGTCGCCGGAGCGTGCGGCCCGCGGCAGAGGTCGGTGAAGGCGCCGTTGCGGTAGAGGGAGACGGTCTGCACGCCCTGGTCGCGGACGAGATCCTCGATCAGCTCGAGCTTGTAGTCCTGGCCCTCGGAGCGGAAGCGCTCGAGCGCCTCCTCGATGCCGACCTCGTCCCGCTGGAACGGCTCAGCGGCCTTGATGTGCTCCCGCATGCGCTGCTCGATCGCGGGGAAGTCGGCCTCGGTGACCCCGGATCCGTCCGGGAACTCGAAGTCGTAGTAGAAGCCGCCGTCGATCGACGGCCCGATCGAGATCTTGACCCCCGGGTAGAGCTCGAGAACGGCCGCGGCGAGCACGTGAGCCGCGTCGTGCCGGATCAGGTCGAGCGCATCACGCCCGCTCTTGCGGGTGACTATCTCCAGCTGCTCGCCGTCGATCAGAGGCAGGCCCAGGTCGCGGACCTGCCCTCCCTGCTTGACCGCGAGCGCCGCGCGCGCAAGCCCCGGGCCGATCGCCGCGGCGGCGTCGGCGCCGGTCGCACCGTCGGGGAGGTCGAGCACGGTGCCGTCGGGAAGGGTCACGTTCACAGCTCACGATGCTACGCAAGCGGCTCCGCTCGGCGCGGCCGGGGTCGGCGACCCCGCGAGGGCTGCGGCGCGATCGCGTCACGATCCTGCGCCCCGTCCACGCAGTCGCGCCGGCTCGTGCGAGAGCACAACCCGACGGACCTCGACCCGGCCACGCGCGGCGGCGCGACGCCGCCCCGATGCGGGCGGGGCGACCATCTAGTGTCCGCGCCGTGGACGCCGCCGCGCTGCGCCTCCAGTTCCCCGTGCTCGCGCGCGTCGCCTACCTGAACGCCGGCACCTGCGGCCCGCTGCCGAGGGCCTCCCTGGAGGCGGCCCGGGATGTCTGGGAGCTCGCCGAATCGCAGGGCCGCGGCGCGGCCTACTTCGAGCGGCTCGGCGCGATGCGCGAGCGGCTGCGCGCCGCCTACGCGTCGGTCCTCGGCGCCGACCCGCTCGACGTCGCCCTGACGACGTCGACGAGCGAGGGCGTCGTGCGCGTTCTCGCGGGGCTCGAGCTTGGTCCCGGAGACGAGGTGCTCACCGCCCCGGACGAGCACGCCGGGCTGCTCGGCCCGCTGCGCGCGCTGCGCGAGCGCCGAAGCGTCGCTGTCCGCACGGCGCCGCTCGCCGAGCTGCCCGACGCGGTCGGCCCGCGCACAGCGCTCGTCGCCTGCTCGCACGTCTCCTGGACGACCGGGGCGCTGGCCCCGGAGGCACTCGCGGGGCTCGACGTCCCGCTGCTGCTCGACGGCGCGCAGAGCACCGGAGCGGTGCCGATCGACCTGTCCGCGCTGGGGTGCTCCTTCTACGCGGGATCGGGGCAGAAGTGGCTGTGCGGCCCGATGGGCAGCGGGATGCTGTGGGTCTCCCCGGCCTGGCGCGAGCGCCTCGAGCCGACCGGCCTCACCTACGTGAACCTCTCGGACCCGGCGGCCGGCCTCGCCGCCCGGCCGCTGCCGGGGGCCGCGCGCCACGACGCTCCCGCGCTGGCGCTCGAGACGGTCGCACCGGCGCTCGCCGCCTACGAGACGCTCGCCTCCGCCGGCCTGAGCGCCGTCCAGCGGCGCGCGACCGGACTGGCGGCCCGCCTCGCCGAGCTGCTGGCCGGCAGCGGCCGGCTGATCGCGCCGCGCGGGCGCTCCACGCTCGTCTCGTGGCACAGCCGCGATCCCGTGCTGGAACGCGACCGTCTGGCCGCCGCGGGAGTCGTCGTCCGCGATCTGCCCGGCACGCCGCTCCTTCGCGCGTCGACCGGCGCCTGGAACGACGAAAGCGACCTCGAGCGACTGCTCGCCGCGCTGTAGCCGAGCGGCCCGTCAGTCGTCCGCGGCCGCCAGGCGATGCCACAACGGCGCGAACGCCCCGAGCGCGGCGAGCGAGCCGGCCGCGGCGCAGGCAAGCTCGTCGGGCGCCGGCGCCGTGAGCGCGAAGAATTCGCGTGCGCCCGGGATCAGCAGGACGACGACGTAGGAGAGCGCCATGGCGAAGACGATCCAGCCGGCGAGCCCGCGACGCTTGCTGCCCTCGAGCAGCAGGACGAACCCGAGCCCGATCGCCACGAGCGACGTCGTCGCGACCGTCCGCCCCTCGGCGGTCGACCGGCCCAGGAGGCCCGTGTCGAGCAGGTAGGCGCCGACGACCCCGAGCGTCAGCGCGATGCCCGCCGGCACGGCGAAACGCGCGATGTCGCGGACGATCGAGTCGGGGCGCCACGGACCGCTGCTCGCCGCGAGCGCCAGGACGAACGCGGGAATGCCGATCGTCAGCGTCGCCGCGAGGCTGAGCTGTCGCGGCAGGAACGGGTAGTCGAAGCCGAGCGCCGCGAACGCCAGGATCAGCCCCGCCGCGAAGACGGACTTCGTCACGAAGAGGCGCGCCACCCGCTGCACGTTGCGCAGGATCGTCCGGCCCTCGTGGACCATCGGCGGCACCGCCGCGAAGTCGCCGTCGACCAGCACGACGTCCGCGACGCTGCGCGCCATCTGCGCGCCGCTGCCTTGGGCGATCGCCAGCCGCGCGGCCTTCAGCGCCGGTACGTCGTTGACGCCGTCGCCGATCATCGCGACGTACCGCTCGCGCGCGGCGAGCGCACGCACGACGCGGCGCTTGCCCTCCGGCGAGATGCGCCCCACGACGCTGACGCGCCCCAGCAAATCGACGAGCTCGTCGTCGCCGGATGGCAGCGAGGCGCCGTCCACCCCGCTCGGGTCGCCCGCAATGCCGGCGTCCCGGGCGATCGCGGCGACGGTGCGCGGCGCGTCGCCGGACAGGATCAGCAGCTCGATCCCCTCCTCGCGCAGGTAGCGGACCGTCGCCTGCGCGTTCTCTCGCAGGCGCTCCGCGAGGACGACGATGCCGAGCGCGCGGGCGTCGGCCGGCGGCGCACCGTCGATCCCGGGATCGACGAGCGGCGCGCGGGACTCGGCCAGCGCGACCACCCGCCGCCCGCCGGCCGTTGCCCGCGCGACCCGCGCGGCGGCCTCGCCGTCGAGCGCGAAGGACTCCGGAGCGCCGAGCAGCAGGCTGCGCCCGGCGCTGCGCACGGCGCTCCAGCGCCGCGCCGAGGAGAACGGCACCACCTGCTCGGGCGGCCGCGTCGACCCGCGCGGGAAGGCCTGCGCGACGGCGTGCATCGTCCGGTTGTGGTCCGGCGTGGCGGCCGCCAGGTCGGCCAGTGCGCAGCGAAGCTCGGCCTCGCTCACACCCGGGGCCGGCTCGACCCCCTCGACGCGCAGCTCGGCGGCGGTCAACGTGCCGGTCTTGTCGAGGCAGATCAGGTCGACCGAGGCAAGCGACTCCACCCCGTTGAGCTGCTGCACGAGCGCGCCGCGTCGCGCCATGCGGATCGCGGCGACCGCTGCGGTCAGGCTCGCGAGCAGCATCAGCCCCTCGGGCACGATGCTCACCAGGGCCGCGACCGCGGTCGCCACCACCTCGCCGGGCTGCAGGCCCTCGCGGCTCGCCAGCGCGATCCCGAGGATCGCGCCGAGCGGGACCATCGTCGCGACGAGCACCGTCAGCAGCCGGTTGAGGCCGCGCTCGAGCGGTGACCGGGGATGACGGAAGGCGCGCGCCTCGCCGGTGACGCGCTCCGCCCAGCTGTCAGCCCCGACGGCAAGCGCGGTGTACGTGCCCGAGCCCTCGACGACGAAGGAGCCCGAGCGCACCTCCTCGCCGCCGGAACGCGCGACGCCCTCGCTCTCCCCGCTGAGGATCGACTCGTCGAGCACCAGCCGCTGCCCCGGCTCGAGCTGCCCGTCGGCGACGATCTGGTCTCCCTGCCCGGCGTGGACGAGATCGCCGGCGAGGACGTCGCCGACCGGCACGACGCGGCGCCGGCCGCCGCGCACGACCGTCGCGGTCGGCGCGACGAGCGCCGCGAGGCGGTCGAGCTCGCGCTTGGCCCGCAGCTCCTGGGCGATGCCGATGCCGGTGTTGCCGACGAGGATCCCGAGGAACAGCGCATCCCGCAGGTCGCCGAGCAGCAGCGTCGCCGCGCCCGCCACCGCGAGGATCGCGTTGAACAGCGTCAGGACGTTCGCGCGGACGATGCTCCACGTGGAGCGGCTGGACGGCACGCGGCGTTGTAGACCGCGCTCGCGCAGGCGCCGCTCGGCCTCGGCCTCGCTGAGCCCGCCTCCGACGAGGACGGGTCGGGTCCCGGCGTCGGGGGGCGAGCCGGAGGTCATCGGCGCAGCACCCTCGCGGTGAGCGCCCCGCGGCGAGCCCGACGGCGGACGGCGCGGACCATCACCGGCGATACGACCCCGGGATCGGTGGATCCGGGCTCAGCACGGGCCGCACACTAGAGGATCGATCCGCGATCCAAGCGGGGGCCGCCGCTCGATCGCGAGAGGGCCCGACGAGCACGCCCATCCGCTCCGCTACCGTTCGTCGCGATGCGCCGAGCCTCGTCGCCGCGGGACTACCGCGCCGGGCCGCTCCACGGCGTGTGGCCCTCGCCGGCGCACCCTGCGAGCCGCCGCGCCGCGCGGCGCGCGGACCGGGGCTACGGGCTCCCGGCCGAGCCGGGCTGGCGCGGGATCGACTGGCCCGCCCATACGCGGCGGACCGCGATCCGCGGCGGCGCGGTCAACTACGTCGACATCGGGTCCGGCGAGCGTGCGGTCGTCTTCGTGCACGGCCTCGGCGGCTGCTGGCAGAACTGGCTGGAGACGCTGCCCACCGTCGCCGCGGCCGGCTACCGGGCGGTGGCGCTCGACCTGCCCGGCTTCGGACGCTCGAACATGCCGTCCGAGCCGATAACCATCACCCGGTACGCGCGAGCCGTGAACGAGCTGTGCCACGCGATCGGCCTGGGCTCCGTCGCCCTCGTCGGCAACTCGATGGGCGGCTTCACCGCCGCGGAGGCGGCGATCCGCCACCCCGACCGGGTCGAGCGGCTCGTGCTCGTCGACGCGGCCGGGATCTCGACCGCGCTGGCGCGAACCTGGATCAGCGAGCGCGTCGGCAAGCTGCTCGTCAGCGGCAGCGCGGGCGGCTCCGGCCGCGACCCGGCCGCGGTCAGGCGGATGCTGACGCGCCCCGGCTGGATCCATCTCGCGATGGGAGCCGTGATGCGCTACCCGACCCTGCTGCGCCGCGACCTGCTCGCCGAGCAGCTCCAGTCGATCGGGGCGCGCGGCTTCCTGCCGGCGCTCCAGGCGATCCTCGACTACGACTTCACCGACCGACTCGGCGAGATCGCCTGCCCGACGCTCGTCGTGCAGGGAACGCAGGACGTGCTGGTGCCGCTCGGCGACGCGCGGGAGTTCGAGCGGCGCATCCCCCGTGCCACATCGGTGGTCCTGGACGACACCGGCCACGTCCCGATGCTGGAGCGCCCCGCCGCGTTCAATCGCGTGCTGCTCGAGTTCCTGGGCTCGTAGGGGGCCTCATGCGCCCTACGCCCAAGCCGATCGGGCGTCGAAGACCTGCCAGGCTGCGAGCCGTGAGAGCGCAGAGCATCCAAGACCTGATCGAGTCCGCCGCCGCGCGCGGGCTGCTCGGCCTGCCGCTCGGCGTCGTGCGCGCGCTGGCCGGCGCGCCGCTCGTCCGCGACGGGCAGACGCTGGACCCCGAGATGCAGCTGCTGCTGCGCCTCGAGCGCCTGTCGCCGCCGCCCGACATCGCCTCGCGACTGCCGCCCGACGCGCGGGCCGACCTCCGGCGGCGATCGGCCGTCGTGGCGGGGCCGCCGATCGAGCTCGCGCGAGTCGAGCCGACGGCCGTCGCCGGCGCCGCGGGCGAGCTCGCGGCCCGGCTCTACGTGCCGCGGGAGCGATCGGGTGCGGAGCCCTCGCCGCTGCTCGTCCACTTCCACGGCGGCGGATGGGTGGCGGGCGACCTGGACACGCACGAGGCCACCTGTCGCGCACTGGCGAGCGGGGCGGGCGTCCGCGTGCTCTCCGTCGACTACCGGCTCGCGCCGGAGCACCCCTTCCCGGCGGCTGTGCTCGATGCGCGCGCGGCGCTGGCCGACGCGATCGCGCGCGCCGGCGACTTCGGCGCCGACCCGGCGCGGATCGCCGTCGGCGGGGACAGCGCCGGGGGCAACCTCGCGACCGTGGCCGCCTGGCAGGCCGCCCGCGACGGCGGCCCGGCACCGGCCTTCCAGCTCCTGGTCTACCCGGCGACCGACTTCAGCACCGAGGACCGGCCGTCGTACCGCATGTTCGGCGAGGGCTTCTTCCTCACAGGGCGTGACATCCACTGGTACCGGGGCCACTACCTGGGCGAGCGCGAGGCCGAGCTGGCCCTCGACGCCCGCGCCTCGCCGCTGCTCGCCGACGATCTCACGGGGGTCGCGCCGGCCCACGTCGTCACCGCCGGCTTCGATCCGCTGCGCGACGAGGGCGAGGCCTATGCCGCGCGGCTGCGCGCGGCGGGCGTCGCCGTCACGCTGCGCCGCCACCCCGGGCTCATCCACGGGTTCGCGAACGCGCTCGGCACGGGACGCGCGTCGCGCGCCGCGGTCTTCGAGATGGCCGGCGTCCTGCGCCGCGCGCTCGCGCCCTGAGCGCGAGCGCCGGTCAGCCGCCGAGGTAGGTCGAGCCGGGCCGGCCCGCCAGCTCGGCCCGCCAGAGGTCGCGCTTCTGCGCGTACTGCGGCGGGAGCGAGCCGGTCAGCGCCTCGGCCGCTTCGAGCGCGCGCAGCGCGGCATGCCAGTCGCCGAAGCGCGCGTCGCCCTCGGCCATCATCAGCGCGAGATCCTGGGCGGCCTGGAGCTCACGCCGGCTCGCCGCCTCGACGTGCGGCTCGCGGTCCTCCAGGCGAGTCGGCTGGGCGCCCGGCTCCTGCGGCCGGGCGAGGTAGGCGCCGATGTACGGCCCGGCGACCTTCGCCGGCGGCCACCAGAGCGGCCGCGTCGCGGCGATCCCCGGCACCGGGCGCCCGAGGCCGAACGAGGCGTGCTCCTCGATCGCGACGCTCCTCGGGCCGTGGCCGGCCCCGGGCTCGGGCTCGGGCTCGGCGCGCAGGTAGATCGGCTCGTCCCCGGTGAGCAGCAGCCCGCGCAGCACCGGCCGGAACGGCTCGGCGGGCCCGCCGGCGCCGAGCAGCTCGGCGATCGCGCCGGCGACGGCGTCGGCCTGCTGTGCGGCCAGCCCGCCCTGCTTCAGCGGAAAGCTCGTGCAGTCGCCGGCCGCGAAGACGTCGAGCGCTCCGCGCACGCGGCAGTGGTCGTCGATCGGCAGGAATCCCTCCTCGTCACACGGCAGGCCCGGGATCGCCGGTCCCGCGAGCGTCGCCAGTGCGATCACGCGGTCGGCCGGCAGGCCGGTTCCACCATCGATCTCGAGCCGGCCGTGCACGTGCTCGCGCGGGCGGCTCAGCGTGCACAGCTCGATGTTCGACTCGGCGAGCCGGCGCTCGACGTCGTCGCTCGCGGCGCTGCCGAACATCTCCAGCGGGCGCTCCTCGGGCGTGACGATCGCGATGTGCGGGCCCCGAGCGCCCCGCTCGCTCAAGTCGGCCGCGGTCAGCAGCGCCAGCTCGTACGCGGGCAGCGGCCAGCTCGCCCCCGCCGGGACGGCGAAGACGAGATCGGCTATCGAGCCTTCACGGGCCTCGACCAGCACCGCCGCAAACGCATCCCGGTCCTGCGGCCGGCCGGCGAACGCGATCGCCCCCGGGAACGGCGAGCGCTCGATCGCGCCGAGCGCGATCACGAGCAGGTCGTAGGGCATGTCCCGGCCCGCCGCCGTGCGGACCGCCTTGTCCTGTGGATCGACCTCGACGAGCCGGTCGGCCACGAGCTGCGCCTCGTGGGCGGCGCAGATCAGCGCGAGCGGGACGTGGCGAGCGGTGCCGCGGGCGAAGGGCTCCAGCACGCCGCCTGCACGCAGGACGAAGTCCGGCTCCGGCGACAGCAGCGTGATGCGAGGGAGCTCGCCGGCGAGCGCTCGCAACGCGAGCAGCGCCTCGAGCGCGGCGACCCCGCCGCCCGCGATGACGATCTCCCGGTGGCGCTCCCCCACTATCGTCGTACGAGCCTACGGTCGACCCCAGGGCCGCTCATCGGGGTCAAGTACGCACGTCACGATCACCTCCCGAGTGCCTGCCGAACGGTCCGAGCAGCGAGCGTGCCCGGGAGAACGCCCACCTCGGCAGGCCGCGGCGAGCCTGCTCGAGGGCGTCGCGCACGGCGTCCCGAGCATCGTCGCCGTGGACGCCGGGTCCGTGGCCGAGCAGCAGATGGCGGACCGGATAGCGCTCGAGCGCGCGCGGCGGCAGCAGCCGCATCAGCGGATGGACGCTGACCTGCTCCCCCGGCACGCTGTAGCCCGGCGCGTTGCACAGCGCATCGCCACAGGCGAGCACCGCCTCGCCCGGGAACCAGAGCGCAACCTCGTGCCAGCGCGGGATCCGCGCGACGGGCACGACCTCGAACGGCGCGCCGCGAACGCCCTCGAAAGGCTCGGTGTAGAGCTCCACCCCGAGCCGACGCGCGACCTGCTCGCAGTCGCGCCCGTGCCGGTCGAGCAGCCGCACGACCCCCACCGGCTCGCCCAGCGCGCGGATCCGCTCGTCGATCCCCTCCGCGTCCACCGGGTCGAGGATCCACACGCCTCCCCCGGAGAGCACGGCATGCGACGCGCGGCGCATCCAAGCCGGCCGCGGGTCGATCCAGCCGAGCGTGACCGGCGTATCGTCGCACCAGCGGAGCGCGGTCGCTCCCGCCTCCCCCCCGCTCATGACCTGGGCGGTCCGAGCGTGGCCGGAGATCCCGCGCCGGACGGCGCCGGCCGAGCAGCGACCCCGGCGGCGAGAGCGGCCCGGCAGACGACCGCCGAGGCATCGCGCTCGCACCGGTTCAGCTCGGGTGCATCGGTGTCCACCGAGGCCGATGCTACGACGTTGCCGACCGGCGAAGGATCGAACCGGCGCCACGAACGCGAAGGGCCCGCAGAGGCGGACCTTTCAGCAGCGACAGTGGGCGATACTGGGCTCGAACGCGCCGACCGAGAGCAGTTCCGCGTAGTTACGCGGCGCTGAGATGCGCTGAGATGCGCACAGGCACGTCCGGTCGGGACACATTGGCCCCCGAATTGGCCCCCGAGATCCCGGGCGCCACCTCGCCCTCGGATCGGCGACCGCGAACGCAGCGCCGATGCGCTGCGCCTAGTCGTGCCGCGGCGCGTAGTGCATGTAGATCTCGGTGGTGACGAGATTCGCGTGCCCCATCAGCGCCTGGATGTCGCCGACCGGCCAGCCCGACCGGGCGAGCGTCGTTCCGAAGCTGTGCCGCAGGCTTGTGGAACGGCAGCAGCTCCAGGCCGGCAGCATCACGCGCTGCGCCGTAGCGGCGCCTTAGCGACGTGTCGGTCAGGCAGCCCCCGGTGAACGGGTCGGCGAACACCAGCTCGGAGCATCGCGGCAGCTCGGCGAGCGCCTCACAGACAGCGCGCGAGAGCGGCACCGCCCTGCCCGCCGTGACTTCGGCGACGACTCGACCCCGCGCGTCACGCCACGCTCAACACGGACAACGCTCTGGACGAGGTCAACGGACGCCCAGCGGAGCGCCCGGAGCTCCCCGAGGCGCAACCCGGTCTGCGACGCAGTGACGTACAGCGCCCGGTCCACCTGCTGGTACGGGCCTTCGACCGCATGAGCGACGAGATCGGTGACCTCGTGCGGCTCGAAGAACCGCAAGCCACTCTCCTCGCCCCCGTCGCCGGGGCACGGCACGCGTGCCGCCACGTTCTTCACCGCCCAGCCGCGGTCGACGGCGTACAGCAGGAGCGTGGAGAGCAGCGCCAGGTGATTGCGAACCGACTTCGGCAACAGGCCGGCACCCGGCGCCTGCCCGTGGTTGCGAAGACGGTTCGTGAGCATGTGTGTCCTCAGGCCGCGCACGTCGTCGGCCGTGATCTTGTCGACCGTGGTGTCACCGAAGTACGGCTCGAACGAGTTCCGGCAGGTACGCCGGTCGTCGTGCGCGGTCGTGTGCCGCTTGATGTCGGTGTGGTCGGCCAGGTACGCATCGAGCACCTCGGGTCCGTCCGACGAAGTGTGTGTGGTCGTGGTGATCGATCACTGAGCTGGCCGTCGCGCCGGCTGGGACGGGAGCCCCCGGAGGGGGCGAGCGGCCCGGCCGGCGCGGCGGGCGGCCGGAAGGAGACCCATCACCATGAGTTCCATGCTCTGAGCGGCGTCCCAAGGCGGGCGCCGCAACCGATGAGCAGGCGCCCGCAGAGGTCGTCGACCGCCTCGCCGAGCTGCTGCCCGAAGGAGCCCTGGATGACGCTGTCCAGGGCCTCAGGCCCGAAGAGCTGACCGGTCCGGGCGGCCTGCTGAGCAAGCTGGCCGGCCGCGTCTTGGAGGCGGCGTTGCAGGCCGAGCTGACCGAGCACCTGGGCCACCCGCCCGGGGCTACCCCTGGCGCCTTGAACGTTCGCAACGGGTCGACGAGCAAGACCGTGTCGACCGATCTCGGGCCGGTGCAGGTTCGCACCCCTCGTGACCGGGAGGGCTCCTTTGAGCCCCGGATCGTGGCCAAGCGCCAAACCCGCCTGGCGAGCCTAGACGACAAGATCCTGGGCCTCTACGCCGGCGGCATGTCGGTCCGCGACATCAGCGCACACCTCTCAGAGCTCTACGACACCCAGATCGGCCGCGACACGATCAGCTCCATCACCGACGCCGTCTTGGAGGACGTCGCCGCGTGGCGCTCGCGCCCATTGGATCGGGTCTATCCGATCGTCTACTTCGACGCGATGTTCGTGAAGGTCCGCGAAGACCGAAGCGTCCGCGCCCGGGCCTGCTACCTGGCGATGGGCGTCTCCTGCGACGGCGACCGCGAGGTCCTCGGGATCTGGTGGCAGGAGACCGAAGGCTCGAAGTTCTGGCTCTCGGTGCTCAACGACCTGCAGCGCCGCAGCGTGCAGGACGTCCTGATCGCCTGCGTCGACGGCCTCAAGGGCTTCCCCGAGGCCATCGAAGCGGTCTTCCCACTGGCCTGGGTTCAGACCTGCAATCGTGCACCTCATCCGGTCCTCGTTGCGCTACATCAACTACCGCGACCGCAAAGAAGGTCGCGTCGGCGCTTCGGCCGATCTACACCGCCGCCAACGCCGACGAGGCGCTGACAGAGCTCTAGCGCTTTGACGACCAGTGGGGCGCGCCCTACCCGATGATCCCGACCGCCTGGCGCGAGCACTCGCCGCACGTCACGCCGTTCCTCGCGCTTCCCAGCGGGCTGCGCCGCGCGGTCTACACGACCAACACGATCGAGGCGCTGCACCGCCAGGTCCGCAAGGCGATCAAGACCCGCGGACACTTCCCCGACGAACAGGCCGCCACCAAGCTCATCTACCTCGCGCTCATCCGCGCCGAAGCCAAGTGGCAACGCAACCGGGCCTGGACGGCCGCGCGCGCAGGCCTCAAGATCCACTTCGCAGACCGATTCCCCGGCTGACCATCAACAACCAGTCGCCACGGCCTCACACACAGAAGAACGGACACCCTCCCGTGTACGTCAGGGCCTCTCCAACCACGGTGTGTGAATCCCGGTGGCGCTGCCGCAATACCTCTGCAGTGCCCACAAGGCTACCCGAGCGGTCGGCGGTCGACGTGCGCTACTCGCAGAGGTCGAGCCCGGCCTGCAACAGCTCGCCGATGTTCAACTTGCCGCCAGGAATGCCCGGGTCGTCCTTCCAAATCTCGTCGATCTCGGGGAGCCCCGACTGCTTCGCCAAGCCGTTGACGGCATAGACCTTGCCGTCGGCCTCGAACGTCACCTTGCCGGTACCACCCGACCCGTCGCAATGCAGCGTCCCAGAGTCGACCGTGAGCGGCCAGTCGCCGCTCAAGTCGCCAGCCGAGATTGTCTGGCCGCCCTTATCGCTATCACCGGAACTGCCGCCGCTCGACTGGCCCGATGACGTCGATGAGCAGCCGCCCGAAGCGAGAGCGAGGGCGCAAGCGGCGACAATGAGACTCCAGTTCATGCCGGCGAACACTAGACCGCCGGGCAGAAGCCTGCTCAGGCGGCCTCGGCTGCGATGCGTTCCTGCCGGAGCGTCGCCTGGTGAATAACGCGGCCGTCGAGCTGCGTCGTGATCGGGGTCACGAACTCCATGGGGCACCCCGCATCGCCGGCAACTGCCGGGCCCGCGCGGGCTGCTCATGGTCGAACACGGTGCTGCCGCCGGGCAGCCTGAGCAGCTCCGGGCCGCGCTCCCCGACAACCGCCCAACCCGTCTTCACGACAGTGCCGCCCGTTGCGAGACCGGTCCAGCCAAGCCCGGTCTTGATCACGCTCTTGACCGGGCCAGGAACCACGGACATGACCGCGTCCTTGATCTTGCCCGGTGACGCCTTGATGAAGTCGATGATGCCCTTCACGATCTTGGTGCCGATCGGCTTTCCGGCCTCCAGCACCTTCGAGCCGACCGACCGGATGCCGGACACGAGCGCGGTCACGGCACGCTTGCCACCGGACAGCATCCGGCCGGGCAAAGATTCGATCGCGTTCATGACACGGCCGACAAGGTTCAGCGCGGCCCTGGCCACGCGGGCGGGCATGCCGGTGAACGTGCCAACGAACCGTTGCGCGCCAACCAACGCCCGGCAAACCATGACCACACCGCACGGATCGCGCCAACGGCGCCACGGAACGCGCCGGTCACCATTCGGATCGGGAGCGCCAACACCCGGAACACGACACCGAGCCTGGGGGATCAAGCCGAGCAGCTTCAGGATCGGGCCGGAGAACACGACACCAATCACCATCCCGACCTTCTCGAACGTGCCCTTGAACGGGGCGAGCACCTTCCCGACCGCCCCGAGCCCGGTCGCGATCAGCTTGATGATCGGGATCGCGATCTTGAACGCGCCGACGATCGACACGATCACGCCCTTACCGATCCCCTTCAGCAGCGGCAGCAGCACGTTCTGCAGGAACGGCATCGCCGGCGCCAAAGCGTCGATGATCTGCCGGTCGACCTTGCCGACACCGGCAGCGAGCCGGCCGACCGTGGCCTGGACCTTCTCCACCGTCTCCGGCGTGATCAGCCGCGACAGCGCCTCAGCGCCCCGACCTGCAAGGTCGTACACCGGCCGCAGAGCTGACCGGAGGCCGCGGCCAGCGCCTCCCGTGTGCGGGCCATGCGGCCCTCTGTCGTCTTCGCCGCGAGCTTGTCAGCGCCGCCGAAATCCGCGATCAACGCACGCTGGATCGCCGGCAGCGCCTTGGAAGCGGCGATCTGTTTGCCCGGCGCGAACGTCGCCTCGAAGCTGTCTGGAGGTCATGCCGAGCTGCTTGGCGATCGACCCGCGCCCCACGTTGACCGACTCGGCGAGCTGGTTCATCTCCTCGGCCGACAACTTGCCCTTCGCCTTGATCTGACCGATCGCGAGCGCCGCCCTGGGCATCACCTCCTGGATCGAACGCCCAGACGCTGCAGAGGCGGCGCCGAGCGCCTTCACCAGCCGCATCGACTCCTTCGCGCCGACGTTGAACGCCATCAGCAACGACACCGCGTTACCAGTCGTCGCGGGATCGAGAACCGGTGACGCCTTCGCCAGCGCCGCGATCTCCCGCACCATCTTCCTGGCCTTGCGCTCAGATCCCAGGAACGTCGTGAATGCGACCATCTGCCGATCCTGGGTCTTCAGGTAGTCGGTTCGGCGCCGGCCTTGGCGAGAACAGCGCCGCCCGTCGCGGCCGCAGCGCTCGCCGCAACACCGACACGACCGACGGCGGCGGCAGCTCCCGACGTCGTCGCCTTCAGTCGGCCGACGGCCCGCTCCATCCGCCCGGTTGCGACCGCGCCCGTCTGCAGCCCGGTGCCAGAACGGCGCGCGGCACCTCCCAGCCGGTCGAGATCACCGCTCGCGGCCTTCGCGCCGGCGGAGAACGCCTGGCGACCGAGGAGCCGAAGGTGAACCTGCACATCCGATTGAGACACGGTCTCGACCCCCAAGGCCGACGTTGATTGCAGACGCAACGATACGACTCGGAGTGGACGGCGTCAGCCCGCGGCTCTGCAGCTCAGTAGCTGCCCGAATTGGCCCCCGAAATTGGCCCCCAGCGTGCCCTGGAACGCGAAAGCCCGCCGTGGCGGACCTTTCGGAGTGGGCGATACTGGGCTCGAACCAGTGACCTCCGCCTTGTCGAGGCGGCGCTCTCCCAGCTGAGCTAATCGCCCTGGGAGGCGCAAGGTTAGCAGCGGCGATCCGTGCGGCGCCGGATGCGGGCACGGCGCGCGAACGAGCCGGGTCTGCGGGTATCGGGGCCGTCGCGTTAGACCGCGACGCGGCGCCCGTCGCGCCCGCGGCTACCGCTAGGCTCCGTGGTCCCGGCGACGTGGCGGAGTGGTTACGCAGCGGCCTGCAAAGCCGTTTACACCGGTTCGATTCCGGTCGTCGCCTTGCGCGGCATCGCGGGGAGGTCTCGAGGGGGCGCCTCGGCAGACAGGTCCGCGGCCACCGGCGAGCGCCTCATCACGCAGAGCCGGTCTCGCGGCGTACCCCGGATGCGCGGAGCGGACGGAGCCCCTCGCCGCTCGCGCCCGCGACGAATCGTCGGGGGCGCCGGCGACGGGCGCGGGCTATACTCCCGGCCCTCAGCGCGGCTGTAGCTCAGTTGGCTAGAGCGTCTGCTTGCCATGCAGAAGGTCGAGGGTTCGAGTCCCTTCAGCCGCTTGAGATGAGCCCGCCCGCAAGAGCGGGCTCATCGCTTGGAGAGCCTCGACGAGCGCTCACGAGTCGAAGCCCAGGCCGAGCCGGTCGAGCGTTCGCAGCCACAGCCCGCGACGACCCTGAGCGAGGTCGGCGGCGGCGAGCCGGTTGCGGGTGAGCTGGATCACCGCGGTGCGCAGCGGCTCCGGCGGGAACGGCACGGGCTTGCGCCGCACGTAGCGCAGCCGGGTCGCCTCCGTCTCACGACCGGCGAGCAGGTCCAGCGCGACGCGGGCGCCGAACCGGGCGGCGACCACGCCCAGCCCGGTGTAGCCGGTGGCGTAGGCGACGCGCCCGCGGTGGGCTGTGCCGAAGAACACGCTGAAGCGGCTGCAGGTGTCGATCGCGCCGCCCCAGCGGTGCGTGAACCGCAGGCCCTCGAGCTGCGGGAAGGTCGTGAAGAAGTGCTGGGACAGGCGGGCGAAGGTCGCCTCGTCGGTGTCCAGCCGCGGGCCGACCGGGCCGCCGAAGCGGTAGACCGCGTCGTAGCCGCCGAACAGGATGCGGTGGTCGGCGGTGCGGCGGTAGTAGTGGAACCGGTTGCCCATGTCACTGATCCCCTGCCCGCGCTGCCAGCCGACGGCGACGGCGCGCTCGCGGCCGAGCGGCTCGGACATCAGCGCGTAGTCGTAGACCGGCGCGACGTAGCGGCGGATCTCGCGCAGCAGCGGGGGAAACGCGCTGGTGGCGAGCAGCACGCGGCGCGCTGCGACGCGACCCTGCGGCGCGATCACGGTCACCGCGTCCCGGACGGCCTCGAGCGCGGTGGCCTGCGTGTGCTCGTGGATCCGCACGCCGGCCTGCACCGCGGCGGCACGCAGGCCGGCGGCGAGCTTGCCGGGGTCGAGGACCGCGGCGCCGGTCCTGTCCCAGATCGCGCCGCGGTAGGTGGGCGAGCTCACCTCGGCGCGCGTCGCGGCGGCGTCGAGCACCTCCACGTCGTGGCCGAAGCGCCGCAGCAGCTCGGCGTCCTGCGCGAGCCACGCCTCCTGATGGGGCTCCAGCGCGACGGTGAGATCGCCGTTCTCCTCGAAGTCGCAGGAGATGCCGTGGGTCGCCAGATCCGCCTTCATGCCCTCGAAGTTGTCCATCGCGAGCCGCTCGAGCATCGGCATCTCGTCGGCGAAGCGGGCGAGCCCGTTCGCGAGCCCGTGGGTGAGCGACGCGACCGCGAACCCGCCGTTGCGTCCGCTCGCGCCGAACCCTGCGGTCTGCGCCTCCAGCAGCACCACGTCGCGCCCCGGGTCGTCGGCCTTCGCGTGCAGCGCCGCCCACAATCCGGTGAACCCGCCGCCGATGATGCACAGATCGGCCGTCGTAGACCCGACGAGCGCCGGCTGCGCGTCCCGCGGGCGTGCCCCATCCAGCCAGAACGAGCGCGGCTCGGCGTCGGCGAACGCCGCGATCTGGGCGACCGTCGGCGGGGTCGAGGTCCAGGGAGTCACGCTCCGACCGTAGTCCACACGATCGCGCGGCGCCCAGCGGGCCGCTCAGCGCTCGGGCCGCCCGCGGAGCAGCGACATCACCAGCCGCGCCGACTCGGCGGCATCGTCGCCGGGCGTCAGCCCGAGGCCGATCACCAGCGCGTAATAGGCGCGGTGCAGCGAGTCGGCCGACTCGTTGCTGCGGATGAGCCCCTGCTCGCGCGCCGCGTCGACATGCCGGCGCACGGCGTCGAACAGGTGGCGGTTGTCCTCCCGGCGTCCGCGCGGCGCGACGTAGAGGAAGACGCGGTCACGGCGCGTCTGGGCGATGATGCCGCGCGCGATCCGCTCGAGCGCCTCGTCCGGTGCCGCGACGGCGTCTGACTGCCGCACTATCTCGGCGACCCGCTCGACGTAGCGGTCGTAGACCGCTACGGCGAGCGCCTCGCGCGACGAGAAGTGGCGGTAGAAGGTGGCCCGGTGCACGCCGGATCGGGCGATGATCGCCTCGGCGCTCGCCGCGGGATCCTCCGAGAGCGCGTCGCGCGCAGCCTCGATGATCGACTCGACGCTTCTCCGGGCATCGGCGCGGGTCATGGCGGGCGCGCACCTTACCGATGCCGAGCCGTCGGCGGCGACGGTCCCCCGGCGGTTCGCGCCCGCAACTCAGCGGGCCGCGTCGAGCGCGGCGTTCACGAGCGCGTCGGCGCGCGCGTTCTGCGCCCGCGGAACGCTGCGCATGCGCCAGCGCTCGAACCCGCTCAGCGCTTCGACCGCCGTGGCGTGCAGCGGCCGCATGTCGGCGTGCTTGACGCGGTAGACGCCGTTGACCTGCTTGACGATCAGCTCGGAGTCCCCGACGACCTCGACCTCCGTGGCGCCGAGGGCCCGCGCGCGGGCCAGGCCCAGCAGCAGGCCGCGGTACTCCGCGACATTGTTCGTCGCGATGCCGAGCAGCTCGCTGGCCTCGTCGAGCACCTCGCCCTCAGGCGTCGAGACGACGGCTCCTGCCGCGGCCTGGCCGGGATTCCCTCGGGAGCCGCCGTCGACGTGGACGACGACCTTCACGCGGCGGACGGGCCCTCGCCGAGCAGCGGCGGGTGGTCCCCCGAGACGCGGCGGCGCCGTCGACCGCGGAACGGCGACTCGTCCGCGATCGGCGGCGCGCCGGCGCGGTCGCCGCGCCGGCGGCGATCTCGCATGACCTCGACGCCCGGCTCGTCCGCGTAGTAGCGCACGAGCTGCTCGTAGACCTCGTCGCCGAGCTCGTCGGGTACGACGCTCAGGATCCTTGGGCGAGCCTCGTCGGCCATCGGGTCGAGCCTACCGCAACCGACGCGCCGTCAGGCCGGCTGAACGGCGGCGTGCAGCGAGCCGAGCTCGTCGGCGACGGCGTTCGGGACGCGGTCGACCTCGGCGAGCTCGTCGAGCTCCGCTCCCTGACCGGTCGCGCGCACGCCGGCGGCCTCATCCGCGAGGTCGACCTCGAACCGGTACCAGGAGAGCTCCCAGGCGATGACGATCGAGACGATGCTGCCTTCGGTGGCGGACGGGCGAAGGCTGACGAGCGGCGCGCCGAGCGTGCGTGCGACGCCCGCGATCGTCCGCCGGTGCACGCTCGCGTTGAACAGCTCGATCGCGCGCGCGACCTTCATATCGGCGTTCGTCGGCACCGCGTGGACGAAGCGATCCTCGCGGTACATGGGCGGCGCGGACGGCAGCGTGTGGTCGTCCAGCACCATCGTGCGCGGCCCCACCGCCGCGGAGCGGGCTTCCGGCACCTCGGGCGGCTCCTCGAGCGCCTCCAGCAGCCGCTCCGCCTCGCGTGGAACGAGCAGCTCGGCCTCCTGCTCCCTCCGGCCGCGCAGCCTGTCGAGCAGCGACGGCCCGCCGGTGCGCCGGCGGCGTACCCAGCCGCGCTGAGCGCTGCCCGGCACCTCGTCGGCTCCCTCGCGGATCCAGCCGTCCTGCACCGCGCGCGGCACGCACAGATCGCACACCTCGAGCCGCTCGCCGTCGTGGAGGAAGACGTCCGGCGACTCGCCGCGCAGCAGCGTTCGGCCGCAGACCGCGCACGAGACGGGGAGCTTCATCGTGTTGATCTGGCGAGGCGGCACCCGGTCACGGTACCAGCGAGCGTCCAGGCGACCCCGGCGCCGACCCCGGCGATCCTGCCGCGGCGCGCTACGCGGCGGCGGCCTCTCGTGCGCCGTCGACGATCTTCTGCGCGAGGTGGCCGGGCACCTCCTCGTAGCGCAGCAGCTCCATCGAGTAGTCGCCGCGCCCACCGGTGATCGCCCGTAGATCGGGCGCGTAGCTCAGCATCTCCGCCATCGGCACCTCGGCCTTGACCGCGGTCATCCCCGCGGCGGGCTCCATCCCCTGCGGGCGCCCGCGTCGCGAGTTGAGATCGCCGATGACGTCGCCGACGGCGTCCTCGGGAACCGAGAGCGTCACGAGCATGATCGGCTCGAGCAGCACCGGGCTCGCCTCCGCGAGCGCCTGCTTCATCGCGATCGATCCGGCGGTCTTGAACGCCATCTCCGAGCTGTCGACGGTGTGGTAGGTGCCGTCGACCAGGCGCACCCGCACCCCCTTCACCGGATAGCCGGCGACGACGCCGTGCTCCATCGCCTCGCGGACGCCCTTCTCGACGGCAGGGATGAACGAGCCCGGGATCACGCCGCCCTTGATCTGGTCGACGAACTCGAAGTCGCCGTCGTCGAGCGGCTCGACGACGATGTGGCAGTCGCCGAACTGCCCGCGTCCGCCGCTCTGCTTCTTGTGGCGCCCGTGCGCCCGCGCGCTCGCGCGGATCGTCTCGTGGTAGGGCACGCGCGGCGGCGCGAGCGTCACCTCGGCGCCGAAGCGCGAGCGCAGCCGGTCGACGATCACCTCGACGTGGACCTGCGAGAGCCCGGCGACGATCTGCTGCCCGGTCTGCGGATCGCGGTGCAGGTCGATCGTGGGGTCCTCCTCCTGCAGGCGGCGCAGCGCCGTGAAGACCTTGTCCTCCTCCCCCTTGCTCTTCGGCTCCATCGAGAACGCCATCACCGGCTGGGGCAACGGGGTCGCCGGCATGGCGATCGGCTCGTCCCGATCGGCGAGCCAGTCGCCGGCGCGCGTCTCCTTGAGCTTGGCGACCGCGCCGATGTCGCCCGGGCCGAACGCGTCGGCCTGGCGGCTCTCCCTGCCCTGGAGAACCACGAGCTGGCCGATCCGCTCCTTTCCGTGCGAGCGGGTGTTGAGCACGTGGCCATCAGGCCGCATCGTCCCCTGATAGACGCGGAAGAAGTTGATCCGCCCGGCGAACGGATCGGCCTTGGTCTTGAAGACGTAGGCGTAGAGCGGCGCGTCGGGATCGGGCTCGAGGGCGATCTCCGGGAGCTCCAGCGGGCCGTGCGCGACCGGCGAGGGAAGGTCGTCGACGATCGAGTCGAGCAGCCGATTCGTGCCGAGGTTGCGGGTCGCGACGCCGCAGACGACGGGGAAGATGCCGCCGTGGTTCGTGCCGGCCTTCAGCGCCGCGACGATCTCCTCGTGCGAGATCTCCTCGCCCTCGAGGTAGCGCTCCATCAGCGTGTCGGAGACCTCGGCGACCTCGTCCATCAGCTTCTCGCGGTACTCCTGCGCAAGCGCGACGAGCTCGTCCGGGATCGCGACCTCGGCGCAGTTGGAGCGTCCGGCGCCCTCGTACCGATATGCCTTCATGTCGACGAGGTCGATGACGCCGCCGACGTCTTGCTCGATGCCGATCGGGATCTCCGTCGCGACTACGTGCGGGCCGAACGCCGCCTTGAGCTGCTCGAGGGTGCGGAAGAAGTCCGACCGCTCGCGATCGAGCATGTTGACGAACACCATCCGCGCGAGGTCGAGCTCGGCGGCGCGCTCCCAGAGGCGCGCCGTGGAGACCTCGACCCCCATGACGGCGCTGACGACGAACACCGCCGACTCGCAGACCCGCAGCGCGCCGAGCGCGTCGGCGACGAAGCTCGGGTCGCCCGGAGTGTCGATCAGGTTGATCTTGCGCTCCTCCCAGGCGAACGAGCTGAGATGCGCGCTTATCGACATCTGGCGCGCCTGCTCGTCCGGATCGGCGTCCGAGATCGCCGTGCCGTCGACCACGGATCCCAGCCGGCTCGTCGCGCCGGCTTCGAACAGCAGCGCCTCGTGCAGCGAGGTCTTGCCACTGCCGCGGTGGCCGACGAGGGCGACGTTCCTGATCCGGTCCGCCTGCTGCATGCGGGACTCCTTGCTCGAGCTGACTGCCGAGAGCCGACCCTAGAGCGTCAGGGCGGTTCGGTCCACCCGCGGCGGCGGCGCCCGCCGCTAGGCGTCGCCGGACTCCGTCAGACGGCTGCGCAGGCGCAGCACGGCCTTGGTGTGGAGCTGGGAGACGCGGGACTCGGTGACGCCGAGAACCTCGCCGATCTCACGCAGCGTGAGGCTCTCGTAGTAGTAGAGCGCGATCACGAGCTTCTCGCGCTCCGGCAGCCGCGCTATCGCATCGGCCGTGCGGTCGCGCAGGTCGGCGCTGTCCAGCGCGGTCGACGGATCCGGCGCATGCTCGTCGGCGAGCGTGTCCAGCAGGGAAACCTGGTCGCCGCTGGAGTCGCTGACGGTCCACAGCTCGTCGAGCGCGGCAATGGTCGAGTTGGAGATCTGCAGGATCGCCTCCTGGAACTCCCCGACGCCCATCTCCAGCTCCGCCGCCATCTCCTCGTCGGTCGGCGCCCGCATCAGCCGGTGCTCGAGCTTCTGGTTGGCCCGCTCGATCTCACGGGCGCGTGCGCGGACCGATCGCGGCACCCAGTCCTGCGAGCGCAGCTCATCGATGATCGCGCCCTTGATCCGCGTGATCGCGTAGGTCTCGAACTTGATCGCGCGCTCGAGGTCGAAGCGCTCGATCGCGTTCAGCAGGCCGATCAGGCCATAGGAGATGAGGTCGGACTCCTCGACGTGCGCCGGCAGGCCGGACGCCATGCGCCCCGCGACGTACTTCACCAGCGGCGAATAGGCGACGACGAGCCGCTCACGCGCGGCGTCGTCTCCCCCGTTCTTGTAGCGGCGCCACAGATCGCGCAGCTCGATGGCCTTGACGTTCGCTTCCATCGCTGTTCAGGCTCGCGGGTGACTCGCCCGATAGGCCGTCCGCAGCCGCGCCGACTCTACCCGAGTGTAGATCTGGGTTGTGGAGATGCTGCTGTGGCCGAGCAGCTCCTGTATCGCACGCAGATCGGCGCCGCCGTCGAGCAGGTGCGTGGCGAACGAGTGACGCAGGGCGTGCGGCGAGATGCCGCCCTGGAGCCCTGCCGCACGCGCCCAGACGCGAAGTCTGCGGCGGACGTCCGACGTCTGCAGCGGCCGGCCCGATCGCGAGAGGAACAGCGCCCGTTCCGGGCCCTCGCCCGCGACGAGCGCGGGCCGGGCGCGATCCAGGTAGGCGCGCAGCGCGGCGACGGCGTGCTCGCCGACCGGGACGATCCGCGTGCGCCCGCCCTTGCCCTCGACGCGAACCTGCTCGGCGTCGAAGTCGAGCGAGTCGCAGGTGAGCGTGACGAGCTCCTCGGCCCGCAGCCCACACGCGTAGGCGAGCTCGAAGAGCGCCCGGTCGCGCTGCTCGAGCGGGGTGCTCGCCGGGATGCGGTCGAGGAGCGCCGCTAGCTCGTCGGCCCGCATAACCCGCGGCAGGGTCCTCGGGCGCTTCGGCGACGGCACCAGCTCGGCGGGACTTTGCGCCACCTGCCCGCTCTGGCGCAGCGAGCGAAAGCACGAGCGCAACGCTGCGAGCTTGCGCGCGACGGTGGACGGCGCGTCCCCTCGCTCGGAGAGCACGGCGGCGTAGCGGCGCACGTGGCGCGGCGTCGTCGTCGCCGGCTCCAGACCGGCGGCGCTTGCCCACGCGGCGAACTGGCGGAGATCCCCGCCGTAGGCTCGCCGAGTCCTCTCGGCGGCCCCCCGGCGGCGCAGGTCGGCGTCGGCGAGCGCAAGCGCGGCTCGCCACGACGGAGCTGTCGCACGCGTATCCTCGGCGGTCATGGCGGTCTTCTTCATCGATGCGTCCAGCGGTCAGGTCGCAACCCGAGCGCGGCTGGTGGAGGCCGGCATCGCCGACCCAGCCGCCGATCCGCCACGGCCCTGGCATCGCATCCAGGGACCGAGCGACGCGACGACGATGTGGTACGCGGTGCTGCGGCGACGTGAGAGGGGAATCTTCCTAGGCACTCTCGTCTTTCGCCACGGGGACCATCATGCCCTGCTCATGGGCCGCGGCTGGCAGGAGGTCCCGGTCGAGGAGCTGCGCGACCGGCCGCTGGAGGCGGAGGCCGGCGGCACCCGTCAGGCGATGTAGACCGGAGTGCCGACCGACACCCGGCCGTAGAGATCCTCCACGTCGGGCACGGACATGCGCACGCAGCCGTGCGAGGCGGCGCTCCCGAGCGAGCCGATGTCCGACGTGCCGTGGATCCCGGCGCCGTCGTAGATCCCCATCCAGCGCGCCTTGATCGGGTTGTCGGGACCCGGCGGGATCACCTTGCCCGCCAGGTCGCCCGCCCAGTCGCTCTTCGGCACGTGCCACGACGGGTTGATCGCCATGTTCTGGATCGCGTAGAGGCCGGCAGGCGTCTCCAGCCCGATCCGGCCGACGGCGATCCGGTAGGTCTTGACCGGCTCGAGGGCCTTGTAGAGGGTCAGCTTGTAGCGACCGCGGTCGACGATGACCAGCGTCGGGTACCTGGCGGCGAGCTGTGCCGTCGTCACCTTGGGCCTGACGCCCTTCACGGGCACGGCGATCCGGCGGCTCGCGGTCGGCGACAGCAGCGCGGCGCGCATCTCGCTGCGCAACCGGTCGACCTGCACGCGCAGACCGGCGCGCGACGGGATCGGCGAGACCGAGCGAGCCGTGAACGTCAGGCTCGCGTCGCGCGGCGGGCGCTCGATGCCGCGCGTGACGCGACCGACGACGCGCCTCAGCGCCGCCTCCGAGTAGCTCGCCTGCGGATCGAGTCGTTCGTCGAGCGTCCGTCCGAGCGCGGCGTCCAGCGCTCGCGCCACGAACGTCCCCCGTCTGCTGCGCGCGATTGCGGCGTCGACGCTCCCGTCGATATCCAGCGACGTGCGGGCCTCGCGGGCGGTGAGGCGCCAGGAGCGCGCCCCGCGCGTGAGCACGACCGGCGCGCGCAACGGCTCGAGCAGCTCGCCGCGCAGCTTCGAACGCGCCGCGGCGGAATCCAGGCCGCCGACGTCGACGCCGCCGATCACGATGCCGTCGGCGATCGTGTCGGCGCGGGCCCGATCGTACGCCCACGCCGCCGCCGTCAGCGCGACGAGCGCCCCTGCGACGACGATGGAGAGGAGGACGAGGTGCTTGCGACTCAAGGGAGACCGGCTGTGGCGGAGCGACGGGCGACGGCGGGGCTGCCGGCAGGATAGGCCAGCCCCGGGCGGCGGACGAGGTCTGCAAGCGCGGCTGCCGCGCCCTCCCGAGCGCTCGAGCCGGCCCTGGTCGCTCAGCTGCGCCGCGACTCGTCGCGGACCAGCAGCGGCTCGACCGCCGCGGCCAGCCCGGGCCAGTCGTCTGCCACCAGGACCGGCGTCCCGTCGGCGAGGTCGCCGGTCCAGGGGTGGCGCAGGGTGGCGCCCGCGATCCCCGCCTCGGCGGCATGCGCGAGGTTGACCGGGCTGTCATCGATCAGCAGGTCGATCTCGACCTCGCGGCAGCGCGAGATCTTGTCGAAGGAGCAGTAGAGCTCGTCGAAGCGCAGGCCGATCGCCGCCAGCCAGTCCGCCGTGGGCTCGTGGGCCTCGTCGGAGCGGTGGCTCGTGATGTGGATGAAGTGGCCGCGCCGCGCCCAGCCGTTCACCACGTCCACGGCGCCGGGATAGGGACGCGCCGCGGCGATCAGCTCCGCGCTGTGCGTCTCACGTACGCACGCGCGGAGCTGGTTGGGCTCGAGGGGCCCGATCGCCCAGGTCGTCTGCCCCTCGTACGGCATCTCGATGCCGTGGCGGCGGAGCACCACGGCGGAGAGCTGATCCCAGTAGTGGTGCAGCGTCGAATCGATGTCGATCGCGATGCGCAAGGACGTGACGGCAGATCGCGGGCCCTGGCGCGCGCTCTAGCCCTCCACGAGCGTGACGGCGCCCTGCGACGCGCTGCCGACGAGCGCCGCGTACTTCGCGAGCACCCCCGTGCGGTCGGGGTTGGGCGGCGGGCGATAGGCCGCGACCCGCGCGGCGATCTCCTCGTCGTCAAGATCGACGTCGATCCGCCTGGCGTCGACGTCGATCGTCACCAGATCGCCATCCTGGACCGCGGCGATCGGGCCGCCGCGGAATGCCTCCGGCGCGACGTGCCCGCCCATGAAGCCGTGGGTCGCGCCCGAGAAGCGCCCGTCGGTCAGCAGCGCGACCTTGTCGCCGAGCCCCGCGCCGTTGATCGCGGCGGTGACGGCGAGCATCTCGCGCATGCCGGGCCCGCCGGCCGGCCCCTCGTTGCGGATGATGACGACGTCGCCCGGTTCGATCCGCCCGTGCGTGACCGCCTCCATGGCGGCCTCCTCGCCCTCGAAGACGCGGGCGGGGCCGCTGTGGTGACGGCGCTCGTGCCCGACGAGCTTGACGACACAGCCCTCCGGCGCGAGGTTGCCGCGCAGGATCGCCAGGCCGCCGCTCGGCTTGAGCGGCCGGTCGAGCGGCAGGACGACCTCCTGGCCCTCCGCCTCGACGGCCTCGGCCGCATGCTCGCCGATCGTCCGGCCGGTGACGGTGATCGCGTCCTCGTGCAGCAGCCCGGCCTCGCGCAGGCGACTCGCGACGAGCGGCACGCCGCCCGCCTCGAACAGGTCGACGGCGACGTAGCGTCCGCCCGGCTTGAGGTCGCAGAGCAGCGGCGTCTGCGCGCTGATCCGGTCGAAGTCGTCGATCGACAGGTCGACCCCGGCCTCGCGGGCCAGCGCCAGGAGGTGCAGCACCGCGTTCGTCGAGCCGCCGCTCATCGCGACCGCCGCGATCGCGTTTTCGAGGCTCTTCCGCGTGATCAGCCGACTCGGCCGCAGATCGCGCCGAAGGATGTCGATGATGAGCTCGCCGATCTCGAACGCGACCTGCGCCTTGCCCTTGTGCTGCGCGGGCACCATCGACGAGGCGATCGGCGAGATGCCCATGATCTCGTACGCCATCGCCATCGTGTTCGCCGTGAACTGCCCGCCACACGCGCCGGCGCCGGGACTCGCGACGTTCTCGAGCTCGTGCAGCTCCTCGTCGCTCATCCGGCCCGCGGCGTGAGCGCCGATCGCCTCGAAGACGTCCTGGATCGTCACGTCATGGCCCTGGAAGCGACCGGGCGGGATCGAGCCGCCGTACAGCATGACGGCCGGAACGTCGAGGCGTGCGAGCGCCATGACGGTCCCGGGGATGGTCTTGTCGCAGCCGGAGAGCGCGACGACCGCGTCGAACAGGTGGCCGCGGGTGACGAGCTCGATCGAGTCGGCGATGACCTCACGCGAGACGAGCGAGGTCTTCATCCCGCTCGTGCCCATCGTGATGCCGTCGGAGATCGCGATCGTGTTGAGCTCCATCGGCGTGCCGCCGGCGGCGCGGATGCCCTCCTTCACCTTCGCCGCGAGGGCCCGGAGGTGGAAGTTGCAGGGCATCGTCTCGATCCACGTCGAGGCGACGCCGATGATCGGCTTGGCAAGGGCCTCGTCGTCGTAGCCGATGCCCTTGAGGTAGGCGCGCGCCGCGGCCCGCTCGGGCCCGTCGGTCAGGGCCGCGCTGTTGTGCTTGAGGTGGCTGAGAGTGTCGTTCACGGGCAGGTCACATTACTTGCCGGGCGGCCGTGACCTCGGCCTCCCCGACCAGGCGCTCACACCTGCGCGGGCCGGAGGGCGTCAGGCGCTCACCGGCCGTGGTGCGCGGACGGGGCGTCGAGCCCCGGCGCGCGGCGGAGCCGCTGACGCTCCCACTCCGACAACCGCCACAGGTCGCGCTGGACGCGACGCGGATCGACCTGGCGGCCGGGCAGGTGGAGGTTCGAGGACCCGAGCAGCCGACGCTCGTCGCCCGTGAGCGCCATCCACTTGGCGAGCACGTCGTCGGAGTCGGGCAGACGGGCGCTGCCGTAGGGTCGCGTCTGGTCCGGGAAGTCGACGCAGTGCTCGGCGAGCAGATCCCTCGTCTGCGGCAGGTAGGCGACGATCGGCTTGTGCGGGTAGATCAGGTACGCGTACGGGGCGCCGCTGCGCGCGGGCGGCGCACCCTTGCTCGAGCCCCCGCCGGCGAGTGCCGGCCCGTCGGTCAGCGACCCCCACACCCGAAGGAAGCCCAGGTCGCGGTACATCGCCCACTCCTCCGGGTTGACGCAGGAGCGCAGGAGCTGGCGTGCGCGCTGCTCCGCGCGGCGCTCGCGCCCGGGATCGAAGGGCTGCTCGTACAACCGGGCCCGGCGGGCGCGGTGGCGGGCGATCGCCTCCGCGACGGTGGGCCAGGCGACCTCCCAGAGCAGCGCGACGACGACGATCCCGGTCGCGGCCAGAGCGAGCGCCATGAGTCCGCCCCGCCCCTCGTCAGCCGCCTGCCGCCCGCGGGAAGAAGATCACGCGCTCGGCGTCGCGCGGCACCTCGGCGAAGTCGCGCACCATCCGGGCCCCGCGACGATCATGGGCACCGCCGGTCGGCACAGCCGCCCACATGCCGAGCTCGAGCTGCCGGCGGAACTCCGCGACGAGCAGCTCCTCGTCGGCGGGCAGCGCGACGTCGCCCTCGGCAAGGACGATCTCACCGTGTCCGGGCTTCATTCGCAGGAACCGCATCCCGCGGTGAGTATCGCACCCGGGAACGTGGCCGGTGAGCCGATGCCGGTGCCGGCCGCTCAGCGGGCACGCCCGAGCAGCTCGGCGAGCCGCGGAACGCCGAGCACGTCGACGGGACCGGCCCCCGAGCCGATCGAGCGCAGCCCGTCCCGCACCGCGCACGCGGCCACCGCCCTGGCGGTCCGCGCGGCGCTGATCGGGTCGGCGCCCAGCGCGAGCTGGGCGGCCAGGGTCGCGGAGTGCGTGCAGCCGGAGCCGTGAGCGGCACCGTCCGGATAACGCTCACCGGGGATCTCCACGACGCGCTCGCCATCGAACACGACGTCGATCGCCGCGTCGCGGTGACCGCCGGTGACGACGACGACGTCCGGGCCGAGAGCGCGGATCGCTCGGGCGAGGCCCTCGGGCTCGACCGAGCCGGGCAAGGCGGCGAGGACCCTCGCCTCGGGCAGGTTCGGGGTGACGACGCTCGCACGCGGGAGGATCAGCTCGCGAAGCGCCCGCTCGGCATCCGGATCCAGCAGGCGCCCACCCGACTCGGCGACCATCACCGGGTCGACGACGACCGGCGTCCCCGGCTCCAGCAGGTCGAGCGCCTCGGCGACGGCGCTCGCGCTCGCCACGCTGCCGAGCATCCCGACCTTCACGGCGTCGACGCCGAGATCCTCGATGACGGCTCGTGCCTGGGCTACGATCATCGCCGGGCTGACCGGCTCGACACCGACGACCGCCATGGTGTTCTGCGCGGTGATCGCGGTGATCGCCGTCGTCCCGTGCACGCCGCTGGCCGCGAACGCCTTGAGATCGGCCTGGATGCCGGCGCCTCCACCGGAGTCCGAGCCGGCGATCGACAGGCAGACAGGGATGCGCGAGTCGCTCATCGTGGCAGGCCACGATAGGCGTCGCGGCAGACGCGCCCAATGCTGCCCCCCGCTCATCGCGTAGCTCGCGCGTAGCGTCCGCCGGAACGGCGCTCGACCAGCCCGAGCAGCTCGAGGCGCGTCAGCCTCGCCAGCACCTTGCGCACCTCCTCGGGCGTGGCCGCGTTGGCGTCGACGGTGTCGCGCCCGCCGTCGATCGACGCCAGCAGCGCCCCGAGCTCGGGCTCGAGATCGACCGCGAACGCCGTCCCCGAATCGCTCTCGGTCCGGTTGTGGCCGATCCCGAAGAGATCGTCGAGCACGTCCGCGACGTCCCGCACCGGGTGCGCGCCGTCTCGCAGCAGGGCGTTGGCGCCGGTGCTGCGCCACGCGAGGGGAGAGCCCGGCACCGCTCCCACCTCACGCCCCAGATCCATCGCGATCTCGGCTGTGATCAGCGAGCCCGAGCGCTCGGCCGCTTCGACGATGACCGCCATCCGCGCGAGTGCCGCGATGATCCGGTTACGCGCCGGGAACGCCCAGCGATGCGGGGCTGTTCCGGGCGGCAGCTCCGCAACGACCAGCGCCCGCTCGACCAGCTGCGCATGGAGGCGCGTCCGGCTCGGCGGATAGGCACGCTCTGGACCGCAGGCGAGCACGGCGACCGTCCGCCCTCCTCCGGCGAGCGCGCCCTCGTGGGCGGCGCCGTCGATCCCCAGCGCCATGCCGCTGACCACGGGCACGCCGACGGCCGACAGCCCGCGTGCCAGCGCGCGAGCGATGTCGCGGCCGTCAGGCGACGCCTTGCGGGCGCCGACGATCGCGACGACGTCTCCCCTCGCGCCATCGGGTCCGAGCAGCTCGTCCAGGCGATCCTCCGCGCCCTGGATGTACAGCACCGAGGGCGGGTCCGACAGGTCGAGCAACGCTCGGGGATAGCGCCGAGCATGACGGCACAGCGCCCCCGCACCGGTCGACCGCCAGCTCCGGCGCGACGCGGCCGCGTCGAAGTCGCGCCAGGCACGCAGGAGATCCGCTCTCCGTCGCCCCGCGAGCGCGTCGATCAGCTGCAGGTCGGTCAGCGCCAGCACCTCTCGGATCGCGCTCCGATCCGCGCGGCGGAGCTCGAGATGGCCGGCTAGGCGCGCGATGAGCCACGAGCGACGCAGGCAGTCGTCGCAAGCCTCCCAGGGCATCACGCCGCGAGCCTCGCGAGCCGCTCGCGGCCGGAGCGATATTGCAGCGCCTGACCGAGGTGCTCGTCGTCGACCCGCTCGACGTCGTCCAGGTCGGCGATCGTACGCGCCAGCCGCAGCGCTCTTTCGCGCCCGCGGGCGCTCAGCCCGTCGCGGTCGTAGGCGTCGCGCAGGAGTCGCCGGGCCGACGAGGTCGGACGCGCCGCATCCACCAGTTGCCGACCTCGCAGCTCGGCGTTCAGCAGCCCCCGCGCCGCCTGGCGCTCACGTGCCGCGCCGACCCGCTCTCGCACCAGCGCCGAGGTCGTCGCCGGCGGCGCGAGGAGCTCGATCCCGGTCGGCCGCGGAACATCGACCAGCAGGTCGACGCGGTCGAGCAGCGGGCCGCTGAGTCGCCGCTCGTGACGACGCAGCTCGGCCTCGCCGCAGCTGCAGGCCGAACCTGTGCGCCCGCACGGACAGGGGTTCGTCGCCGCGACGAGCATGAAGCGCGAGGGGAAGCGGGCGACGCGCTGCCCGCGCACGATCGCCACGGCACCGTCCTCCAGCGGCTGACGCAGCGCCTCCAGTGCGCGGCGGTCGAACTCCGAGAGCTCGTCGAGAAACAAGATTCCGCGATGGGCGAGCGTCACCTCGCCCGGCGCCGGAGGCGATCCGCCGCCGACCAGCCCCACTGCCGAGATCGTGTGGTGAGGCGCGCGGAAGGGCGGCTGCGTGACGAGCCCCGCATCCCGCCTGAGCCCCGCGATCCCCTGGATCCGCGTCACCTCCAGCGCCGCCGCCCCGTGAAGCGGCGGCAGGATCGACGGGATGCGGCGAGCGAGCATCGTCTTGCCGGTGCCCGGCGGTCCCGTCAGCAGCAGGTTGTGTCCCCCGGAGGCCGCGACGCTGATCGCCTCGATCGCATGCCGCTGGCCACGGACGTCGGCAAGGTCCGGGGCGACATCGGTGCGCGGATCGGGCGATCCGCCGCCATCGTCGACCGGGCAGGCCGGCGGTCGCGCAGGGTCGAGGGCTTCGGCCAGGCGCGCGAGAGATGGCACGCCGAGCGCCGCGACGTCCGGCACCAGGCTCGCTTCGCTCACCTGCTCGCACGCCACGAGCACGCCGTCGAGGCCGGCCGAACGAGCGCCCTCCGCCGCGGCGAGCGCGCCGCGACACGGACGCACCTCCCCGCCGAGCGACAGCTCGCCGATGACCGCCAGAGGCGCGAGCGCCGCGGCCGGGATCTGACCGCTCGCCGCGAGGATCGCGCATGCGATGGCGAGGTCCAGACCGGGCCCGACCTTACGCAGGTGCGCCGGCGCGAGATTGACGGTGACGCGTCGCAGCGGGAACTCGTAGCCGCTGTTCAGCAGCGCCGCCCGGACCCGCTCGCGCGCCTCGCTGACGGCGCGATCGCCGAGCCCGACGATCGTGAACGCCGGCAGCCCCGGACGCAGATCCGCCTCGACGCTTACCGCGTGAGGCTCCAGGCCATCGATGACGAACGTCGTGACGCAGGCGAGCATGCGGCGGAACGTAAGGACGGGCAGGTGACGAGACGAGGCCGTGACAGCGGCGCAGCTGCACCGCAACCGCGCGTGCGAGACGGCTCCCGCTCGCGATCGTCCGTCCCGTCACGATGCCGTGCGCGTGAAGCCGCGCACGCCGTGCTGCGTTGTCACACGGCCGGACATAGCGTCGCGAGCGTGCCATCCGATCCCCGCCACCACCTCGGCCGCCTCGGAGAGAGGCTCGCCGAGGAGCACTTCGCACGACTCGGCTTCCACGCGCTCGACCGCAACCACCGCACGCGCTTCGGCGAGCTGGACCTCGTCCTGTTCGACGGCCGCACCCTCGTCTTCGCCGAGGTCAAGACGCGCCGCGCGGGTGCGCGGGGCGAGGGCGCTCCATGGGAGGCGCTGCACGAACGCAAGCGCCGCCAGGTCCGCCGGATGGCGCGGGCTTACCTGGTCGAGAGGCCGGGACGACCGGTCGCCGCGGAGATCAGGTTCGACGCGGTGGGGGTCGTGATCGACGCCCGCGGCCGGCTGGCGCGCCTCGACCACCTCGAGGCCGCGTTCTGAGCGGTGGCTCGTGCCGGCGGATCGCGAGCGCGAGGCGCGCTGCACGCGCACGAGCGGATCGAGCCCCAGGCGCTCGGTACAGGAGCACGCCACGGCGAGCCCCGCGCGCTCACCGCGACTCGGGATCAGAGCGCGAGCTGCTGGTACGCGGTCGACTGGAAGGACAGCCGATGCAGCGGCGAGACGCCCTGGCGCAGGATCGCGGCGCGGTGCTCGGGCGTCGAGTAACCGACATGAGCGGCGAACTCCCAGCCGGGATGCAGCTCGTCGGCACGCCGCATGAAGCGATCGCGCGACACCTTCGCCAGGATCGACGCGGCAGCGATGGCGGCGCTCGTCGCGTCGCCATTGACGATCGCACGCTGCTCGTGCTCCATCGCCGGCACCGCGAACCCGTCAACGAGGCACACGCACCCCGGTCTGGCGACGCGGATCAGCGCGTCGCGCAGCGCCGCGAGGTTCGTGCGGTGCAGGCCGCGCGAATCGATCCCGCCTGCGCAGCGCGAGACGATCGCGACCTTCGCCGCGACACGCATGACGACCGGGAACAGCGCCTCGCGAGCCGCCTCGTCGTGCTGCTTGGAGTCGTTGAGCTCGGCGAGCGCGCGGACCTCGCGCGGACCGATCCGCTCGAGGTCCAGCAGCACGGCAGCGGCGACGAGTGGCCCGGCTAGGCAGCCGCGGCCCGCCTCGTCGGCGCCGGCGACCCACCGCACTCCCAGTCGGCGGTCGAACTCGAGCAGCCGGCGACCGATCGTCCGGCGCCGGCGACGGCGCCTGCCCGCGGCCCCCGTGACGTCGGCGTCGCCCGCGTCGCCGGCGCTGCCGGCAGCGTCCGCGGTGTTGTCCGTGTCGACGCTGCCCATGACGCCCTCGCCCTCGGCCTCGGCTGTCCCGGCGCCCTCCGAGGCCGTCACGACACCCGGCTCCATCGGGCGCGGATCGTCCTCAGAGGAGCCCGATGCGATCGGGCGGCCAGTAGCTGGCGAAGGCCTTGCCGATGATCCAGGACTCGGGCACGGGGCCCCAGAAGCGGCTGTCGTCGGAGGCGCCACGGTTGTCGCCCATCATGAAGTAGTGACCGGGTGGAACCGTGATCGGGCGCGGAAAGTCGCAGCCGGCGCCAACCTGGCCGCCGCACGTGTCGCTGATGAACGGCTCCCGCGCCGGTCGTCCGTTACGGATCACGCGCCCGTCGCGGATCGCGATCGTGTCGCCCGGTGCGCCCACGACGCGCTTGATGAACGTCACCTTGGCCTTGCGATCCGTCGGCCTGTCGCATGCGGCGCCGCGCACGGGGCGCTCGCCGCACTGCGTGCCTTCACCCGACTCGGCCCCTACCGGCGGGTTGAAGACGACGACGTCGCCGACCGCCGGGGAGCCGAAGCGCGAGCCGATCCGGTTCACCAGAACCCGCTCACCGACCTCGAGGGTCGGGACCATCGACTCGCTCGGGATCCGGTAGGGCTTGACGAGGAACGCCTGGATGCCCAGCGCCAAGCCCAGCGCGACGGCGACGATTACGACGAGCTCGAGCAGCGAGCTCCCGCGAGAGCTCCCCTGCGAGCCCCCTCGGCTCACGCCTGCTCGCCGGCGTCCTCGTCGGGCGCCCCGCCGGAGCCTGGGGCATCGTCGGCGACCGGCTGGTCACCGGCGGATGTGTCCGCAGCTGCCGCGGTCGCGGGCGCCTGGGGCTCGACGGCCTCCGGCTCGGCGACGGCCTCGGGCTCCTCGTACAGCAGGCCGGGGACCACCTCTTCCTCCGGACCGACGTAGCGGCGCTCGGGCACACGAGCGCGCTTGCCCACGCGGTCGCGCAGGTAGTAGAGCTTGGCGCGCCGGACGTCGCCGCGAGCAGCGACATCGATCTTCTCGATCTTCGGGGAGTGCACCGGGAACGTACGCTCGACGCCGACGCCGAACGACTGCTTGCGCACGGTGAAGGTCTCGCGGGCCCCGTGGCCCTGGCGCTTGATGACGATCCCCTCGAAGACCTGGGTTCGCCTGCGCGTCCCCTCGACCACCTGGAAGTGGACCTTGACGCGGTCGCCCGGGGCGAACCTGGGGACTCGGCGCAGCTGGGCGCGCTCGAGAGTGTCGATGACGGTGCTCATGGCGTGAAGGGACGCGCGGGGACGTGGGCCGAGGAGACGGCTGCGTCGTGTCTGACGCAGCCGGATGAGAGGCGCTCCGCGCGGACGGCTCAGGATAGCGGAGAGCCGCCGCCGACCGCCCCACGCTCGCGGCTCCGCGCCCGCCGCCAGCGACGGATCTCCTCGTGGTGGCCGGAGAGCAGCACCTCCGGGACCTTCCAGCCCCGGTGCACGGCAGGGCGCGTGTAATGCGGGTACTCCGGGTCGCCGCCCAGCGCGGGGCTGAACGACTCCTCGCTCGCGGAGTCTGGATGTCCGAGCGCACCGGGCAGCTTGCGCAGCACCGCGTCGCAGACGACCATCGCGGCAAGCTCGCCGCCTGCCAGGACATAGCGGCCGATCGACACCGCATCGCTGCAGAAGTGCTGGACGATGCGCTCGTCGAACCCCTCGTAGCGTCCGCAGAGCAGCGTCAGCGCGTGCTCGGCAGCCAGCTCGCCGACGAGCGCCTCGTCGAGCATCCGCCCGCCGGGGGTCAGCGCGATGACACGCCGCTCGCGCTGCAGCTCGACCGGGTCGACCCCGTAGTACGAGCGCAGCGCCTGGTCCATGACATCGACGCGGAGAACCATCCCCGCGCCTCCGCCGAACGGCGTGTCGTCGACCTGCCCGCCGCTCAGCGGCGTGTGTTCCCGCGGGTTCATCGTGCGCAGCTCATGCCCGGCGGCCTCGGCGTTGGCGACGTGCCGCTGTCCGCGAAACCAGTCGAACCACTGCGGGAAGAGCGTGACAACGTCGATCTGCACGCCGGACATCCTCGCGCACCCGCACTCGGCGGGGCGATGCGGCCCCCCGAGCCGCTACGACGGCGGTCGCGGCGGCCGCCGCTGCGCCGGGTCCGGCGCGACCGTCGGCGCGACGCCCAGGAACTCCAGATCCACGTCGATCACCCCGGCCTCGACGTCGACGGCGCGCACCGCGTCGCGCACCAGCGGCACGAGCAGCTGACCGCCGTCGGCTACCTCGACCTCGAGCGCCTCGCACGACGGCAGCGCCAGAAGCCCGCGCACGACGCCCACCTCGACCGTCGCGTCCATCACCAGACAGCCCTCGAGCTCCTCGGCCCACCACTCGTCCGGGCCGAGCGGTGGAGTCTCGGAGCGCAGCCGTGTCAGAGCGGCACCGCGCAGGGCCTCGACGGCGGCGCGATCGCCGACGCCCTCGACGCGCACGATCGGCCGCTCGTCCGTGCCGGCGCGACGCTCGATCCGCGTCTCACGCTCGCCGACGCGCAGGCTCTCGCCGAGCAGCAGCAGGTCGCCGCGCGGTTGCGTCACGTGGAAGCTCCCGTCAAGGCCGTGTGGGCGTCCGACCCGGCCGACCGGGAGCCACGGCGAAAGCTCGCGCGCCACCGCGCGCCCCTCAGTCGACGATGTCGATCAGCACGCGGCGGTTCTCCTTGACCGCCGCCGCCTTGACGACAGCCCGCAGCGCGTTGGCGGTCCGGCCACCGCGGCCGATGACCTTCCCGTAGTCGTCGTCGTCAACCGAGAGCTCGAGCACGACGGTTCCATCGTCCTCCTCGAACTGCTCGACCGCGACGGAGTCGGGCTCGTCGACCAGCAGCCGCGCGAGGTCCTCGAGCAGCTCGCGCATCGTCGCAGCGCTCAGGTCGCGATGCCCTGCGTGCGCAGGAGCTTGCGGACCTGGTCGGTCGGCTGGGCGCCCTTCGCGAGCCAGTCGCGCACGCGCTCCTCGTCGATCGTGATCGTCGAGGGACTCGTCTGGGCGTTGTACTGGCCCACGACCTCGATGAACCGCCCGTCGCGCGGGGAGCGCTGGTCGGCGGCGACGACGCGCCAGATCGGGTTCTTCTTGCCGCCCACGCGAGTGAGCCTCAGTCGTACGGCCACGGGTTCCTCTCGGACTTCAGGGAAAAGCTCGGCTGTGAGGGTAGCGAAGCCGGCACGGGCACGGACGGCGAGTCTCGCCTCCACGGGCGCGGACGGCGAGTCTCGCGGCTGTGGGGACGCCCGGCGCCCTCAGCGAGCCTGTCGCATCAGCGCGCCGATGTCGGGCATCTTGCCGCGCCCGATCTGGCGCATCAGCTTGCGCATCTGGTCGAACTGCTTGATCAGCTGTCCGACCTGCTGGACGCTGGTGCCGGAGCCACGGGCGATGCGCAGGCGGCGCGAGCCCTTGATCAGCTCCGGCCGGCGGCGCTCGTCCGGCGTCATCGAGCGGATGATCGCCTCGACGCGGTCGAGCTCACGCTCGTCGACCTTCATGTTCTTGAGCTGGTGGCCGGCGAGCCCGGGCATCATTCCCAGCAGGCTCTGGAGGGGGCCCATGCGCCGCACCTGCGCCAGCTGGGCGAGGAAGTCCTCCAGCGTGAACTCGTTGCGGCGCAGCTTGCGCTCGAGATCGCGCGCCTCGTCCTCGTCGTAGGCCTTCTGCGTCTTCTCGATCAGGCTCAGGACGTCGCCCATCCCGAGGATGCGCTGAGCCATGCGGTCGGGGTGGAAGCGCTCGAACTGCTCGATCCGCTCGCCGGTGCTCGCGAACAGGATCGGCTTGCCGGTCACGGCCTTGACGGACAGGGCCGCGCCACCGCGCGCGTCGCCGTCGAGCTTGGTCATCACGACCCCGTCGAACTGCACCGCCTGCGCGAACTGCTCGGCGACGTTGACGGCGTCCTGGCCGGTCATCGCGTCGACGACGAGCAGGACCTGCGTCGGGCGCGTCGCCTTGCGGATGCGCACGAGCTCGTCCATCAGGTCGGCATCGACGTGCAGCCGGCCGGCGGTGTCGACGATCAGGACGTCCTTGCCCTGCCGCTTGGCCTCGTCGAGCGCCCACGCCGCGATCTTCACCGGATCCTCGTCGGTGCCGCGCTCGTAGACGTCCGCCCCGGCGCGCTCGCCCATCGTCACGAGCTGCTCGACGGCGGCCGGACGGTAGACGTCGCACGCGGCGAGCGCCACCGACGAGCCGTGCTCCTCGCGCAGATGGCGGGCCAGCTTCGCGGCGGCCGTGGTCTTGCCGGAGCCCTGCAGGCCCGCCAGCAGCACGACCGTCGGTGGGCGCGACGCGAAGGCGATCCCCGCGGCCTCCCCGCCCATCAGGCTCGCCAGCTCCTCGTCGACGATCTTGACGACCTGCTGGCCGGGGTTGAGTCCGCCGACGACGTCGGCTCCCAGGCAGCGCTCCTTGACGGTCTTCGTGAACGCCTTGACGACCTTGAAGTTGACGTCCGCCTCGAGCAGCGCGAGGCGGATCTCGCGCATCGCGCGGTCGACGTCCTCCCCCGTCAGCGTCCCGCGCGAGCGCAGGTCGGTGAGCGTCGCCTGGAGCTTCTCGGACAGCGCGTCGAACACGCCCGCAGTCTGACAGCCCGCCGATCGACTTCGGCCGGCGGTCGGGCTCTACTCGGGCTGTGACAGGGACCTACTCCGGCTGTGGCAGGGACCTACTCCGGCCATGGCCGGGGCTCGACTCCGGCGGTGGCCGGGCTCTACTCGGGCCGCGGCAGCTCGCGCGAGCCGGCCTCACCGGGCTCGCCGGATCGCGGCAGCTCGCGTGAGCCGGAGTCGGCAGGCCCGCGCTCGGACGGCTCGACCTCGCGGGATCCCCCCTGATCGCCCAGGCCGAGCCGGCCGACGGCTCCGCCCAGGTTGCTGAGCGCGCTGGTGAACTCCTGGGGGATGATCCAGAGCTTGCTCGCCTGCCCCTCGGCGAGCCGCGGCAGCATCTGCAGGTACTGGTAGCTCAGCAGCTTGGGGTCGGGATCGCCCTCGTGGATCGCGCGGAACACGGTGTCGATCGCCTTCGCCTCACCCTCCGCGCGCAGGATCGCCGCCTGCTTGGCGCCCTCGGCCCTCAGCACGGCCGACTGCTTCTCGCCCTCCGCCGTGAGGATCTGGGACTGCTTGATGCCCTCCGCGTTCAGGATCGCCGCGCGACGGTCGCGCTCGGCGCGCATCTGCTTCTCCATCGCCTCCTGGATGCCGCCCGGCGGGTCGATCGACTTCAGCTCGACGCCGTTGACGCGGATGCCCCACTTTCCGGTGCGCTCGTCGAGGACGACGCGAAGCTCGGTGTTCACGCGCTCGCGGCCGGTCAGCGCATCCTCGAGCGTCAGCGCGCCGACGATGTTGCGCAGCGTCGTGACGGTGAGCTGCTCGATCGCCTGCAGAGGACTTGCGATCTCGTAAGAGGCCGCACGCGGATCGGTGATCGTGAAGTACAGGACCGTGTCGATCTGGACCGACACGTTGTCCTGCGTGATGACCGGCTGGGGCGGGAAGGTGACGACCTGCTCGCGCAGGTCGATCAGCGGCCGGACCCGGTCGATGAACGGGATGACGATCGCCAGGCCGGGGCCGAGCGTGCGCTGGTAGCGCCCAAGCCGCTCGACCACTCCGGCGCGGGCCTGGGGGATGATCCGCACGGTCTTCGCCGCCACGAACAGGGCGAAGAGGACCAACACGGCGACGACGATGAGCCCGGCCACGGCAGCCTCCTGATCAGTCCGACACGAGCGCCGTCGCGCCCTGGATCTCTATGACCTGCACACGACTCCCGGGCTCGAACTCGCGCCCCTCGTCGAACGCGCGCGCCGTCCAGATCTCGCCCTCCAGCTTCACCGTCCCGGAGCTCGCGCCGCCGGAGATCCGCTGCTCGACGATCGCGGCACGCCCGATCAGCGCGGCCGTGCCGGTTCGGACGTGCGGCGGCTGGCGCAGGTGACGTCGGGCGACCGGCCTGACGATCGCGAACGAAGCGGCGGTCAGCACGGTGAACAGCAGCCACGCGATGGGCTCCCCGGCGCCCGCCAGAGAGGCGATCGTCGCCGCCGACGCGCCGATCGCGAACGGCCCGAGGAAGAAGCTCGTCGTGGCGATCTCACCCACGGCGAGCGCCACGGCCGCGATCAGCCAGATGACCCATGCGTCCATCACCGCCAGCGTATCGGCCATGCCGGGCGGCGTCGCTCCCCGGGGCTCGACGGCTACGGGGCCAGCAGCGCCTGGGCGTAGTCGTCCGGGTCGAACGGGCGCAGATCGTCCAGCTGCTCCCCCACGCCGATCAGCTTCACCGGGATCGCGAGCTCGCGCGCGATCGCCAGCGCGATCCCTCCCTTGGCCGTCCCGTCGAGCTTGGTCAGCACGATCCCGCTGATCGGCGTCGCCTCCGAGAAGAGCTGCGCCTGGCGCAGCCCGTTCTGGCCGGTCGTCGCATCGACCGTGAGCAGCGTCTCGTGCGGCGCGCCGTCGAGCTGCTTGGAGATCACACGGCGGACCTTGGCGAGCTCGGCCATCAGGTCGTCCTGCGTGTGCAGCCGCCCAGCGGTGTCGACGATCACCACGTCCGCGCCCTCCTCACGCCCGAGGCGCACGGCCTCGAACGCGACCGAGCCCGGATCGCCGCCGGCCGGGCCGGTGACGACCTCGCAGCCCGCGCGACGGCCCCATTCCTCGAGCTGCTCGACTGCCGCCGCGCGGAACGTGTCGGCGGCCCCGAGGACCACCCGAAGCCCCTGCTCGCGCGTGAGGTGCCAGGCGAGCTTGCCGATCGTCGTCGTCTTGCCGGTGCCGTTGACGCCGGCGACCATCACGACAGTGGGCGCGTGGCGCAGGTCGATCCGGCCGTCGCCGGCCGCCGCCTGCTCGGCGAGCAGCTCGACGAGACGGGCCTGGAGCGCCTCGCCACCCTCGACCTGGCCGCTCGTCGCCTCGCGCTCGAGGCGCTCGACCACCTCGGCGGTCGTCCGGGCACCGACGTCGGCCATGATCAGCGCCTCCTCCAGGCGCTCCCAGGTCTCGTCGTCGAGCGTGTCGAAGAGCGTCGCCTGGACCTCTGCCTGAAGCGCCTGGCGCGTCTTCGAGAGGTTCTCGCGCAGACGACGCAGCAGTCCCCGGCGACGCTCGCGCGCGACGGGCTCAGCGGCCACAGGTGCGCCGCCCGCGGCGCCGGGCTCCCTGTCGAGGATGAACACGTCGTTCCAGTCGCGGGCCACGGCGGGTCGCGACGATAGCGGAGCGGAGCGGCTCGCCTCGGAGCCGTCGCGACCGGCGGCTCCGATCAGGCCGCCGCTTGCCGCGACTCCTGCGAGCCGTCGTCGCGCGGCAGCCGCCGCGAGACGACCTTCGAGACTCCGTCACCACCCATCGAGACGCCGTACAGCATGTCGGCGGCCTCCATCGTGCGCTTCTGGTGGGTCACGACGATGAACTGGGCGCGGTCGCGGTAGCTGCGCAGCAGATCGAGGAAGCGGTCGATGTTGAGGTCGTCGAGCGCCGCCTCGACCTCGTCGAGGATGTAGAAGGGGCACGGCTTGGCGAGGAAGACCGCGAAGAGGAAGGAGATCGCGGTCATCGACTTCTCGCCGCCCGACAGCAGCGAGAGGCGCTTCATCGACTTGCCCGCCGGCGTGATCTCGATCTCAACGCCGAGGTCGTCCTCGGGCTCGCCGAGCTCGCGCTGCGCCTCGGCCTCGGCCGCGTCCTCGGCCAGCGTCGCGTCGCCGTCCCCCGCCGTGCCGCCGAGCACCGGCCGCGGGCCGGCGTCCTCGCGCACAAGCCGCAGGCGACCCCGCCCCCCGGGGAAGCAGTGTGCGACGAGCTCCTCGAAGTTCGCCGCCGCGGCCGCGAACGTCTCCTCGAAGGTGACACGTATCTGCCGGTCGGTGTCGCGGATCAGCGTGCGCAGCTCACGCATCGCCGTCTCGAGATCGGTTCGCTGGCGCTCGAGCTCCTCGACGTGAGCCAGCGCCTCCTCGTACTCGGCCTTCGCCAGCGGGTTGACGGGCCCGAGCTGCTCGCGGCGGCGCAGCAGCCGCTCGATCCGCGCCCGCAGCGCCTCGGCCTGCTCGGCCGCGAGCGGCTCGGGCGCCGGCTCCGGCGGCAGCCCCAGCCTACGGCCCAGCTGGCCAAGCTCGGCGGCGCTCTCGGCCTCCTGGTCGCGTGCCTGCTGCGCCCGCACCTCCGCGACCGTCAGCGCGTCGCCGCACCCGCGCAGGCGCTGCTGGATCTGGGCCTCGACGGACGCGCAGTCGCGCAGCTCCGCGGCGACCCCCTCGCCGGCCCGCCGGTCCTCGGCGAGCTCGGCCTCGACGATCGAGACGCGAGCGCGAACCGCCTCGCGGGCGGCTCCCAACGCCGCCGCGAGCCGCTCGCCGGCGGGCGCCAGGGCCTCGTCGCGTGCGATCGCCTCGCGCAGGCCGACGATCGCCGCGGCGCGCTCGTCGCGCTCACGACGCGCACGGTCGGCGACGCGGCGCTCGGCGGCGAGCTCGCCCTCGAGCTGCGCTCGGCGAACCGCGCCGGCGCCCTGCTCGGGAGCGCGGCGGCGCTCCTCGATCAGCCAGCCCGAGCGACGCTCGGCCTCGCCGCAGGCCGCGACGGCGCGCTCCGCCTCGCGCATGGCGCGATCGGAGCCGTCGCGCGTGGCGTTCGCGGCGGCGACGGCGCGCGAGGCGGCCTCGACGGCCGCCAGAGCGACCTGCTCGGCGCGTGCGGCCCCCTGCGACTCCTCGATCAGCGCGTCACGCCGGTTGCGCTCGGCGAGGATCCGCTCGCCGCCGCCCTGCGCGGCCTGGACGAGCTCGGCGGCGGCACCCAGCCAGGCGCGACCGCCGGGCGTCACCGCGACGCCGGTGAAACCGTCCGACAGCGCCGCCAGGTCGTCGACGAGCCAGGCATCCGCCAGCAGGCGACGTGCGAGCGCCGCCGTCGCATCCGGACCGCGCACCACGTCGGCCAGGCGGCGCGCTCCGGCGACCGGCGGCCGATCGCCCGTCGCAGGCGCACCGCCGCCCCGCTCGGCGGCGATGAGCACGGAGCCGCCGTCGGCGCCGAGCCGCTCGAGAAGCGCCTCGCCGGCATGGAGGTCGGCGGCGATCGCCGAGCTGAGCCGACCGCCGAGCGCCGCGGCGACCGCGAGCTCGCATCCCGGCTCGACCTCGAGGTCGTCGGACAGCGAGCGCTCGCCCCGCGGCGCGCCCGCACGACTGCGCAGGTACTGGTTGGCGGCCGCGAGCTCGGCGCCGACCCGCGCCGCGTCACGTCGGGCCTGCTCGGCTCCGCGCTCGGCCGCGCGCAGCGCCCCGCGGGCGACCTCACAGGCCTCGTCGGACTGCGCGAGCGCCGCCCGCCGGCCCTCGAGCCCGGCTACGGCCGCCTGGTGCTCGACCACCGCCCGCTCGTGCTCGGCGGCGAGCGCCGCGAGCTCACGCTCCAGCTCCTCGGCGCGCTCGGCGTCGAGCCGGAGCAGCTCGGACTCGATCGCGGCGATCCGCTCGCCGCCGGCGTCGTCGGGCGCATCGGCGCGCTCCGCCGCCTCGAGCGCTGCGAGCCTGGCACGGCGCCGCTCCAGCCGTTCGCCGAGCGTGGTGAGCGTCTCGCCCGTACGCTCCAGGCGCAGCTCGATCCGGTCGCAGGCGGTCCGCGCGCGCTCGGCGCGCCGCGCGATCGCGTCGCGCCGCTCGCCACGCTCGGCGAGCGCGCGCTCGGCCCGCTCGCGCCGAACGGCCACCTCGCCCAGCGCGGCCTCGGCCGCATCGCGCTCGACCCGCGCCTGCGCCGCCTGGGCCTGGGCGGCACCGAGCGCCGCACGGCGCTCGCGCAGCTCGTCGCGGCCGAGCTCCCAGCGCGACTCGAGCGTCTGGCGCTCGAGTCGCTCGTGCAGCTCGGCGGCCTCCGCCTGGCGCTCGCGCGGCGTGCGCCGCGAGCGCGCCTCGCCCTCGCCGTCGAGCGCGCGGTCGAGGTTCTCCTGCGTCCGATCGAGCTTGAGCTGGGCACGGCGCCGGCGCTTGCGGTGCTTGCCGAGCCCCGCGGCCTCCTCGATCAGCAGCCGGCGATCCTTCGGCTTGGAGGTGACGATCGACTCGACGCGGCCCTGCGAGACGACCGAGTGCATCTCCTTGCCAAGACCCGTGTCGGACAGCACCTCGAGCACGTCGACCAGCCGGCAGCGAGCCCCGTTGAGGCGGTACTCGCCCTCGCCGCTGCGATCGAGCCGGCGGACGATCGAGATCTCGCCGACCGGCAGGTCGACGGTTCCGTCGGAGTTGTCGAGCACCAGCTCGACCTCGGCGGCGCCGCGGGCCTGGACGCCGTGCCCCCCGGAGAAGATGACGTCCTGCATCGACTGGCCGCGCACGGCCAGCGGCGACTGCTCGCCCATCGCCCAGAGGACGGCGTCGGTGACGTTCGACTTGCCCGAGCCGTTGGGGCCGACGACGACCGAGACGCCGGGCGCGAAGTCGAGCTTCGTGCGGTCCGGAAACGACTTGAACCCCTTGAGCGTGATCGACCTCAGATGCACGTCAGCTCCCCTCCCCGGTCAACCGTCCAGCTCCAGCGCCCGCCGCGCGGCCTTCTGCTCGGCGGCCTTCTTGGTGCGGCCGACGCCCGAGCCGACCTCCGTGTCGCCGACGGTCGCGCGAACGGTGAACGTACGGTCGTGGGGCGGGCCGGACTCCTCGACGACCTCGTACGCGACGAGCTCACCGCGACGCGCCAGGCGCTCCTGCAGCGTCGACTTGAAGTCGACGGGGTGCTCGAGGGCGTCCTCCAGCTCGGGCGCGAAGGCCTCGACGACGGCCTCCGCGGTCCGTTCGTAGCCGGCGTGCAGGAAGCAGGCGCCGATCACCGCCTCGACCACCGACGCGAGGACCCGCTCGGTCATCACGGAGTCCGGCAGCGTCGTCCCGGCGGGCGCCGCCGCCCGCAGCCGGTCCGGGACGCCGAGTCGCTCGCCGACCTGCCGGCAGGCGGCACCCGAGACGGCCTGCGCGCGGATCTTCGTGAGCCGCCCGGCGCCATAGCGCTCGGCCTCCAGCCGCGGATACAGGTGAGCCGTCACGGCAAGGCCGAGGACGCTGTCGCCGAGGAACGCGAGGCGCGCGTAGGAGTCCGCGCGCCGGTCGCTCCACGAGGCGTGCGTGAAGACCTGCCGGTCGAGGGCCTCGGGCAGCTCGCCCAGGAGATCGCCGAGCAGCTTCAGGGCTCAGGCGGCGCCGGGGGCGTGGGCGAGAACGAAGTCGACCGCTTGACCCACGGTGAGGATCTCCGCCGCCTGCTCGTCGGACATGCTCACGCCGTAGGAATCCTCGAGCTCCTGAACCAGCGTGTAGAGGTCCAGCGAGTCGGCCTCGAGGTCCTCCCGGAAGCGGGTCTTTTCGGAAAGGCTCGCGGGGTCGACGTCCAACTCGTCCGCAAGATGCGAGCGGATCAGCGTAAGCACCTCTTCACGGGTCATGGCGAGGTGACGCTATCCGGCGCGTCGGACATGCTCGGCCTGCCGGACGGAGGGCGGCGCAGGGCCCCGGCCGCGGCGAGCGCCGCGTGCGTGCGGCCGATGACGTCGCCTTCGACGCCGCGCGCCGCGCGCAGGATCGCCTGCGAGAAGCCGCGCCGCGTGAAGCGCCCGTGCGGCACGACGACCAGTCCGCGCAGCCCGAGCAGATAGGCGCCCCCGGGATCCTCCGGGTCGAGCTCCTCGCGCAGCTCGCCCAGCGCGCGACGCAGCAGCAGCCCGCCGACCTTCGCCCGGTGCGAGGAGGTCGCAGCCGTGCGGACCGCGCGCAGCAGCGTCTCCGAGACGCCCTCCATCAGCTTCAGCGCGACGTTGCCCGTGAAGCCGTCGGTGACGACGACGTCCGCGACCCCGCTGGTGAAGTCGGTGCCCTCGATGTTGCCGATGAACTCGAGCGCCTCGGGCGCGTCGCCGGCGCGATGGGCCAGCTCGCGATGCGCGTCGACGAGCGTTCGCGTCCCCTTGCCGGGCTCGACGCCGTTCGACAGCAGGGCGACCCGCGGGCGCTCGACGTCGAGCACGACCTGGGCCAGCGCCGCGCCCATGAAGGCGAACTGGACCAGGTGCTCGCTACGGACCTCTGCGTTCGCGCCGACGTCGACGAACGTGACGGGATGCCCGGGCACCGGCACGGGGATCGCGAGCGCCGGGCGATAGACGCCGTGCGCCCGCTTGATCTCGAACAGCGACGCGGCGAGCGCGGCGCCGGTGGAGCCGCCGCTCACCAGCGCATCCGCGTCGCCTGCGGCGACCGCGCGCGCGGCCTGCACGATCGACGACTGCGGCGCCGCACGCACCGCGCTCGCGGGGTCCGGGACCTTCGCGATCGACACCGGAGCGTCGACGATCTCGACACCGGGCGCCGCCGGCCCGATCAGTCGCGCGTCGCCGAAGACGCGGACGCGGACGCCGCGCTCGGCGGCGATCGCGGCGCCGGCCGCGACCTCGGCGGCTCCGAGGTCGGCGCCGCCGGCGTCGACCGCGACCGTCACCGTCATCGGACGGTCAGGAGCGATCGGAGCGGTCGCCCGCTCCGGGGGCGACCGGGCGGCCGCGATACGTGCCGCAGACCGGGCAGACGCGGTGCGGCAGACGGGGGCTGTGGCACTGCGGGCACGCGTTGTACACCGGCTCGCTGATCTTGTGCGTCGAGCGGCGCTTGGACGTGCGCGAGTGCGACTGTCGCTGCTTGGGGACGGCCATGGAGCACGAGAGGGTAGCGCCTCGGCGCGCATGCGCGGCTTCAAGGCTGTCCACCGGCCGGCACCGGTCGGCAGCCGGAGCCGCCCGTCAGTCGAGCTTGAGCTCGTCCAGCTTCGCCCAGCGCGGGTCGGGGGCCCGCTCGTGGGCGTGGTCGGGATCGGCGTTCAGGTTCGCTCCGCAGATCGCGCACAGCCCGGCGCAGTCCGGGCGGCACGTGACCTGCGCCGGCAGGGCGAGCGCGAAGGCGTCGCGGGCCCATGCCCGCAGGTCGAGCTCCTCGTGTTCGACGTAGGGGCTGTCGAGCTCTTCGCCGCCGCCGGGCTGATCGATCTCGCGCGCGTCGACCTCGATCCGCGGCGCGGCCGGCTCCAGGCAGCGCATGCACGCGCCACGCGGCTCGGCGGCGAAGCGCAGGCGCAGCGACCAGCCGCCGCGGGCCATCCGGGAGACATCGAGCCGCACCGCCGCCGGGGAGGGCGACGGCACGAACCTCTGCCCACCGACGGTCAGCGCGTCGAGCTCGACCTCCAGGTCGAGCTTGCGGGCCTCGCCTGGGCGCAGGCTGAGCCGCGAGAGATCGAAGCTGTCCGCCCTGGCGGCCATCGCCGATCCAGGGTAGAACCATCGCGATGCGCGCGATGGCGCTCGAAGAGCCCGGCCGGCCGCTGACGGCGCGCGAGCTGCCCGACCCCGAGCCCGGACCCGGGCAGCTGCGGCTGCGGGTGCGGGCGTGCGGCGTCTGCCGCACCGACGTGCACATCCGCGACGGGGAGCTGACCACCGCCACCCGGCCGATCGTCCCCGGCCACCAGATCGTCGGCGTCGTCGAGCGTGGCGGGGCCGGCACGAGCACCGCGCCGGGCGCGCGCGTCGGCGTGCCGTGGCTCGGCTGGACGTGCGGCGAGTGCCGCTTCTGCCGCAGCGGACGCGAGAACCTGTGCGAGCACGCGCGCTTCACGGGGCTCGACATCCCCGGCGGCTTCGCCGAGCTGACGGTCGCCGACGAGCGCTTCTGCTTCGCGCTCCCGGACGGCTACGCCGACCTCGCCGTGGCGCCGCTGCTCTGTGCGGGGCTGATCGGCCATCGGGCGCTGCGGATGACCGGCGACGCGCGCCGTCTGGGGCTCTACGGCTTCGGCGCGGCCGCCCACATCGTCACCCAGGTGGCGGTCCACGAGGGCCGCGAGGTCCATGCCTTCACGCGCGCCGGCGACGAGCCGGCGCAGCGCTTCGCGCGGGAGCTCGGCTGCTCGTGGGCCGGAGACGCCGCGCGCCCCGGACCGGAGCCGCTGGATGCGGCGATCATCTTCGCGCCGGCCGGCGAGCTCGTTCCGGCCGCGCTTCGCGCCTGCGAGCGCGGCGGCGTCGTCGTCTGCGCGGGCATCCACATGAGCGACATCCCGAGCTTCCCCTACGAGATCCTCTGGGGCGAGCGCCAGCTGCGCTCGGTGGCGAACCTGACCCGGGCCGACGGCGTCGACTTCCTGGCGCTGGCCCCGCGAGCCGGGGTGCGCACGAGCGTGACGAGCTACCCGCTCGAGCGGGCCGAGGACGCCCTCGACGCGATCCGCACGGGATGCATCGAGGGCGCCGCCGTCGTCGTGCCGTGAGCCCGTCGATGCAGGGGCGTCCGGTCAGACCTCGCAGCCGCCCCAGATCCCCGTCTTGATGTCGCCGGGCGGCGGCGGCCGCTTGACCGCGGTCCGCCGGAGCTTCAGGCACCAGGCGCCGAGCTGAAGGGTGCCGCGGCTCGCCTGGAGGTTCATGGCGCGCAGGCGCCTGCCCTCGCCGCCCATCACCATCGCGACGGCCGTGCGCAGGTCGGGTGCCAGCTTCGGCAGGCGCGCCGCCAGTCGGGCGGGGACCTCGAGCGCCCCGTACCTCATCCGCCCCATGTCCGACAGCCCCGCCGGGCTGTTCCACTGGCGCAGGCCGTCGACGCCCTCGAGCACGAGATCGGCGTGATCGCCGGTCGGCGTGCTGATCCGCATCCGCGCCGGCGAGCAGTACGGGTCGTAGCCGGTGACCAGGATGCGTGTGCCGTTGGCGAACGCCCCCCGGTAGGAGTAGGTCGGGCGCGGCGGAGCGAGCGCCCGGGAACGCCGCTGCGCCTTCACGATCCGGCCGCGCAGCCCGCCGTGGCCGCGCACGAAGCGCCAGCGGCGATCGTCGATCCGCTTCTGCCAGTAGCCGATCCGGCCGCGACGATCGAGGCCCTCGACGCGCAGCACGCGCTCGGAGCTGCCCGGAAGCCCGGTCTTGGCGATGCTCAGGTGGGTCGTGAAGCGCCCCGGGATCGCGGGCTGACGATCCCAGTCGCGCGGAGCGAGCTGGATCTTCGGATCGGTCAGGCCGCGCTGCGGCTCCCACGAGTACTCGAGCTGCGCGATATCGCCGCCCGAGATGTCGAAGTCGTACTGGCGCGTGTAGAGCCGCCCGTCGCGGCCGGCCACGAGCATCGTCGATCCGGACGCCGACAGCGCGAGCGAGCGCAGGCGCCCGCCGCGGGGCGCACAGACCTCGTAGGACTCGTCGGACGGCAGCCACGGGTCGAGGTAGGTGATTCGGCTGCCGTCGCCGCGTAGCGCGTAGACGGTGACGATGCCGATGATCGGAGAGCGATTGCCGGCCGCATCGAGGAACCACCGGTCGACGTCGGCGTCACCCAGTGACGCGGCCCAGCTTCGCGTGTCGCGCGGCAGGCGCACGCCGGAGCCGGCCCAGAGCGGCGGGCCCCATCGCATCGTCCAGCTCTCGTAGATCTGCTCGAGCGGATCGTCGCCGCGCGTCGAGTCGTAGAGGTTGCGCTTGGCGTCGATCGCAACCAGGAGCTCGCCGTCGGCTCCAACACCCCTCATCCGGCCCTCCATGCAGGGCGGCAGCACGAGCCGCCGCCAGGCGCCGGCTCCCGCGCCGTCGGCGGTGGTCGGCCGGATGAAGATGTGCCCGCCCAGCGCGATGAGGTCGTAGTGCTGGTTGAACGTCTCGCGCGGCGTGCGGAACAGGACTCTGCGCGGGAGCCGCCGCGCCTGCGCCGCGGTCGGCGGGAGCGTCGCAGGGCCGCTGCGCACCGGCGGCGTGGAGCCCTCGGGCCGCCCGGTGCTGCCGCCCGTAGTGCCGCCCGCGAGCTCGGCGCAGCTCGCCGGCAGCCCGGCGGTGTCCGGGGCGTTCGGGGGCACGTAGTCGGCGGCGAGCGCCCCGCCGGGCGCGGCCGCGGAGAGGACGAGCGCCGCGAGTGCGGCGAGTGCGGCGAGTGCGGCGCGCCGAGCGTTCCGTGACATGGTGTCGAAGGACCCTACGGCACCGGTCGGCGGCCACGCGCACGACCTGCGTGAGGCTGCTCCTAGCATGGTGTCGATGACGCTCGTCGAGCTCCTCTACTGGCGCGGCTGCCCGTCGTATCCCGCGGCGCTCGCCGAGCTGCGCGCGGCGATGGCCGAGGTCGGGGTCGACCCCGGCTCGCTCGAGCAGATCGAAGTGCACGATGAGCGTGAGGCGGCTCAGCAGCGCTTCCCCGGCTCGCCGACGATCCGCGTCGACGGCCGTGACGTCGTCGACGCCGGCGATGCCGAGCCGGCGCTCAACTGCCGGATCTACCGGCGGCGCGATGACCGGATCTCGCCGCTGCCGGACCCCGATGACCTGCGCGACGCGCTGCGGCGCGCGGTCGCCTCGCGGGCCGGAGACCGGGCGGTGTGAGCCTCGGGATCGGCGAGCGCGCGCCGCGCCTCGAGCTGCTCGACACGTCGGGCCGCTCGCATGTCGCCCCGTCCGGCGATCCGGCGACGGTCGTCGTCTTCACCTGCAACCACTGCCCCTACGCGCTGGCCTGGCACGGGCGCCTCGCCGCCGTGGCCCGCGACTACGCGCCGCGCGGCGTTCGCATGCTCGCCGTGAACAGCAACGACGCGGAGCGCTACCCGGCCGACTCCCCGGCCGCGATGGTCGAGCGCGTCGCCCGCGAGCCCGGCTCGTGGCCGATGCCGTACCTGCACGACGCCTCCCAGGAGGTGGCACGCGCGTTCGGCGCGCGCACGACGCCCGACGTCTTCGTGCTCGACGCCGACGGCCGACTCGCCTACCGCGGCGCGCCGGACGACGACTTCGACGACCCGGCCCGGGACGCCGCCTGGCTGCGCGCCGCGCTCGACTCGGTGCTCGCCGGCGAGCCGGTCGCCCGGCCGCGCACCGAGTCCGTGGGCTGCTCGATCAAGTGGCGACCGTGACGCGCTGAGCCGCCGCGCCCGGCGTTCCGTCAGGTCGGCCGCCTAGCGTGCGACCCCTCCCCCATGCCGATCTTCCTCGCCTCGATCGCCGGCTTCGCCGTCGGCGCCCTGCTCGTCCTGCTGGTGCTGCAGCGGCGGCTCGCCGACGAGCGCGCCGCGCGTGCCACGAGCGCCGCCGAGCTCGAGCATGCGAACAGGCTGGTCGAGGTCGAGCGCGCCGGCGGCGAGCGGCGCGTCACCGAGCTGCGCCGCGAGACCGAGGCGCGGATCGCGCTCGTCACCGGCTCGCGGGAGCAGCTCCGCGACGAGCTGAAGGCGATCTCCGGCGACGCGCTGCGCGAGGCAACCGAGCAGCTCGCCAAGCTGGCGGATGAGCAGCGGCGCACCGACGGCGCACGCGGCGCCCAGGAGCTGACGCGCCGCACCGAGGAGATCCGCCGCCTCGTACAGCCGATGCAGGAGGGCCTTCGCCGCGTCGAGGGCGAGATCAAGCAGCTCGAGCGAGACCGCAAGGAGTCCTCCGGCCAGATCGCGGCGATGTTCCAGGGCATGGCGGGCGACGTGCGCGACCTGCGGGCGACGACCGGCAGCCTCGTCACGGCGCTGCGCCGGCCCGAGGTGCGCGGATCGTGGGCGGAGATCCAGCTGCGTAACGTCGTTGAGATGGCCGGCATGGTCGAGCACTGCGACTTCGTGCAGCAGCAGACGCTCGACGGCGACGAGGGCCGGCTCCGCCCGGACGTCATCGTCCGGCTGCCCGGCGGCAGGAGCGTCGTCGTCGACTCCAAGGCACCGCTCGACGCCTTCCTGGCCGGGATCGAGGCACGCGAGGAGGCCGCTCGCGCGACGGAGCTGGCGCGGCACGCGCGCCAGGTTCGCGACCACATCGGCCGGCTGGCGGCCAAGAGCTACCACCGCAGCCTCGACGAGAGCCCCGAGTTCGTCGTGATGTTCCTGCCGTCCGACGCGATCTACCAGGCCGCGCTGCAGGAGGACCCGGGGATCCTCGAGCTGGGCGTCGAGCAGGGTGTGCTGATCGCGACGCCGACGACCCTGATCGCACTGCTGCGCGCGGTGCACTACGGCTGGCGCCAGGAGCGGATCGCGGCGTCGGCGCGCGAGATCGCCGCCGCGGCGCGCGAGCTGCACAAGCGCTTCGCGACGTTCCTCGAGCCGCTGGCGAAGGTCGGCAGGCAGCTCGGATCCGCCACGAGCGCCTACAACCAGGCGGTCGGCTCGCTGGAGGCGCGCGTGCTGCCGCAGCTGCGGCGCATCGAGGAGGCCGGCGCCGGATCGGGGGCTGAGATCGCGGCCCCGGCCGCGCTCGACACGCCGGCGCGCGAGATCACGGCGCCGGAGCTGAGCGTTCCCGCCGAGCTGGCGGCACCCCAGCCGTCCGGGGACAACGGCGTCGTGCGCAGCGCCGGACCCGGCGAGGGCGCGTAGCGCTTCGGCGTCATCCCTCGGTCGACGTGTGGACCTGACCGAGCTTGCCGAGGTTGACATGCTCGTTTGTGAGGCCGTAGTCGAGAACGTCGCCCGTCGCCCCGTCGACGACCAGCGTGATCACGCTCCCTGTCGGAAGCTGTGACTGGGCATCCTGCTCCGATGTGGCGGCTCTTGGCATCCTGGCATGCGTCGCGGTGAACGCGCCCTGGAGCTGGATCAGGATCACCGGCTGGTCGTCCTGCGGTCCAGTCACAGCAGACCCCGACGTGACGGTTGCCGCCTCTGACCGCGTGGATGCCACCCACTCGATCTCGGTGGGCTTTGACTCGCCCGCATCGGTGGCCGCCCGCTGCGCGATAGCGATGATCGCCATCGCGCTCAGGCTCTGGCCGCTGGACATCTCGGCGGCTTCGGTAGCGACGCCGTCGGCCTGTCCCCCGCAGCCGACGATGCCGACGGTGGCCGCCACCATGACCACCGCCGAGAAGCGCGGCAGACAACGCCGCATCTTGCCTCCTACCGTGACTCGCTCACAGGATCGTCGCGCGAAGTTCCACGGCGAGCGGGACATCGTCGAATAGAAGGCTGCGGCGGCGAAACGCACCGGACGTTCGCCGGGGATGCCGCCTACTGCGCGAGCTCCTCTTCCTCGTTGCGACCGGCGAGCCGGTCGCGGCCGCGCTGGACCGCGGCGATGAACTTCGTCAGGTTGACCTCGAGCGTGCCGAGGATCTCGTCCGCGTAGTCCTCCGCGCCGAGACGGATCTCACGCTCGCGCGAGCGCGCGTCATCGATGATGTCCTCGGCCCCACGCTCGGCCTGGCGGGTGACCTCCTCCTCCGCGACGAGCTGGTCCTGGCGCTCGCGCGCCTCCTTGATGACGCGCTCAGCCTCGCGCTTGGCCTCGGCGAGCATCTCCTGACGCTCCTTGACGATCCAGCGCGCCTGCTTGATCTCCTCGGGGATCGTCGCACGCATCTGGTCGAGGATGTCGTAGATCTCCTCCTTGTCCACACGCACCTGGTCGGTCAACGGCACCGGCTTGGCGTTGTGGATGAGGTCGTCTAGCTTGTCGATCAGGACCAGGACGTCCATGGCACGGGTGCCTTTCGCTAACGGGCGAGCTCTTCCTTCAAACGGCGTGCCACGAGCGGCGTGACGTGCTCGTCGATCGCGCCGCCGAACATCGCCAGCTCCTTGATGCCGCTGCTGCTCAAGAAGCTGAACGTCGGGCTGGCCATGAGGTATAGCGACTCGATGTCGGGAGCCTGCAGTCGGTTGAGCTGGTTCATCTCGAACTCGTACTCGAAGTCGGAGATCGCGCGCAACCCCTTTACGATCGCCTTCGCTCCGATCCTGTGGGCGAAGTCGACGACCAGCGTGTCGAACGACATCGCGCGCACGTTCTCCATCTCGCGCGTCGCGTCCTCGATCATCGCGATCCGCTCGCCGGTCGCAAAGAGCGTCTTGCCCTTGCGGACCGGCAGGTTCACGACCCCGACGACGACCTCGTCGAAGATCCGGGCGGTGCGCGCGATCACGTCGAGGTGGCCTCGGGTGATCGGGTCGTAGGACCCGGGGCAGACGGCGATTCGGGGATCGGGGCTCATACGCGGTTGTGGATGCGGATCAGGGTGTCGCCGTAGCGGCGTTCGTCGACGAGCGGCAGCGAGAGCTCCAGCGGCGCGCGCCGGTCGCTCTCGGTCACGACGCGAGCGGCGGGCGCGAGCAGCGGGCCGAGGGCCCGGGTCAGCTCGTCGCCCAGCGCCGGCGCCTGCCGGTACGGCGGATCGAGGAAGACGAGATCGTAGGACTCCCGGCGCTCGCGTGCGGCGCGGAGTGCCGCGGCCGCCGGCGCTCGCACCAGCCGAGCCTGCTCGTCACCGAGCCCGAGCGCGGTGAGGTTGCGTGCCGCGACCGCCGCGGCACGCGGGTCGCGCTCGACCAGGACGGCCATGCCGGCCCCCCGCGAGAGCGCCTCGATCGCGAGCGCGCCGGAGCCGGCGAACAGGTCGAGCACGCGCTCCCCGTCCAGTGGGCCGAGCAGCGAGAAGAGCGCCTCGCGGACGCGGTCGCTGGTCGGACGAGTCGCGCCGCCCGGCGGCGCGAGCAGACGACGGCCCCCCAGCCGTCCGGCGACGACGCGCATCGCTCAGCCCCGCATCAGGCCGGGATCGCGATCCGCTCGACCTCGCCGTGCGCGGCGCGCAGCGCGTCGGCCAGCAGCGCGTGCTCAGGCAGCGCGAGCGCCGGGTCGTGCTCCACGAGATCGCGGGCGCTTGCCCGTGCACGCTCCAGCAGCTCGGCGTCATCGGGCAGCCGCGCGTGGCGGAAGGCGGCGCTTCCCGACTGGCGCGTGCCGGTCAGCTCGCCCTCTCCGCGCAGCCGCAGGTCGATCTCGGCGAGCCGGAAGCCGTCGGCGTTGTCGGCCAGCGCGCGCAGGCGCTCGGACTCCTTGGGGCCGAACAGCAGGCAGACCGACCTATGGGCGCCGCGGCCCACCCGCCCGCGGATCTGGTGCAGCTGCGAGATCCCGTAGCGGTCGGCGTCCTCGACGAGCACGACCGAGGCGTTCGGCACGTCGATCCCGACCTCGATGACGGTCGTCGCGACGAGCACGTCCGCCTCGCCGTCGGCGAACGCGCGCATCGCCGCGGCCTTCTCCGCCGGGCGCATCTGCCCGTGCAGCAGCGCGACGCGAAAGCCGGCCAGCTCGCCGCTCGTGAGCCGCTCGTGCTCCACCGTCGCGGCCCGCGCCTGCAGCGCCTCGGACTCGCTGACGAGCGGGCAGACGACGAACGCCTGGCGCCCTGCGCGCAGCTCCTCGCGGATTCGCTCGTAGGCCCGCTCGCGCTCGCGCTCGCCACTGGCCACGTGGGTGTCGATCGGCTGACGCCCGCGCGGCAGCTCCCGCAGCTCGGTGACGTCCAGGTCGCCGTAGCCGAGCAGCGCCAGCGTGCGGGGGATCGGGGTCGCGGTCATGTGCAGCACGTGCGGCGCGAGCCCGCGCGGCGCCTTCGCGTCCAGCGCGACCCGCTGGCGCACTCCGAAGCGGTGCTGCTCGTCGACGACGGCGACGGCAAGCGCCGCGAAGCGCACGTCGTCCTCGATCAGCGCGTGCGTGCCGACCACGAGGCCGAGCTGTCCGCTCGCGAGCTTGCCGAGGACGTCCGCTCGCCGGCCGGAGGGCGTCGAGCCCGTCAGCAGCGCAGCCGGCACCGCCTCGCCCGGCATCAGCGTCTGGAGTGTCGCGAAGTGCTGCTCGGCGAGCGTCTCCGTCGGCGCCATCAGCGCGGCCTGGCGGCCGTGCTCCACCGCTCGGAGCATCGCCGCGAGCGCGACGACGGTCTTGCCCGAGCCGACCTCGCCCATCAGCAGCCGTTGCATCGGGTGCTCCACCGCCAGGTCGGCGAGGATCTCGTCGATCGCACGTCGCTGGTCGCCGGTCGGGGTGAACGGCAGCACCCCCGAGAGCCAGCGCTCGACGAGCCCGTCGCCACCCGCTCCGAGCGGCGCGGCGCGAACCTGCCCGCGGCGGTGGGCGCGGCGGCGCAGCAGATCGAGCTGGGCGAGCAGCAGCTCGTCGAACGCAAGTCGTCGCCGCCCCCCCTCGAAGTCGCCCCCGTGGGCGGCGATCAAAGCCGCCGCACGGTCGGGGAGGCGGTGGCGCGCCCTCAGACGGCCGGGAAGCGGCTCCACGGCCGAGCGAGCCGCCGGCAGCCGCTCGCGCACGAGCGCGAGGATCTGGGTCGACGAGAGGCCCTCCGTCGCGGGGTAGTGGGCGACCTCACCGCTGCCGCCGACGCCGTCGCGCGTCGGGGCATGCGAGCCCACGCGGAAGCGGCGACGCGCGTCGAGGACGCCGTGCAGCACGAGCCTCGTCCCTGCCGGGTAGCGGCTCACGAGCCAGGGCTGGTTGAAGAACGTCGCACTCATCGAGCCGGTCTCATCGGCCACGACGGCCTCGACGATCGGGCGCATCCCGCGCCGGCGAACCGGGCGTGAGCCGATCGAGCGGACCTCGACGGCGACGGTCGCCTGCTCGCCGGCGGCGAGCCCGGCGACGCTCTTCGCCTCCCGCCGATCGCGCGGGAGGTGCTCCAGCAGGTCGCCGACCGTGCGCAGGCCGAGCGAGTCCGCGGCATCCCGCGTCTTCTCGCCCGGGAGCTCGAGCGCAGCCGCAAGGACCGTCGCCCGCGGCGAGCGCCACGAGGCGGCGAGCAGCTCGGCGCCGCTCGGGGTCAGGCGCTCGGCGAAGGCGTACGGAGCCACGCCCGCATGTTGGATCACTCGGCGGACAGCAGCCACCAGCGGCCCGGCTGCCCGCCCTGCGCGAGCTCGAGCGTCACGCCGTCCGGCGCCAGCGCCGCGATCTGCTCGTCATCGAGCGGCGGCTCCTCGCCGCAGATGACGGTCAGCAGCTCGGCCCCCGCGGCGAGCCGCCCGAGCACCGCCTCGAGGGCGTGGCGCGGCGCGCCCCAGGCGACGAGCTCGCCGTCGACGTACGCGACCGCGTCGCCGACCGCGAATCGGCCCTGCGCGTCCGCGCGCGCCGCCGGCGCGACCTGGCCGGTCCGTACGGCCGCCAGCGCTCGCTCCATCGCCGCGCCGTTCTCGGCGGCCGTGGCGCGCGGCTCCAGCGCGAGCGCCGCCGACAGCCCGGCCTGCTGCTCCGTGCAGTGGACGACGACGACGGCCTTGTCCGACAGGTCGGCCGCGGCGCGCGCCGCCATCAGGACGTTGGCGCTGTTCGGCAGCACGACGACCTGCTCGGCCGGGACGCTGTGGATCCCGGCGAGGATGTCGAAGGTCGAGGGGTTGAGCGTCGGGCCGCCGTCGAGGGGCTCGCAGCCGAGCGAGCGGTACAGGGCGGCGATGCCGGGACCGGAGACGACCGCCAGCACGCCGCAGCGGGGCCTCGCGGCGCCGTCGGCGGCGAGCCGGCGCTCACGCTCGACGACCTGCGTGCGCATGTCGGCGACGTCGAGCCTCGAGAGCTCGCCGAGATCCGCGAAGAGCTCCGTCGCCGCGCGCGGATCGTCGGTGTGGACGTGCACGCGCAGGGTCGCGCGGTCACCGACGACGAGCACCGAGTCGCCGATCGCCTCCAGCGGCCCGAGGTACTCGGCGCTGTCGGCCAGCGGCCGCCCCGGCCGGGCGCTGACGGCGAAGTTCGTGCAGTAGCGGAAGGTCGTCGAGTCGTGCTCCGGCCTGCTGGTCCGGGCCGGAGCCCTGTGATGCTCGACCTCCGGCGCGACGTCGCCGCGGAGGGCCGCGACGCAGCCGGCCAGCAGCACGACGACCCCGTAGCCGCCGGCGTCGACGACGCCGGCCTCGCGCAGGGTCGGCAGGAGCTCGGGGCCGCGCCGCACCGACTCCTCGCCGGCGACGACGGCCTTCTCGAGCAGATCCGCGATCAGGCGGTCCTGGACGGCCGGGTCGGCATCCGGCGCGAGCCGCACGTCTCCGCCGTGGGCGAGCTCGCTTGCGACCGCGGTGCCCATGTCGCGGACGACGGTCAGGATCGTCCCCTCGGCGGGCTGGCGAACCGACGCGTAGCCGCGCTGGGCGGCACGGGCCATCGCCGCTCCGAGCAGCGCCGGGTCGATCAGCTCGCCGGGTCGCGAGACCAGCTCCTCCGCGGCGCCCCGGATGAGCTGCGAGAGGATGACGCCGCTGTTGCCGCGCGCGCCGAGCAGCGCCGCCCGAGCGACCGAGTCGACGATCTCGGCTCTGTCGATCTCATCGAGCGGACGGTCCCCGGCGGTCCGTGCGAGCTGGTCCACCTCGGCAAGGCACGCGCTCAGCGTCAGGACCATGTTGTCGCCGGTGTCGCCGTCGGCGACCGGAAAGACGTTCAGGTCGTTGATCTCCTGGCGACGCGACTCGAGGTGCGCCAGCGCCCCGCGCAATGCTGCACGGAAGCGCACGAGCGACGGTAGCGGCGCGGCCGACACGACTCCCGGAAGGCTATTACGACGCTCGGTCGCAGTGGGGACGGCTGCGTGGCAGCCGTGCGCGGTACGGGGCTGGGTGCCCTTCGCGAGCCAGTCGCGCTAGCGCGCGGCGGAGGCGGTGGAAGGTGCGCGGAGGACGGCGGGTGCGACCGGGACGCCCCTGTCCCAGCCACGTGGCTGCAGAAGCCACGTGGCTGCAGAAGCTCAGGTATGGACCGCGTTACTGCAGCCACATCCGGCGACGTCGAGCCCGGCGCCCGGCACGCGCCCCTGACGAGGCTCCGGCGGACGGATGACGGCGAACGCGGCGGCGCGGCAGTGCGACACAGCACGGCGCGACGCGGCGGGCGGCGTCAGACGCCGCCGGACACCACGCCCCTGACGAGGCTCCGGCGGATGGATGACGGCGAACGCGGCGGCGCGACAGCGCGACACAGCACGGCGCGACGCGGCGGGCGACGTCAGACGCCGCCGGAGACCGTCAGGAGGCCTTGACGACCTTGCCGGCCTTGATGCACCGCGTGCAGACATATGCCCGCACGGGGGTCACGCCGTTGAGGATGCGGATCTTCTGGAGGTTCGCGTTGAAGCGGCGCTTCGTCGCGACCATCGAGTGGCTGCGGCTCTGCCCGAATGACGGACCCTTGCCGCAGCTGACGCATACCTTCGCCATGAGGCGGTGCAGTGTAGCGCCCGGCGAGCGGACCGGATATCCGCCGCCGTTGCCGCGCCGCGCGACGGTTGCCGCGCGACGGTCGGCGCCCGGGCGCGGGATCGCCGCTGTCCACCATCCCCGGCGCGTTCGGCGCTCGGGTTGCCGCGCGACGGTCGGCGCTCGACGCGGGATCGCCGCTGTCCGCCATCTCCGGCGCGTTCGGCGCTCGGGTTGCCGTGCGACGGTCGGCGCCCAGGCGCGGAATCGCCGCTGTCCGCCATCTCCGGAGCGTTCGGCGCTCCGGCTGCCGCGCGACGGTCGGCGCCCGGGCGTGGGATCGCCGCGTGCCCGGCTCAGCCGACGCGCTCGGGAACGCGCTCGGGCGCGCGCTCGGGATGCGCGGGACGCCGCGCCGGTGCGGGGTAGGCGTCGCCGATGCGGCCCGGTCCGCGCAGGCGGACGGGACTCGGCTGCGCGTCCGGCAGCAGGAGCGCGTCGCCGCCGGACGGCTTGGGCGGCTCGTTCGGCCGGGCCGTGCCGCCGGCGTCGTCGCCGCCCCACCAGCGGCGCAGATCCGAGGGCTCGCCTTGCTGGGCGATGACAATCCAGGCGACGAGCGGCACCGCGACCACGTGCACGACGAGGATCAGGAAGATCGCGAGCGTCTGGGTGGTGCTCACGTCCGCGATCGTAGCGCCGCTGCCCGCCGCGTCAATGCCCGCGGGCGCGGGGGCCGGCTCAGCCCAGCCGCCGCTGGATCGCTCGCAGCGCGAGCACCGCCTCGGCGGCCTGGCGACCCGTGTCGCGGGTGCCACCGCCCGAGCGCGCGACCCCCTGGTCCATCGTCTCGATGGTCAGGACGCCGAACCCGCACGGCACGCCCGTGCGCAGCTGGACCTCCTGGATGCCGCGAGCCGTCTCGGCGCAGACGATGTCGTAGTGGTCGGTCTCGCCGCGGATCACGGCGCCGAGGCACGCCACGCCGGCGTAGCGACCGCTCTGCGCGCAGGCCTGGGCGGCGAACGGCAGCTCGAACGCTCCGGGCACGTCGAAGATGTCGACGTCACTCGCGCCGCCCGCGGCGAACCCGGCCTGCGCCCCCGCGACGAGTCGCTCGGCGAGCGAGCCGTAGAAGCGCGCGACGACGATCGCGTAGCGCTCGCTCACCGACTGTCCCTGCCCGACTCGTGGTCGTGGCGGTGCTCCTCGAGGATCATCTCGCCGTCGAGGTTGAGGCCTTGGTGGTGCAGCATGTGCCCCATCCGCTGCGCCTTCGCGCGCAGGTATGCCTCGTTGTGGCGGTTCGGCGCGTGCTCGATCGGCAGCTGCGAGGTGACCGACAGCCCGTAGCCCTCGAGGCCACGGATCTTCTTCGGGTTGTTGGTGAGGATCCGGATCGAGCTGAGGCCGAGGTCGACGAGGATCTGGGCCCCGATCCCGTAGTCGCGGAGGTCGGCGGGCAGCCCGAGCCGCAGGTTGGCGTCGACGGTGTCGAGGCCCTGCTCCTGCAGGCGATAGGCCTTCAGCTTGTTCAGCAGGCCGATGCCGCGGCCTTCCTGGGCCAGGTAGAGCAGGACGCCCTCGCCCTCGGCCTCGATCATCGCGAGCGCCGCCTCGAGCTGCTCACCACAGTCGCAGCGCAGCGAGTGGAAGACGTCGCCGGTGAGGCACTCGGAGTGCACGCGGACGAGCACGTCCGCGCGTCCGGAGACCTCGCCCTTGACGAGCGCGACGTGGTGCTTCTCGTCGATCAGCGAGCGGTAGCCGACGACGGTGAACTCGCCGAAGCCGGTCGGCAGCGAGGTCGAGACGACCCGCTCGACGAGCTTGTCGTGACGACGGCGGTAGGCGATCAGGTCGGCGATCGTGACCATCCGCAGCCCGTGCTTGGCCGCGTAGGCGGCTAGATCCGGGACGCGCGCCATCGAGCCGTCCTCGTTCTGGATCTCGCAGATCACCCCGGCGGGCAGACAGCCGGCGAGCCGCGCCAGGTCGATGCTCGCCTCGGTGTGCCCGGTACGCTCGAGGACACCGCCGGAGCGGGCCTTCAGCGGGTGCACGTGCCCGGGCTGGACGATGTCGTGCGGACCGCTCGAGGGGTCCACGGCGACGCGCATCGTGTGCGCCTGGTCGTAGACGCTGATGCCGGTCGTGACGCCCTCGCGCGCCTCGATCGTCACGGTGAACGGGGTTGCGAACGTCGACTCGTTCTTGGCCGCCATCAGCTCGAGGTCGAGCTCGTCGCAGCGCTCCGGCGTCAGCGCGAGGCAGATCCAGCCGCCGGCCTGGCGCGTCATGAAGTTGATCGCCTCGGGCGTGATGTGCTCGGCGGCGATGACCAGATCGCCCTCGTTCTCGCGGTCCTCGTCGTCGACGACGACGATCATCCGGCCGGCCGCGATGTCCTCGAGCGCCTCCTCGATCGTCGCGAACCGCACGTCGTCCCGGGTCGGGGTGCTCATCTCGTTGTCCTCGTCAGCCGCTCCACGTACTTGGCAAGGATGTCAACCTCGAGGTTGACGGGCGCCCCGACGCTCGCCGCGCCGAGCGTCGTGCGCTCGAGCGTCTCGGGTATCAGCGCGACGTCGAGCCCGCGGTCGTCGACTCGCGCGACGGTCAGCGAGACGCCGTCGATCGCGATCGATCCCTTCTCGGCGACGTAGCGCAGCAGCGCGGGATCTTCCGGCTCGACCGTCAGCGCGCGTGCGAATCCGTCCTCGCGGATGGCCGCGACGCGCCCGATGCCGTCGACGTGCCCCTGGACGACATGGCCGCCCAGGCGCTGGTCGGCGCGCAGCGCCAGCTCGAGGTTCACGGCGCCCCCCGGCTCGAGCGTCCCGAGCGAGGAGCGCCGCAGCGTCTCGCGCATCGCGTCGGCGGAGAAGCCGCCGTCCTCGACGGCCGTCGCCGTGAGGCAGACGCCGTTGACGGCGACCGAGTCGCCGTCGGCGATCTCGCCGTGCAGCACCGTGTGCACCCGCAGGCGCGCACCGCCTGCGGTGGACTCGATCGCCGCGACGCTCCCGATGTCCTGGACGAGCCCGGTGAACACGCTCACCACTCTCGCAGCCGGGCGGTGAGCAGCACGTCCTCACCGCTCGGGCGGGCATCGAGCGACAACGCCCGGGTCGCGTCGGCGATCGTCGCGACCCCCTCCCCCTCGAGCGGATCGCGGGCGCTCGCGGCACCGAGCAGCAGCGGCGCGACGAACAGCCTCGCCTCGTCGATCTCGCCGGCGTCGAGGAACGCGCCGGCAAGCCGCGGGCCGCCCTCCAGCAGGATCGACGTGACGGGCGTCTCGAGCCGTCCCAGCTGCGCGAGCGCATCGGCGAGGCGGGCCGGCTCGTGCTCGCCCGTGGCCACGACGACCTCCGCTCCGCCGCGCTGGAGCGCCTCGATCCGCGAGCGCGGCGCGGCACGGGAGACGACGACGACCAGCGGCACGCCATGCGCCCCCGCCACGAGCCGCGAGTCGAGTGGCAGCCGCGCCGTCGAGTCGAACACGACGCGCCGCGGCTGGCGGCGCACGCCGGGGATGCGCGCGGTCAGCCGGGGATCGTCGGCCAGCGCGGTCCCGATGCCGACGGCCACGGCGTCGACGCTGGCACGCCAGCGGTGCGCGAGCTGTCGGCTCTCCTCGCAGGAGATCCACTGCGAGTCGCCGTCGCGCGTGGCCACCTTGCCGTCGAGGCTGACCGCGGACTTGAAGAGGACCCACGGACGACCGGTCCGGGCGTGCTTGCGGAAGGCCTGGTTCTCGAGCCGCGCGCGCCGCCGCGGCTCGCCGTCGGCGAGCACGACCTCGACCCCCTCGTCGCGAAGGATCCCGAGGCCGCGACCGCTCGCGTGCCCGCTCGGGTCGTCGTCGCCGACGACGACCCGGCCGATCCCGGCCGCGAGGATCGCGTCGGTGCACGGCGGCTGGTGGCCCTGGTGGCAGCACGGCTCGAGCGAGACGTAGAGCGTCGTACCCCGCAGCTCGACGCCGCCGGCCGCCTCGATCGCGCGAGCCTCGGCGTGGGGCCCGCCGAACTGCTCATGCCAGCCCTCTCCGAGGATCTCCCCGTCACGGGCGATGACGGCGCCGACGGCCGGGTTGGGGCTGACGGCACCGACGCCGCGCCGCGCGAGCTCGATCGCCCTCAGCAGGAGCTCTTGGTCGCGGCCGTGCTGCACGTGCCGCCCAGGATAGGGGCGGCGGTCGCCTACGGACAGCGTCCGTAGGCCGTGTAGAAGCCGTTCGTCGCGATTCGCGAGAAGCTCGGCGGCGGCAGGCTGCGCGCCGTGTCCTGCGGACTCGAGTCCTCCGGTGTGAGGCCCTGGCGGACGAGCACCGAGCGGCGTGCGGCGAAGATCGCCACGCCGGAGTCGACGCCGCGCATCGCCCGTGCGTCGCTGCGCGCGATGACGCGGTCGACCGGCAGGTCGGCGATCCAGCGCACGTCGGGGATCAGCTTGTGGTTCGGGACGGTCACCGGGCCGCAGCTCGCGTGGCGACGCACCGCATCGCTCCGGAGCAGCGCCGCGAGGGCCGGTCGCGAGTCGCCGCGGAAGACGAGCTCGCCCGTGAGCCGGTTCGGGTTCACCTTCAGCGCCGTCCAGAGCGCCGCGCCGGCGACGAGCACGGCCGCCGCGAGCGCCCAGGCGCGCCGTACGGCGCTGCGCTCGCGCAGCAGGCTGAAGCCGGCGATCGCGAATGCCGCGAACAGCATCACCATCATCGACGGCACGAGCAGGTAGCGGTTGATGACCGACAGGCCCGCGACCCCGACGAGCAGGAACGTCCCGAGGCCGACCGCGAAGAGGGCGACCGGCACCCGCAGGCGCGTCGGCGCGATCCACGCGGCGAGGACGAGCCCGATCGCTCCGGCGAAGGCGATCGGCAGCTTGACGAGCTCGCGCAGGAAGCCGACCATCGCCGACGGGACCTCCGAGATGCCCTTCTGGCGCCCGAGCTCCTCGGCCAGCCCGCTGGTGTGCGTCAGTGAGAAGAGCGGGTCGCCGGTGACGGCGAGGTCGGTGAGCACCCAGACGAGCGGTGCCGCGGCGACGATCAGCGCCCCGACGATCCGCTCGCGCCAGCTCGCGCGCATCACGAGGTAGAGCCAGTAGAGACCGCTCAGCAGCCAGGCCTCGGGGCGCAGCAGGCCGGCGAGCGTGAGCAACGCAAGGACGAGGAGCCCGCGCCGGCGCGGCGAGCGCGCCTCGACGACGGCCGCCCAGACGACGAGCGCGAGGTACGGGATGTCGATGTAGGCGCGGGCCGCGAGGAACGGGAAGTCCAGCCGCGTGCAGAGGATCGCGCCGGCGGCCAGTCCCACGGGCACCGTGAAGGCGGTCCGCGCGAGCCGGTAGAGCCCGACGACGAGCACGACGAAGCTGGCGAGCGTCGCGATGACCATCAGCCGATCCGCGGCGTCACCGAGCAGCGCCAGCGCCGCGCCGAAGACCAGCGCCAGCGGATGCTGCGTCGGGGCGCGGTAGGCATCGAACGAGGGCAGCTCGCCGTGCAGCAGCTCGCGACCCCAGATCAGCGAGTAGGTCGAGTCGTAGTTCGTGTACGTGGGGTACGCGACGGTTCCGACGACGACGCCCACGACGAGCAGGCCGAGCAGGATCGCCGGCCAGTGGAGCGCCGCCGCCCGCGCCGCGACCCGGCGCGCGGGCGACAGGCCGGCGGACGGGTCGTCCGCGGCCGCTGGGCCGGCGGTGTCGGCCGTCGTCGAGGCGGGAGGAGTTGTCACGGCGAGGTCGGCCGGCGGGCGGGGCGCGCCGCCCGGGGGTCCGGCATACTGCGAGGCGAGTCTACGGCACCGTCGGCGCCCCGGCGCCCGCCGGACGTCCGCCGCGGGCCGCTTCGCGGCGTCCTACCCTGGTCCTGCTCGCATGAAGCTCATCATCCAGATCCCCTGCCTCAACGAGGAGTCGACGCTCCCCGAAACGCTGGCCGACCTCCCGCGGGAGGTCACCGGCTTCGACACGGTCGAGTGGCTGGTGATCGACGACGGCTCGACCGATCGGACCATCGAGGTCGCGCGCGCGAACGGCGTCGACCACATCGTCCGGCTGACGAACAACAAGGGGCTCGCCGTGGGCTTCCAGGCCGGGCTCGACGCCTGCCTGAAGCTGGGCGCCGACGTGATCGTCAACACCGACGCCGACAACCAGTACTCCGCCGCGGACATCCCGCGGCTCGTCGAGCCGATCGTCGCGGGCCGCGCCGACATGGTCGTCGGAGATCGCCAGACCGACACGATCGAGCACTTCTCACCGCTCAAGAAGCGCCTGCAGAAGCTCGGCTCGTGGGTCGTGCGCCAGGCGTCTGACACCGCCGTGAGCGACACGACGTCGGGCTTTCGCGCCTACAACCGCGAGGCCGCGATCCAGATGGCCGTCGTCTCCAAGTTCACCTACACCCTGGAGACGATCATCCAGGCGGGCAAGCTGCTCGTCGCCGTCGAGGACGTGCCGATCGCGACGAACCCGAAGACCCGCGAGTCGCGCCTGTTCCCCTCGACGTGGGCCTACGTCCGGCGCAACACGGCGTCGATCTTCCGTATCTACGCCCAGTACGAGCCGCTGCGCGTCTTCCTCTCGCTGGCGGCCGTGCTCGCCGTGCTCGCCATGATCCCCTGGCTGCGCTGGCTGGTCGCCTGGGTTCAGGACGACGGCGCCGGCCACGTGCAGTCGCTCATCTTCGGAGCGGTCCTCTTCAACGCCGCCGTCGTGATGGCCGCGCTCGGCGTCATCGGCGACCTGCTGCACGGCAACCGGATGATGCAGCAGCGCGTCTTCGAGCGCGTGCGGCGCATCGAGCTGCACCTCGGGATCGCGCCGTCGCACTACGAGCCGGGATCGCACCCGACCGGCCAGGAGGCGACGACCGGCGCGCGCGCCGCGCCGGCACCCGACGACCTCCACCCGACGACCACCGAGCAGGAGACCCTGCGCGCATGAGCACGAACGTCACCGTCGACGGCGAGGGCACGGTCACCGGCAACACCTTCGACAAGTACGGCTCGTCGAACCCGGTGGTCCGCCGGCTGATGGAGGGCTTCCACCGCGACCTCGACGAGCTGTGGGGCATCGCGTCCCCGACCTCGGTGCTCGACGTCGGCTGCGGCGAGGGCATCCTCACGTACGAGTGGGCGCAGCGACTCGGCGACCGCCGGATCGTCGGCATCGACCTCGACGACCCCGAGCTGCGCCGGCACTGGGCCGGGCGCTCGCGACCCAACCTCGAGTACCGCGTCACGAAGGCCGAGAACCTGCCGTTCGCGGAGAGCGAGTTCGACATGGCGGCCGCGATCGAGGTGCTGGAGCACGTTCCCGACCCCGAGGAGACGCTGTGCGAGATGCAGCGCTGCGCGCGCCGCTGGATCCTCGTCTCCGTCCCTCGAGAGCCGATCTGGCGGCTGACGAACCTCGCGCGCGGCGCCTACTGGCGCAGCCTCGGCAACACGCCGGGCCACGTCAACCACTGGTCGAGCTCGGCGTTCACGCGCCTGCTGTCGAACTACGGCGAGGTCGTCGAGGTGCGCCGGCCGTTCCCGTGGACGATGTGCCTCGTGCGCGTCGGCGACTGACGCCGGGCCGGTGACGGACGCCGCCGCCGCCGAGCTCAGCGCCGCAGACCGCGCGGCGGCGCCGGCGCCGGCGGGCTCGTACGCGCGCGGGGCGCGGATCCTGTCGGTCGGGATCGCGGCCACCGGGCTGCTGAGCTTCCTGTACTTCGCCGTCGCCTCGCATGTCCTGCCGGCCGACGCCTACGGCGCGATCGCGCTGCTCTGGGCGATCCTGTTCGTCGTCATCTCGATCATCTACCGGCCGGTCGAGCAGCTCCTGTCGCGGACGATCGCGGATCGCCGCGCCCGCGGCCTGCACCACGGTCACCCTCTGCGGGTCGCGCTCGCGCTGCAGGCCGGCTTCGCGGCGCTGTTCCTGGCCGTCGCGCTGGCGCTGCGCGTGCAGATCGTCGACCTGTTCGACGGCTCGCAGACACTCTTCTGGATCTTCACCGGCGCCGCGCTGGCGTACGCGGCGAGCTACTTCGCCCGCGGCTACTTCGCCGGCCACCAGTGGTTCGGCCTCTACGGCGGGCTCGTGCTGTTCGAGTCGCTCTCCCGCGTCTGCTTCCCGCTCGCCGTCGCGGTCGGCATCGCCGGCGGTCAGGCGACGGTCGCCGCCGGCATCCTCGCGGCGCCGCTCGCCTCGCTCATCGTCGTGCCGTGGGCGCTGATGCGCCACGTCCGGCCGGCCGGCGCGGCTCCGGCGGCACCGCAGCCGGAGCCCGGAAGCAAGCTGAGCCTGCGGACGGGCGGGGGCTTCGCGCTCGCAGTCGCCGGGGTGCAGCTCGGCGAGCAGGCGCTGCTGAACGCCGGCGTGATCGTCGCCAGCGCGGTCGCCGGGGCGGCGCTCGCCGGCGCGGTCTTCAACGCGCTGCTGATCACGCGCGCCCCGCTGATGCTGTTCCAGTCGATCCAGACGTCGCTGCTCCCCCACCTCGCCGGCCTGGAGGCGACCGAGGGGCAGGCCGAGTTCCGGCGCGCGGTGCGGATCACGATCCTGGCCATCGTCGGCTTCGCCGGCCTGGTCGCGCTCGGCCTGCTGCTGGTCGGCCCACTGGTGATGCACATCGTCTTCGGCGACGAGGTCGACTACCCGCGAGTCGGGCTCGCGGTCGTCGCGGTCGGCATGGGCCTGCACCTCGTGGCCGGAACGCTCAACCAGGCGGCGCTCGCGCGGGGGCGCGCCGGTGTGGCGGCCGCGGCATGGCTCGCCGCAGCCGCAGGCTTCGTCGCCTGGATGCTGGCCGGGTGGGTCGACGACGTGCTGCTGCGCGCCGAGGTCGGCTACGCGGGCGGCGCGCTGCTGCTGTGCGTGCTGCTGAGCGGCGTCTACGTTCGCGATCGCCGCTCGGCCACCTAGCGCACCGCGCTACTCGTGCGCCAGCGCCTCGAGCACGTCTAGCCTCGCGGCGCGACGGGCCGGCCACGCGGCCGCGATCACGCCGACGACGCCGGCGAGCACGACGAGGAGCGCCAGCAGCCCGATCGGGACGACGATCGTGAAGTCCTCCAGCGGCTGCGTGAACAAGACCGAGAGCCCCAGTCCCAGGGCGCAGCCGACGATGCCGCCGATCAGCCCGGTGATCACGGCCTCCCAGCGGATGATCGACCGCACCTGGCGGCGGGTCGTGCCGACCGCTCGCAGCATGCCGATCTCCCGCGTGCGCTCGCTGATCGAGAGCACGAGGGCGTTGACGATGCCGAACCCCGCGATGACGATCGAGAGCGCCAGCAGCGCGTATATCAGCCCCAGCAGCTGGTTGACCTGTCCGGTCTGCTGGTCGATGAACTCCTGCGCCGTCTGCACCTCCGCCGCTGGGTAGCGGGCGCTCAGCAGCTCCGCGATCCTCTTCTGCGTCGCCCCTTCGCCGGCGCCGGGGCGAAGCCCGACGAAGCCGACGGCGACCTTCGACTCGCCGAACGAGCGCTCCAGCAGCGCGTTGGGCACGGTCACGTCGGCGATCAGGCCGCCGTTGTCCTTCACGATCGCGACGACCCGGGTGCGCACCGTCGCTCGGGTCGGGGTGCGCAGCGTCAGCGGATCGCCGACCGCTATGCCGCGGTCCTCGGCGAAGCGCTTGTTCACGAGCGCGCCGGAGCCCGAGCCGAGGCCGCTGACCGCATCCCGCGGCCCTTGCTCGATCGTCACCCGATAGAGCTCGGGGAGGCTCCGCGGGTCGATCCCGCTGACGTTGACCGTGCGGCCCAGCTCCACCGCACGTGCGCGAGAGAACCGAACCCCGCTGACGGCGTCGACACCCGGCACCGCGGCGATCGCGGGCATCGTCTCCGCCGCGAACGGTGAGAAGCCGTCGCCGCTTCGGATGACGAAGCTGCCCGTGAAGTCGCTCTTCACCCCGTTGTCGATGAGCGCCCTCGTGCCGGCCGCGAAGACCGAGGCGAACGTCACCAACGCGACGCCCACCATCAGCGCAGCCGACGTCGCGGCGGTGCGCGACGGCTGACGGATGGCGTTCTCACGCGCCAGGCGGCCCGGGAAGCGGGCGATCATCTGGACGGGGCGCCCGAGGATGCCGGCGAGCGGGCGCACGAGGCGCGGGCTGAGCAACGCGACCGAGAGGAACGTCACGAGCGTTCCCGAGCCGAGCAGCGCGAGACGCGAGTTGGTCGAGCCGGAGGTGAAGAGCCCGACGGCGAGCAGTGCGACGCCGGCCGCGAGCAGGACGCAGGCGGAGATCGTCACACGCCGCGAGATCCGCCCGGTCGTCGACGTCTGGCCGACCTGCAGGGCCGCCATCGGCGCGACGCGAGTCGCGCGCAGCGCCGGGACGATCGCGGAGAACACCGCGACGAGGATCCCGACGAGCAGCGCGACCACGATCGTCCGCGAGCCGACGACGAGGCCCGTGGACGGCAGGTCGACGCCGACCCCCTTGAACAGCGCACGCAGCCCGGGAGCCAGCGCGAGCCCGAGCCCGAGCCCGGCAAGCGACCCCACGAGCCCGATCAAGAGTCCCTCGCCGAGCACGTCGAAGAGCACCTGGCGCCTGGTCGCGCCGAGGGCTCGCAGCAGGCCGAGCTCCCGCGTGCGCTGCGCGACCGTGATCGAGAACGAGTTGAAGATGATGAACGCGCCGACGAAGACCGCGACGAACCCGAAGACGAGCAGGAACGTCGTCAGGAAGCCCAGGCTGCTGGTGACGTCGCGCGACTGGCGCTCGGCCTCGGCCTGGCCGGTGCGCACGACGACCGAGTCGGGGAGCTGCTCACGCAGCGACTGGGCGAGCTGCGCGTCCGATACGCCCGGGCGCGCCGCCGCGTTGATCGCGTCGTAGCCCGTCTTGCCGAGCATCCGCAGCGCCTCGTCCAGCAGCACCCCCGCGACGGCCGTGCCGCCGAACGAGTCGACGCCGCCGAGCTGCGTGGTCCCGACGACGACGTAGTCCTTGCGCGCAACCGCTCCCTGCACGGTGAGCCGCCCGCCGATCCGCAGGCCCTCCTTCTTGAAGGTCGCGTTGTCGACGGCCACCTCGTCGTCGGTGCGCGGGAAGCGGCCGGCTACGATCTTGCTCGCCTCGAAGCGGCGGTTCTGCGCAAGGCTGCCGAGGAAGCTCGGGGCGCCGCCGACCCCGACGCGCTTGCCGTCGGGGCCGAGGATCGTGACCGTGTCGAAGACCGCGCCCTCGGCGACCTGGACGTCCGGGTTGGCGCGAACCCGCAGGAGCATGTCGGGCGAGACCGTCGGCCGACTGCCGCCGCTATCGCCGAGGTCGACGAGCTCGCGTGGCGTGACCGCCGCGTCGACGCCCTTCTGCCCCTCGGCGAAGATCCGGTCGAAGCTGCGGTTGATCGTGTCGGTGAAGACGTACGTCGCCGAGATCAGCGACACGCCGAGCGCGACCGAGAGCAGCGTCAGGAGCAGCCTCAGACGACGAGTCAGGAGGCTGCGCAGAGCGACTCGCGTCACTGGCCGAGCCCCTTGACGAGGTCGAGCACCTCGCCGGCCGACCGGGCCTCTCCGTCGTGGACGACGCGCCCGTCGGCCAGCAGCAGCAGGCGGTCCGCGTACGAGGCGGCATTGGCGTCGTGCGTCACCATGACGACCGTCTGACCGAGCTCGTCGACCGAGCGCCGCAGCAGCCCGAGCACGTCCTGACCGGAGCGCGAGTCGAGGTTCCCGGTCGGCTCGTCGGCGAACACCACCGCGGGCCGCGACGCGAGCGCGCGGGCGATCGCGACCCGCTGCTGCTGACCGCCGGAGAGCTCGCTCGGCCGGTGTTCGAGCCGGTCGCCGATCCCGACCTCGTCGATGATCCGCGCGATCCAGTCGCGGTCGGGATCCCGTCCGGCGATCGACAGCGGCAGCTCGATGTTCTCGCGCGCGTCGAGCACCGGGATCAGGTTGAAGGACTGGAAGACGAACCCCACGCGGTCCCGCCGGAGCCTCGTCAGATCGGTGTCGTTCAGCTCGGTGAGCTCGACCCCGTCGAGCTCCACCGTCCCGCTCGTCGGCTTGTCGAGCCCGGCGAGCACGTGCATGAGCGTGCTCTTGCCCGAGCCGGACGGACCCATGATCGCGGTGAACCGCCCCCGCGGGAATCGGACGCTGACGCCGTCCAGCGCGCGAACCTCGGCCTCACCCTGCCCGTAGACGCGCGTGATCTCGCTTGCGGCGACGATCGCATCCCCGTCGGTGGCGGCCGGCCCGCCGGCGGTCTGGCTCTGCGTGCTCATGGCCCTCAGCTTCGCATGCGCGCCGGCCGCGGGCGCGGCGCTCGGCGTCGCCCTATCCGGAGGTCGAGTGCGCGAGCGCGGCGGCGCCCTCGCGGGCCGCCCCGAGGATCTCGATGGCCGCGCGCGCCGGGTCGGGGGCGCGGAAGATCGCGGTCCCGGCCACGAGCCGGGTCGCGCCGGCCGCGGCGCAGGGACCGGCGGTGCGCGCGTCTACGCCGCCGTCGACCTCGATCGGCACGTCGGGGCCGAGCAGATCGCGCAGTCGCGCGATCCGCGCCGGCGAGGAGTCGATGAACGCCTGCCCGCCCCATCCGGGGTTGACGCTCATCACGAGCGCGAGATCGACGTCGACTTCGGCGAAGACGTCCAGCCCGGTCGCCGGGTTGACGGCGAGGCCCGCGAGGCAGCCGGCCGCGCGGATCGCCTGAAGCGCGTAGTGGACGTGCGGCGTCGCCTCGGCATGGACGACGATCGTCTCAGCGCCGGCACGGGCGAACGCCTCGATCTGACCGCGCTCCGGCCGCTCGACCATCAGGTGCGCCTCGACGTGCAGCCCGCAGCCGCGCAGCGCCTCGCAGATCGGCGGGCCCATCGACAGCGGCGGGACGAAGTGGCCGTCCATCACGTCGACGTGCACGACGCTCGCGCCGGCCCCGCGGACCAGCTCGACCTGCTCGCGCAGTCGGCCGAAGTCGGCAGCCAGGACGGAGGGGGCGAGCTCGATCGGCGGCACGGCTCAGACCTCGACCAGCATCGAGGAGCCGCAGTGCCCGCACTCGGTCGTCGCCGTGCTCGCCATCCGCACGATCGTCTGGTGCTCGCCGCAGCCCGGGCAGACCGAGCGCAGCTCGAAGCGGTGCAGGCAGCTCACGCAGCGAAAGCGACCGGGGACGGCGGTCGGACGCAGCCACGGCTCGCGGCAAGACGGACAGCGCAGCCCGACCTCAACCTCCATCGCGGGCACTATAGAAGCCGTCGGTCCCGTCGCGATGGGGCAGCGTTCGCCACCTCTCGACGCCCTCCAGACGCTCCTCGGGAGGCGAGATCGTGCAGACCGAGTAGACGAGCGTGCCCCCCGGCCGCAGGTTGCGCCGGGCGGCCGCGAGCAGCTCGTCCTGCTGCGCGGCGAGCTGCGGCAGGTCCTCCGCCTGCACGCGCCAGCGCAGATCCGGGTGCGTTCGCAGCGTCCCGAGGCCGCTGCACGGTGGATCGAGCAGCACGCGGTCGAAGCCGGCGGGATCGTCGAGCTCGCGCGCGTCGGCGCATACGACGCGCACCGCGTCGGCGTGCATCCGCGCGCACGTCTGCTCGAGCGCGGCGGCTCGCCCGGGGTGGCGCTCGACGGCCACGATCTCGCCGCGATTCTCCATCAGCGCCGCGAGGTGCGTCGTCTTGCCCCCGGGGGCCGCACAGAGGTCGAGCACGCGCTCCCCGGGCTGCGGGCCCAGGAACGGCGCGACGCGCTGCGAGGCCCGCGACTGGGGCGTGAACGCCCCCGCGGCGTACCCGGGGTGCGCGAAGGCGTCGAACGCGCCCTCGACGACGATCGCGTCGTCCTCGCGCCGTCCGGGGATGTCGTCGAGGTCGACGCCCGTGACCAGCGCATTGACGCGCAGCACCGACTCGGCCGGGCGGTTGTCGGCCGCCAGCAGCGCGCGCGTCTCGTCCGCGCCGAGCCACTCCCACCAGGCGCGCACCAGCCATTCGGGGTGGCTGTGGCGGATCGCGGCGCCCTGGGGCGTGTCGTCCGGCGGCAGCTCGACGCCCTCGCGCTGCACTCTGCGCAGCACCGCGTTGACGACGCGGTGGCCGCGGCTCGGCTTGGCGAGCTCGACCGCCTGCGCGATCGCCGCGTGCTCGGCGACGCCGTCCATGAACACGAGCTGCTCGAGCCCGATGTGCAGCGCGGCGCGAACACGCGGCTCGAGCGATCCCTTCGTGTAGCGGGCGGCCAGCCAGTCGAGCGTCGCGCGGCGCTGGACGGCGCCGAACGCCAGTCGCTTCGCCAGCGCGCGGTCGCGAGGGTCCAGGCCGCGGGTCTCGCCGTGCAGCGCACGGTCGGCGTAGGCGCCCTGGTCGAGCGTCCGTAGGACGACGGCGAACGCGGCGCGGCGCGCGGGCGTGACGGTGACGGCACCTCGCACGGTCATCCGTCGCGACGCCCGCGCAGGTAGTCGGCGTAGGGCATCGGCCGCCCACCCGGGGGACGCACCTCGTCGGGCACCAGGCGACCGTCCTCGACGTGCGCCCGGAGCACGCCGATCAGCGTGCCGTCCTCGAGCGCCATCCGCGCGCCGATGTGCGGGTGCAGGGCGCGCACGACGCGCTCGCTGTGCTCGACCGGCGCGGCAGGGTCGAGCGTGCGCTCGTCGGCGCCGATCTTCTCCGCGTACGTCGCCGCCGCCTCGTCCTGAGGAGCGAACGGCGGGCGCTCCTCGAGCGCACGGACGAGCAGCATCGCGCCGAGCGCCTCGAGCCGCGGGGCGAGCGTGCCGTACGTGTCGTCGTCACCGATGCGCTCGGCCTGCTGGAGGCAGACCGGGCCGCTGTCGAGCCCGGCGGTGACGCGCATGATCGACACGCCGGTCTCCCGATCTCCGGCGATCATCGCGCGCTCGATCGGCGCGGCACCGCGCCAGCGCGGCAGCAGCGACGGATGGATGTTGAGCAGCTCGTGCTCGCTGAGCAGCGGCTCGCGCAGGATCGCGCCGAACGCGCAGACGACGACGACGTCGGGCTCGGCGGCCGCGATCCGCTCGCGCGCGGGTGCGGCGCCGACGTCCTCGGGCTGGTCGAGCGCGATCCCCAGCTCGCGCGCGAGCCGCGCCACCGGGGGCGGGCTGAGCCGCCGGCCCCGGCCCGCGGGCCGGTCGGGTCGCGTGACGACGAGCGCCGGACGGTGCTCCGTGCGAGCGAGCAGCTCGAGGACGGCGGCGGCGAACTGCGAGGTGCCGAGGTAGACGGTCAGCACCGCGCGTCAGGCGAGGTCGAGCTCGCGCAGCGCGCGCATCGCCTCGCGGCGCTGGTCGCGCGGCGCCCGATCGAGGATCAGGATCCCGTCGAGGTGGTCCACCTCGTGCTGGATCACGCGCGCCTCGAGCCCGGACGCCTCGACGAGGACCTCCTCGCCGGCGGCGTCGCGCGCCCGCACGCGCACGTGCAGCGGGCGCTCGATGTCGACGTGCACACGCGGCAGGCTCAGGCAGCCCTCCTCGAGCACCTCGGTCTCCTTCGAGGACCACTCGAGCTCGGGGTTCACGAGCACCTGCACGGGGCCGTCCTCGTCGACCCGGTACACGAGGAGGCGCTTGAGCAGGCCGACCTGATTGCCGGCCAGGCCGATCCCCAGCGCGTCGCTCATCAGCCGCCCCATGCGCTCCAGCTCGTCGTGAAGGGCGCCGTCGAAGTCGCTCACGGGGAGCGCGCGGGACTTCAGGACCGGGTCGCCGAACTGGACGATCTGGCGCAGCGCCGCCTCGCGGCGGGCGAGCGTCTCAGGGTCGAGCGCGACGTCGGGACGCCCGTCGTCGGCCTCGAGCGGCTGCTCCGGGTGGTCGTGATCGCAGGCCATCCGGGCATCCAGTCTATTGCGGGTCGACGTCGACGCTCAGCGCGACGCCGCGATGCGCGCGATCGCCGGCGACGTGCTCGACCGCCAGCCCGACGGCTGCGACGGCGGCGGCGCGATCGGCCGCTTTGACGACGACCTGACTGCGCTCGCGGCCGCGCAGGCGGAACAGCGGCGCGGGCCCCAGCGCCCCCGGGAGGGCCTCGCGCAGAGCGAGCGCGGCCGCGGCCGCGGCGCCGGGGCGCGGCGAGGAGGCGACGATCCGGATCAGCGTCGAGAACGGCGGGTAGCGCAGCTCGCGGCGGCGCTCGAGCTCCCCGGCCAGGAAGCCCTCGGCGTCGTGGCGCGCGGCGTGGACGATCGCCGGCGCGTCGGGCGCGGCGGTCTGGACGAGCACCCGGCCGGCGCTCCCGCCGCGGCCGGCGCGACCGGCGAGCTGGGCGACCAGCGCGAACGTGCGCTCCTCGGCGCGGAAGTCGGGGAAGCGCAGCGTCTGGTCGGCGTCGACCACGACGCCGAGCTCGACGTCGGGGAAGTCGTGGCCCTTGGCGACGAGCTGCGTGCCGAGCAGGATGCCGCGCTCGGCACGCTCGAACGCCGCCAGCACCTCGGCCGGCCGGGCGGCGTCGCCGTCGAGCCGGAAGACCGGGCCCGGCAGCTCCCCTTCGAGCCGCTCGGTCCCGGTGCCGTGCCGGCTGACGGACACCGAGCCGCAGCCCGGACAGCGCGACGGCACGCGCTCGCGGTGCCCACAGTGGTGGCAGGCGAGCATCCCGCGCGCCTGGTGCAGGACGAGCGTCACGTCGCAGCTCGGGCACTCCCAGGCACGCCCGCACGACGCGCAGGTCAGGTAGTTGGACCAGCCGCGGCGGTTCAGCAGGACGATCGCCTTGCGTGCGTCGACGAGCGCCTCGTGGGCACGCGGGTGGAGCGTGCCGCGCACGCCGCGCAGGTCGAGCACCTCGACCGGTGGCAGCCGTGCGCCGTCGACGCGGGTCGGCATGCTCACGCGCCGCAGGCCGGCCCACGACTCCGCCCTGGGCGTCGCGCTGCCCGCGACGAGCACCGCGCCGTGGTCGGCGGCACGCCGCTCGGCGACGAGCCGCGAGTCGTAGCGGGGGTCGCCCTCGTGCTTGTAGGAGGCGTCGTGCTCCTCGTCGACGACGATCAGCCCGATCCGCTCGAGCGGCGCGAAGACCGCCGAGCGCGGTCCGACCGCGATCAGCGCCCGCCCCGTGCGCAGGCGCTGCCACTCGTCGTAGCGCTCCCCCGGGGCGAGCGCGGAGTGCAGCACCGCGACCAGGTCGCCGAAGCGCTCGCGGAACCGCGAGACGATCTGCGGCGTCAGCGCGATCTCCGGCACGAGCACGAGCACGCCGCGCCCGGCGTCGAGCGCGCGCCGTGCGGCGCGCAGGTAGACCTCGGTCTTGCCCGCCCCGGTCACGCCGTGCAGCAGCAGCCGCTCGCCCGGCTCCGCGGCCGCGACCTGCTCGAGCGCGCGCGCCTGGTCGGCGCTCAGCACCGGCGGCTCGCGGCCGGACCGCGCGCCGACCGTGGCGTGCACGGGAGCCCGGCGCACGCCCGCCGGCTCGATCGCCACGAGGCCGCGCGCCTCGAGGCGCCGCAGCCCGCCCAGGTCCTTGCCGGCTGCGCGCGGCAGGCTCGCGAGGAGCTCGCGCTGGCGCGTGGTCAGGCGCTCGTCGGCCCCCGGCTCACGCAGCGTGCGGGCGTGCAGCACGGAGCGCGGACGCGCGCCCTTCGGCGGCAGCATCAGCGCCAGCGCGCGGGCGACGGTCGAGCAGTACTCGGCCGCCATCCACGGCGCGAGCGCGACGAGGTCGTCCGGCAGCGAATGCTCGAGCACCCTCCGCGGCGTGGCCAGCTCGTGCTCGGAGCGCTCGGCGAGCCCGGTCACGACCCCCACGACGTCGCGTCCGGCGAACGGCACGACGAGCACGGAGCCGACCTGCGCGCCTTCGGGACGGACGTAGTCGAACGGCCCGCGCAAGAGGCGGGCCGTCGTGATCGGCTCCACCTGGACGACGTCGGGCACCGGCCCGAGGGTAGGCGGCGCGGCGGCGGCAGGGCCGGGGGCGGCGCGGCGAGGCGGCGGCGCCAGGCGAGGCACGGGCGGGGCGCGGGGCGAGGCACGGGCGGGGCGCGGCACGGGCGGGGCGCGGGGCGAAGCAGGGACGGAGCGCGGGCGCGGGCGGCGGGGAGCGACGCAGGCGGCGGAAGCGTCGCCCGCGTCGACTACGCTCGCCGTCATGGACCTCCACCCCGGCGAGAACGTGATCTACGACGGGCATCCGAGCTGGCGCTCGGTGATGAGCCTCTACGCGCGCGGCGTGCTCGCCGGGCTCGTGCTCGGCGCGATCGCCTGGCTGGCGCTGTCGCCGACGGCCGGTGTCGTCGCGTTCGCCGTCTGCGTGGCGATCGCCTTCGTCGTCGGCCTCGTGCGCCGGATCTTCGTGCGCTTCACGATCACCGACCAGCGGCTGCGGATCCAGCGCGGAATCATCTCTCGCGCGGTCCAGCAGACCCGGATCGACCGCGTCCAGAACGTCAACACCCGCCAGTCGCCGATCGACCGGCTCCTGAAGGTCGGCGCGGTCGATTTCGACACCGCCGGTACCGACGACTCCGACTTCACCTTCAACGGGGTCGACGATCCGGGCGGCGTCGTCGCCGCGGTCGACCGTGCGCAGCGCCTCGCGGCGCAAGTGCGCGCCGGCCAGGGGCTGCGGCCGACGGACGACGGGCTGACGTAGGTCAGGCGCCGATCCCCTGTTCGTCGAGGCTCAAACTCGATGTGGGTTTCAACGCGGGCAAAGACGTAGGTCAGGCGCCGATCCCCTGTTCGTCGAGGACGAACAGGCGGACCTCGTTGCGTCGGGCTCGGGGCCGCCTGGACGCGGGTCGAAGCGAAGATCCGTGTGGCTAACGTCAACCTCGGCGCACCGTCGCCCACATGCTCGACGTTGCACCCCCTCTGGTGTGGTTGACGCAGAGCGGTGCCCGGATCAGGTCGCGAGCTTGACGAACCCCACACCCGGTGCCTGCGCGGTTCCGCCATCCGTCATGTTCGCGTTGCTGAGGTCCTCGACGTAGCGACACGCGTAGCCTCGACCGTAGTAGGCGCCCTGCCCATAGGCGTAGTCGTGCCAGCGTGTCGTCGCGTTGTCCATCGCCCAGAACGAGCTGACCTTGTTGTCGTAAGTGGACGAATAGTCCTTCCAGTTCTCACCGGTGAACCCCATGCTGCCGAGAGTGCCGCCGTAGCGCCCGTGTAGACGTAGGTGTAGGGATCCGAGCGACAGCTGTAGCCGTCGGCCTTGCGTGCCCTGACGTGATGCTTCTTGCCGGATGCGCGGCGCCTGGCCCCCCGACGCTTCAACGCACTGGCCGCGGGTGTGCTTGCAGGTGGCTGGGGACGGGCCGCGTCGCCGGTCATTCCCAGGAACCGCTCGATCAGCGTCTCACGTGTGACGCCGGGGGGTAGGGCTGCATAGCCTGGCGGCAACTGTCCCGCCCGGAGGGCGTTGGCCCCGACCTGTCCGAGCCTTGCTCGCGAACTGAAGCAGGCGATCTCGCCAGCCTCATCGGCGCTCGCGATGCAGATGCGGTCGCCGCTCGTGGCGTCACCCTGGGCGACCGGCTCGCCGTCGAGCGTGTAGTGCTCGCCGCTGTGATCTACGCCGAGACCCGGCGGGTCGTCGGCGGCGAGCGAGATGCCTGGCAGCGCCAGGCAGAGCGCAGCGACGACGCTCGCCGAGAGCAGCCGCTGTGGAGAGGAACCCGAAAGCACCCGTGCCTCCTTGTCGTCGTGCCACGACGGTCCGTCGCGGCGTTCAGGTGGGTGGCAGCGGACGGTACGGGCGGATCTGCGTGCAGCGCCAGAGGACGATCGCGGCTGCTCAGGGGGCGATCGTGACACCAGGTGCGTCTCGGCCCCGCCGGGAACTCGAATCGACGCTCCGGCGAACAGCAGGTGATGGGGAACCTCCGCGTCGCCGCAGCCCGCTCATCTCGCGCTCCCTATCGCGCCGTCGACGGCGATCGACAGCAGGGCGGGCTTGGCGCGCGTTTCGGTGATCGGGTCGCTTTGGCGTGGCTGCCCGACGCGCTCGCCCGCGAACAGCCCGCCGACCGGCGTGGGAGCATCGTCCTGGGGGCCATCGAGCACGGGGAGGGGTGGTTTCAGCGAGATGACGGGCCCCGGATCGCGGCGTACCCCGGCATGGCCTTCATGGCCGTGCCGCCTCAACTGCTCGACATCCAGGGCTTGACCGGCGTGGAGGGCTGGGTTCTCACGTTTTCCCCGTCGGTCGTCGGCATGACGAGCGCCGTCGATGGCCGTTTGACCGCCCATCCGGCTCACCCGGGCTGGCTATCGTTCCTGCGCCCCGCGGATCTGGCAGCCCGGCTCGAGCTGCCGGCGCCGACGGCCCGGGAGTGGTCGGATCGCGCACGGAAGATCCATGACGAGCTAGCTAGCGTCGGTCTGGCGTCAAAGGCCCAGCAGCTCGCACGCGGCTCGGACCGCCAGCGCGGGCGGGTTGAGGCCGGGATGGTCGAGTAGGTCGCGGTCGCCGGTGACGATCGCCCGCGCTCGCGCGGAGAGGGCGAGCGCAACGAGGTAGTCGTCGGCGGGATCGCGGACGACACTCGGCGGGTCGCGCGGATCGCGGAGCTGGATGCTCGCGCGGGCGATCTCTCGTACCGCGCGCTCGGCGTCAGCGGGATCGATGCGGCTGAGGAAGTACGGCTGAGAGAGGCCGCGCCTGACCTCGCCCAGGAGCTTCGGGCACACGACCGCTTCGAAGTGTCCGTCGAACAGCGCGTCGACCAGACGTGCGGGCGGACTCGGATCAGTGCCGACGATGCCCGACAGCAGTGCGCTGGCGTCGATGACTAGCCGCGTCAAGACTCGCGACGTGCGTCGCGAACAGCTCTGACGCCCAGCGCCACAGCTTCGTCCTCAGGGAGGTCGAAGCGGGCGCGGATGCGACGCACCGCGCTCTGTCCAAGCCTGCGGTGCGCAAGATCCTCCAGCAGCTCGCGATCCGGCTTGCCGGGTTCCTCTGCGCGCAGCTCTGCGAGCAGATCGGCGTCGAAGTCGACCGTGACGCGCTGCTTGGCCATGCGAGGAGGGTAGCGGCGGAGTCGGCGTGATCCAATCCGCTGTGATCGATGGGAAGTCGCGGCTCTCATAACCTGAAGGTCGCGGGTTGACTCTCCCTCCCACCTGGAAAAAGGCGTAAGCGTTCAGTGCCCTGGCGCGGTCAGGCCAGCAGCGGCACGGGGTCGCCGCGGCTGTGGGCGCCGATGGCGTCGATGAGGTAGGCGTGCAGGCTGCGGCGTTGCAGGCGGCAGGTGGTGTGCGTTGACAGCAGTCGGCCGATCCGGCGTTCGCCGTCGGCGGACTGGCTGCCGAGGCTGAGCTTTCTGTAGATGACCGCGCCGCGTAGCGCGCGTTCGGCGTGGTTGTTGGTCGGCTCGACCCCGTCGTGGCCGGCGAACGTCCAGAGCGCCGGCCAGACCTTGAGCAGGTTGCGTGCCAGCCCGCGCGTGCGCTTGTAGCGCGGCGCCTTGCCGGAGTAGGCGCGCAGGATCGGCTTGAGCTGGCGCTGCAGCCGGCGGACCCGGCGCTTGAGGTCGTCGCGGTCGCCGGCGTGCTGGAAGATCTCCCACGCCCAGAACAGCTGCTCGCAGACCGCAAGGCCCTGCTCACCGAACTCCTTCTCTGCGCCGAGGCCCTCGGCCTGGGCCTTGAAGTCGCGCCGCAGGTGCGCCCAACAGACCTGACGGCGCCGCAGCGGCAGATGGCTGTAGGCCCACCAGCGATCGGAGGTCACGATCGCCGCCGTGTCGGCGAGCAGGTCCTTGGCGTGATCTTCGTGGCGGCCGGCAGCCACGCGCAAGACGGCGTGACGGTCGGTGAAGGCGCCCCACAACGCGCGCCGCTCGCCCGCGGTCCGCCAGCCCGTCTCGTCCATGTTCAGCGCGCCGGCGGCCCGGACCCGCTCGAGCAGGTCCTCGCACGGCTGCTCGAGCGCGTCGGCGACGCGGGTGAGGATCGCGTCGACGGTGCCCGTCGAGATCCGCGACCCGAACAGCTGCTCGCAGCACTCGACGACATCGCGGCGCGAGATCCGGTTGCGTACCGACAGCACCGCCACCGCGGCGTGAAAGCGCGGCCCGAACGCGCTCGCCGCCACCGCCGCCGGCAGCTGCGCGCGCCGCCGGCGCCCGCAGCCCGGGCAGCGCACCCGCTGACAGCGATGCTCGGTCACGACGACATGCACCGGTGGCAGCTCCTCGACTTGATGGCGCGCCAGCTCCCCGCAGGCGACCCGCTCCCCGGCGGCGAACACGTGCCCGCAGCCACAGCGATCCGGCCAGTGATCGACGAACTCGTCGACCGCCCACGCCGGCAACAACGGCCGACCCTTGCCCTCATGCCCGCCCTGGGCGCCCTGCTTTCGACCGGACGGGTCCTTGCCCCGCCTGGGCGCAGCGCCGGGCGGATCGACGCTCGGGGGCTGCGACGAGTTCCGCGACGAGCGCTTGATCTGCCGCTCGAGCTGCCCGATCCGCTCCTCCTGACGCGCGACCTTCGCCGTCAGCTTTTCGACCTGCGCCTCGAGCCGCTCGTTCTGCGCCGACAGCGCCAGCAGCACCGACACCACCGCGTCGCGGCCCTGCACGTAGATCGCCCCGGCCTCCGACCGCTCCACGCTCCATAACTTCGCCCCCGGCCGCCGCCGCCCTGCCGACCGACTGAACGCTTACAAAAAGGCTTGCAACTGCAGGCATTTTGCGTTGTAGTGAGCAATGACGGAGGTGGTGCCGACGGATGATGTCTCCGGTCGCCTCGGCGATGGCGGCGGCGACCGCCTCGGCTTCGCGCTCCCAGCCCACCGTGAGCCGCTCATGGATGATCCCTTGGGTTGCGAAGTTGGACGCGCGTGCGAGCGTGGCTGGCTTGGCGCGGCGCTGCGGCGGAGCCAATTGCAGTAGAAGCGATGTCGAGCATCGGCGCGTGGCTCCGACAGCTTGCTGAACGTGCCGCTCGGAATGTCGGGCGGCGGACAGCGAACGGAAGGAGACCATGATGCGGAAGCTGATCGCGAGCGCGTGGATGACGCTCGACGGGGTCGCGCAGGCGCCGAGCTATGCCGACGAGGACACTGCGGGAGGGTTCGAGCGCGGCGGCCCCATGAGGACGGCTGCTCGCGAGCGAAGCTCGTCCAGCGTGGCCGACTGCGCATCGAGCGCGTGCCGCGCTGACTCCTAGGCCAGCCTGTAGTGGTCGCTGTGGTCCTCGAGCATCCGGCAGAGGATGGCCGGACAGGAAGAACGCCAGCGCCTCGTCGCCACGCGCGAACGCCGCAGCCTGGCGGCGGGTCATCACGAAGTCCTCCTCGTGGGACGGCAGCGGCTTCGAGAGAACGACCGCCGACGCCTCGCCTGCTCGCTGATCGGCCCGGCAGACACAGTGACGCTGCCCGCTCGGATGGTTGCCTTCCTGTTCGTCCACCGAGCAGCGGTCGAGCGCCACGCCGAGCGACGGAACTTCTCCGTTACTTCGATCCTGGCGTCGGTCTGGCCCGGTGCAGTACCGATCTGGCGACGCCTTGTCGAGGACGACGACGGCAACTAGCTAGAGAGCCTCGGCTCGTCGGCTACAGCCAGGCTGCCGTAGCTCATCTGACGCTGCTGCTGCTCGACGCCGCGCGCCTGACCCTGCCGCAGGTGTCGGGGTCGGCGTTACGCCGCGAGCCTGTGCTGACGGCGGTCTTTGACATCATCGAATCGCGATTCCACGAGCCGACCTCGTTGCATAAAGTGGCCAGGGATCTCGTGCTGTCGCCGGGTCATGTGGCGCGACTGGTGCGCCGAGCCAGCGAGAGGACGGTCAACGACTGGATCGTGGAGCGACGCATGGCGGAGGCGAGACTGTGGCTCTCGATGACCGACGAGAAGATCGAGTCCGTGGCAGGCCGCGTCGGATACCGCGATGTCGGCTACTTCCGCTGCCGTTTCCGCAGTAGAGATCGACGACGCCGGGACTCGGATGCAGCTCATCTTCGATCCCGACACGTCGATGCTGCTGGCCGAGCGATCGCTCGACGCCACGGGAGCGACGGTCGGGTACCGAGCTGTCGTGGTGCAGTCGATCGTCGACTCGGACCGCGCTCGGCCGTGAGCTGACCGGCAGCCGGCGACGAGCCGACACGCCGAAGCAGGCCCCGTCGCGACGGGAATCCGTGTGGCTAACGTCAACCTCGGCGCGCCGTCGCCCTGCATGCTCGACGTTGCACCCCCTCTGATGTGGTCGACGCAGAGCGGTGCCCGGGCCAGGTCGCGAGCTTGACGAAACCCGTACCCGGCGCCGTCGCGCGTGACCGCGAAGCCTGTGTGGGACGGTGCCCGGGCCAGGTCGCGAGCTTGACGAAACCCGCGCCCGGCACCGTCGCGCGTGCCGCGAAGTCTGTGTGGGGCGGTGGGCGTGCCCGGTCGCGAGCCCGACGAAACCCGCGCCCGCCGCGGCGACGGGCCCCCCGCGCCCGTCAAGCGACGGGCCCCCGCGCCCGTCGCCGTGCCGCCCCGCTCAGACGCCGGCCGGAGCCGCGAGGCCGGCGGCCTCGGCGAGCTGCTCGACCTTGTCGAGCCGCTCCCAGGTGAAGTCGTGATCGTCGCGGCCGAAGTGGCCGTAGGCGGCGGTCTTCTGGTAGATCGGCCGATGCAGCCTGAGCGCCTCGCGGAACGCGCCGGGCCGTAGGTCGAAGTGCTCGCGAACGAGCTCCTCGATCCGCCCGCGGCCGATCTTCTCGGTGCCGAACGTCTCGACCATCACCGAAACCGGGTGGGCGACGCCGATCGCGTACGCGACCTGAACCTCGGCGCGGTCGGCGAGGCCGGCGGCGACGAGGTTCTTGGCGACGTGGCGCACCGCGTACGCCGCCGAGCGGTCGACCTTCGACGGGTCCTTGCCGGAGAAGGCGCCGCCGCCGTGGCGCGCCATGCCGCCGTAGGTGTCGACGATGATCTTGCGACCGGTCAGGCCGGCGTCGCCGACGGGGCCGCCGACGACGAAGCGGCCGGTCGGGTTGACGAGGAAGACGCGGCGCAGCTCGGCCTCGTCGTACAGCTCCTTGGGAAGGATCGGCTCGACGACGTGCTCCCACAGGTCGTCCTTGATCGAGCCCTCGGCCCCGGGGTCGTGCTGCGTGGAGATCAGGAGCTGCTCGACTCCGACCGGCCGCCCGTCCAGGTAGCGAACCGAGACCTGGGTCTTGCCGTCCGGGCGCAGGTAGGTCAGGTCGCCGGCCTTGCGGACGTCCGCGAGCCGCTTGGCGAGCTTGTGCGCGAGCGAGATCGCGAGCGGCATGTACTCGGGGGTCTCGTTCGACGCGTAACCGAACATCATCCCCTGGTCGCCGGCGCCGGCGACGTCGAGCGCGTCGTCGTCGTCGGGATCGGTCCGGGCCTCGAGCGCCTTGTCGACCCCCTGCGCGATGTCGGGCGACTGCTTGTCGATCGCGTTGACGACCGCGCACGAGTCGGCAGAGAAGCCGAGGTCGGCGTCGACGTAGCCGATCTTGCGAATCGTCCCGCGGGCGATCTCCTGGATGTCGACGTAGGTGTCGGTCGAGATCTCGCCGGAGACGACCACGAGGCCCGTGTTGACGAGCGTCTCGCAGGCGACGCGCCCGTAGGGGTCCTGGGCGAGGACCGCGTCCAGGACGCCGTCGGAGATCTGGTCGGCGACCTTGTCGGGATGGCCCTCGGTCACCGACTCGGAGGTGAACAGGTACGAATGATCTTGGCTCATGGGATCCAGACTGAGACGGCCGCGCGGGCACCGAGGCGCACAGGCGGATTGGATCGGGCAAGGGTAGCGAGCCGGCTCCCCGCCGGTGCGTGAGGTTGCCCACCCCACGCCGTGCGACGACACCCCACCCGCGTGTCGCGCCGCCCGCCCCGCTAGCCTCGGAGCGCACGTGAGCCCGCCGGCGATCAGCATGGCAGGGGTGGTCAAGTCGTTCGGCGACGTCCGTGCGCTCGATGGAGTCGATCTCGAGACGCCGCCCGGCAGCGTGCTCGGGCTGCTGGGCCCCAACGGCGCCGGCAAGACGACCGCGGTGCGGCTGCTCACGACCCTCCTCGTCCCCGACGCCGGGACGATCCGCGTCGCGGGGCTGGACGTCGTCCGCGAGGCGGCCGACGTGCGTCGCCGGATCGGGCTGGCGGGACAGTACGCGGCGATCGACGACAACCTCACCGGGCTCGAGAACCTCACGATGGTCGGGCGGCTCTACGGGGAGGCCCGCCGGACGGCCAGGCGCCGCGGGCTCGAGCTGCTCGAGCGCTTCGGCCTGGATGACGCCTCCCGCCGCCCGGCGAGGACCTACTCGGGCGGCATGCGCCGCCGGCTCGACCTCGCCGCGGCGCTCGTCGCCAGGCCCCCGGTCCTGTTCCTCGACGAGCCCACGACGGGCCTCGACCCGCGCAGCCGGCTCGACCTGTGGCAGATGATCGAGGGGCTGGTCGTCGACGGCACGACGGTGCTGCTGACGACGCAGTACATGGACGAGGCCGATCGCCTGGCGGACTCGATCGCGGTGATCGACCGCGGCCGGGTGATCGCCGACGGGACGCCCGACGCGCTGAAGGACCGCGTCGGCGGAGAGCGGCTCGAGGTTCGTCTGGCCGACGGAGCCGCGGCGCCGCGGGCGCTGGAGGCGCTGGCCCCGCTGTCGGACGAGCCGCCGACGCTGGAGGACGGCGCGGTGAAGCTCTCCGTCCGCGGGCGCAGCGGAACGATCGTCGACGCGGTGCGCCGCCTCGACGAGGCCGGTGTGGGCGTCGACGACGTCGGCCTGCGCCGTCCGACGCTGGACGAGGTGTTCCTGTCGCTCACCGGCCACGCGACGCGGCGCGACGACCAGGAGCGGGATCGATGAGGCGCCTCGTGTCGGACACGCTGGTCGTCGCCGAGCGCAACCTCGTCCGCCTCCCCCGCGCCCCCGACCTGCTGCTCGCCTTCACGGTCCAGCCGGTGATGTTCCTGCTGCTGTTCGTCTACGTCTTCGGCGGCGCGATCAGCACGCCGGGCTACGACTACGTCGACTTCCTGATCCCGGGAATCATCGTGCAGAACATCGCCTTCGGCGGGTTCGTCACCGCCCTGGGGCTCAACGAGGACCTGCACAAGGGCCTGATCGACCGCTTCCGCTCGCTGCCGATGGCGCGCCCGGCGGTGCTCGCCGGGCGGACGCTTTCGGACGTCGTGACCAACAGCCTGTCGATCGTGGTGCTGCTCGTCACCGGGCTGATCATCGGCTTCTCGTTCGACGCGAGCCCGCCGGAGATCCTCGGCGGCGTCGTCCTGCTGCTGCTCTTCGGCTACGCGTTCTCATGGGTGTTCGCACTGCTGGGACTGCTCGTCTCGTCCCCCGAGGCGGCGAGCTCGCTCGGCTTCATCGCGGTCTTCCCGTTGACGTTCGTCTCGTCGGCGTTCGTGCCGATCGACTCGATGCCCGCGGCGCTGCAGGCGTTCGCCCAGGTCAACCCGTTCACGGTGACGGTCGACGCGATGCGCGCGCTCTGGGTCGGGGCTCCCGCCGGCGACAACGTCTGGGGCGCGTTCGCGTGGGCGCTCGCGATCCTCGCCGTCTTCGCGCCCCTTGCCGTTGCGCGCTACCGGCGCGCGGCGGGGGGCTGATCGCCGGCCGGCACCGGCGCGGATCCGCTCCCGGGGGCGGCTCAGCCTCGCTCGGATCGACGGTCGCGGCGCTCGCGGACGTCGATCACGACCGGTACGCCGTCGAAGGCGAACCGCGCACGCAGGCGGTTCTCGAGGAAGTAGGCGTAGTCGCGGGTCATCCGGGTCCGGCTGTTGACCTGCAGGGCGAAGCGCGGCGGCCGCGTGCCGATCTGCGCGATGTAGAGCAGCTTCAGCCGATGGCCCTGGCGGGCGGGCGGCTGGCGGGCCGCGACGGCCTCGGCGAGGAACCGGTTGAGCTGCGGCGTCGGGATGCGCTCGCGGCGCCGGTCGCCGAGAGCGATCGCCTCGGCCAGCACGCGCTGCACGTTGCGCCCGCCGAGCGCGCTGATCGTCAGGACCTTCGGCCGCAGGCGCAGCTTGCGACCGACGCGCGCGCGCTCGTGGTCGAGGTCGTCCTCGGTCATCGAGCGCAGGTCCCACTTGTTGAGGGCGAGCAGCGTCGCGCAGCCGGCCTTCATCGCCAGCTCGGCGATCCGCAGGTCCTGGCTCGTGACGCCGTCGCGAGCATCGCAGACGACCAGCGCGACGTCGGCCCGCTCCACCGCGCGCTGCGAGCGCAGCAGCGTGTAGTACTCGACGCTGTCGGTTACCTTCGACTGACGCCGCATCCCGGCCGTGTCGACGAGCACCAGCCGCCGCCCGTCGACGTCGATCGGCAGGTCGATCGCGTCGCGGGTGGTGCCGGCGACGTCGCTCACGATCACGCGCTCCTCGCCGAGCACGCGGTTGACGAGCGTCGACTTGCCGACGTTCGGACGGCCGATGATCGCCAGGCGGATCGTCTCGTCCTCGTCCTCGTCCGGCCGCTCCACCTCGGCCGGCAGCAGAGCGACGACCTCGTCGAGCAGGTCCCCCGTGCCCAGCCCCTGTGCCGCGGAGACCGGCACGGGCTCGCCGAGTCCGAAGCGGTAGAAGTCCGCGGCCAGCGGAGCGTCCTCGACGCGATCGACCTTGTTCGCCGCGACGACCACCGGGACGCCCGAGCGCCGCAGCATGTCCGCCAGCTCGTCGTCGCCGGGGCGCCGGCCGGCACGGGCGTCGACGACGAGGACGCAGGCGGCCGCGTCGGCGATCGCCGCGCGCGCCTGGTCGCGGATCGAGCCGGAGATCGGGTCGGCGTCGAACGCGTCCATGCCGCCGGTGTCGACGAGCGTGAAGCTCCGCCCGTTCCACTCGCAGGGAAGCTCCTTGCGGTCGCGCGTGATGCCGGCGCGCTCGTGGACGACCGCCTCGCGCGTGCCGCTGAGGCGGTTGACGAGCGAGCTCTTGCCGACGTTCGGGTAGCCGACGATCGCGACCTTGGGAATGCTCATCGCCGGTTCTCCGCTCGATCCGCCGGATCGCGCGCGAGCGCTGCGATCCGGTCCACTACGTCGGATAGGGTGAGCCCGGTCGTGTCAAGGAGGTGCGCGTCCGCGGCGACTTCGAGGGGTGACGTCTCACGCGAGCTGTCGCGGGCGTCCCTGTCGCGCTGCTCGGAGAGCACCGAGGCGACGTCGCGGCCCGCCTGCTCGGCGCGGCGCCGGGCGCGCTCGTCGGCCGTGGCCGTGAGGAAGACCTTGAGGTCCGCCTGCGGCGCCACGACGGTGCCCACGTCGCGGCCCTCGGCGACCCAGTCGCCGTCCGACAGCAGCGTTCGCTGGCGCTCCACGAGCGCCGCGCGAACCGCGGGATCGGCGGCGACGACCGATGCCTGCTCGGTGACCTCGGGGGCGCGAATCGCCTCGCCGACGTCCTCCCCGGCGAGCAGCACGCGGTCGCCCAGCTCGATCTCGAGGCCTGCCGGATCGGCCGCCGGGTCGCGCAGCCGGGCGAGGGCGACGCAGCGGTACATCGCGCCGGTGTCGAGGTACGCGAAGCCGAGCGCCCGCGCGAGCGCGCGGGCCACGGACGACTTGCCGGCCCCCGCGGGCCCGTCGATCGCGATGATCATCGGGTCGGGACGATAGACAGTGCGGATTCTGCGCCCCTTGCGCGACCGCGACTTCGCCCTGCTGTGGGCGGGGCTGACGATCTCGCTGCTGGGCGACGGCATCTATCTCGTGGCGATCGCCTGGCAGGTCTACGACCTGTCGAACACGCCGTCGGCGCTCGCCCTGGTCGGCCTCGCATGGTCGATCGGCCTGGCGGCGTTCCTGCTCGGCGGCGGCGTCGTCAGCGACCGCTTCGATCGCCGGCGCGTCATGGTCTTCGCCGACCTCGTCCGCGCCGTCGCGCTGCTGGCGATCGGCGTGCTGTCGGTCAGCGGCCGGCTCGAGCTGTGGCACCTGATCGCGCTGGTCGTCGTCTACGCCGGCGGCGAGGCGTTCTTCGGCCCGGCGCTCGGCGCGCTCGTGCCGGACATCCTGCGCGAGCGCCAGCTCGTCGAGGCGAACGCGCTCGAGCAGTTCATGCGCCAGACGTTCCGCAGGCTCGTCGGCCCGGCGCTCGGCGGCGGCGTCGTCGCCTGGGTCGGCCCCGGTGACGCGTTCCTGATCGACGCCGCGACGTTCGTCGCCTCGGCGGTCGCGATCGGGCTGATCCGCACGCGCTCGCGCGGCGCGCCGGCGAGCACGGGATCGCTGCGCCGCGAGATGGCCGAGGGGATCGCCTTCGTGCGCTCGCAGCGCTGGATCTGGGTGACGGTTCTCGTCTCCTCGGTGGCGCTGCTGCTCTTCTACGGGCCGATGGAGGTGCTGCTGCCGTACCTGATCCGCAACGAGCTCGGCGGCGGAGCCGGCGTCTTCGGGCTCGTGCTGGCGGCCGACGGGATCGGCGCGATCGTCGCGTCGCTGTGGCTCAGCCAGCGCGGCATGCCGCGTCGCTACCTGACGGTCACGTACATCGCCTGGGGGCTCGCGACGCTGCCGGTCGCCGGCTATGCGCTGGCGACCGCGAGCTGGCAGCTGATGGCCCTGAGTGCGATCCACGGCGCGCTGATCGCGCTCGGCCTTGTGATCTGGGGCACGCTGCTGCAGGTCCGCGTGCCGCCGGAGATGCGCGGCCGCGCGCGCAGCGTCGACTGGTTCGCGTCGATCGCCTTCGCCCCGCTCTCGTTCGCGCTGACCGCGCCGGTCGCGGGACTGCTCGGCGTGCGGACGACGCTGGTGCTCGCGGGCGTCGTTCCCGCACTCACGACGCTGGTGCTGTTCCTCGCCTTCCGCCTGCAGCGCGACGAGACGCCGCTGCCGGCGCCGCGGGGGCAGCTGGCGGAAGAGCCGGCGGCGGCGTAGCGGGCTCCCGGGCGCGACGAGACCCCGCAGCATCAGAGCCATCATGCGCGACTCCCCGACTCGTTTCCGTCCGGCGCTTCGGGATCGCACTCGAACCGCACGCCATGCCAGGCACCGAAGTCGGGTTCCTGCAACGCAACGAACAACGCACCCGGCCGGGCGTGCACGCGTACCGGCTCCCGGTGCATCCACGCGCGCTGCGGGCTCCATGGGAGCCGCCGTCTCCACGGCAGCCCAAGGTCCAAGCGCCACCGGCTGCGGTCTCGAGCGACGAACAGATCGGTCGCACCTTTCCAGACAAGCTCTTCGGGCGGCGCGACCTCCGGCGGATCACTGCAGACACCGCGCAGCGCCTCGGTAAACCAGCGCGGATGCCAACCCAGAAGGACGCGGTCGTCGGGACTCAGTGACACCGGACTGGTTCCAGACAGGAACCTCAGTATGCGACGCCCCGACTCCGCCCGGCTCTTCTCGAGCCCCTCCTCGAGCAGTCGTGGCGACAATAACCCGAGCTGGAGCGTCCCCTCTCCGGTCTGAAACGAGAACGTGCCGCTACCCGTGACATCCAGCTCGTCCGGCTCGCCTTCATGTGTCCAGATGTAATTGCTCACCTCGACAGATCGGCATACGAGATAACCTGTGATCAGGGCGTCGGTCAGCATACTGTACACGAGCGTGCGCGGTGCCTCCCCCGGCCGGTGTGCCGTTACTCGTCGTTGCTTGTTACTCCTCAACGCGCACTCCGCCGCGCAGCTCGGAGTCGCACTCGAGCCGAACTGCGCTCCAGGCGCTCACCGAGCCGCACTCCTGCAACGCAATGAAGAGCATGCCCCTGCTTCCTTTCACCCGTACTGGTTGCCTACGCCTCCAAGCACGCGCCGCGCTCCACGGAACCAAGTCCACCACCGGAAGCGAGACATCCAGGCGCCAGCGACTGTGCTGACGCGCGACGAGCAGATCCGTGACGCCCGTCCAGACGAGCCGCTCAGGAAGCGCGCCCGCCGGGAACTCCCCGCGAACGCCCCGCAACACCTCTACCCGCCAAAGTGGATGCCAGCCGAGGAGCACCCGATCGCTCACACTCGCCGACATCATAACGGGCTTCGAGAGAGCCCTGATCATGCGACGCCCAGCCTCCGACCGACTTCTTGCGTCCCCTTCCTCGACGTGACGCGCGGAGAACATCGCGAACTCCATCGTTCCCTCCCCCGTCACAAGCGAGAACGACCCGCGACCCGTCACATCTCGCCCATCAGGTGCCCCACCATGCGCCCACGCATAGTGGATCCCCTCCACCGTCGGGCACGGCAAGTACGCCGCGAGCAACGCGTCAGCGAACATACCCTGAAATGATCAGCCGTAGGCGCAGATTGTAGGCGTACCGGCGGTCATCGACCGTCGCGCCCCCGCCGTCCATCGTAAGCGCACGGGTGAGCCGACTTAGATCGTCATACGTGTACGTGGTCTTGTTCTCATCCTTGTCAGTCACGCTCTGACGCAGCCCGGTGTCCACGCCCATCCCGGGATCCGGTCGGCATCAACAGCGTGTCGGTCGGCCATGGCGTCCCGCGCAGGGCAACCGGGGCGAGATCCAGCAGGTCGAGCGTCGCGTGCTGCACCCGGTGCTGCCCGCTGACCGACCGCAGGCCGAGCTGCGAGCTCAGGCGGACGTCGAGGTCCATCGGCCGCTCGCGACGACGCCAACGCGATCTGAGGCCCGTCGCGAGACGCGCGCGGCCCGAGACAACACGCAGGCGATCCCGATCACGCTCCCGGACCGACGCCGGATCGCGAAGCAGATCCAGCCACCACAGCGGATTCGGCCAAAACGCCCCCGGCCGGGCGGCTTGGGCGACGGGCGTTCCAGCAGGCCCGAGCATGAGCTCGTCGTCGTCGACCCAACACACCAGCTCGTCCCCGCAAGACTCCCCGCCAAGCTCGACGGATCGCAGCTCACCCGAGGCGCCAGGCGCCGACTCCTCGACGCAGCAGCGAGCGCCAAGCCACACCCGACGCGCACCGTAGTCGAGCACGCCCGTGCACTCCCAACGCATGCTCGGCCGGACTCGACCGATCGACCGCAGCACCTCATCGACCTCCGCCGCGACGATCCCCAGCCGATAGCGCACGCGAACCGAGCCGGCAGCGCCGAGCAGCTCAAGCGAGCGAGCCAGACTGCCTCGCAGCAAGCGGTCAGCCGCACCGGTCATCGGCGACGGTGCCCGCGGGCCCTCATCGTGCGTGCCGGAGCCTCCACGACGTGTACGCACGCCGATCTCGCCGCGCGCCATGCCCCACGCCTTCGCATCGCTGCTCCCCGCTCAAGCGACAATTTGCGCATCGTCGCGAGCCAGCGTCAGCGTGAAGCGCACCGCCTCGAAGGCCCCGGTGACGCTCGTCACGCGGCCCATCCCGTCAAGGTCGTAGAGAAGCTCGATCCCCGGGGGTCGCACGAGCTGTCCGCGTAGCCCGCTGCCCGGGTGGCGGCGCATCAGCTCGACTCGCGCGACGACGCTCAGCCGCCCGTCGTCCGCCGTCACCTCCTCCGGATCGGCCAGGAGGTCCAGGAGCCAGATGACGTTCGGCAGCCAGGCGATCGCGCCTCTCGAGGGTGTCAGCAGCCGGCCACCCGGCGGCCGCAGCCAACTGCGATAGCGCTTGAAGCTGTACTGCGTCCCGTCGTCGCACGTGAAGCCGGCCTGGCGCGTGCCGTAGTCAACGCTCCCCGAGCAGCGCAGGGCGAGCGAGGCGACGATCGGCCGACCGAGCTCGACGAGCAGCTTGCGCATGTCCCGCGAGAGCTCGGCAACGTCGATGGCGTAGTCCGCGGAGAGAGGGCCGGCGCCCGCCAGCTCGTCGAGGGCGGCGGCCAGATCGGCTCCCGGCCCTCTCCCTCCCGGCGCGCGATCGTGCGGGCCTGGCGCCTCGCGGCCTTCCTGACCGTCCCCGGAGTCGCCACCGCCAGACGGGCGTGCCTCCGCCCGACCCGGCCCCTGTGAGCGCTCCATCGAGACGCCGGCCATTGGTTGAGGCGGGCGTGCCTCTTCGACGCCGCCGCCGACGTACTCCAGCTCGAGCGAGAAGCGAAACAGCAGGTAGCCGCCGTCGACGGCGCGCAGCCGTCCCTCGTCGTCGAGCGAGCACGTCAAATCGGTAGCCGGAGGCCGTCGCCGGCGCCCGATCCGGCCTATTCCAGGACGCCCGCGCAGCAGCGCGTCCCGAGCGGTGACCCGCAGCCGCCCCTCATCGGCTACGACCTCCTCGGGGTCGGCCAGAAGGTCGAGGATCCAGATGACGTTCGGCAGCCACGCGATGTCGCCGTTGCGCTGCGTGACCTCCGCCTCTCCCCCCTCGCTGACCCAGCCGCGATAGCCGTCGAACCGATACGCCATCCCCTCCGAGCACTCCAGGGACGCCTCGCGCCGCCCGTAGTCGACCGTCCCTGTGCACCACGACACATCCGGGCCGCCGAGATCCAGCCCGATGCTCGCCATCGCCGCGAGAACCTCCTCGGACACGGCCGTCTCGTCGACCGTGTGCCGCACCGCCACCGACCCCGCTCGCGCGAGCTCAACGAGCGCCGCGACCACATCATCTCGCAACTCAACCCCTGAGCTCATCGACAGCGACGGTGTACTCGACAGCGAGCGGCCCCGCACTCGCTAGGTGCTCGAGCGCGACAGCGACATCGTCTCCCGGCATGGCGCTCATCATCCACCTCGGCGAGCTTGCTCGCCGCTCGCAGAGGCTTGTGCTCGCCGGCGTGGCCCCGGCGCCGCCGGTCCTCGCTTTGCTCGCCTTGCGCTTGCAGCGCAGCGAGACCCCGCCGCCCGCAACGCGGCGCCGCTCACCGAACAGCCGGCGTCCCCGATCCGCGAGAGCGACCTGGCGACGGCGCTACACGACATCGCGTTCACCGACGGGACACTCGAATCGCGCTCCGTACCACATGGAGCGCACCCCCGACTTCGTCATGGCCTTCAACGCGATGAACAACACGCCCGGCGCTGCATGAATCCGCAGTGGCTGCCGATGCACCCAAGTGCGCGCCTTGCTCCACGGAAGCCACTCAAGTCGCAGTAGCGGGATCACCAGATGTGAGCGGCTGCGTCGCCGTGCTACGAATAGGTCCGTGAGACCCTCCCAGTCCACCGACTCATCAGCCTCGCCCGTTGGTGGCTCGCCCGGGATGCCGCGCAGCACCTCGATGAACCAGCGCGGATCGTGATTACGTAGGGCACGATCAGCCGCGTTCAGCGATATCGACTCCTCCTCGCTCAGCAGACTGAACATTCGCTTCGCCGCGTCGCTCCGACTCTCGCGCAGACCCTCATCTCGCATCCGTGGTGAAAAGAAGGCTCCCTGAATCGCGCCGCTACCAGTCGCAAAGGAGACCTCCCCGTGGCCCGTCACATCCTGCTCATCCGGCTCGCCGACGTGAGTCCACGCGTACATCGTCACGTACACCGGATCGCAGGGCAAATACCGCCCCCGCAGGACATCACTCCAATCGGTCACAAGAGGGCCCAAATCCAAGCGTACGTATCGCGCTCTCCCTTGGCAGGCGAAGTCAGGACGGGGCGCCCGTCGGCAAGAACAACGTATCCGTCGGCCACGACGGCTCGTCCGCATGGCCCAAGATGTCCAGCTCGGCTTGGACGGCCTTGTATAGCGCTCTGACGGACTGCACGCCGAACTCCGCGCTCAACGTCACATCGAGCTCTACCGCGCGCTCCCGCCGACGCCAGCGTGATCGCGGACCGGTCGGCAGGCGCGTCCGACCGGAAACCACCCGAAGGTGCTCATCCTCACCGACGCCGACCTCCGCGGGCATACTCAGCAAGTTCAGCCACCACAACGGGTTCGGCCAGAACTCACCGGGCTCGACCGCCTCGTCGATCGCCATTCCCTGAGGCCCTAGGACCAGCCGGCTGTCATCGACCCAGCACACGCACTCATCCCCACAGGATCGGGCGCTCAACAGCGCTCGGCGCACGTCGTAGTCGAGAACGCCTGTGCAGTCCCAAGGAATCGGCGGCGGGAGGGATCGGCCGATCGACCGATGCGCCTCCTCGGTCTGCGGACTAGAGACACCAACCGCCAGCCGATATCGCACACGCACGGGTCCAGCTAGACGCAAACTCTCGAGCGCTTCTGGCAGGCGCAGTTGCATCAGCTCATCCCGAGGGCAGAGCCGACTCGGCTCCCCGTGCCACTGAAGTCTTCACGGGGCCGAGCGCCGTGTGCTGCCGTAGCCGTCACGCACCACTCCCCGACTCGTCCCCCTCTGGCCGTTCGGGCGGGCACTCGAACCGAACTGCGGTCCATGCGCTCGCCGAGTCGCATTCCTGCAGCGCAATGAAGAGCGCGCCCTTACCCCCGGTCACCCGCACGGGCTGCCTGTGCATCCAGGCCCGCTCCCGACTCCACGGCAGCCACTGTGTCCCTCGCAGGGGTATCGTCAGGCGCCACCGGCTGCGTCGGCGCGCGACAAACAGATCTGTTATCCCTTGCCAGGTGAACTCCTCAAGAAGAGCGGTCGGTGGTGGTTCATCACGAACACCGCGTAGGATTTCGACGCACCACCGCGGATTGTCATCTCGCAGGGTACCCTCAATCGGACTCAGCGTGACCGTATAGCTCTCACCCATCGCCCTGAATATGCGCCGGGCCATCTCCGCTCGGCTTTGCTTGAGCCCCTCCTCAAGTAGCCGTGGTGGCAGCATCGTAGTCACTAGCGTCCCTTGCCCCGTCCTGAAAGAGAACTGACCTCTCCCCCTGATATCTTGCTCGTCGGGCTGACCTGCATGAGTCCATGCGTACTCGATCACTTCGATCGTCTGACACGGCAAATACCGTTCGATCAGGGCATCGGCGAACATGTTACGAGATGATCAGGCGCCAGGGACGGCGTCGTACTCCTCTGTATATACATCCGATGCCGCACCTGTATCCTTTCCAACTACAATAGTGCCGCAGGCACGTGAGAGCCGAAAGCGCCCCTTTCGAGTTCAGGAGACATTGTTGCGCGCTACTGTACTGTTTCGGACCGCAGTGGGCGCGTAGGCATCCCCTCAAGCACGACCAAGTTGACGAACACCCATCACTATCACTCCAGTTCAGCGGATCGTCGCCCGCATAGGTAAACCGATTGCTCTGCCGCGGATCGGTCACATGCTCGATCGGGTCTTGCTGCGTCCATCGACCCCAGGCCGGCTGGTAGTAGCGCTCGCCGATCTTGTAGAGGCCGGTCGCGGCGTCGAGGTACTCGCCGGCGAAGCGCCAGGGATTGGCGACGCTTCCGGTGGATCCGAGATCACCGCCGTAGGGGTCGTACGCGTACGTCGCCGCCACTACGCCTGATGCGTCGGTGAGGCTCGTCACCGAGCCCAGCCCGTCGAAGCCGAAGTAGTAGCGGCCCAACGGCGTGCGCTGGCCGACCAGGGTGCCGTCCGGCGCGCGCGTGTAGTAGGTCGCCGACGCGCCCGCCGCCTCACCGCCGACCCCCAGCTTGTTGTTCGTGAACGTCGTCCCGCCGGCTGTCGCCCGACGGCTCTGGCCGGAACCGATGTACGTCAACGCCCGCGCCGTGCCCCCAGCGGGCGTAACGCTTGCCGTCTGGTTCTTGGCGTTGTAGGCGAACGTCGTCCCCGTGCCGTCGGCCGTCAGGTTGCCGTTCGCGTCGTACGTCGGCACCTGCCCGCCGAACGCCGTCAGCTCGTTCGCGCCGTTGAACGTCGAGAAGAGACTCGTGCCGTTGACCGTGCTGGAGGTCCTGTTCCCGGCAAGGTCGTAGGCGTACCGGCGGTCATCGACCGCCGCGCCCCCGCCGTCGGTCGTAAGCGCACGGGTGAGCCTGCCCAGATCGTCATACGTGTACGCGGTCTTCTTGCCGTCCTTGTCGGTCACGCTCTGGCGCAGCCCGATGTCCACGCCCGCACCGGGATCCGCGTAGCTGTACGAGTAGTCGCTGATCACAGCGCCGCCGAGAGCGGTGGCCGTGATCCGCGCCAGCCGGCTCGTGACGCGTCCCTGCCCATCGACCTCGTACGCCCGCGCGAGCGTCGCGCCGTTGGGATAGCTGGTCGTCGTCAGGTTGTCGTTGACGTCGTACGCAAACGTCGTCTGGTGCCCACCGGGCTCCGTGAGGCTCGTCAGCTTGCCGGCGCCGTCATAGGCATAGCTCGTCGTGCCGCCCGCGTCCGTGAGGCCGACCAGGCGTCCGCCAGCGTCATAGGCGTAGGTGGTCGTTCGCACGCCGTCTTCGGAGGTCTCGACGAGCCGATTCTTCGCGTCGTAGGCGTGCGTCGTCGTTCCGGTCGCGTCGGTCTGGCTCGTCAGGTTGCCGTCGGCGTCGTAGACGTAGCTGATGACGCTGCCGTCGTGATGGACGACCCGCGTGATCCGGTCCATCGCGTCGTACGTCAACGTCGTCGTCTGCCCCTTGCCGTCGGTGCTCGTAGCCGTCCGGCTGAGGCCGTCGATCGTGCGCGCGGCCGCGCCGAGCGGTGACGGCGGGGTCGCCCCGGTGAGGTTCCCGGCAGAGTCGTAGGCGTAGCTCGTCGCGTTGCCGGCCGGATCGGTGCTCGAGGCGAGCGTGCCGTTCGCGTTGTAGGCGAGCGCGATCGCGCCCCCTGCAGGATCGTCGATCCGCGTCGGGTTGCCGGTCGCGCTGTACGTGGTCGTCGTCGTCTTGCCGCGCGCGTCCGTCGTGGTCGTCGGATAGAAGGGGTGCGCTGGGTCGCCGTAGCCGGTCTGCGTCTGTGCGCCCGTCGGCTCGGTCGTGCCCGTCAGGCGCTCGCCGCCCGGGGCCGTGCTGTACGTCGCAGTCTGCTGCGCCCCGGACGGCTCGGCCACCTGCGCGACGTTGCCGTCCGCCGTGTACGAGACGCTCGTCGCGCGTCCCAGGGCGTCCACGGTCTTCGTCACACGTCCCTGCGGGTCGTGGCAGTACGTTGTGGCGTTGCCGTTCGGATCGGTGACCACGGTCTTGCCGACATCACCCGTCGTGCAGGGGCTGCTCGGCGCCGAGTAGGCGAACGTCGTGACGTCCCCAGTCCCCGTCGTGTTGTCCGTCACCTGCTTGATCGACGTGACCCGGCAGTCCAGGCCCCAGTCCGTGCAGCCGCTCGCGTATGCGATGAGGGTCCGGTGCCCGAGGGGATCGGTGATCTCGGTGAGCGAATGGGTCGTCGTGTCGTACGCGAGCATGTACTTTTTGCCGGCTGCATCGGTGAAGCTCGCAAGATCGCCCTGCACGTCCTGCGAGTAGCGCACAGTGCGGTTCGCCGAGTCCGTGATTCCCCACACGCCGCCGTTGTTGTCGAAGCTCACGGTCCTCCCCTGGGTGTCCGTGAGCGAGTCGATGTGGCCGGCTGCATATGCGAACGAGATCTGGTTGCCGTTCCGATCCGTGATCTCGGTCAGGTACCCGCCCGCGTCGAAGCTCCAGACGTGCTCCTCGTGACTCCACCTGAGCGCGAACGTGCCGTCCGGATTCCTCGTGAGCACCGCATCGACACCCGAGGGCGTCTTGAAGCTTCCGTCGGCCTTCCTGATGAACGGCACCGAGTAGCCGGACGGCCCGAAGAAGGCGACCGAGCCGTCGCCGAACTGCTGGAGCCCAATCGACGACCCGACGTTCAGCGATTGACCGCCGCCGAAGTCCGTGCTCCACCACTCCGCCAGGTTGTTGAAGTACCGCTTGAGCTGCAGATCGAGGCCCGTCCCCGCGATCCCGAGGTCGGCGCTCTCCGTCAGGAGGTTGCCGTTGGCGACGTTCACGGAGAGGCTCAGGCGGTCGGTCAGCTGCGTCTGCGCCGCGAAGGTGTAGTGCGGCAGCTGCCCGGTCCGCGGCTCGTAGACGACGTCGAGGTACGGCCGGTGGACGACGTCGCCCGAGGCGCTGGACGTCAGCGAGAGAAGCTGATTGGTCGCCTCGTCGTGCTGCTTGATCAGGAAGCCCGTCTCGGCCTTCTCCCCGTCGACCCACTGCTGCACCAGCTCCGTCGGCCAGAAGTCCAGGTACCGGTTCGGCGAGCCGGGATTGGCCGAAGTGCCGGCCGCATCCTGCTCGAAGTCGCCGCCCGGCGTCGTCCACGGGTTGGTGCCGTCGTACTTCTCCCAGCTCGCCGACTCCGTGAACGCCCGTGTCAGGTTGTGCAGCGCCACGGTGGACGCGTTGGCCGTCGTCGCCTGCCAGACCCAGAGCTTCAGATGCGCCGAGAGCACCATGGCATCGCGCGGCACGAACTTGCGGACGTTGAAGTACATCATCGCCCGCTGGGCCTTCGAGCCGTCGTAGCCGACGTTAAGCGGCCACCCGCACGAGCTGTCGGGCGTGGCGGCCGTGATCGCGCACTCCGAGTACGTGTTCGCGAACGCCTGATCCATCTGCGGGTCCTTGACCCACGTCGTCGGGTCGACGGCCACGGGGAAGCGCCGCGCCGGCGCCTGCAGCCAGCCGCGGTCGGCCTCCAGCTCCAGTCGCCAGCCGGTGGGCGTCCGACCGGCGAGGCGCAGCGACACGTCGCCCGAGACCCGTCCCGCGGCATCCTGCATGAACGGCGGCGCGAAGCCGAAGATGCGCTCGCGGCCGCGCATGAAGACGATCTCACCCGCGCTCGTCTCGCGCGCCCGCACGCCTCTGCTCGCCCTGACCTCGTATGTCAATGCGCTCGACGCATCGCGGTCGCGCAGGACGATCGTCTCCTTCACCGCCGATCCGCGCGGCTCGTACACCGCATCGACCCCGGGGAAAACAGAGCTGCGACAGCCGCGAACGCTGCCGAGACCACACCCGCCACCAACGCCCATCCGTGACTCCCTCGCATCCTGCCTCCTCGCACTCCCGGGGCACTGACTGCCTGCTCCGGTGCGAGTCCTATCGGGTAACAGATACTGGTGTCAATCACTTCACCGGCGGCACACCGGATTGGCTAAGTAGTAAGTACAGACGCCCCGCGCGGCGTGAGAGCCCGCCCGCTGGCACGTTCCGATCCCCCCGGATAGGCTCCGCCGATGAGCGCCAACGCCGCCGAGCGCGTCGTGGTCGTCGCGATGCGCCTTCTGGCGGCGGGCTTCGCGGTTGTCGGGATCCTCTTCGTCGCCACGCCGGACGGCGTCGTCGAGGCGCTCGACGACGTCGGGCGCTGGATCGGCGGATTCGACCCGGGCCCTCGCACCGACCAGCGCCTGTGGCTCGCGCTCGGCTTCGCCTACATGACGGTGATCGCCGGGCTCGCGCTCGTCGTCTCGTTCGACGTCGCGCGCTTTCGCCCGATGCTGCTCGTGCT
>JANJTP010000030.1 GCA_024711025.1 Solirubrobacteraceae bacterium
GCCTTGCTCCTGCAGCCGCTGCCAGAACTGCATCGACTCGTTGAAGACGTCGAGGCTCTTCGCCTCGCGCCCCCGGACCGGCTGCCCCCAACCGATGAACAGCCCCATATCGGCCATCTTCGCCCCCGATCGATCGACGCACGCGATGCTATGGACGACGGGGGTCGGTGGTCGGCGCGTCTATACGTACGTACAGGGGCCTCCCGCGCCGTGAATCGGCGCGCCCCGGCCGGAGCCGTGCCGCCGACGCCTCCGACATGCAGCCGCGTGAAACGTGGAAACTCCTCGAGCGACGAGCGAGGGGGTTTTCGAAGCTCCGGGGGTGGGACTCGAACCCACAACCTAACGGTTAACAGCCGTTCGCTCTGCCGATTGAGCTACCCCGGAACGGCCTCCAGCCTTCTGGAGGAGCCGTCATGGTAGCCGGGATCGCACGTAGCCCGTTTTCCACCTCCGCGTGACAGTTGGCGCACAGCAGCACGCATTTCGCGGCCTCCGCACGGACGACGTCGAGTGCGCGTGCCAAGCCTCGGCTCGACAGGCCGAAGCTCTTCGTCGCCGGATCGACGTGATGGAATTCGAGTGCGGCGATGCACCTGTCATAGCCACAGAGGACGCACGCACCTCCGGCCTCGTCGACGAGTAGGCGCTTGGTCCTCCGGCGCCAACTCGTCACCCACTGTGTACGACACCGCACGCAGACCTCGCTCCCGTCGGCGCGAGCGACCATCTCGCTCTCGCCATGCTTCGCGCAGCGCCCCATCCGCCGCTCGGCAGGACGCCGGTCGGATCGGCGACGTGCGGCAGCCGTCGTCGCCATGCCGTGACGGCGAAGCCAGTAGCGGACCGTCGTCGGACTTCGATCGACATGTTCGGCGATCTGCCGAACGCTGAGATCCCGCGAGACGAGGTCGGCAAGCTCATCCGCACTCAGCGCGCCTCGTGCTGCCCGATGACCGCGGTCCGACACCACACGAACACTAGTTCGCCTCCCGGACGGATACCGCGCCGGCTACCCCTCGACCGATTTCGTCTGGTCGAGGGCCGCCCCGAGCTGGCGCTCGAGCGCCGCGCGCAGCTCGTCGCGGCGGTGCACGAGCTCGACGAGCCCCGCGCCCCCGGCCGCCTTCGCCGCGACGATCTCGCGGTCGGCGCGGGCGACGCGCATCCGCAGCCGCTCGGCTTCCAGGGCCGCGCGCGTCGCGTCCGCCTGCGCGGCGCGAACCTGGAGCTCGGCGACGATGCGCGTCAGCTCCTCGTCGCCCGGCGGCGCCTGGAGCGGCCGCCCGGGCCACTCGAGCAGCATCGCGGCGACGCGCCGATGCGCCGGTACGGTGATGTCTTGCTCGATGTCGAAGCCGGCGAGCGCCGCGGCTCCGTCTTCCGGCAGCGCCAGGCACTGCGCCAGGAATGCGCGCTCGATCCGGCCGGCCTGGTCGAGGGTCGCCGTCATCCGCGACCGCCGGTCGTCGGCGGGCCGCACTCCCACCATCGGCCGGTTCCCGGGCTCGCCGCCGGGTGTCGAGGGCCTCCGCCCCGGCGTGGCGTGTCGCTCCTCCGCCCGCCCTCCCGGGAAGAGCCACTCGCGAAGCTTTGCCGGCGAGGCGCCGAGTCGGTCCGCCGCGAGCTCGAGCAGCTCGTCGCGCAGCGCGCTGGCCGGCAGGTCGGCGAAGACCGGCTGCAACGCCGAGACGGCCTCGTCCTTGCCCTCGGCATCGGCCAGGTCGTCGCGATCGAGCGCGCGCTCGACGCGGAAGCGCACGAACGGGACCGACGCGCGAACGCGCTCGAGCATGCCCTCTGCGCCCTCGGACAGCAGTAGGTCGGCCGGGTCCTGGCCGCGTGGAAGCGGCACGACCCGCAGCTCCAGCCGGCGTCCGGCGGCGACGCGCGCGGCGCGCATCATCGCCTGCTGACCGGCGCTGTCGGCGTCGAGCGCGAGCAGGACGACCGGCGCAAGCCGCGTCAGCTCGCCGACCTGGTCGTCGGTGAGCGCCGTCCCCATGAGCCCGACGACGTTGCGCAGCCCCGCCTGGTGCAGCGCGATGACGTCCGTGTAGCCCTCGCAGAGCACCACGTGGCCCGCCTTCGCGGCGGCGGTACGCGCGAGGTCGGCGCCGAACAGGTGGCGGCCCTTGTGGAAGACATCGTTGTCGGTCGAGTTGACGTACTTCGGCTGCTGCGTCGGGCCCACGGCCCTGCCGCCGAAGCCGAGCACCCGGCCGCGGGCGTCGCACAGCGGGAACTGGATCCGCCGACGGAAGAAGTCGAACAGGCGGCCGTTGCGACCGCGGCGAACGAGCCCGGCATCCCACAGCTCGCGGGCGCTGAAGCCGCCGCGCCGGGACGCGAGCAGGAGGCCGTCCCACTGGCTGGGTGCGTAGCCGACGCGGAACGCCCGCAGCGCCTGCTCCTCGAGCCCGCGCTCGGCGAGATAGCGCCTTGGGCCGGCCGCCTCGTCCGACTCCCAGAGCGTCCGCACGTACCACGCGGCCGTTCGCTCGAGCAGCTCGAGCAGCCGCTCGCGCTTCCTGCGGCTCTCCGCCGCGCGGGGGTCCTCGTCGGCGACGTCGAGCGTGACGCCGTAGCGGTCGGCAAGATGCTCGACCGCCTCGCGGAAGCCGAGCCCCTCGGTCAGCTCGACGAACCGGAACAGGTCGCCGCCCTCGCCGCAGCCGAAGCAGTGGAACACCTTGCTCTCGGCATCGACGCTGAAAGACGGCGTGCGCTCGTCATGGAACGGGCACGCTCCCATCCACTGCTGGCCGGCGCGCCGCAGCTCGGTCCGCGCGCCGACGAGGTCGAGCATGTCCACGGCCTGGCGGACGCGCTCGATCGACTCCTCGCTGTAGCGAGCCACGCCGCTCAACCTAGAGGATCTGCCGCGCGCGTCAGGCGGCGAACGACTCGGGCACCGTGAGCTGCTCGAATGCCCTGACGCAGTAGCGATCGGTCATCCCGGCGATGTAGTCGGTGACGCGCCGGCCAAGATCGGCGTCGGGCGCGCCGCCGCCGTCGGGTATCCGCTCGGGGGCGCCGGCGTAGTGGTCGAACAGCGTGCGTATGACGCGCTCGATGCGCTCGTGCTCCGCTCGGGCCGGCGGCCCGAGGTAGACGTGCTCGAACATCCACGAACGCAGATCGTCCATCGCCGCGCCCGCCTCGTCGCCCTGGGCGATGTCGCCCGCCTGCGCCGAGCGCTCGACGAGGTCGTGGACGAGCGCGTCGATCCGCCTGGGCCCGCTGCGCCCGAGGACCGCGATCGCCGCCCGGGGCAGGTCGCCCTCGGATATCGCGCCGGCGCGCAGGGCGTCGTCGATGTCGTGGTTCACGTACGCGATGCGGTCGACGATCCGCACGATCCGGCCTTCGAGGGTCCTCGGCATCGGCGCCCGCCCCGAGTGGCGCGCGATGCCGTCGCGAACGTCGTCGCCGAGGTTGAGCCCCGCTCCGTCCCGCTCGAGCACGTCGACGACCCGCAGCGAGTGCTCGTAGTGGCGGAATCCGTCGGCGCCGAAGCGCTCGCGCAGGCAGGCGTCGAGCACCCCCTCGCCGATGTGCCCGAACGGCGGGTGGCCGAGGTCGTGGCCCAGGCCGATGGCCTCGGTCAGGTCCTCGTTGAGCCTCAGCGCGCGGGCCACCGTTCGAGCGATCTGCGTGACCTCGAGCGTGTGCGTGAGGCGTGTGCGGTAGTGGTCGCCCTCGGGCGAGACGAAGACCTGCGTCTTGTGCTTCAGGCGCCGGAACGCCTTCGAGTGCACGATCCGGTCGCGGTCGCGCTGCAGCGGCGAGCGCAGCGGGCAGTCTGGCTCGGCCACGCGCCGTCGCGCCGGCCAGGAGCGCGCCGCGAGCGGCGAGAGCATCGCCCGCTCGAGCGCCGCGCGCTGCTCGGCGAAGGCGCCGGCGACCGGACCGGGCTGGGCATGCGGATCCACACGTCGATCCTCGCACAGCGGGTGGCGCCCGCCCCGCATCGCGGCCGGCGCCCAGCCGTGAGGCGGCCGGCCCGCCCAACGACCACGGAGGGGCTCCGCCGGGGCCCTACGGCACGGGCCGCAGCCGCACGTGCCCGTGATGGGCGGCGGTCTCGACCACGACGCGATCGGCGACGAGCACGACCCGCCTCGGCACACGGGGGGCCTGCGCGAGCGGCGCTCCGAGAGCGCCGACGAGGAACCCGTGCGTCGGAGCGTCCACCGCGAACGAGCCGGCCTCGCACGAGGCGCACACGACCCCGCCGGCCGCGGGGCTGAAGCCCGCCAGGTGCTCGGCCTCCCCGCACGTCGCGCAGGAGGAGAGCTGCGGCGCGAGCCCGGCCGCGAGCAGCAGCTTCATCCGGAATGCGACGAGCAGCTCGGACGACGCCGTCCCCGGGGAGTCGTCGAGCAGGGCGAGCAGGGCGCCGAGCAGGTTGAAGACCTCCGGATGGGGCTCGCCGGAGTCGAACAGGCGTCCGACCGCGTCGCAGCCGCGAGCCGCCAGGTCGAGCGCGTCGGGGTCCTCGCGCAGCCGCGCGTGCGGGCGGATCGTCTCGGCACTGGTCACCGTCAGCAGGTCGCTGCGCCCCTCGTGCAACCCGAGCCGCAGCGTGAAGAACGGCTCCAGCCTCCCGCCGAAGCGACTGCGGGTGCGGCGTACGCCCTTGGCGATCGCGCTCACCCGCCCGCGCATCGGCGTGTAGAGGTGCAGGATCCGGTCGGCCTCGCCGTAGCGCATCGAGCGCAGCACGACGGCGTCGGTGCTCAGCGGGCCGGCCACGGCTCCCCCCGTGGCCGACCTGCTTCAATGAATGAAGCGATGGCCAGCGTGATCATGTACTCGACGGACCCCTGCTCGTTCTGCGCTCGCGCGAAGGAGCTCCTGACGAAGCGCGGGATCGACTTCGAGGAGGTCAGCCTCGCCCGCGATCCGGGGGGTCGCGCCGCGCTGCACGAGAGGACCGGGATGCTCAGCTTCCCGCAGATCGTGATCGACGGCGAGGTGCTCGGCGGCTTCAGGGAGCTGGTCATGGCCGACCAGAGCGGCCGGCTCGAGGAGCTCGCGGGCCAGGTCGCCTGACGCGGGCCCCGCGCGGCGGGCGCTGGCAGCGCTCGCAGAGGTACGTGCCGCGCCCGCCGACGACCGTCTTGACGATCTCCGTGCCGCAGCGCGGGCACGGCTCGCCCGCGCGGCGGTGGACGAGGAACTCGTTCTGGAAGGCGCCATGTACGCCGTCCGGGTGGCGGAAGTCGTCGATCGTCGCGCCGCCCGCGTCGAGCCCTGCGCGCAACGCCGCCACGACCGCCGCGGCGAGCGCGTCGCACTGGGTGCGGCTCAGCGAGCCGGCCGGCCGCAGCGGATGGACCCCGGCACGGAACAGCGCCTCGTCGGCATAGATGTTGCCGATGCCCGCGATTCGCCGCTGGTCGAGCAGGAACGGCTTGACGGGCCCGCGCCGTCCCCGTGCCAGCGCCCGCAGCGCGGCGCCGTCGAGATCGCCGTCGAGCGGCTCGAGCCCCACGCGCGCGGCGAGGAACGACTCGCACGCCGCCGCACCGATCGCCAGCTCGCCGGTGCCGAAGCGCCGCGGGTCGCAGAAGCGCAGCTCGTGCCCGTCGTCGAGCCGCGCGACGACCCGGACGTAGCGCTGCGAGCGATCTGGGTCGTAGAGCAGCGTGCCGGTCATCCGCAGGTGCATCAGCAGGTGGACGTCGTCCTCGAGCTCCACGACGAGGTACTTGCCGCGCCGCGACAGCCGCTCGATCAGCCGCCCTTCGACGGCGGCGCTGAGATCTGCCGCCGCCAGCGGCGCGCACCAGCGCGGGTCGACGATCTCGAGCGTCGACAGCCGGCGCCCCTCGACGAGCGGCGCCAGGTGGCGGCGGATCGTCTCGACCTCGGGCAGCTCCGGCATCCTCCGGCCGAGGATAGGCCCGCGAGCGGCGCACCCACGACGGCGACGGCCGGCCGGCCTTTCGCCTGCGACCTGTCGCGGCCACACGCGTCGAGCGCTCGCGCCGCGATCGCGCTCAGGCGAACGGCTCGCCCGGCAGCTCCGGGTCGCGCTGCCCCGCCGTCCAGCTCAGGACGCTGGCGCCGACGTCGGCCATCGGGCCCTCGTGGCGCCGTCCGCCGTGACCGGCGAAGCTCGCCAGCAGGGGCACGCGCTCGCGGGTGTGGTCGGCGTGCGCCATCGCGGGATCGACGCCGTGGTCGGCCGTCACGATCAGCATGTCGGCGGGGCGCAGCACCGCCAGCCACCGGCCGATCGCGGCGTCGATCTCGCGCAGCGCGGCGTGGAAGCCCTCGACGTCCTTGCGGTGGCCGTAGAGCTCGTCGGTCTCGACGAGGTTCGCGATGACCACGCCCCGGTCCAGCCCCTCGACCAGCCCCTCGATCGACGCAAGGGCCGCGGCATTCGTCGCGCCCGGGTGGACGGCGTCGATGCCGTGGCCGGTGAACAGGTCGCCGACCTTCCCGACGGCGTGGACCGGGACGCCGACCTCGCCCAGCGCGTCGAGATGGGAGCGCTCGGGCGGCGCCACCGCGAAGTCGCGGCGCCCCGCGGTGCGCTCGAACGCGCCGGGGGCGCCGCGGAACGGACGCGCGATGACCCGCCCGACGGCCTCGTCGCCGGTCAGCGCGCCGCGGGCGGCGGCACAGGCATCCTCGAGCTCGGCTCGACTGACGACGTCCTCGTGCGCGGCCAGCTGGACGACCGAGTCCACCGACGTGTAGGCGATGAGCTCGCCGGTGCGCAGGTGGCGCTCGCCGAGCTGCGCGATCGCCGCGAGCCCGTCGATCGCCGCGCCGCCGCAGACGCCACGGCCGGTCGCATGCTCGAGGCGCGCCACGAGCTCTCGCGGCGCCGAGCGCGTCGATGACCACGACGAAGGCGCGACGTGCCGCCGGCTCGAGCCGCTCGCCGCCGCCGGGTCCCGATGATCGCACGGGCGCAGCCCGCCTCGGCGCCGCTGGGCTCAGCGCGTGGCCCGCGGATGGGCGTTGAAGTACTGGTCCTTGAGCCGCTCGGTCGAAAGGTGCGTGTAGAGCTGCGTGGTGGCGATGTCGGCGTGGCCGAGCATCTCCTGGAGCGCTCGCAGGTCGCAGCCACCGGCGAGGAGGTGCGTCGCGAACGTGTGGCGCAGCGTGTGCGGGCTCATCCTGCCGGCGAGCCCGGCACTCGCCGCGTGCCGCTGGACGATCTTGTAGAGGCCCTGGCGAGTCAGGCCGCTGCCGCGCTGGTTGACGAAGAGGTGCGGCTCCTCGCCGCCGCCGACCAGCCGCGGCCGACCGTCGCACAGGTAGGCGCGCACGGCCCGCGCCGCCTCGCGGCCGACCGGGACCAGACGCTCCTTCGAGCCCTTGCCCCGCGCGCGCAGCACGCCGCCCTCGAGGTCGAGGTCCGCGACGAGCAGCCCCGTGGCCTCCGAGGCGCGCAGCCCGCAGGCGTACATCAGCTCGAGCAGCGCACGGTCGCGCAGCGCCGCCGCGTCAGTCCCCTGGGGCGCGCCCAGCAGGCGGACGACCTCGTCGCGGCTGAGGACGTGCGGCAGCCGCTGGCGGCGCTTCGGTGCGCGCAGCTCCGCGGTCGGGTCGTGGTCGATGATCTGCTCGCGACGCAGGTGGCGGTAGAAGGAGCGCAGGCATGCCGCCTTGCGCTGCAGCGTCGCCGGAGCGACCGCCGCCCGCTCCGCGCTGCCGACGGCGAGCACGTCGAGAAAGCCCGTCACCTCGCCGTGGCGGGCGTCGAGCAGATCCGTCCCCCGTCGCTCGAGGTAGGCGCCGTACTGCAGCAGGTCCGAGCGGTACGCCTCGAGCGTGTTGCGCGACAGCCCCCGCTCGAACTCCAGATAGGCGAGGAAGTCGAGCATGTGCTGCTCGAACGCGCGCGCAGGGGCCACGCCGGTGACGGTCACCATGATTGGGTCTTCGCGACCGGCGGTGCGGGTTCCTCGCTCTGCAACGAGGGCTGCGACTCAGGCGATGCCCGCCGGCACGTCCGAGCCGCGAAGGCGCAGCCGCTCCTTGAGCCACTGCAGGCCGATGATCGTCTTCGCGTCGATGGTCGCCGCGATCGCGCCGTCGAGATCGTCGAGCGGCCAGGCGACGACCTCGATCCGCTCGCTCGGGTCGCGCTCGGCACCCGACTCGCGCAGGCCGGTCGCGTGGAAGAGGTGCACGATCTCGTCCATCACGCCGATGCTGGTGCAGTAGCGCAGGATCGGCTCCCACGTGGCCGCCGCCTTGCCGATCTCCTCGCCGAGCTCGCGTTGCGCGCAGTCCAGCGGCGACTCGTCCGGGCCGTCGAGCTTGCCGGCCGGGATCTCGAGGACGTCGGGATCGCCGACGGTCTCACGCGGCTGACGGACCAGCCAGACGTGGAGGTCGTCGTGGGCGACGACTGCGGCCGCCCCCGGGTGGTGGACGATCTCGCGGGTGACCTCCTCCCCGTCCGGGAAGCGGAAGCGCTCCCGGCTGACGCTGACGATCCGCCCCTCATAGACCGTCTCGCCGCCGATCCGTTCGAACGTCCTGCCCTCGGGATCCTCGCTCAATCTGCCTCTCCGATCATCTCTCCCAGCACCGTCCCGGCCGCGAGCGCCGCGGCGAAGAACAGCGGATCCTCTCCGATCTCACGACCCATCGTGCGCGCCGGCAGCCCACTCGCCGCGTAGCCGGCGAGGTCGGCCGCCGTCTCGCGGACGCGGTGACCGGCCGCTCCACCCGGGATCGCCGCGCCCTCGCCGCAGGGCGCCGCCACCGTCACCGCGGCCAGCAGCAGGTCGAGCACGGTCCGCGTGTGGTGCGAGAGGCCCCGGTGGCGAGCACGCGGGTCGCCGCTCGACATCCGCGGGCAGACGACGACCTCGCAGCCGAGCGCCAGGGCGGTGTGGGCGGCGTCGAGCGCGCCCATGCCGCCGTGACCGAGCGCCGACGCCGAGCCGAGGATCCCGGGACCGGGACCGCAGACGGCGGCGTCCCAGTCGAGCTCCGCGAGCCCGTGTTGGATCGCCCCCGCGGTCGTGACCGCCTCCAGCTCCCCGCCGTACGCGGGGCCGGCGGTGATGAACCCGGCGAGCAGCCCGCGCTCGCGCAGCTCCCGCACGACACGCGAATGGCCGCCCGGAAGCGCGCCGCCCGCGGCCTGCACGTAGCCGAGCCGCGCCGCGGGTCGGGCGGCCGCGAGCGCCCAGGCCAGCGGCGCGAGCTGGCCGTGCAGCGAGATGACGGCGACCGGGCGCCGCAGGGGCGCCGCGAGCGCCCGGCCCTCGACCGGCAGGACGGCATGCTGCAGCGAGCTGTAGTTCAGCTTCATGACGTGCGCGCCCGGCACACCCTCGCCGTCGAGTCCGCGCGTCAGGTTGACGTGGACGATGTCGAACCCTCCGGACCCGAGCGCCAGGTCGGCGGCCTGCGTGTTGACGACCACCTCGTCGCCGGCCCGGCATTCGCCGACGAGCGCGACGTCGGCGACAGCGGCGCGCCGGCCCCGGCCCGCAACGTCGACGACGAGGCTCTGCTCCGGTCCCCCGCCCGGCCCCGCCTCGACGACCGTCCCCCGCCGCAGGACCAGCACGTCAGCCTTCCCCCAGCAGGTCGAGCAGGGCGAACGTGACGTCGAGCATCCCCTCCAGCGCGGCCTGGCTGACGCGCTCGCTCGACTCGTGGCTGCGCTCGGTCCCGTTGGCGAGGTTGACGCACGGCAGACCGGCGGCGATCAGCGCGTTGGCGTCCGAGCCGCCGCCGCTGAGGACTCGCCGCGGTGCGTAGCCGCACTCGCCGAGCGCCGCCTCCGCCGCCTGCACGAGCGGATCGGAGGCGCGCAGGCGGTAGCCCTCGAAGAGCCGCTCGACGACGAGGTCGAGGTCGCACGAGCAGGACGGGTCGTTGGCGGCCTCGTGCAGCTGCTGCACGATCTCGCCGACGACGCCGTCAAGCGCGTCGTCGGCCAGCGAGCGGGCCTCGCCGACGATCCGGCAGCGCTCGGGCACGATGTTCGTCCCGTCTTGCCCGCCGTGGACCTGGGCGATGTTGACGGTCGTCTGCGGGTCTATCCGCCCGCTCGGCAGGGCGGCGATCGCCTTGGCCGCCGCCAGGATCGCGCTGCTCCCGTCCTCGGGGCGGATCCCGGCGTGGGCGGCGCGCCCGACCAGCTCGGCCTCCCAGCGCACGTAGCTCGGCGAGCCGATGACGATCTCGCCGATCGGCGAGGCGTGGTCGAAGACGAAGCCCGCGGGCGCGCGCAGACGGCCGGGGTCGAGCGCCTTGGCCCCCCCGAGCGCGCGCTCCTCGCAGACGGTGAACAGGAGCTCCAGCCCGACCGGCGAGCCCTCGACCGCCGTCCTTCGCGCGACCTCGATCAGCATCGCCACCGCGGCCTTGTTGTCGGCGCCGAGGATCGTCTCCCCCGCGCTCTCCCAGCCGCCGTCGACGAGGACCGGCTCGATCGGCTCGACCCCGCCGACCGTGTCGAGGTGCGCGCAGAGAAGCACCGTCTGCTCGCCGCGGCCCGGGATCCGGACGAGCAGGTTGCCGCGTTCGCCCACGACCTGCGCCGCGGCGTCGTCCTCCTCGACCTGCAGCCCGAGCGCCCGCAGCTCGCGCTCGACCCGGGCCGCGACGGCGCCCGCGCGGCCCGACGGGCTGGGGATCGAGCAGAGCGCCGCGAACGTCTCGTTCAGCCGCCGGCGCTCGAGCTCGGACGCCGGTCGCACGTCAGGCCCCGCGGCTGGCGTGCACCTCGCCGCCCTCGGCCACCTCGGGGCCGCGCTCGCGAGCACGGGCCAGCGCGGCGGCGACGAACTCCCGGAAGAGCGGCGCCGGCCGCTCGGGGCGCGACTTGAACTCCGGATGGAACTGCGAGGCCACGAAGAACGGGTGCTCGCCGGCCGGCAGCTCCACGATCTCGACGAGCCGCTCGTCCGGCGAGCTGCCGGAGACGACGAGGCCCGCCGCCTCCAGCCGCTTTCGCAGGCTGATCGAGACCTCGTAACGGTGCCGGTGCCGCTCGTAGACGACCGCCTCGCCGTACGCCTCGCCCGCCCGCGTCCCCGGAGCGAGCTTGATCGGGTCGGCGCCGAGCCGCATCGTGCCGCCCAGGTCGGAGACCTCCTTCTGCTCGGGCAGCAGGTCGATCACCGGCCACTCGGTCTCGATGTCGAACTCGGTCGAGTTGGCGCCGGGCATGCCGGCGACGTTCCGCGCGAACTCGCAGACCGCCATCTGCATCCCCAGGCAGATGCCCAGGTACGGGATCCCGCGCTCGCGCGCGACCTGGACGGCGCGGATCTTGCCCTCGATACCGCGTCCACCGAATCCACCGGGAACGAGGATCCCGTCGGCTCCGGCCAGCCGGGTCGCGGCCTCCTGCTCGTCCTCGAGCGTCTCGGAGTCGACCCAGTCGATGTCGACGCGCGCGTCGGCGTGGCTCGCGCCGTGCCGCAGCGCCTCGATGACCGACTTGTAGGCGTCCTCGAGCTGGACGTACTTCCCGACGAGCGCTATCCGCACGCTCTCGCGGGCCTGCGCGGAGCGCTCGACGACGACGCGCCAGCCGTCGAGATCGGCAGGTCGCGCCTCGATCCCGAGGCGTTCGCAGATGAAGTCGTCGACGCCCTGCTCGTGGTACCAGAGCGGCACCTCGTAGACGTCCGTGACGTCCTTCGCGGAGATCACGGCGTCGACCGGGAGCGAGGCGAACAGGGCGATCTTGCGCCTGATCTCGACGGACAGCTCGCTCTCGCTGCGGCAGAGGAGCATGTCCGGCTGTATGCCGATGCGCCGCAGCTCGTTGACCGAGTGCTGCGTGGGCTTGGTCTTCAGCTCGCCGGCGTGCCCGATGTACGGGACGAGCGTCAGATGGATGAACATGCACTCGCGCCGCCCGACGTCGACCGGGAACTGGCGGATCGCCTCCAGGAACGGAAGCGACTCGATGTCGCCGACCGTGCCGCCGATCTCCGTGATGACGACGTCGACGTCGCTGGTCTCGGCGATCAGCCGGACGCGGTGCTTGATCTCGTCGGTGATGTGCGGGACGACCTGGACGGTCGCCCCGAGGTAGTCGCCGCGCCGCTCGCGCCGGATGACGCTGTTGTAGATGCCTCCCGCCGTCACGTTCGAGGCACGCGTGGTGTTCGCATCCGTGAAGCGCTCGTAGTGCCCCAGGTCGAGGTCGGTCTCGGCCCCGTCCTCCGTCACGAAGACCTCGCCGTGCTGGTAGGGCGACATCGTCCCCGGGTCGACGTTTATGTACGGGTCGAACTTCTGCAGGCCGACGCTGAGGCCGCGGGCTACGAGCAGCTGGCCGATCGAGGCGGCGGCGATGCCCTTGCCGAGCGACGAGACGACGCCGCCGGTGACGAAGACGTAGCGCGGCTTGCGCGGCGTGTCAGGCACGAGGAACCCTTCCGAGTGAGTCGAGATGGCGCAGACCGGGAGTCCGCTCGACCAGTGTGTTGATCGAGCGCAGCTCCCCGTACAGCGTGAGGATGACGAGCGCGCCGGCGGCTATCGCCAGCCCCGCGGTCGAGAGCGTGAGTGCGAGCCACAGCCCGGCGACCGCGCCGACCGCGTTCGAGCCGGTGTCCCCCAGCATCCCGCGCTCGCGCAGGTCGAGCGCGCCGGCGACGAGGATCGGGCCGACCCAGAGGCCGAGATCCAGCAACGGGCCGGAGTCGAGCGTCGCGAGGGTGAGCGCGCCGCCGAGCAGGATGAAGGCCTTCACCGATCGGCCGGGGCGCAGGTCGAGGAGGTTGAAGACGTTGGTCGCGAGGACGATCACGCCGGCGCTGAGCAGGAAGCGGGCGATCGTGGGCTGGGTCAGCGCGGCCCACGTCAGCGCCAGGCCGAGAGTCCCGTAGGCCTTCAGCGCGCCTGTGCTGAACGCGCCCCGCAGCGTCGCCGCGCCGTGTCCGCGCCAGCCGCGGGAGGGACCCGAGTACGCGTCGTCGGCGAGGCCCAGGACCATCACGCCGGCGACCAGGAAGAGCCCGGCGATGTCGAGCGTCTGCGAGTCCAGCAGGCCCGCGAGCAGCGCGAGCGGAACGAGCGCCGCCAGCGCACCGGCCGGCACCAGCAGGCCGAGCGGGCACGGGATCGCCGCCCCCCGGTAGTTCTCGCGCACGTACCCCTGCCCGCGCAGGAAGGCGACGAGCGACGGGGCGATGGCGAGCGCGGCGGCCGTCGAGAGGATCAGGGGCAGCGCACGCACCAGGGCAACCTAGCGATCCCGGTCGATGGAACCGCTCGCCGGCCACCGGCGTATCCTCGACGCGTACCCGGACGTGGAGGCCTCGATGAGCGATTCCCGGCAGTCCTCGCAGGTCGTCAGGAGCGACGAGCAGTGGCGGGCCGAGCTTCCGCCCGATGCCTATGCGGTGCTGCGTCGCGGCGCGACCGAGCCGCCCTTCACGGGCGCCTACCTCGACACGAAGGCCGGCGGGACCTACCGCTGCCGCGGCTGCGGAGCCCCCCTCTTCTCGTCGCGGGCCAAGTTCGACTCGGGCAGCGGCTGGCCGAGCTTCACCGACCCGGTGATCGCCGACGCGGTCGAGCTGCGCGAGGACCGCTCGCATGGCATGGCGCGCACCGAGGCGCTCTGTGCGCGCTGCGGCGGCCATCTCGGACACGTCTTCGACGACGGGCCGGGAGACAGCGGTCAGCGCTGGTGCATCAACTCGGCGGCGCTGGCACTCGACGACGAGGGCTGATCAGCGGATGCTCTCGGCGCCCGGCAGCAGCGCCTGCGCCTCCGGCCCCAGGCCGAAGCTGCCTCGCGTGCCGGCGAGCGCGAAGACGAGCGCGGCCCGCCCCGCGACCTGGTCGACGTTGTCGACGGTCGAGAGCTCTCGCTCGCGCATCCAGCCGATCTGGGAGGGCTTGCTGGACGTCCGCTGCACTCCGACGACGGAGAGCGGGTTGGCTGTGAGCCCGTCGATGATCCCGTCCTCGAGCGCGGCGCTGTGGCGCGCGTCGTCGCCCTCGAGCTTCGGCGGGTCGCGCAGGACCACGATCGCATCGAACGGTCCCAGCGTGCCGGAGCGCGCGGTGAGCAGCGCCTCGGCGACGTCCCGCAGCAGCTGCCCGCCCTGGGCGAGCTGGATCCCCAGGCGCCGGCCGAGCTCGTCGAGCAGCGCCGGGTCGCTCTCGATCCCGGCATAGCGGCTCATCCCCGCGTCGGCCGCGATCTTCCGCAGGTCCGGGGGCATGCGCAGCGAGAGGGTGCCGGTCAGCCGCCCGCCGGTGCCGGTGAGCGCCTGCCGCACCTCGCCGGCGACCGATTCGTCGGGCTCGCCGAGGAACAGCAGGCCGACGCGCATCCCGGTGAGCCGCCCGGAGACGAGCAGCGGATAGGCGCTGCGCGAGTAGCGCTGCTCGGTGGCAAGTGCGCCACGGGCGTCGGCCGCCTCGCGGCGCGCGGACTGCACGTCGCCGCGCAGTGAGTCGCGGACCGAGTCGCGCGCCGACGAGACGAGCCCGGCGTCGCCGATCGCGACGCCGAGCAGCAGCCCGAGGACGAGCGCGACGAGCACAGCGACGAGCGAGACGGCGTGGTAGCGGAAGTCGAACACGGGCGAAGCGCGGCGCCCGAGCCTAGCGGGGGGCCCTCATGCCTGACCGCCGAGCAGGACGCGAAGCTTGAGCCAGAGCAGCTCGGCGACGTCACGCAGGCCCGGCGTCGCGAGCACGACCGCGGCCAGCGCCACGACGCCGACGAGCAGTACGAGCGCGACCGGCGCGACGCCGGGGCTCGGGCGGTACAGGCGGCTGACGCCCTTGGCATCGACGATCCGCTCGCCGAGCCGCAACCGCGTCAGGAAGGTCGAGGACATGCCGCGGCGGTTCTTGTCGAGGAACTCGACGAGGTTGAACTGCGAGCCGACCGAGACGATGAGCTGCGCGCCCTTCTCACCGGCGATCAGCATCGCGACGTCCTGGCTGGTGCCCGGCGCGGGGACCACCTTGTGCGCGAGGCCGAGACGCTCGAGCAGGTCGCGCCCGGGCGCGCGCCCGTCCGGATAGGCGTGGACGACGAGCTCGGCGCCGCAGCGCAACGTGGGCTCCGACGCCGAGTCCATGTCGCCGACGATCATGTCCGGCTCGAAGCCCGACTCGAGGATCGCGTTCGCGCCGCCGTCGACGCCGACGAGGACGGGGCGCACGTCGCGGATGTAGGGTCGCAGCGCCTGCAGGTCGGCTTGGTGGTCCACGCCGCGCACGACGACCAGCACCGGACGGTCGCGGAAGTCGGTGTCGAACCGCGGCAGCTCGATCTTGCCCGACAGCAGGTCCTGCTCCTCGAGCATGTGCTCGACGGTGTTGCGAGCGAACGCCTCGAGCGCCCCGCCGATCTCGCGCCGGCGCCGCTCCGTCGCGGCCAGCACGTCGGCGGGATCCTGCGCCTCGCCGCTCGCCACGAGCCGACCGCGCGACCAGACCTCGCCGCCGCGCAGCTCGACCGCATCGCCCTCCTTGAGGCTCCTGAACGGCTCGTCGCCGGCGAGGTCGACGAGCGGGATGCCGGCCTGGACGAGCAGCAGGGGGCCCATGTTCGGGTAGTCGCCGGATGACGAGGGCCGACAGTTGAGCACCGCGCTGACGCCCGCCGCGATGAGGTCCTCCGCCGAGACCCGGTCCAGGTTTCGATGGTCGATGACCGCGATGTCGCCCGGGCGCAGGCGCTTGACCAGCAGCTTCGTCTTGCGGCCCAGGCGCACCGGCCCGCAGACGGCCCTCCCGTTGAGCGCCGCGCGTTCCACGGGCCGCGATGTTACGCGGCCTTGAGCAGCTCGCGCGCGTGGCGCCGGGCGGCGACGTCGCCGGCGTCCGCGCCGAGCATCCTCACGAGCTCGCCGACGACCTCTCCCGGCGCCAGCTCGGCGACGGTCGCGAGAGCGGGCTCGCGGGCCGGATCCTTGGCGATCGAGAAGTGGCGCTCGGCCAGCGAGGCGATCTGCGGCAGATGCGTGATGCAGAGCACCTGACGGCCCGCGGCGAGCCCGCGCAGGCGGGCCCCGACCGCCCGGGCCGTCTTGCCGCCGATTCCCGCGTCGATCTCGTCGAAGACGAGCGTCGCTCGCGAGCCGTCGCTGGCCACGCTCAGCAGCGCGAGCATGACCCGCGACAGCTCTCCGCCGGAGGCGCTCTCGCGGATCGGCGCCGCACGCACGCCGCTGTTGGGTGCCAGGAGCAGCTCGACGGCGTCGGCGCCGGTAGGGCCGGGCTCGCGCTCGGCGAGCTCGACCGCGAAGCTCGCACCCTCCATCGCCAGCTCGGCGAGCTCGGCCTCGACGGCCTCCGCGAGCGCCGGGGCCGCCGCGGTGCGTGCCGCCCGTAGCCGTGCGGCGAGCTCGTCGCGCTCGGCGAGCGCGACGTCCAGCACACCGCGAGCGCGCTCCAGCGATGCCTCCGCGTCTCCGAGCTCCGCGAGCCGCGTGCGGCAGTGCTCGGCGTGGGCGAGCACCGCGGCGATCGAGCCGCCGTGCTTGCGCTCCAGCCGGTCGAGCACCGTCAGGCGCTCCTCGACGCGATCGAGCTCGCCGGGGTCGCCGTCGAGGCCCTCGGCGTAGCGGCGCAGGTCGGCCGAGATGTCCGCGGCCTCGAGCGCGAGCGCTCGCCATCGCTCGGCGACCACGTCGAGCTCCTCGTCGAGCCCCGCCGCGCCGTCGAGCTCCCGCCCCCCGGCGGCCAGCAGCCCGACGGCGCCGAGCCCGTCGTCCGGAGCGAGAGCCTCGCCGGCGCCGAGTGCCGCGGCGCGCAGCGCGTCCAGGTGACGCAGGCGCTCGCGCGCGGCGCGAAGTCGGCGCTGCTCGTCCTCGTCGGGCTCCGCCGCCTCGATCTCGTGCAGCTCGTACGCCAGCAGGTCGAGCTCGCGATCTCGCGCCCCCGCCCGCCCGGTGAGCTCGTCGAGCTCCCGCCGGGCGGCGCGAGCCCGGAAGTGAGCGGCCGCGCACGCCTCCAGCAGCGCGTCCTGAGCGGGGCCGCAGGCCGCATCGAGGATCGCGAGCTGCGAGGACGCGACGGTCAGCCGCCGATGTTCGTGCTGCCCGTAGAACGAGAGCAGCGCCCCGGCGGTCGCGCGGAGGTCGGCGGCGGTTGCGCTCCGCCCGCAGATGAGTGCCCTGGAGCGCCCCTCGGCGCTCACCCGCCGTGCGAGCACGAGATCCTCGGCGTCCGCCGGGATCCGCTCCCCGAGCGTCTCGCGCAGATCGTCGGGCAGGTCGAAGACGCCCTCCACGTAGGCCTCGGCCGCTCCGGGCCGGACGATCGCGCCGCGCGGGCGCCCCCCGAGCAGCAGGTCGAGAGCGTGGGCGAGCACCGTCTTGCCCGCACCGGTCTCACCCGTGAGGACGTTCAGCCCGGGCGCGAGGCGCAGCTCGGCGCGCTCGATCAGCAGGAGGTTCTCGACGCGCAGCTCGTGCAGCACGACTGGGGTCTACCAGCACGACCCGACGGACCGGCCGCTCGCGAGCCCCTTCCAAGCCTCCCCGACGCTCGCGCGGCGCACGATCGGCGCAGTCCCCGGTTGTCGCCGCACGAAGCCGGCGAAGCCGGGCCCGCGGCGGCCACGCCCCGTGCGAGCAGCCCGAGCCGGCGCCGCATTCGGTCCCTGCCGGGCCACGGCGGTCGCGGATCAGGAGACGGCGAGCCGACCGAACTTCTCGCGCAGGCGCCGATAGAACGTCGACCCGGGCATCAACGCGAGCGTCGTCGCCTCGCGCAGGAAGCCGCAGGTGATGCTCTCGTCGGGCCCGACCTCACCGGTGGGCCGTCCGTCGACCGACACGTCGACCGCGCCGACCGACCGGTTGTGCACGGTGAGCAGATCGCCGGGCGCGACGACCAGCGAGCGCGCAGTCAGGGAATGCGGCGCGATGAACGAGACGACGAAGCCCTCCACGCCCCAGGCCAGGACCGGTCCGCCGTTGGCGAGGTTGTAGCCCGTCGAGCCTGCCGGCGTCGCCACGACCAGGCCGTCGCAGCGCACGCTGCCGACCTCCTCGCCGCCGATCGCGTACGACAGGTTCGCGACGCGCTCGCCCGGCTTGCGCGTGATCGCCACGTCGTTCACCGCGGGACGGCCGTCGTCGCCGTCGTGGTCGACGGTGAGCGCCGAGAGCGTCAGCGTCTCGAAGTCGCCTCCGAGCGCGCGTTCGAAGCCGCCGATCAGCTCGTCGCGGTCGATCGTCGCCAGGAACCCGATCTCGCCGAAGTTGACTCCGAAGACCGGCACGCCGGTCCCCGCGAAGCGCCGCAGCGCGCGCAGGATCGTCCCGTCGCCGCCGAGCGCGATCGCGAGCCGCGGCAGCTCGCCGGAGGTGTCGTCCAGCTCGACGCCCGGACCGGGAGCTATCGCCGGGTGCTTGCGCGTCTCGTCGCGGTCCAGCTGGACGACGCAGCCGTGGGCACCGGCCAGCGCGACGAGGTGGCGTAGCGCGTCATCGGTCTCCCCGGGCCGGGCATGGGAGAGCACCGCGATCGTCTCCGACCCGCTCATGCGGCCACCTTCGCCAGCGCTGCCCCCGGATCCTCCAGGGCGCCGGAGCGCGTTCCCTCGGCCAGCCACGCGAACGTCTCGACATTGCCCTTGGGCCCCGGCAGCCCCGACGACGCGAACCCCATCACCGCCGCTCCGCACGCCGACCGGGCGAAGTCGGCGACCGTCAGAACGGCCGCGCGGCGAATCTCCGGATCGCGCACCACCCCTCCCTTGCCGACGTGCTCGCGCCCCGCCTCGAACTGCGGCTTGACCATGACGAGCGCGTCCCAGGCGGGCGCGCAGCAGGCGAGCACGGCGGGCAGCACCTTCGTCAGCGAGATGAAGGCGACGTCCGCGACGACCAGGTCCGGCGCGTAGGGCAGGTCGCCCGGCAGCAGGCTGCGAGCGTTGCGGCGCTCCAGGACCGTGACGCGCGGGTCTCCCCGCAGCCGCCAGTCGAGCTCGCCGTAGGCGACGTCGAGCGCGACGACGTGCTCGGCCGCTCGCTGCAGGAGGCAGTCGGTGAAGCCGCCGGTCGAGGCGCCGACGTCGAGCGCACGGCGGTCGGCGACGTCGACCGCCAGCGCGTCGAGCGCGTTGGCCAGCTTGAGCCCGCCGCGCGAGGCGAAGCGCGGGGCCTCGTCGACCGCGAGGGGCACGTCCTCGCCGACGAGCTGCCCGGGCTTGGCCGCCCGCTCGCCGTGATCACCGATCCGGACCTCGCCGGCCATGACGGAGGCGGCCGCCCTGGCGCGCGAGGGGAAGAGCCCGCGCCGGGCGAGCAGGGTGTCGATACGAACCTTCGTGGCCATCGGCGCACGGAACGGTACCTACCCGACCGGAGTGTGACGTCGCTCACAGACGGCATGTTGTGTGATACGCGTCACAAAAGAAATGGTCGGAATATCGCACCATGCTTCTTGCGCCCCACGGAAAGCGCTCCGACGGGGCAAAGACTTCCCTCAGTGATCACATAGCTGGACCCAAATAGCAGTATCTCTCCTCCCCTGAGACGGCCCGCTTCGGCGGGCCGTTTCTCTTCCTGGACCGGGTCGCTCGCGCGCCCGCGACGCCGCGCCGCGTCCGAGCCGGATGGCGCACACGGGCCGCCCCCGGTGCCTGCGCGACGTCGCCGGCGCGCCTCGGGTGCCCACGGCGCCCGGTGCCCCGCGCCGTGCGGAGGTCAGGCGCCCGCGACGATCTCGCCGCTGACGCCCAGCGCCACGCGGATGCGCTCGGCGATCGCCTCGCCCGTGAAGCCGACCTCGGCGTGCAGCAACGCCGGCTTGCCGTGCGTCACGAAGCGATCGGGCAGGCCGACGCGGATGATCCGCGGCGTCGGGATCCCCCGCTCGTTGCAGTGCTCCCAGACCGCGCTGCCGAAGCCCCCCTGCAGCACGCTCTCCTCGACCGTCACGAGCAGCTCGTGCTCGGCGCACAGCTGCGCGATCAGGGCGCCGTCGAGCGGCTTGGCGAAGCGTGCGTCGGCGACCGTCGGCCGGACCCCGCGGCGCGAGAGCAGCTCCGCTGCCTCCAGGGCCCGCTGGACGCCCGTCCCGTAGCCGAGCAGTGCGACGTCGCGGCCCTCGCTCAGGATCTCGCCGGTGCCGACCTCGATCGCCGGCGGCTCCTCGGGGAGCGGCGCTCCGACGCCCTCGCCGCGCGGGTAGCGCAGCGCGACCGGCCCGTCGTCGATCAGCAGCGCGGTGCGCAGCATCCGCACGAGCATCGCCTCGTCGCGGGGCGCCATCAGCGTCATGTTCGGCAGCGCGCGCAGGTACGAGACGTCGAATGCGCCGTGATGGGTCGGCCCGTCGTCGCCGACGAGCCCGGCGCGGTCCATCGCGAAGACGACGTTGAGCCCCTGCAGCGCGACGTCGTGCACGATCTGGTCGAACGCCCGCTGGAGGAAGGTCGAGTAGATGGCGCAGACCGGCTTGGCGCCCTCCAGCGCGAGCCCGGCAGCGAACAGCACCGCCTGCTGCTCGGCGATCCCGACGTCGAAGTAGTGGTCGGGCTCGGCATTCTGGAGGATGCTCAGGCCGGTGCCCGAGTTCATCGCCGCGGTGATGCCCACGACCCGGCGGTCGCGACGCACCTCGGCAACCATGGCATCGCCGAAGACCTCGGTGTACGTCGGCGGCTTGGCAGCGGCGCTCGCCGGCGCCGGACGCGAGGGCACAGGCGCGCCGTCGGCGATCGAGTTGGGCTTGGCCGCGTGCCAGCGCTCCATCCCCTCCAGACCGCCCTCCTCGGCGGGGGCGAAGCCCTTGCCCTTGACCGTGGCGACGTGGACGACGACCGGCCGCGCGGCGGCGAACGCGGCGCGCAGCGCCTGGCGCAGCGCTGCGACGTCGTGGCCGTCGACGACGCCGACGTAGGCCCAGTCGAGCTCCTCCCAGAAGAGCCCCGGCGCCCAGAACGCCTTGATCGACTCCTTGAGCTGCGGGCCGAGCCGCTCGAAGCGGGCGCCGATCCCGCCGGGCAGCTGGGCGAGCCGGCCCTCGACGCCCTCTCGCGCGTGCCAGAAGCGAGGGTTGAGCCGCACGCGGTTGAAGTAGCGCGAGAGCGCGCCGACGTTCGGCGCGATCGACATGCCGTTGTCGTTGAGCACGACGACCATCGGCGTGCCGAGCCCGCCCGCCTGGTGGATCGCCTCGAACGCGACGCCGCCGGTCATCGCACCGTCGCCGATCACCGCCACGACCTTGCCGGCGTCGGGCCGGCCGAGCAGCCGCATGCCCTCCTTGAGGCCGACGCCGTAGCCGATCGACGTGGAGGCGTGGCCGGCGCCCATGATGTCGTGGACGCTCTCGGAGGGTGCGCAGAACGGGGCAAGCCCGCCGTACTGGCGGATCGTGCCGAGCTGGTCGCGGCGCCCGGTCAGCACCTTGTGCGGGTACGCCTGATGGCCGACGTCCCAGAGGATCTTGTCGCGCGGCGAGTCGAGCAGCGAGTGCAGCGCGACCGCGAGCTCGCAGGTCCCCAGGTTCGCCCCGAAGTGCCCGCCGATCTCGCCGACGGTGTCGATGATGTGCTCGCGGACCTGCTGCGCGACCGTCTGGAGCTCCTCGTCGCTCAGACCGTGGAGATCCTGCGGTCGGTCGATCCTGTCGAGGAGGCGCGTCATCTGGTCAGCTCCGGCGCGTGGCGATGAAGTCGGTGATCTGCTCGAGCTCGGGGGCGCCGGCGGGCGCCGCGAGCGCGAGGGCGCCACGCGCCTTGCGTTGTGAGGCTAGCGCCAGCTCACGTGCGCCGGCGAGCCCGAACTCGCTCACGTACGTGTGCTTGCCGTGCCGCTCGTCGGTGCCCGGGGCCTTCCCGAGCGCCGCCCCCGTGCCGGTGACGTCGAGGATGTCGTCGACGATCTGGAAGAGGACGCCGAGCTCGCGGGAGAACTCACGGAACGGGCCGATCTGCGGCTCGCGCATCCCGTGGACGAGGCACACACACTCGACGCTCGCGCCGATCAGCCGCCCGGTCTTCATCTCGTGCAGGTGGCGCAGCCCCTCGGCCCCGCCGGGCCCGGAGCCGGCGACGTCGATGTACTGCCCGCCCACCATCCCGCCGACCCCGGTCGCCGCGGCCAGCTCGGCCACGGCGGCGAGCACGTCGCTCGGCTCGCCGGGCTGCTCCGTCAGGATCAGCCTGAAGGCCTCGGCGTAGAGCCCGTCGCCCGCGAGGATCGCGACGTCCTCGCCGAACGCCACGTGGCACGTGGGACGCCCGCGGCGCAGCTCGTCGTCGTCCATCGCCGGAAGGTCGTCGTGGATCAGCGAGTAGGTGTGGATCAGCTCGATCGCCCCGGCGAGCGCCAGCACGGAGTCCGCCTCGCGGCCCAGGGCGCGGGCGGTCGCCAGCGCCAGCACCGGGCGGATGCGCTTGCCGCCGGCGAGCAGCGAGTAGCGCATCGCCTCCTCGAGGCCGGCTGTCGCCTCGTCGCGAGCGAAGCGCAGGCCCTCGAGGTAGCGTTCGACGCACCGTCGCAGCACGTCCGGGTAGCCGACGGCCGGCTCAGCGAGCACGGGGCTTCACAGCAGGCTGTCCTGGCCGGGGATCGGCTCGGCAGCACTGGCTCGGGCCATCCGCTCGAGCTCGGCCGAGGCGAGCCCGGCCGTCGTGGCGCAGTCCTCGACGAGCGCGGCTGCCGCGTCGGCCGACAGCTCGCCGCTGCGAAGCTGCTCCGCGGCGCGCTCGAGGCGCAGCACCAGGTCGTCGAGGGCGGTCGTGTCGAGGTCGCTCATCGCGGAGTGATTCTCCCCGATCGGCCGCTTCGGCGCGGCGCGCGGGGGCGACCGCCCGCCGGCGGGCGCGACGAGCGCCTCGCGAGCGTGCGCTCCACCCGCTCAGGCGGCCTGCATCTCGTGCAGCGCCGCCGCGAGGATCCCGTTGACGAAGCCCGGCGCCTCCGCGCCGCAGTAGGCCTTGGCCGTCTCGACGGCCTCGTCGATCGCGCCCGCCGCGGGAATCGGCCGCTCGGCCGGCGCGGCATCCGGGTGCAGCATCTCGATGAGCGCGATGCGCATGATCGAGCGCTCCAGAGGCGCGATCCGCTCGACGCTCCAGCCCTTCGCGTGGCGCGAGATCACCGCGTCGAGCTCGTCGCTGCGGTCGTCCGCGGCATACGCGAGCGCACGCGTGAAAAGCGTCGCCTCGCGGGGAATCAGCTCGTCGAGCTCGCGTCCCGTGACGTCGTGCTGGTAGAGGGCGAACACGGCCTCGCGACGCTGGTCGCTGCGACGGGACATCGGCAGGCGCCGGCGCGCGCTAGGCGCGCGACATGTAGTCGCCGGTCTCGGTCTGCACCTTGACGCGATCGCCGACGTTGACGAACAGCGGCACCTGGATCGTCGTGCCGGTCTCGAGCGTCGCCGGCTTGGACCCGCCTCCGGATGCGGTGTCGCCGCGCAGCCCCGGCTCGGTCTGCGTGACCTCCAGCTCGACCGAAGCCGGGAGCTGCAGCGTCGCGGGCTCGCCGTCGATGAACAGGACGTCGACCTCGGCGTTCGGCGTGGTCCACCGCAGCTCACCCTCGACCGCGCTCTGCGGCATCGCGATCTGCTCGAACGACTCGCTGTCCATGAAGTGCGCGTCGACGCCGTCGGCGTAGAGGAACTGCATCTTGCGCGCTTCGGTGCGCACCGACCGGAACTTCTCGCCGGCGCGGAACGTCCGGTCGATCACGTTCCCGTCGGATGCCCGGCGCAGCTTCGTGCGCACGAACGCACCGCCCTTGCCGGGCTTGACGTGCTGGAAGTCGAGGACCTTGAAGATCGTCCCCTCGACCTCGATGTGGTTGCCGTTCTTGAGCTGGTTGGTGGAGATCATCGCCGTCAGGGAGCGTAGCGACGCGCGTCCGGCGACCGGCTCCGTCGGCGACCTGGCCGGTCGTCGACGGCCGTCGCGCCCACCGGCTCGCTCCGGCCGCGCCGACCGGCGATCAGCCGGGCTTCTTGACCGCGTCGGCGGCGCGCTTGGCCTTCTCGCTCAGCTTGCCCGGGCCCTTGAACGCCCCCGCGACCTGCGTTGCGTCCTTCTTGAGTCCCTCCGTCCCACCGCGCTTCTCGACGGCCTGCTCGGCCATCTTCCGCGCCTCGTCGGCCTTCTTCTTCGCCTGCTCGGCGAGCTTCTTGAGGTTCATGGCCCGATCGTAGCCCGCCGGAGCCGACCGCCTGCTTCGACGGTCGCGGCCCGGGGCCGGCGACGCGACGTGGGTCAGTCGACGACCTGCAGGCCCTTCGGCAGCGTGCCGAGGACGTCGGCGCCGTCCTCGGTGACGACGACGAGGTCCTCGATCCGCACCCCGCAGCGTCCCGGCAGGTAGATGCCCGGCTCGTCGGTGACGACCATGCCCGCCATCAGGGGCTGCTCGCCGTGGCGGGAGAGGCGCGGACCCTCGTGGACCGCCAGGCCGACGCCGTGTCCCAGGCCGTGGCCGAAGTGCTCGCCGTAGCCGGCCCGCTCGATGACCTCGCGGGCCACGGCGTCGACCTCACGCCCCTCGAGCCCCGGCCGGATCGCGGCGAGGGCGGCCTCCTGGGCGCGCAGGACGACGGCGTAGACCTCGCGCTCCAGGTCACCCGGCTCGCCGACCGCGTACGTCCGCGTGCAGTCCGAGCAGTAGCCCTCGAGCCGCGCGCCCCAGTCGATCGTGACGAGCACGCCGGGCTCGATGACGATCGCCCGGGGCTCGGCGTGCGGCAGCGCGCCGTGCTCGCCCGAGGCGACGATCGGGGGGAAGGCGAGCGCCTCGGCTCCATGGCGGCGCATCGCGATCTCGAGGTCGAGCGCGACCTCCGCCTCGGTGCGTCCGGCCAGCCCCCGCTCGAGCACCTCGCGCAGCGCGCGGTCGGCGAGGTGCGCCGCCTCGCGGATCCGGCTGACCTCCCCGGCGTCCTTGACCTCGCGCAGCTCCTCGACGAGGCCGCCCGCGGGCGCCAGCTCGCAGCGCTCGCCGATCGCCTCGCGGACCCGCCCGAGCTGGGCGACGGTCACGTGGCGCTCGTCGAAGCCGACGCGCGGACGCCCCTCCCCCGCCCACTCCGGCATGTGCTCGGAGAGCGCGGGCCCGAGCAGCTCGAGCGAAGCCTCGCGGCGGTCCCAGAGCGGCGGCACCTGCTCGGCGACCTGGCCGACGTAGCGAAAGTCGGTGATGAAGAGGCCCTGCGGCCCGGAGTGGGCGGTTCCCAGAACCGCCAGCCCGTTTGAGCCGGTGAAGCCGGTGAGCCAGCGAAGGTTGAGCGGCTCGGAGACGAGCAGCAGGTCGATCTCGCGCTCCCGCGCCAGCGCCGCGAGCCGATCCGCTCGCTCGACGAGCGGGCTCATCGCTCGACCGCCTCCTCGGCCAGCTCGTCGCGCAGTCGCTCGAGCGCGACGCGGTAGCCGTCCGGCCCCAGGCCGCTGACGGTCGTCAGGCAGAGGTCGCGGATCACCGAGACGCGCCTGAACTCCTCACGGGAGCCGACGTCGGAGAGATGGACCTCGACCGCCGGCAGCGCGGCGATCTCCAGCGCGTCGCGGATCGCGTACGAGTAGTGGGTCCAGGCGCCCGGGTTGAGCAGGATCCCGTCGGCCTGCTCCTGGAGGTTGTGCAGGTGCTCGACGAGCTCGCCCTCGTGGTTGGTCTGGAAGAAGCGCGCCTTCAGGTCGAGCTCGCGCGCCTGCTCGTCGACGAGCCGCTCCAGCTCGTCGAACGTCAACGGGCCGTAGTGCGTCGGATCGCGCCGGCCGAGCTGGTCGAGGTTCACGCCGTGGACGACCTCGATGCGGTTGCGGGCGAGCACGGGGCGAGTCTGCCACGTCGTGGCGCCCCGCGCCCGCCGCTAGGCGGTCAGCTCGCTGATCGCCGCGAGCACATCCTCGTCGCCGACCCGAGCCCCGTGGCGCACGTCGCCGGGTGCCTGGCAGAGCACGAACGGCACGTCGCCGAGGGTGCGCTTCTTGTCGCGGCGCGTCGCCTCGAGCACGGCAGCCGGCTCTATCCCGTCGATGCTGACGGGCAGGCCGGCGCGCGCCAGCAGGTCGCGCACCTGCTCGCGCAGGTCGTCCCGACCGGAGAGCCGCAGCGTCGCGAGCAGGCCGAGGCCGACCGCTTCGCCGTGGCGCAGCCGCGCGTAGCCGGTCACGGTCTCGATCGCGTGGCCGATCGTGTGGCCGAGGTTGAGCACCTGCCGCAGGCCGTCGTCGCGCTCGTCGGCCGCGACGACGGCGAGCTTGGTGCGCGCGCAGTCGAGGATCGCGCGCTGGTCGACGGGCTCTCCGGCGCCGATCCGGCTCCACAACGGCCCGCCGGCGATCAGCGCCGTCTTGACGACCTCCGCGTAGCCGGCGGCGAGCTCGGGTGCGGGCAGCGTCTCGAGCGTGGTCGGGTCGACGATCACACCGGCGGGCTGGTGGTAGGCGCCGACGTAGTTCTTCGCCTCGGGTAGGTCGACGCCGGTCTTCCCGCCGTAGGCGGAGTCGACCTGGGCGACGAGCGTGGTCGGCACCTGGACCACCGCGATGCCGCGCTGGTATGTCGCGGCGCAGAAGCCCGCGAGGTCACCGACGACGCCGCCGCCGATCGCGACGACGTGGTCGGCGCGGCTCGCTCCCTGCCGCACGAGCGCATGCCACACGCGCTCCGCCGTGGCGAGCGTCTTGTGCCGCTCGCCGGGCGGGATCTCGATCATGCCGGCGAGCCCGGGGACACGGCCCGCGTGCAGCCCGGCGACCGTCTCGTCGGTCACCGCGAGCCGCCTCGACTCGACGGCGAGCGGCCATGGAGCACGATGGAGGGCGCCCTCGCCGACCCACACCGGGTAGTCGCGGCTGGCGCTCGTCGCCCAGAGCAGCCGCAGGCCGTGGGCCTCGCCGGAGGCGAGCGCTCGCAGGCTGGGCAGCGCGCGGCGCAGCAGGTTGCGATCCCAGCGCGGCAGCGTCCCATCGGCCGCCTCCCGGTACACCGGCAGCCGCTCGGCGTGCAGGGCGTCGAACCGCGCGCGGTCGCGAGCGAGCGGACGCCCGCTGCCCGCCACGCGCGACCAGGCGATCTCCGGCTCCACCTCCAGCAGCACGACGGCGTGAGCGCGCAGCGCCTCGCGCACGCGCGCAGAGCCGAGCGCGCCGCCGCCCAGCGCCACGACGGCCGGAGGCTGCGCCAGCAGGCGCAGCACGAGCTCCTCCTCGCGCTCGCGGAAGGCAGCCTCGCCATCGCGGGCGAAGAGCGCCTCGATCGCCAGCCCGAGCTCCGCCTCGAGCAGCTCGTCGGCGTCGTGGCAGGGCACGCCGAGCAGCGTGGCGAGCTCGCGGGCGGCGCTCGTCTTGCCTGCCCCCATGAAGCCCACGAGGACGAGCGAGCGGGTCAGCGGTGCGGCGTCCACCCGATCCGCTCGCAGCGACAGCGCGTCGCAACTCGACGCGAGCGGGTCATCTCCGCCACCCGATCCGCTCGCAGTACCTCTCGAGCGCCTGGCGGGCGTCGTCGACGTTGTCGCCGCCGAGCTTCTCGCGATACGCGTCGGCGAGGACGTACGCGACCATCGCCTCGGCCACGACGCCTGCCGCCGGAACGGTGCTCGAGTCGGTGCGCTCGCGCAGCGCCTGCGCCGGCTCGCGCGTCGCGATGTCGACCGACCGCAGCGGCTTGGTCAGCGTCGGCAGCGGCTTCATCGCGCCCCGCACGAGCAGCGGCTCGCCGTTCGTCATCCCGCCCTCGAGGCCGCCGGCGCGGTTCGTCTCGCGGTGGTAGCCGCGGCTCTCGTCGTAGAAGATCTCGTCGTGCGCCTGCGAGCCGGGCGAGGCCGCGACGTCGAACGCCTCGCCGAGCGTCACGCCCTTCACGGCCTGGATCGAGCAGACGGCGCCGGCCAGGCGCCCGTCGAGCCGCGCCTCCCAGGAGGTGTGCGAGCCGAGTCCGGGGACGAGGCCGAACGCGACGACCTCGAAGACGCCGCCGATCGACTCGTTCGCCTTGCGCTGCACGTTGATGTGCTCGACCATCGCGCGGCTCGCCTCGCGGTCCAGGCAGCGCACCGGATCCTCGTCGACGCCTTCGAAGTCCTCGACCCGCAGCGGCTCGGCGCGCGGCGGCGCCGTCACCGTGCCGATGCTCACGACGTGCGAGCGGATTTCGACGCCGAGCGCCCGGAGGAACGCCTTGCAGACCGCTCCGCCGGCGACGCGCGCGGCGGTCTCGCGTGCGCTGGCACGCTCGAGGATGTCGCGAACGTCGCCGGTGCCGTACTTCCACACCCCGACCAGGTCGGCGTGGCCGGGGCGCGGCAGGTGCACCTCCGGCACCTGCGCGTCGACCGGCCACGGGTTCATCCGCTCCTCCCAGTTGGCGTAGTCGCGGTTCGCGACCTGGAGCGCGATCGGCCCGCCGAGCGTGCGGCCATGGCGCACTCCCGCGGTGACGAGCGCGCGGTCGGTCTCGATCTTCATCCGGCCGCCGCGACCGTGCCCGAGCTGGCGGCGGGCCATGTCGCGGTCGATCGCCTCGCGGTCGAGCTCGAGCCCGGCGGGCAGGCCCTCGACGATGCAGGTGAGGCCGGGGCCGTGGGACTCGCCCGCGGTGATCAGCTTGAGCGCCATCTGTCGGGCGCTCAGGCTAGCCGTTCAGCTTCGTGATCGACAGCAGGTCGAGCTGATACTGCACGATGCTGCCGCCGTCGCGGGTCAGGTCGAAGAACTCGGTGTCCCCCACCTGCATCTCGACCGTTGAGCACACGGACGGCCGCGGCCGACACTTGCCGTCGCCCGTGCCCTTCGCGTCGGACGAGACGAGGAAGACCGCCGTCTTGCCGTCAGACCTCACCCCGAGGAAGACGAAGAACGGGTCGCTTCGCGAGGGCAGCGGGGCAAGGCGCTCCAGATCGTGGATCCGGCGCAGCTTGCCGGGGGTGCCGAAGCGCAGTCCGATCCGGTAGGCGGAGGAGCGCGTGGCGCCGGAGTCGCCCGGGTCGGCTCCCGGGGAGGCGTCCGTCGTCGGGGCTGCGCCGGAGGGCGCCTCCGCCGTGTCGGAGGTGCCGTCGTCGGCCGGCTTGGGGACGTGGAGCTGCTTGAACGGGTTGCGTCCCTTCAGGCGATGCTCGCCGGCGGCCCCGGCGGTGTCGAGTGCCAGCGCCTGGGCGGCGGTGGCCTTCGCGGTCTGGGATGCGGGGGGGGTCGCCCCGGAGGGCTCGGCGGTCCTCGTGAGCATCAGCGGGACGGCGACGAGCGCGGCGACGAGCAGGATCACGAGCGGCCACAGGCGCTTCTCGACCAGATCGGCCCAGACGTTTCGCAGGAGGCTCATCGCCCGCTCCCGATCAGCGGCGTCGCGACGGCGGGGGCCGCCGGGCCCGCGGAGCCGCCGGCGGCGCCGCGCGAGGCGATCGACGTCGGCCCCTGGGCCGTCGCCCCGTTGGTCAGCCCCTCGCCGGGCGGCAGCACGTAGGCCGTCGCGTCGATGTCCGCCTTGACGTCCGGGAAGCCGTCGCGCCCCGCGGTGATCCTGAAGGCGTCGATCGCGAGCAGGCGGCCCCGAACGTCGACCTGGCCGCGCCGCACGCGGGTGAACCGGTCGAGGCGCACGAAGAAGCGCTGCATGTCGAAGAAGCTGCCGTCGAACGTGAACGCGAACGGCATCGTCGGGAAGCCGGCGGGTCCGACGCTGGCACCCGGGGGAAGGCTTGCGGCCGCGGCCTGCGTGGCGGGCGCCGGCGAGGGCGGGGCGGCCGGCGGCTGCGCGGGCGTCTGCGATCCCGCCTTCTGCTCCGAGCCCTGTGCCGGTGCGGCCTGCTGTGCCGGGGCGGGCGGCGTGGTCGCGGCGGGCGGGCGCCCGGTGTTGCCCGTCGCCTCGCCGAGCTTCAGCGAGCGGAAGTCGACCTTGGCGCTGCGCGCCGCGTGGTCGAGCTGGTAGACGAGCGAGGACACGTCGTCGTCCGCCGGGACGGCCTGTCCGAGCTCGGCGACGGCCGCGTAGTCGCGCTCGTAGCGGCGCTTGGCCTGGAGCGCGGCGCCGGCACCGGCGCGTGCGGCGTCCAGGCGCTGCTCCTGCGCGGCAATCTGCTCCGCGAGCGAGCCGGCCTCCTCGCGCTTGGGCCCGAGCACCAGGAACCAGAACGCGGCGAGCAGCCCTGCCGCCAGCACCGCGAGCACGACGAGCCGGTCGCGGCGGGTCACTGGGCACCTCCCTGCGCTGCGCCGTCGCCCGCCGGGCCGGTCGTCCCCGCACCGGCGGCCGGGGCGCCGGACGCGGGCGCCGTCGAGGGCGCCGCGGAGGGCGTGGCCGGCAGCGGCATCGCCGCGAAGAAGATCGTCAGGTCGAACTGCGGATAGCGATCGCTGCCGTTGCGGCAGTCGTTGGCATTGCCCGAGCCCCCGCCGCCACCGCCGTCGCCGCCGCTGGGTGCGTCGGCCTTCTCCGACGAGCTGAGCGAGACGCGCTCGACGCCGTCGATGCGGCGCATCGCGGACATCATCGTCGCCACCCGCGCCTGGCTCGTCGTGCAGCCGACGACCTGGATCGCCGGCCCGGGCATCGCCGCGCGCAGGCCGGACCCGCCGTCGGCCGGCGTGACGCTGCCGTCGAGCGAGACGAGCCAGACGTCGTCGGGGATCGTCCGCGAGACCTCGGCCAGTGCGTGCGCCCAGTCGAAGCGGCTCTCGGCCAGGCTCCTCACGGTCTGGAGCCGTCGCTCGCGCAGAGCGGCGAAGTCGGTGTACGGGGCGAGGGCATCCCGCTCGCGCTCGGCGGCGATCGCCTGCTGGGTGACGTCGGCCAGCTGCGCGCGGTGGTCGGCGACGGTGTTCGACGCGAGGATCGCGGCGGTCAGCGCGAGGAGCGCGATGGTCAGCGCCCCGAGCAAGGCGTAGGCGGCACCGCCGCTGCGACCGGCGGCGCCGGCGGCGCGGCGCTCGTCCGCGGGCACGAGATCGACGCCCGGCGCACCCGAGAGGGCGAGCCCGGTGGCGATCGTGAGGTCGCCGGGCGCGATCCCCTCGACCGACGATGGCGGCGCGCCGGCCGCGACCGGCAGGCCGAGCTCGACGCCGACGGCGTCGGCGAAGCCGGGGATGGCGAGCGCCGGCCCGCTGAGGACGACCCGCGAGACGGACGCGCCGTCCGACTGCATGTGATGGAAGTCGAGCGACTGGCGGATCTCGGCGGCGATCCTGCGCGTGCCCTCCTCCAGGACGCGGCGCGTCTCGGCGACGATCTCCGCGTTGCCCTCGACGATCGACACGGGGTCGACGAGGCCGACGTGCCGCAGCCAGCCACGAGCGTGCTCGAGCGTCAGGCCCTGCCGCTCGGCCAGCTCGACGGCGAGGCCCTCGGCACCTGCGCCGGACGCGCGGGTGAAGAGGCACTGTGCCCCGTGAGCGACGGCCACGTTCGTGATCCCCGCGACCTGGGCGTAGAGGACCACCTGGTCCTCGCCGGCCTCGGGCCCGAGCGCGCGGATCATCGCGAATGCCGAGAGGTCGATCCCCTCCAGCCGCAGGCCGGCGGCACGGATGGCCGCGACGACCCGCTCGACGACGTCGCGGCGCACGGCCGCGAGCAGCACACGCTGGCGCGGTCCCGCATCGGTCTCGGAGACCTCGAGCGCCTGCCAGTCGAGCACCGCGTGATCGAGCGGCATCGGGATCGCGTCCTGCGCCTGGAAGCGGACGGCCGCCGCGAGCTCCTTGGGGTCCTCGATCCGCGGCAGCTCGATCGTGCGCACGACGACCCGCTGGTTCGCCAGGCCGACGCGCACGCGCTTGCCAAGTCCCTTGTTGGCCGCGAACAGCGACCGCAGCGCCTGGGCGAGCGCATCGACGTCCGCGATCTCGCCGTCGCGCACGACGCCCGGCTCGAGCGCCGCGACGGCCGCCGCCGCGACGGCCGGCCGGTCGCCGGCGGAGGCACGGACGGCCGTGATCCCGACGGGATCGATGTCGAGACCGACGATGGGAGTCTGTCGCTGAGCCATGGTGGGGATCGCGAAGGTCGTCGACGACCGTTCGCCCCTCAATCGGCAGTTCGCCGCGGCGGCTGTAGCGCCTGCACGGGAATTGCCTCGGGCGCCGGCGGTGCCGGGACGCGCGCGCCGGCGGTCGCGCGCCGGCGGTCGGGTGCCGGCGGTCGGGTGCCGGCGGTCGGGCGGCGAGGGCCCCGTCACCCGGCAGGCGCTACCTGCCCACACGCGGTCGCGGTCGCGGTCGCCCCAAGGGGGCCGGGCTACGTGCATGGGTGCGCAGGCGCGGACTACGTGCGTGGGTGCGGAGGCGCGGGCTACGTGCGTGGTTGCGGAGGCGCGGGCGAGCGAGCGAGGTGTGGTCAATGTCGAGATGGCGGATAGCCGCCGGTACCGGTTGACGTTGGCCACACCAGGATGAGGTCAAGGCCAACCCGTGCACGGCGAACGCGACGAGCTCGACATAGACCACACGTGCGCCACCCGCGCCCACCCAGGGGCGCGCGACCACCCTGTCACGACGCGACGAGCTCGACGCAGACCACACACGTGCGCGGCCGGAGACGCCCGACGGCACGGGCACCGCCCGCGCCCTCAGAGCCGGTCTGTGTACGCGTCGACGAGCCCGTCGCCGACGAGCAGCGCGGCGACGGCGCCGAGCGCGAGGAATGGGCCGAACGGCACGGCGGTCCGCCGACCGCGAGCGGCGCCGAGACGCACTATGACGGCGATCCCGGCGAGCACGCCGGCGATCAGGGCGAAGAAGATCGCGGGGGCGGCCGCCCGGCCGAGGCACAGCCCCAGCACGCCGGCGAGCTTCACGTCGCCCATGCCCATGCCGCGCGGATGCAGCCACGCCGCGAGGAAGAAGAAGGCGAACGCCGCCGCGCCGGCGACGAGCTGCTCGGGGACGAAGCCGGCGTCGAGCGCGAGACCGGCCGCCAGCGCGGCCGCGGCGGCCGGCAGCGTGATCCGGTTGGGGATCAGGCGGTGGTCGAGGTCGATCAGGGTGATCGGCACGAGCGCCGTGACGAGAACGAGCCCGAGCGCGATCGCCAGCGCGTCGTCCTGCGTGGCGACGACGAGCGCGTAGAGCGCGCCGGTCGCCAGCTCGACGGCCGGATAGCGCCGGGAGATCGGCTCGCCGCAGTCGCGGCAGCGCCCGCGCAGCGCCAGCCAGCCGAGGACGGGAACGTTGTCGCGGGCGCGAACGGGCGCACCGCAGCGCGGGCAGCGCGAGCGCGGGCGGATCAGCGACTCACCGCGCGGCAGGCGGTGCGCGACGACGTTGAGGAACGAGCCGACGAGCAGCCCGACGACGGCGGCGAGGGTGACGATGGCGGCCGGCACGGCGACTGGGACGGTAGAAGGGCCTCAGGACGAGACGAGGCGGGCCCGGAGGCCCGCCTCGTCGGTCGGAGAACTGGGGGGTCCGCTGCTACCAGAGGCCGCCGGTCTTGCAGCCGCCGTCGCCGGCCGTGCCACACGTGCGGGTGTAGCCGCCCGCGGCGACGCGGTTGATCCGGAACTTGTTGCCGCTCTTCGAGAGGGCCTCGACGGTGAACGTGTTGGTCCCGGCGGCACCGGCGGCGGTCACGGACACCTGCCCGATCGCGGTGCCGTACTCGAGCCCGGTCGCCCCTGCTCCGCCGAGCTCAGCCTCGGTGTCGCACAGCGAGTAGTCCTGGTTGTCCGCGAAGCACGACTCGACGTGCGAGACGAGGTTGCGCGCGTCGGACTTCGCCGAGGCGTCCTGGCCCTTCTTCTGCTGGCCGAGGAACGTCGGCAGGGCGATCGCGGCGAGGATGCCGATGATCAGGATGACGACGAGGAGCTCGATGAGCGTGAAGCCCTCTTCGCTCTTGCGCACGTTGCGCAGCATTTGATCCTCCTAGGATCGGGTTGACTCTCACCAGACCCCGAGCCATCCGGTGGCGCTGGCACCTCTTCGTTCTTCCGGTGCCGTATCGGCCGAGCCCCCACTCGCCTGAAGCGGATGGACGGCTGTTCTAGGGGGCGCACCCCAATTTGCGCAGGTAGGGGCCGACACGCCGCGCAGTCCCGCTCGCCTCCCAAGGGCCGTACGCCATCATGGCCCCGTGCGCCCACGCCAGCTCATCGTGCTGATCCTCGCCGGCATGCTGCTGCTGATCGGGGCGATGAGCGCCGCCGAGCGCGACCTGCGCAGCCGCGAAGCCCTCACACCGACGACCCGGAGCACCATGGCGACGCCCTCGGCCCCGGTCCGGGAGCCCGCCACGATCCGCGCGACGATGCCGGACGAGCGCACGGTGAAGGCACAGGTGGGCGACACGGTCGAGCTGAGCGTGCGCAGCGACACGCCTGACGTCGCGAAGATCCTCGCGCTGGGCGTGAAGGTTGCCGTCGGACCGGGGATCCCCGGCCAGGCGACCTTCCAGGCGCTCGCGGCGGGCCGCTACGCGGTGCAGCTCGAGCTGGCGGACCGCGATGCGGGCGTGATCGTCGTCCGCGAGCCGGACGGTGATCGGTCCGGCTAGACGGCCACCCATATCAGCGAAGCAGGACCGCGCGCGACAGCGTCACGCGCCGGCCGCCTGGCCCCGTCGCGCTGCCGCGCACGACGAGCACGACGCCGCGGGCACGCCGCAGCGCGCGCCGTGCCTTGCGGGTCAGCCGCAGACGCCTGACCGCGGTGCCCGCACCGGACAGACGGATCTTGGCGTGCGCGACGCGCACCGGCCGGCGCGCCTTCGCGCCCCTCGCCAGCCCCAGGCGACGCGCATCGCGTGCTCCGACGAGCACTTCGAGCGAGCACGTCGCGCCGGCGCTCGCCCGGCAGCTCACGCTGACGCCGCGGCGCAGCGCCGTCCGCAGCGGCTGGATCGGCGTGCCGAGCAGGCTTGCCGAGAACGCTGCCGAGCCCGCCCCGCCGCCGGACGAGGAGCCTGCGCCGCCGGCGCCGCCGGGGGTCCCGCCCGTCCCAGATCCGCCGTCGTGCCCGCTCTCCGCCGGCGGGTCCACGGCCAGCGCCAGGCTCGCCACGGCGTGGGCCCCGTCGGCGTCGGTCACGCGCACGCGGATCGTCGCGCGCAGGCGGTTCGGATAGCTGCGAGACACGGTCGCGGTCGTGCCGGTCGAGGTCTCGAAGCCGCCGTCGCCGTCGAGGTCCCAGGCGAACGTGACGCCGCTCCCATCCGGGTCGTACGAGCCGGCGGCCGAGAAGCGCACGACCTCCCCCGTCGCGGCCGGCGACGGGGTCGCCGCGATCCGCGCGACCGGGAGCTTGTTCGCGACGCTGATCGCGAACTGCTTGACGGCGGTCGCGCCGCGGTCGTCGACGACGGTGAGCTTCGCCGTCACGGCGCCGAACGCCGGGTACGCGTGGCCGACCGGGTCCGGGGTCGCGCTGTCGTGATCGACGACGCCGTCGCCGTCGAAGTCCCATCGGTAGGCGACGATCGAGCCGTCCGGATCGTACGAGCCGCCTGGGTCGAACGTCACCGTCTCCCCCGGCCGCACATCGCTCGGCGTGGCGGTGCCGTCGGCGATCGGGGCGCTCGTCGCGCTGACCGTCACCGTGTCGACCGCCGTCGCGCCGAGGTTGTCCGTGACCCGCACGCCGACCGTGTGCGGGGCCCCGTCGGCGAACGTCTTCGCGATCGTCGCCACCGTGCCGCCCGCGGTCTCGTAGGTCCCGTTCCCGTCCAGGTCCCAGTCGTGGGAGGCGATCGTGCCGTCGGCGTCCTGTGAGCCGCTCGCGTCGAGCGTCGCGGCAACCCCGATCACCGCGGGCTGGTCGACCAGGACGACGTCGGCGATCGGCGGACGGTTCTGCACGTCCACCGACGCCGACGCGACGCTCGTCGCGCCCACGTCGTCGGTGACTCGCAGGCGCACCGTGCGCTGCCCGGAGGTCGCGAACCGGACCGTGCTCGCGGCCTGCGCGCCGACGTCCAGCTCATAGGTGCCGTCGCCGTCGAGATCCCACTCGTAGCGCACCAGCGCGCCGGCCGGGTCGCTGGTCGACGCGCTCGCGTCGACGACCGCATCGTCGAGCGACAACGGCGAGGGCGGCGGGACGAAGCTCGCGACCGGCGGGTCGGTCACGGCGATCGCGGTCGTGCGCTCGTCGGTCGCTCCGGTCCCGTCCGTGACGCGCAGGCCGACGGCGATCGTGCGCCGCGGGCCGGCGAACGTCGGGGCGATCGTGGCGCCGGCGCCGCCGTCCGTCTCGTACGTGCCGTCGCCGTCGAGGTCCCATTCGTAGCGGGTGATCGCGGCCCCGCTCGTGCCGGTCGATTCGGAGGCGTCGAACGCCAGCGAGCCGCCCGGCGTCACCCAGCGCACGTCGGGGGAGATCGAGAAGGCCGCCGTGGGCGCCGGGCCGCAGGGATGGCGCCGGACCTGGAGCGTCCAGGAGACGATCCGGCCGCTTGCGCCGCCGGAGGCGTCGGCCACCTCGAGGCGCCACTCGCCCTGGATCGGATGCTCGTAGAGCCCGCCGAGCGGCTCCTGCGGCGCGAAGCTGCCGCTGTACGGCGCGCTCGCGCCGGGCGAGAGGATGCTCGTTGCGTCGTCGCGGAAGACCGTCGCCACGTAGCTCGCGCCCGGCCGGGCCTCGGCGAGCTTCACGCGCGTGCCGTCCGGGGCGCGCAGCGTCAGGCGCAGCTCGCCGTCGTCGGCATGGTCGAGCTCGGTGACCTCCACCCGAACCCAGCGAACGAGCCCGTCAGCGGAGATCGACGCCGGGCTGAACGCGGTCTGGCCGTCCTGCGTGGCGACCTCGCCCGTCGACGTGGCGGTGAAGACGTCGTCCGAGCCGGAGAGCGTCTGCGGACGGATGTCGGGATCGGTGCACGTCCCGCCGGCGGCGGGGGCGGTGGCCGGCGCGGCGAGGATGATGCCGATCGCCAGCGCGAATGCGGCCAGGCGCGATCGGCGACTCACCCGGCGTCCATCGGCAGTCGATCGGCCGACCTGAGCGTGGCCCCCGCGTCGTCGGCCGTTCGTCCAGCCGGGCTCGCGGCCGACGCGACGTGCTCGCGGCTACTCGTCCGCCGTGCTGCCCGACGTGGCGGCGCGCAGCGCGGCGCCGGCCTCCTGGGCGTCGTGGCCGGCGATCGTCAGCCCGCCCCCATCGCACCAGGGGCACGTCACCTCGTGCTCGGTCCCCCCGATCTTCGAGACCAGCCGGCCGGTCCCGCGGCATGGCGAGCAGGGCTGGGGTGCGGTCGGCTCGGTCGGCTCTGTCATCGCGGCGGCAGGGTAGACGATCGCGCCCCGGGCACCCTTATCCTCGCTCCCAGATGGTCGCCGGCCTGAACCTCCACGGCCCCCCGCCCGCCGTCGCCGACGGACGCTTCGCGCCGAGCCCCACCGGCGGCCTGCACCTCGGGAACCTGCGCACGGCGCTCCTCGCCTGGCTCTTCGCCCGGGCGCAGGGTGCCGGCTACCTCGTACGCGTCGAGGATCTCGACCGCGGCCGCGTCCGCGAGCGGTTCGTCGCCGAGCAGCTCGCCGACCTCGCGGCCCTGGGCATCGACTGGGACGGCCCGGTCGTGCGCCAGTCCCAGCGGACGGAGCTCTACGAGGACGCCCTGGCGACCCTGCGCGCGCAGGACCTCGTCTACGAGTGCTGGTGCACCCGCGCGGAGATCCGCGAAGCCGCATCGGCGCCGCACATGGAGGGTCTCCCGGAGGGGGCATACCCCGGCACCTGTCGCGAGCTCAGCGCCCGCGAGCGCTCCGTCCGGGCGGTCGCCGGCCGCCCCCCGGCGCTGCGCGTGCGGGCCGACGACGCGCGGATCGAGTTCGTCGACCGCCTCTGCGGAGCGTTCTCGGGCATCGTCGACGACATGGTCGTCCGGCGCGGCGATGGCGTTTTCGCGTACAACCTCGGTGTCGTGGTCGACGATTACCAGCAGCAGATCGGCGAGATAGTGCGCGGCGCGGACCTGCTCGACAGCACTCCGCGGCAGCTCTGGCTGCAGCAACGGCTCGGGCTCGCGCACCCCGGCTATGCGCACGTCCCGCTCATGCTGGGCGCCGACGGCGCGCGACTCGCCAAGCGCCACGGCGCGGTGACGCTCGCTGACCGCGCGGCACTCGGCGAGACGCCGGAGCGCGTGCGCTCCGATCTCGCGGCCTCCGTCGGCCTGGCCGCGACGGGCGAACGCCCGGCGCCCTCCGAGCTGGTCGAGCGCATGCGCTCCATGATCGCCTCGGGGGTCCCCGCATGACCGGCGAGCCGACGCCCGCCGAGAAGAGGAAGGCCGGGCCGCTGATGGCCTTCGTGCGCGTCTGGCTGCCGATCCTGATCTGCCTGTCGGGGATCGCGATCGCCGGGCTGATCCGTACCGACGCCGCCTATGAGGGCGGCGCGCTGCTCGTCAGCGCCGGCGTCTCCGTCTTCCTGCTGAACGTGCTCTTCCGCCTGGGCGTGCGCGGCGACAGGGAGCGCGGCCGCGAGCGCGCGGCACGCGACTACTTCGAGCGCCACGGCCACTGGCCAGACGAGGACGCCGGCGACCCGGGAGCCCACGGACGTTGAGCGCTCCCGGTGCGTCGCTCGCGGAGCTCGCCGAGCTCGCCGGTCGCAGCGGCGAGCTGGCGATCGACACCGAGTTCGTCGGCGAGGGCCGCTACCGGCCGCTGCTCTGCCTGGTCCAGGTCGCGGTGGCGAACGGGCCCGGCGCACCGAGCATCGCCCTGCACGATCCGCTCGCGCACGACGCGGAGGATCCCGGCCCGCTCGCCCGCGCTCTCGCGGACCCCGCGGTCGGCGTGGTCCTGCATGCCGGCCGCCAGGACGTCGCGCTGCTGCGGCGCTGCTGGCGGACCGAGGTGCGCGGGGTCTTCGACACGCAGGTCGCGGCCGGCTTCGCCGGGCTGCGCGCCCAGCTCGGCTACGAGGCGCTGCTCCAGGAGCTGCTCGGCGAGCGCCTGCGCAAGAGCGCGAGCTTCACGCGCTGGGATCGCCGGCCGCTGAGCGACGAGCAGGTCGGATATGCGCGCGAGGACGTCCTGCACCTGCTCGACGCGGCTGCCGCGCTGCGTGAGCGCCTGAGCGACCTGGGTCGGCTCGCCTGGGCGCAGGAGGAATGCCGCGGGCTGGAGGAGTCCAGCGACGAGCGCTCGATCGACCTTGTCTTCGGGCGGCTGCCGCGGGTCAACAGCCTCGGCGGCGAGCAGCGCGCCGTGGCCCACGCGCTCGCCCAGTGGCGTGAGGACGCCGCAGCCCAGGAGGACCGTCCGGTCCAGCAGGTGCTGAGCGACGCGGGCCTCGTCGAGATCGCCAAGCGCCGTCCGCGCGACCTCGACCGTCTGCGCCAGATCCGCGGCCTGCACGAGGGCACGGTGCGCCGGCGCGGAAACGCGATCCTCGACGAGGTCGCGCGCGGCCTCGCGTTGCCGCCGATCCCCGTCGACGGCGAGCGCCCGCCTCCGACCCACGCCGGCGACGCGGCGCTCATCGTGCTCGCCGAGGCGCTCGTGCGCACACGCGCCGACGAGGCCCGCCTGGCCTACGAGCTGCTCGCCGCACGCGCAGACCTGCAGCGAATCGTGACCGCCGTGCGACTGCGCCATGACGAGCCGGATGTGCGGACGCTGCGCGGCTGGCGACGTGAGCTGGTCGGCGCGGAGCTCCTCGAGCTGCTCGCGGGTCGGCGCGCGCTGAGCGTCGACGCGCACCTCGGGATCGCCGTCGACGAGCGCTGAGCTCGGGGTCGACGCCACTCGACGGGCTTCCCGTGGGCACGCGCCGGCCGGGCGCAGCGATGCCGCGGGCCCCTCAGGCGCCGAGCGCCTCGCGCACGACGCGCTCGCCGGCCGCGATCGCCGCGCGCACGCGCCGCCGATCGACGTCCAGCCGGCCGACGAGCGGGGTGCCCGCGGGCGGCGCGAGCTGCGTCACGCGCCCGGCGAGCGCGCCTGCGCCGCCGGCGGCGCGGGCCAGCTCCTCGGCCTGCGCGTCGTAGCGCGCGGGGCGCTCACGGATGAGCTGCGGGACGCGGCCGGGCAGCGTCCGTGAGACGAGGTCCTCGGCGAGGCCGTAGACGCGCCCGCGCCGGCCCTTGCGGTACCCGGCGTCGCGCGAGCGCAGCGCAAGGACGTGCTCGTGTCCCTCGGCCAGCGGCGTCGCCACGGGAATCGACTCGACCAGCCCGCCGTCGGAGAGCAGCTCGTCGCCGTAGCGAACCGCCGGTCCCGACCAGAACGGGATCGCCATCGCCGCGCGAACGCCGGCGACGGTCTCCTCGACGTCCGAGAAGCCGCGAAGCGTGCGCAGCCGCCCGTCGTGCACGCCGACCGCCAGCATCCGCAGGTCGGGCCGCCGGCCCTCCCGCGGGAGCGGCGGGCGATCGCGGACCAGGTCGAGCAGATGCTCGACGTCCACGACGGCCCGGCGACCGATCCGGCCGAAGCTGACGAACTCGCGCGAGCAGGTCGCGACCAGCACCTCGACGCCCTCCTCCATCCGGCCTGCCGCCGCGTACGCCGCGACGATCGAGCCCGACGAGGCGCCGTAGATCGCGTCGAGGCCCGCCGTCAGCCCGAGGCGCTCGAGCGCCAGCGCCATCCCGGCGCACATCGACACCGCGAGCCCGCCGCCCTCGATGCCCAGCGCCACCGAGGCCGCGCCCGGCTCGCCGCGCGCCCGTGCCAACAGCGCCCGCAGGACGGGGTCGGAGGTCGCGAGCGTGTGGGCCGGCACTGTCACCGGCCGCACGCTAACGGGGCCGGCAGGGGCGGCGCCACCGTGGGCTCCGGCGGCGGCGGCGGCTCCCTGCGATGATCCGCCGGCCGCCGGCGAGGTGCCGGCCGGCAGACCGCCGCGGGTTGCCTGCCACCGAGATACGAGACGACGAGTGCCTTCCGCCCGCCGGCGGGGGTCGGCCCCTACCCGGCGAGCCGACCGGCCGCTGGCTGACGCCCGGCGTCGGCGCGATCGGCGGCGCCTCGCTGCTGGCCGACCTCGGCCACGAGGTCCCGACCTCCCTCCTGCCGAGCCTGCTGACGAGCACGCTCGGAGCGCCCGCATCGGTGCTCGGGATCATCGAGGGGGTCTCCGACGGCCTCGCCGGCGTCGCACGGCTCGGCGGCGGCGCGCTCGCCGACGATCCCCATCGCCGTCGTGACGCCGCCGTCGCGGGCTACGCGGCGACCGCGGTCCTATCGGGCCTCATCGGCGCGGCCGGCTCCACCTTGCAGGTCGCCGTGCTGCGCGCCGGGGCGTGGACCGCGCGCGGTCTGCGCGTTCCCTCGCGCAATGCGCTGCTCGCCGACGTCTTTGCGGCCAGCGGGGCGGCGGTCGTCGTCCTCGCGGGCTGCTTCGTGCTGGCCGGCGCCGCGATCGGCTTCGTGGAGACGGCCGAGCACGCGGCGGTCGCGGCGCTCGCCCCCGGAGAGATCCGCGGCTCGGCGTTCGGCGTCCTGGCCGGCGCGCAGAGCATCGGGAACCTGGTTGCCAGCGCGGTCGCGGGGATCCTCTGGACCGCGATCTCGCCGGGCGCGGGCCTCGCGTTCGCGGCCGCGCTGATGGGCGCCTCGCTGCTCGTGCTGGCGGTTCCCGTGGCTCACGAGGCTGCCGTCCGGCGATAGGTCGACCGCGAGTGTCCCCACAGTCGCCATCCTCACGGCAGGTCGTCGACGGGCGTGATCGATGAGGGGCGCGGACCGACGCGAGCTCGCCGCGATCTTCGCCGGCGGCGCGACCGGAGCGCTGCTGCGCCTGGCCGTCGGCGAGGCACTGCCACACGATCCGGCGACCTGGCCGTGGAGCACGTTCCTGGTCAACGTCGCGGGAGCGTTCATGCTCGGCTACGCCGTCACCCGCCTTCAGGAGCGTCTGCCGATCTCGGCCTACCGCCGCCCGTTCCTCGGAACCGGGCTGTGCGGCGCGCTGACGACTTTCTCGACGATGCAGGTCGAGCTGCTCGACATGCTCGACTCGGGATCGATCGCGCTCGCCGCCGGGTACGCCGTCGCGAGCGTCGGTGCGGGCTTCACGGCGCTGACGCTCGCGACGAACCTCGTCCGACGGGTCCGGGTGCGCTCGTGAGCGCCCTGACGGCGCTTGCCGTTGCGGTGCTCGGCGGCGCCGGAGCGCTGGCGCGCTTCGCGCTCGACGGAGCGATCTCGCGCCGCTCGCGCGGGCCCTTCCCCTGGGGAACGCTGGTGGTGAACCTCAGCGGCTCGTTCGCTCTCGGGGTTCTCGTCGGCGTCGCGCTCGGCGGCGAGGCGCACCGCCTGCTCGCGACCGGGCTGCTCGGTGCCTACACGACGTTCAGCACGTGGATGCTCGAGGCCGAGCGACTCGGCGAGGACGGTCGCCTCGCGCTCGGGCTGACGAGCTTCGCCGCGAGTCTCCTCGCCGGCGTGCTGGTTGCCTGGCTCGGCCGCGAGCTGGGGGTCGCCCTGTGACGCGGGAGGCACTCAAGCTGACCGTTTACGCGGGCGAGCGCGATCGGGTCGCAGGCCGCTTTGCGGCCGACGCGATCGCGGACGTGTTCGCCGCCCGGCGGCTGCGGACGAGCATCGTGCTGCGCGGCGCACTGGGCTTCGGGCTCGGGTCGGTCCTGAGGACCGACCGGCTCCTGACCGCTTCGGAGGATCTGCCGGTCGTGAGCGTCGCCGTCGACAAGCCGGCGCGCATCGAACCCGCGCTGGACGATCTGCGGCGGTTGGATCTCGACGGCCTGGTGACGCTCGAGCGAGCGCGGCTGCTGGAGCCCGGCGATCTTGCTCCGGCACGGGCTCGGTCGCTCGATCCACGCGACCTCGCGGCGCCGGTGTGGGCACGGCCGCTTGATCCCGACGACCTCGCGACGCCGCAGCGAGCGCGGCCACGGAACGGCGCAAGCGACCGGCCGTCCTCGCCGGGGGCCCCCGAGCCGGGTGAGGCGACGAAGCTCACGGTCTATGTCGGTCGCGCCCGACGGATCGCCGGCCGCCCGGCGCACGAGGCGCTCGTCCAGGCGCTGCACGATGCCGGCGTCGCCGGCGCATCGGTGCTCGCCGGCGTCGACGGCACGCTCTTGGGCCGTCGTCGAAGAGCCCGCTTCTTCGCCGCCAACGTCGACGTGCCGGCGATGGTCGTCGCCGTCGGGGAGCGCCCGGCGATCTCGGCCGCGCTGCCGAGGATCGGCGCGCTGGTCGAGAGCCCGACGACGACCCTCGAGCGGGTGCGTGTCTGCAAGCGCGACGGGCGCCTGCTGGCGCAGCCGCACGACCTCCCCGACCGCGACGCGGCCGGCCTGGCCGTGTGGCAGAAGCTGATGGTCTACGCCTCCGAGCAGTCGCGTCACGACGGGCGCCCGCTGCACGAGCAGCTCGTCCGCCGCCTGCACGAGCGTGGCGCGTCCGGCGCGACGTGCCTGCGCGGCGTCTGGGGCTACCACGGCGCGCACCGGCCGCACGGCGACGGCTTCTGGCAGCTCCGCCGCCGCGTGCCGGTGCTGACGATCGTCGTCGACGAGCCCGATCGGGCGCAGCGCTGGTTCGAGGTGATCGACGAGCTGACCGACGAGACGGGGCTCGTCACCAGCGAGATGGTCCCCGCGCTGCGGGCCACGCGACGCGGCGCGAGGCCGCGCGGCGGCCTGCGGCTGGCCGGGCACGTGACGGGTTGAGGCCGCCGGCGCTTGCGCCGGGCCCCGCGGACTCGCTCGCTAGCATCGAGAAGGCCGGGCGCGCGCCGCTGCGGGACCGGCACTCGCCGACGCATGGCTCCCTCCCGAAAGCGCACTCCCGACGCCGACCGCCGGGTCCGAATCGCGCTCTCACGCGCCGAGCATCACCGCCGACGGCGGCGCCTCGCCGCCGGAGCTCTCGCCGGGACTCTGCTGGTCGCCATCGCCATCGCCGCGGTGAGCTTCGGCTCCCCGGGAGCCTGGGATCCCGCGGGCCTGCGCGACGAGGCGGCCGGCGAGGCGCCCAAGCTGCGCCTCGCCGAGCAGGCAAGCCGCGCCGCGGCCGTGATCGAACGCCAGAAGGCGCAGCGCGTGCGCGAGCGCGCGGCGGTCGAGCGCACGCTCGCCCAGACGCCGTTCATCTCGCGTGCCGGCGAGCAGACAAAGAGCGTCGCGCTGACGTTCGACGACGGGCCGAGCGCCTACACCGACGGCATCCTCGACACCCTGCGGCGCTACCGCGCCAAGGCGACGTTCTTCACCCTCGGGAGCCAGCTCGGGAAGTTCCCGCTGCAGCTCCAGCGGATCGTCGCCGACGGGCACGAGGTCGCCAACCACTCCTACAGCCACGCGGACCTTGCCAAGCTCTCGGCGCGCGACGCCGCCGCCGAGCTCGACGGCGACTCCAACGGCCTCGTCGCTGCGGGACTCCCCCGACCGACGCTCTTCCGCCCGCCCTACGGCGCCTACACGGCCCGCACGCTGAGCCTCGCCGCCAAGCGCAAGATGCTGACGGTGCTGTGGACGATCGACACCGGCGACTACGAGGCGAGCGACCCGAACGCGATCGCCCAGCAGGTGCTCGAGCAGATCAGGCCCGGCGCGATCGTCCTGATGCACGACGGCGGCGGCAACAGGACGGTCACGAGCCAGGCACTGCCGATCATGGTGCGCGGACTGCGTAAGAGCGGATACGAGATGGTGACGCTGCCGCAGCTCTTGATCCGCAACCCGCCGGCCGCCGAGCAGGGCTCGGTCGGCCGGTCGGAAGTGGCCTAGGGGGTAGTGCGATACGCCCCGAGCTGAAAGCGGTGCGCCTGCGGGGGTTGTGGCTGCAGAAGCTCAGGTATGGGTCGTGTTTCTGCAGCCACGTTCCCGGGGCGGCGGCGACGGCACGAAGGCGGCGCGGTTCTGTCGCAGAGCGTGCGCGATCCGCGGGCGTAGCGGACCGCCGCCGCGCAGGTCCGGACGATGCAGGAGCCGGTCTCCAACCCGAGCGGCGAGCGTTTCGGCATCGCCCGCCTGCCGCAGGGCGTGCGCCAGCTCTCTCGCGCGGTGCTCGCCGAGGAGTGGTGGCGTGAGCTGCTCACACCGTGGAAGCGCTGGGCCGGCTACGCCTTCGCGACGCTGTTCGCGGCCGCGACGATCGCCGGCGTCGTGTACGCCGGGCGCCGCGTCCGCGCGCGACTGCTGGCCGTGCTCGCGCTGCCGGCTCTGACGACGCTCGGCTGGATGCTCTATGCGCTGCTTGTCGGCAACTGGGACTTCTTCCTCCCCCGCTACCTCTACCCGGAGATCGCCGGCGCCGGCCTGCTCGCAGCCCTCGGAGCACGAGCGCTCCTCGGAGGCGTCGAGCGGCGCGTCGTCTGGGCGGGCGCCGCGCTGACGGGCGCCCTGTGCCTCGTCTGGCTGCGCCTGGCGTTCGTCGCCCCGTTCACCGGGTAGGCGCCGGTCGCAAACGAGCCGCGCGCCCACCACGGCGCAGTCCGCGGAACGAGCCCCCTCAGCGCACCTGACCGGTCGCCGCGGTCGCCGAGCGCGCGTCCTGGATCGTCACGACGACGACCCGGTCCTCGTCCTCGATGAAGACGTAGACGAGCAACAGCCAGCGCCACGGGCCGAGCAAGAACCGCAAGCCTTCCCATCGCCCGCCGAGTGGGGAGCCGATCAGTGGGAAGCGATCGAGCGCCAGCAGCGAGCGGGCAACGCGTGCCCTCGTGTCGGCGGGCAGGCTGTGCGTGAGGACGAGCCAGTCGAGGTCCTCGACAGCCGCGGCGGACAGTTCGACCCGTGCCATGAGCGCGTGCTACAACTCGTCGAGCGGGATCGTCCGCCCCGCCCCGGCCTGCCGAAGACCCAGTTGCGCGCGCTCGAACGCGCCGGGGACGCCGTCGAGCAGCTCGACAACGTTCCGCGGATCGGGCTCCGCGTCGTCGAGTGCGCTCGACAGCAGAGAGCGCGCGACAGTTCCCGGCTGCAGGTGCATGCGCTCCGCGAGACGCTCGAGCTTCTCGGCGTGCTCGTCGTCGAGCGTGATGTTGAGTCGCTCCACGTCAGGGAATGATACACGGGCCGATACGCCTCGTGCACAGTCAGGGCGACCACCGGACGACGGCCCTCCAGCTTCCGAGCAGTGCGACTATCCGCCTGTCGCCCCCGAGACGCATTAGGCTCACCCGAGCGGACGTGCAGGGACCCCGACATGGAGGCGAGCTGTGACGTTCATCTGGTTCGTGATCTGGCTGATCGCCAACAACGTCGGCGGCAACGAGCCGCTGGCGCTGGACCCGGTCAACGCGTGGACGGCGACGCTGATCCTCGCGGTCGCGCTCGACCTGGGCGCCGGGCACCGGCAGAGCACGTGGGCGCCGAGCGGCGGCAAGCGGGCGGCCGCGGACTCCTAGGGCCGCCGCAACCCGCGAACAGCGAGCAGCGAGCAGATCGGCGGCCAGACCTACGTGCCCCAGATGCACGCTCGCTACATCACGGAGTAGAAGTGACGCCCGGTCAGGGCGCGCCGGCCACGGCTCCGAGCCCCTCTCGAAGATCGTCGGCGTTCATCGCCGGGGTCAGCTCGACGCTAGCGCCGAGGCTGATGAAGAACGGCTCCGCGACGGCCGGGATTCCGGAAGGCCGCTCGAGGTCGAAGAACATCAGCGCTGTGCGCTTCCCGCCGTCGGCGATGAAGTACGTCGCTTCGGGCTTCAGCTCCTCGATCGCCCGCTCCACCGTCGCGGCCAACGAGCCGTCCTTTATGGCGCGGTTCCCGGCATCGACGTCCATCTGGACCTTCAGCATCATCCGCATGGCGCTGCCCCCAGCTCGTCGGGCCCTGCCTGCGATCGAAGGTAGCCGCACGGCGGCGCGGACGCAAGTGCCACGGCCAGCCGGCACAAGAGCCACGCCCGCGACGGCATCGCGCCCCCACCGGCGATCGGCGGCGATCGGCGGCGATAGCCGCCGCCCCCGCGGGGCGCCTTGACGGCCTGTGGGGGCGACGGCGACGGATCAGGCGCTCACGCCACCGACAGCAGGCTCATGCGCTGCTGCAGGTTCTCGTCGATCGCCGCGAGGAACTCCTGCGTCGTCAGGTAGGGCTGATCGGGCCCGACGAGTAGCGCCAGGTCCTTCGTCATGCGCCCGGACTCGACCGTCTCCACGCAGACCCGCTCGAGCGTCTCGGCGAACGCCGTCACCTCGGGCGTGCCGTCCAGGCGCCCGCGATGGGCGATCCCGCGCGTCCAGGCGAAGATCGAGGCGATCGGGTTGGTCGACGTGGGCTTGCCCTGCTGGTGCTGGCGGAAGTGGCGCGTGACGGTGCCGTGCGCGGCTTCGGCCTCGACGGTCTTGCCGTCGGGCGTGCTGAGGACGCTCGTCATCAGGCCCAGCGAGCCGAAGCCCTGGGCGACGGTGTCGGACTGGACGTCGCCGTCGTAGTTCTTGCAGGCCCACACGTAGCCCCCCTCCCACTTCATGGCCGCAGCGACCATGTCGTCGATGAGCCGGTGCTCGTACGTGATGCCGGCCTTGGCGAAGTCCTCCTTGAACTCGGCTTCGAAGACCTCGGCGAAGATGTCCTTGAAGCGCCCGTCGTAGCCCTTGAGGATCGTGTTCTTCGTCGATAGGTACACGGGGAAGCCGCGGTCCAGGCCATAGCGCATCGACGCCCGTGCGAAGTCGCGGATCGAGTCGTCGAGGTTGTACATCGCCATCGCGACGCCGCTGCCGGGGAAGTCGTAGACCTCGACCTCGATCGGCTCGTCGCCGCTCTGCGGGGTGTACGTCAGGGTCAGCTTACCGGGCCCGGGGATCTTGAGGTCGGTGGCGCGGTACTGGTCGCCGAAGGCGTGGCGGCCGATGACGATCGGCTTCGTCCAGCCGGGCACGAGCCGCGGGATGTTGGAGATGACGATCGGCTCGCGGAAGATCACACCGCCGAGGATGTTGCGGATCGTGCCGTTCGGCGAGCGGTACATCCGCTTGAGGCCGAACTCCTTTACGCGTGCCTCGTCCGGCGTGATCGTCGCGCACTTGACGCCGACGCCGTGCCGCTTGATCGCGTTGGCCGCGTCGACGGTGATCTGGTCGTCGGTCGCGTCACGCTGCTCGATGCCGAGGTCGAAGTACTTCAGCTCGACGTCGAGGTACGGGAGGATCAGCTGGTCCTTGATGAACTGCCAGATGATCCGGGTCATCTCATCGCCGTCCAGCTCGACGATGGGGTTGGTCACCTTGATCTTCGACATTTGGGTTCCTTCGGTCTCATGGGGTCAGGCGAGCCGAGGCCGCGAACGACCGTCGCCCCCGGCTCGCGCGAGGGCTGATGCTACGCGGACCGGTGCGCGGCGGCCGACATCGTCGTGGCTGAAGAAGCGGCCGCAGCGGCCGATGACTGCGGCCGACTACTGATGTCTATCCGTAGGAACTCCTCAGCCATGAGCCGCCCGAAAGCCGCCCCCGTCGATCGCGCCGCGCCGTTCGCCCTCGACGAGATGTTCTTCTCGATGACCGACCACAAGGCGCACATCCGGTCGGGGAACGAGGTGTTTGCGCGCGTCTCGGGCCTCGAGCTGGAGGAGCTCCTCGGCGCGGCGCACAACATCGTGCGCCATCCGGACATGCCGCGCGGCGTCTTCGAGGTCTTCTGGCGGCTGCTGAACGCCGGTCGGCCGGTGGCCGCCTACGTCAAGAACCTCTCGACGGACGGCTCCTACTACTGGGTGATGGCGGTCGTAGTCCCGACCACGGACGGCTTCCTGTCGGTCCGCATCAAGCCGTCCACCGAGCTGTTCGGCACGATCCGGGAGCTGTACGGGGAGCTCCACGCGCTCGAACGGGAGGTGGAGGCCGGCGACCCGCGCAACCGCAAGGCGGCGATCGAGGCCTCCTCCCGGCGGCTCGACGAGCGGCTCGGAGCGCTCGGCTTCCCGGGCTACGAGGCGTTCATGCGCGCCGCGTTCCCCGCCGAGGTGCTTGCACGGCAGGCCGGCCTGCACGAGCCCGCGTCCAGCCGGATCGTGGCCGAAGGGAGCGATCCGGGGCTGCGGGCGGTGCTGGGCGCATGCGCGGAGACCGACCGCTTCCTCGACGTGCTCGTCGCGACGCTCGGCGAGCACACCCGGATCGGCGAGACCCTCTCGGGCAAGTCGGAGTTCGTCCTCGACCTGGCCGACAACGTGCGCCTCTTCTCGCTCAACGCGCTCCTGGCTGCCTCCCGGCTCGGACGCGACGGAGCGGCGCTCGGGGCCGTCGCACAGCTCATGCGCCAGCGCTCCGACCAGGCGGCACCGGTCATCCAGTCGGCGTCGTCGGAGATCGCGGCCACGGTCGAGCTGCTCTCGGACGTCGGGTTTCGGATCGCCTCCGCGAAGCTCCTGACCGAGATGACGATGGTCTTCGTCGCCGAGCTCCTCGAGCAGGACGAGCGAAGCGACGGCGCCGTCCACGATCTGGGGGCGCTCGTCGACTGCATGCGGCGGGAGATCGACGGCGTGCTCGACGCGCTCGTCGCCCTCGACCGGCGGCTCGTCGCGCTGATGGGCCACGTCACGACGATCGACCGCGACCTCGCGGTGCTCTCGACGCTCGAGGTCAACGGCCGCGTCGAGGCCGCTCGCCACCCGGACGCGCGCCACGTGGAGACGCTGTTCAAGACGATCAGCGAGCAGGTCCGCTCCGCCCGCGGCCAGATGACCGAGTTCCACGCCGTCGACCAGCTGCGCCGGGCGCAGACCCATCAGCACGAGGCGCCGGCGATCCGCAGGCACGTCGCGCAGATCGAGCGGCAGATCGGTGAGATGGTGCCGGTGGCGGCGTGAGGAGCCGGCGAGGCGCGGTCAGCGGCGCGCGGCCTTGAGCGTGATCGTCTGGGTGCGCGTCACGGTGCGACGAGCGTCCTTGACGGTGGTGCGGAGCGTCACCTTGACGTCGTGGCGGACGCGACGCAAGGCCTTGCGCGCCTTGGCGCGCAGCTTGACGCGCAGCTTGCCGGTGCCCGCGCTCGGGAAGCGGCCGGTGCCCTTGGCAACCTCAACGCTGCGTGCGGAGCGGGTCATCATCGCGTAGAGCGAAGCGCTGATGCCGCGCATCGTCGCCGCCGTGGTGATCCGGCAGGTCAGCGAGCAGCGGATCGGCTGGCTGAAGCCGCGCATGACCGCGTCGTAGAGGTTGGCGCGCCTCGGCAGGCGCTTGATGGTCGCCGCGCGGTAGACGGCGATCGACTCGGCGTGGAACTCCTCGATCGTCGCGGCCCCGCCGCCTCGGGAGTCCCCGCTGCCGCCGTCGCCCGCGCCCGGGCAGGCGGCGGGCCCCGCCCCGGTCAGGCAGCCGTCCTGGCTCTCGTCGCCGTAGCCGTCACGGTCGACGTCGGGCTCGATGACGGCCTGGAGCAGCAGCGATCCCGCGACCGGCCCGTAGGTCAGCGCGCCGCCAGCGTGGCTACCGAGCACGAAGCCCACTTCGCCGGCGGCGGCGGCCGCGACGGGCAACGCAGCGTCGTTTACGTACACGCCGATGCGCTCGCCCTGCGCGATCGGCATGCCACGCGGACGGTTGAAGTCGTCGCTGAAGGCGAAGCTGTCGACGCCGGCACGCTCGGAAAGCAGCGAGACCTGCGCAGCGGCGCGCCGGGCGGCGAACGTGCGTGCCGCGCCGCCGGAGCTGAGGATCCTCAGCTCCGCGGCGGGGATCGTCGCACCCAGCTCGGCACCGTGCTTGATGCGCCAGCCGGTGATGACACCGGTGAGCGGCGCTGCGTAACCGGTGGATTCGAGCTGCGTGAGCGTGCACTCGTTGAACGCGTTCGCTCCGCCGGTGACACAGGAGACGCTGGGCGTGCCGCTCAGATCCGAGCCGACAACGGTCGCCGCCGTCGCCGACGCCGGAAGGGCCAGTGCGACGATCACGACGGGCAGGGCGCGAGTGGACCGGCTGAGCATGCGGGGAAACGTCCTCGAGGTCGGGAACCTGACCGCGGTGACAATAGGCGAGCGTGATCACTCACAAGGCTCACGCTCGCCGGCGACTCATCCCTTCGTCCGCGGTGTCGTCGGCGCGCTGACCGCCGGGTTTCACGAGGCATGCTCGCGACGACTCATCCCTTCACCAGAGGCGTGTGGCGTGATCTGCCGGCTGCCCGCGTCGCAGAAGAGCCTCAGGGAGGGGGCTCGCCGGCCCCCGGTCAAGTGCCGAACCAGCGCGCCCGGCGACTCGAGCCGAAGAGCTCCTTCTCGGCGACCAGGGCGGCGGACGGCGCGTTGAAGCTCCCGGTCCGCGTGGGACCCGACAGGAAGTCGATGTCCACCCGCCCGACCCGCCCGCGACCGAACTCGATGTAGCAGGAGCCGCGCCCGTCATAGGGACCCGGCCGCTCGCCGCCCCGCAGCTCGGCGATCAGGTGCTTCGCGACCACACGCGCGGCGCCCTCGGCGAACACTCCCGCTTTCGGCACCCCGGCCGTGGCGACGTCGCCGACCGCGTACACGCCGGGGAAGCGCGTTCGCAGCGTGGCCGAGTCGACGGGAACGTAGCCCTCCTCCGTCATTCCGCTGGCGATGACCACGTCGGGAGCGCGGTGCTTCGGCACGCCGAGGAAGAGGTCGAACGCAAGCTCGGTGCCGTCGTCGAGCGCCGCGACGCTGCGCTCGGGATCGATCGAGCTGACGCGGCGCCCGGGGACGAACGCGATGTCGCGCTCGGCGAGCTCCGCCATGAGCGCGGCGGATGTCTCCGGCGAGGGCGGCACCGGCGTGCCGAACGGGATGACGAACGAGATCCGGCAGGCGTCGCGGACACCGCGCGCGCGAAGCTCGTCGTCCAGCAGCAGCGCGCACTCGGTCGGCGCCGGCGGGCACTTGAACGGCGCGCCGCAGACGCCGACGATCGCGTGGCCCTCGGAGAACGTCGGGATGATCCGGGCGAGCCGCTCCGCGCCGGCGACGGAGTAGAACTCGTTCCCACCCTCGGCGAGGCCCGGCGTCGCATCCATGTCGTAGTCGGCGCCGAGCGCGATCACGAGCACGTCGGCATCGTGGACACCTGCGTCGGTTGTCACCCGCCGCGCATCGGGATCGATCGCGGTGATCGTCTCCCGCAGGACCCGAACGCCGGGCTTCGCGATGTCGCGGTACTCCAGGCGGACCGCCTGCGGCGTCGTGCGCCCGAACATCACGTCGAGCTTCGAGTACCCGAAGACGAACGCGTCGCTCTTGTCGATCAGCGTCACGTCGACCTCGCCGCCGACCGCCTCCGAGAGCATCGTGCTGAACTCCAGGCCGCCGAACCCGGCGCCGAGGATGACGACGCGACTGGTCATCCGGCGACACTATCCGGCACGCTCTCCTGGTCAAGCGAAGGCTTCGAGCGCCGGTCCCGGTCTAGACTCGCAGCAGAGTGACCGAGCGTGGGACGGACGAGCGGATGTGTGCGGACTTCGACCAGCGCGCGCCCGATTACGACGACTGGTGGCTCGGTTCCGGGTCGTTCGCAGGGCGCGACCGACCCGGTTGGTCTGCGGAGGTCGAGCGGCTCATTGACGTGGTGCGGGGCTTGCCGCCGGCACGGGTGCTCGATGTCGCGTGCGGCACCGGCTTCCTCACCCGGCATCTGCGCGGCGAGGTGGTCGCGCTCGACCAGAGCGCTCGGATGGTCGAGATTGCCGCGGCCCGCTTGCCGCACGCGCGTGTGGTCCAGGGGGACGCCCTTCCGCTGCCGTTCAGCGACGGCGAGTTCGAAAGGATCTTCACCAGTCATTTCTTCCATCACCTGCCGCCCGGCGAACGCGCAGCGTTCATGGCCGACGCTCGTCGCGTAGGGCGCGAGCTTGTCGTCGTCGAGGACGCGCGCCGGCCGGACGCCCCCGCGGAGCAATGGCATGAGCGCGTTCTGGGCGATGGCTCACGCCATCGCATATATAGGCGCTCCTTCACGGCCGCCGACCTCGCCGACGAGCTCGGCGGCGGTGAAGTGCTTCACGAGGGCCGCTGGTTCGTGGTCATCGCGAGCTGACGCGACGCCGACGCCTCGTCGGCCGAGGCGATCCCCTCAGCGGCCGCGCCGCGCGCTTCGCCGGCGACGGTCCGCCCGGAACTGCTCCTGGGCTCGAAGGACCGGAGTGCCCTGTGGTACCGCGACGGTGCTCTGGTCCTCCGGGTGACCTCCAAGAACGTGGCGGGTTCATCGTGGTCAAGCCCCGAGAGGTCAGCAGCGACGCCGTCGAACCCGGCCAGCAACATGCCCACGATGGCGCGGTCATCTAGTCCGGTGGCTCGCGTGACGGCGTCCCGGTGCTCGGTGGAAAGCAAGGTGCAGTAGCCGACCCGGCGCGGTCGGCCTATGGGCGTGTCGGTCATCCCAAGCGCATAGGCGTTCGAGCCCTTCCGTTCGACGAACGTTGGAGCGTGCCTGGGCCTCCGGCGGCCGGGCGACGCCGGTCAACCTGCAGTCAGCAAACCATGCGCATGACCAGACCGACGGAGTCGGCCTCGCCGCCGAGTTGCTCGTAGTCGTCGGCGCGTAGGTGCAGCGCGGTGTCAAGCGCGGCCAGCGCGTCAAGTGCATCAGCCAGCTCTGCGCCTCCGCTGCCTGTCTGGAAGCCGGCCGGCGCGTCGAGCACCGACGGTAAGCGGCAGCCGAGCGGGCGCAGCCGCTCAGCTTGCCCGCCGACGCTCTTCTTGTCGCGCAACACCTGCCCCTCGGCCAGCCTTCGGAACGACAGCTCGGGATGGCATTCGTACAGCCAGTCCTGCGCGCCCGGATGCGAGCGCATATACAGGTCAGCCTCGCGCATCTTCGGCGCAATGCCGAACGCCTGCGCGCTGAGGCCCTTGGTCGTCGGCGCCTCGGCTTTGGCGGCCGCGATGAGCTCGCGCGCGTGCACGTAATTGGTAGCTTCGAGCACGGGCGCCGCCATGGCGGAGCGAAGACCGTGCTCGCCCGTTCACGCCCCAGCAGCTTGCGCGCCTGGCGGTCACCCGACCGCAGGTCAACGCTGCCCAGCAATCCCATGAGGACGTCGACCGCCAACGGCGCGGTCTCGGCATCGCGCAGCGAGACCAGTTCGTCGAAGTCCCGTCGAGCCTCGGCTCGACGCGGTCGATGTGACTATCGCGATGGCCGAAACCGAGCGCTGCCAGCCACCCTCCGCGGGCGCCATCGCCACCAAGGGCCAAGAGTTCGCTCATTGGGCCGCACGCTACGCCAGCCCGCCGCGGCGATGAATCGTCCGCTCGTATCGCCAGCATCGTCGGTCGTGCCCAACCATCTCGACTTCCTGGCCGCGCTTGACGACGCCACACGCGCAGCGGACCGCGCGTACGTGATGTCCGGACAAGCGATGGTGGAGGTCGCTCGGCACGCGCGCCTGAGCACGGACTGGGACGAGGTCGCGCGCTGGACCGGTGAGCTGGTCGCCGAGGGATACGTTCTTCACGGTCCTAAGTCAGATACTCGACCCTTGCCGCCGCCCGGGGTGTCCTGGATGTCCCACGACCTCAGTCGCGTGGCCGATTACCGGCTGACCGGCAATGGCCGGCAGGAGGCACAACGCACCCGCGAGCATGCCCGGCGAGAGCGGACCGACACCGCACTCGGTCTGCGCTACCCGCAGCTCGCTCGTCCCTGGATGAGCGATGCCCAAGCGCGCGCGATCGCCGAGCCACTAGACCGCCTTCGTGACGCGCTGGACGCCGGCCGGCCGGTGCCGGCCATCGGCGCCGCCAAGGACCTCGTGGAGGCTGCCTGCAAGGTCGCCATGCACCACGGCGGGAAGGAGCCCGCCAGCGGCGAGTCGCTGACCAGCCTGTTCAAGGCCGCCGCGGCTGTGCTGCCCGATACGGGCCACGACGAACAGCTCGGCCGTCGGCTCGCCTCAGTGGTCCACCAGCTTGGGGAGCTTCGCAATGCCACTGGCGCTGGCCACGGCCAGGCAACCCTGACCGACGTCCCCGCAGGCGACGCGCGGCTGGCGGCGGCTGCCGCCGTGGCACTCGCGGACTTCGTACTTGGCGAGTAGCCGCCGGTCGCTCAGGCGTCTGGCGGCGCTGGCGCTCCGGTGGGCTCTTCGTCGAGCACGATGTAGTTGACCTCGCGGAGCGGGACATAATGCCAGCCCCGATTGAGTCCCGACCTCCGTCAACGTCCGGGACCTCCGGATAGACGAGGTAGAGCTCGTCGATGCCGTCGTCCTCGCTCTGCGGCCCACTTCGTGGGCAGCCCTACAGGTGGCGGCCGTCCTTGAGCTCGATGCGGACCGTCGCCTCCTCGCTCATATGCTTGAGCATCTGGGCGTAGATGCTCCCGTCGGGCTCCAGGCGGTAACCGAAGCGCGCGAGCAGCTGCTTTCCGCGTCGCGTGCCGCGCCTACGCGACGCGGTAGCCCAGGACGCCGGCCAACCCGAGCAGCAGCAGCACATAGCCAACCTGCGTCGGCCGCTGCGCGCAGCGCGGCTTGCACCACGGCCACCAGCGGGAGGCTGATGACCACCGAGATGATGAACACCTCGCCCGCCGGGCATGATGCTTGGATACCGGGCTCGGTGGCCGAGGTAGGCGAGGAAGCCGGGGGCAACGTACGCGATGACCTCGCCGACGGCGTTGGCGTCCAGCACGATGTGGGCCATCACCCGCTCGCGGTCCTAGCTGGACTTCTTGGGTGGGCAACCCGCCCGGCCGGCTGTCCTGGCTGGGCGGGCGTACGGGCTTCTGCCAACCCCCGCCGCCCTTGCGGAAGGGCTGGTCGGTGCGAGGCGGCCGCGGCGGGGGGTTAAGCGCCGTTTGTCAGCCATGGTTGGGCTTGGGAGTCGGCTTCGGCGCGGGCGGCAGGCCGGCCGGGCGGCTGTCTGCCTTGGGCGGGCGACGGCCTTCTGCCAGCCGCCTTCCTCCAAGCGGTCGGCCTCGGGGTAGCGGTCGACGGGAACTTCGCGCAGGCGGTGGTCGTCGGACATCGCGGACCTCGCTTTTCGAGGGCAGAAGAGATCATGGAGCGCGTCACGCCGTCAGGTGGGACCGGCGACCCGACGGCCAGAGAGCATCGCGGCTCGCATGACCGCCGGCGCCGGGAAGGGGCCGGGGCCTGTCTCCGACGTCGCCCGGCGTGCGGCGTCCCGTCTTGGAGCTGCGACCCCGTCGGGGTCGCCAGCGCTGGGAGCAGCGGGGTGCACGCACACGACGGCCGGGCCGCCCCACGCGTCGACCACTCGGCGCACGGTGTCGATGGTCGCAGGGGTCTCGCCGCGCTCCCATCGCCCCACGGTGGCGCGCGAGACGCCAAGACGCACTGCGAGTTGAGCCTGGCTGAACCCGGCACCGCGACGCGCCTGGGCGATGACGGTCCGGGGGAGCACGAGTCGACTCTACGCCGGTGAGCCGCGCGCCCGCCGCCGGTGATGTGTCACGCGTCGTTGTCCCGCGCCCGCCGTATGGTTCCGACATGGCGAAGCTGGAGCTCACACGAGCTCATGCCCGGCGATGTCGGCGCGACCGTCGCAGCTACCGACGCGCACGTGCGTTGGTGCGGCTCGTTGAGCGGCGACTACCGATGGAGTTCGACGTCACCGGCGACGCCCAGGCCTGGCCGGCGGTCGGCGTCGCGCTGCTGAGCCGCTCGACGACGACGCTGCGCAAGGTCTTCGAAGCGCGCGGCGGTGGCCAGACACTCGACTCCGCAACGCTCGGGCGCAGCCTCTACGAGCATGTCGTCCACCTCGCTTGGTTGGCCGCGGACCCCTCTCCAGCGCGGCTCGGCGAGTGGCGCAAGGCTGACCTCGTCGACCGGCTGAAGGCCGATGCGGAGGCTCGCGCGCTCGGTGAGCCTCTGATGGACGACCTGGCGCGGGCGCAGATGCAGGCTCAGGTGGACGCACTGGCCGGCAACAAGCTGGTGCTGGTCAACCTCGCCATCGCCGCCGACAAGCACTGGGCAGACAAGCTGCCGGCGATGGGACCTCACACGCAGACGCACTCGTTCAAGGGCCTCTACACGTTCCTGTACCGCTACTACAGCAAGACCGCCCACCCCACCTTCATGGGGCTCAACCATGTTGTCGAGGACATCACGGCAGTCCGCAAGCGCGTGATTCTGGAAGGCACGCCCGAGGGCCGCGGGCCGTTCGGCCTGTCCACCGTCGTCTACGCGTTCGGCCTCTACGTCGCCTCGCATTCCCTGGGCTGGCCGGACGCCGACGACGTGAGTGCCGCCTTCGACCGCTACCCCGCCCTGCCATGAGTTCATCCGTTCCGCCCGAGGGCTGGCTGGTGCCCGGGCCACCCCAACAGCCCGAACCCGACGACGTCTTCCTCGGGCTCGATGCCCGGGTCGTGGAGTGCTGACGCTGGGCGTTCTCGGACCTGCTTGACAGCACGTGCTGGCGTGCTGGCGGAGTTCTTGGCCACTGCCGCCCTCGACCGTACGCGGACCCGCCGACGCACCCGCGAGCTAAGGAGCCGCCTGGAAGGTTCGAGTTCGTCGAACTTTTCGGTTCGGTCTAGCCGAACTCCCCGCCCACCGCCCCGGCGAGGCTACTCGTTGCCCCATGCCGGTCCGGCGGACTTGTCGGTGGTTTCCTGCCTTTGGCGGAGCTCGCCGCTGTCGTCTGCCGCTACGACGCGAGTCGAGAACACGACGTATGACCGCGGATACAACGGCCGTCTTACCCGCGGTAAGACGCCGCGGCCCGTCGTGGTCAGCGGGCCGGGTACGCTGGCCCTATGGCCAGCGGCAGTGCTCGAACGGGTGCCGCGGGCGCCTTCTACACCGCGGCCTTGTTGGCCAGCACGGCTGGGATGCGAGCCTGACGGTCAGCAACGTGCCGCGCACCGACATCGTCGCCCAGCACCACGAACACCAGACGCTCATCGCCGTTCAGTGCAAGGTTACGGCCGGGAGCCAGACGTTCCTGCTCAACACGGGGCCGAGCCGGCCGGGGCGCAACAAGTGGTTCATCCTGGTGGCGCTGCGCGGCGGCGTGCGGGCCGACTTCTTCATCATGCCGCGCAACGTGCCGCCGCGTACGTGTTCGTCGGCCACCGAGCCTGGCTGGCGGTGCCGGGCAAGACCGGCAAGCCGCATCAGCCCAACTCCATGCGCGAAATCGAACAGCCCGCCGCCAAGTACTCCAGGGAGCGCTGGGACCTTCTGGTGCACGCGGCCGACACGGTCCCGTGCTGGCTGCCCGATTGGGTCTTCGACTGGCTACGCGCACCGGGGTGCCCGCCGGCCATCCCGGCCTCATCAAGCCGACGTACGGCGTGACGAGCGCCGACGACGCCGCGTGGGTGACCACCTGGCTTCCACCGGTCACACCGGCGCCTGTACGCTGACGGCCGCCGCGACGCGGGTACGCCGGGAGTCCTCGACTCACACGCGCCGAGCCCCGGCCGCCGACCTTCGGCTGGTGTTCGTTGCCGGTCTACAGCCGGTAGAGGAGATGGGCCGGACCCTGCTGCGGCGTCCAGATGCGTGACGGCCTCGCTCTGGCCTCGGCGGCGCCGTTCTGGTCGTCGGTGACCAGCCGGAACGGGATGCTCGTGGCGTGGGTGCGCAGTCGCACCCGGGTCTTGCCCGGGACCGGGCTCTGCTCCTTGGTGAAGAACTCCGCTTGCGGCGTCTCAAACTCCGCGAGCCCGAGGAGCACCTGCTGGCCGAAGATGGGCACCCGTAGCGGGATGCGGCTGGGGTGACCGGCCGAGGCCTTGGTGAGGAAGTGGTCGACGCCGGCGTGGTCGATGTCCATGACGAGTTCGGTGATGGACACCGTCGCGCGGCCGGTCTTCAGCACGAGCGCCGCGGTGAGGACCTCGTCGAACTCGCCGCGGGTCATCTCCTCCGGCACGTCGACTGGGCCGACGTGCTGCTCGATGACCGTGAGCGCCTCGTGCAGCTCGATGGAAAGGCGCAGATGGGTGACCGCCTCGGCGTCCACGGCCGCCGTGGCGTCGCCGGCGACGGTCAGGCCACCATCAGGAAGCAGCCCCGGCGCCTCGCAGGCCACCGCCTCGGCCTGCAGGAACGCGAGCTGGAACCTGGCCGCGGCCGCGTTGATGGCCGGGTTACGGGCCGGCCGCGTCGACAGCCCGAGGTTCAGATGCACCGCGAGGGTGCCCGGCTCGAAGTCGGCAAAGAGCGCCAGGCCATCCACGATGGCGCCGAAGGACAGGTGATGGCCAGGCCTAGGCGGGATGGGCCTGACGGCGAACGACCGGCTGAGGGCGTCTTCGCCCGTGCCCAGCGTCACCGTCATCATCGTCGGCTCGCCTGGCAGCATCCTCGTCGAGGTGTGGTCGAAGCCCTCCGCGGCGATGCTCTCGTACGCCTCCTTGACGACCACCGGCGGGTTCTCGACCTGCAGCCAGACGCCGTCGGTCAGCTCGACCTCCTCACCGGCCGCGAGGCCCTCCCGCGCTCGCTCCCGCGCGCGGGCGCCAGCCTCGTCGTCGGTGAACCCGGCCGTCGCCGCGGCGTTTGCCTCGGGACGAAGGTGCGCCTCGGTCCGCAGCCGTTGTTTGCCGCGCAGTTCCTGGATGACCATGAACGGCGGGTTGTCGGTCAGGACGGGGGCGTCGACCGACGCGCCAACCCTGATGACGTACTCGAAGCTCGGGTCGACCGTGTCGGCGAAGTCCGCCAAAGCGAACGCACGGTCGGCGAGGTCACGGGTCGTCTGCAGCTCCTTGCCGCCCTGAGCCACGGCGCGCAGCACCGCAGGCAGCACGTCGTCGACCTTGTCGCCGAAGTACCTCTGTGCGATATCGGCGTTCGCCGCGAGGCGCTCCTGGATGTGCGTCAGACCCCAGTGGCGGACGTCCACGTCGGGATGGCGCGCAACCAGGCGCTGCTCGAAGTCGCGGCGGCGGCTGGCACTAAGGTTGCGCGGGAAGACGAACACGACCTTCTCCGGGTCATAATTCTTGACCGCGTCGTCGAGCGACTTCTCGCACTTCGACCACGAGATGGCGTCCGGGTAGTGCTTGACCTGCCAGATCCGAGCGGGCCACCCGCGCCGCGCTGGCACGAGGACGTCGGCGCCGCCGTCGGGCGCCGAGGGCTTCTCGGCGTCGGGTTCCTCAGCGAAGACTAGGCTCGCGACCAGCTGCTCGAAGCGCTCGTCGCCGAGGTCCGCCAAATCCCGAGCTGTGACCTCCCGTGGCACGGCTACACGGTAGGCCGGGCGGCGGCGGACCGCGTCGGGGAACAGACCTCCGACGAGATTCAGGGCAGGGACAATCCAGTCTGCGTGCTCGGCGCTGAGGCGAACGGCGACCGCCCGCAGGAAGCACGGAACCAGGAGCACCAACGCGCCGATGAGGAAGGTTTGATACGCGCCGACGAAAGCCCACCTTCCGAACGTCTAACGACCGCCAGGAAAGGGCGAAGGCCGCCCAGTCGACGACCTTCGATTCTCACTTTGCGTGAGCAGTTCTCAGAACGATTCGCAAGTCCGCCGTCAACTTTCACGTCGCTGAAACCCCCTACTTAATCTGGTCATACACCTTGAACAGCGGCAGGTACATCGAGATGACGATGAACCCGACCATGCCGCCGACGACGACGAGCATCAGGGGCTCGAGGATCGAGGTGAGGGCCTTGACGGAGGCGTCGACCTGGTCCTCGTAGAAGTCGGCGATCTTG
>JANJTP010000043.1 GCA_024711025.1 Solirubrobacteraceae bacterium
CGCGCGCGGGAAGACGCGCGTCGGGACGCCGGCCGCCGCGGCTCGCTCGAGGGCGCGCGCGCCGGGCTTGTCGGACGCCACCGCGACGAGCCGCGCCTCACGCCCGTGGACGGTGTCGAGCAGCGCCTGGAGGTTCGTGCCCTGGCCGGATGCGAGGACCGCGACCCTCACGCCGCCGCGCTCCGCGGCTCGCCGGCCACGGCCTCGAGCTTCGGGAAGCGCCCGCCGGTCGAGACGAGCCTTCCGCAGCCGAGCAGCTCGTCGACCCGTTCGAGCACTTCGCCGGCCGACATCCCGGCGAACGCGCCGTACTCGGGCAGCGCGTCGTAGCCGTGCTGCGCGATCGCCTTCGAGCGCCCGCCGCGCAGGATCTCGACGGCGCGCGTTCGGCCGACCGACGGGCGGGCCTCGCCGACGACCGAGAGGATGGCCGCGTCGAGCGCGGCGGGATCGAAGCTCGCCGCGACGAGGGCCCGGCGAGCGCCGCCGCGACGAGCGCCGCGCGAGGCGCCGCTCCCGGCGCCGCTCCCGCTCCCCCCGCTCCCGCGCCCGCCGAGCACCGTGCCGGCCAGCGCCCCCGGCACGACGTCGGGCGCGCAGGCGTCGCAGCACGGCACGCGCGGCGCCGGGGCCATCCTGTCGCCGAAGTGGCGAAGCACCGCGGCGCGACGGCATCCGTCCTCCTCGAGGAAGGCCCAGATCGCGCGGTACTGGCGCCAGCGCGAGCGGACGCCCTCGGCCGCCGACGCGCGGCAGGCGGTGCGCGCCCGCTCGTCGTAGGGCGCGAGCACCCGGCCGCGCACACGACCGACAGGCGCAGGGCTCGGCTGCAGGACCCCGGCGCGCACGAGATGGCCGACGATCGCGCGGACGCGATCCTCGTCACGGTCGAGCTGCGCCGCGGCGACGTCCACCCGCCCCCCCGAGGCGGCGCCGACGACGCCCTGCGCGATGCGGTCGAGGTCGCCGTCCGAGACCTCGGAGCGCCGGATGAAGTGCACGTGGAGCGCCTTGTCGCGCGGCTCGGCGAGCAGCAGCGCGCGGGCCGGTCGGCCGTCGCGGCCGGCGCGGCCGGCCTCCTGGTACCAGGCCTCGAGCGACGGCGGCGCGCTGACGTGGATGACCGAGCGGACGTCCGGCTTGTCGACGCCCATCCCGAACGCGTTCGTCGCGACCACGACGTCCACCTCGCCGGCCAGGAAGCGTCGCTGGGTGTCGGCTCGGACCGGCGCCGACAGGCCGGCGTGGTAGGGCAGGACCGCGCAGCCGAGCTCCCGGCGGAGCGCCGAGGCCAGCTCGTCGGTCCGACGCCGGGTGCCGGCGTAGACGATCGCCGGACGGCTCGCGGGATCCTCGAGCGCCCCGAGCAGCCGCCCCTCGACCTCGACCGCGCCGGCGCAGCAGCGGGCGGCGAACGTCAGGCCGGGCCGGTCGAAGCCCGTCGCCACGCGAACCGGGTCGCGCAGGTCGAGCCGCCGGACGATGTCGGCGGCGACCTCGGGCGTCGCGGTCGCGGTCGAGGCGACGATCGCCGTGGCGCCCAGCCAACGGGCGGCGTCCGCCAGCCGGAAATAGTCGGGCCGGAAGTCGTGCCCCCATTGGGAGACGCAGTGCGCCTCGTCGACGACGAACAGCCCGATCGGCACCTCGCGCAGCGCCTCGAGGAAGCCGGGCGAGGCGAAGCGCTCCGGCGCGACGTAGAGCAGCGCCAGCTCACCGGCGGCCGCGCGTGCCAGCACGCGCTCGTTGGCCTCGCCATCCTGCTGGCTGTTGACCAGCGCGACGCGACCCGGGGCGCGGCGCGCAAGCGCTTCGACCTGGTCCTGCATGAGCGAGACGAGCGGCGAGACGACGATCGCCAGGTCCTCGCGCAGCAGCGCGGGAAGCTGGTAGCAGAGCGACTTGCCGGCGCCCGTCGGCATGACGACCAGCACGTCGCGCCCGGCGAGCGCGCCGTGGACCGCCTCCTCCTGGCCGGGGCGGAAGTCGTCGAAGCCGAAGATGTCGCGCAGCGCGGCGCGCGGATCGCTCATGGGCCCGGCCACGGTACCGGCCGGGTCGGCGAGCCCTCGCTCCGGGCTCAGGCCGAGGCCATCGGAAGCGAGGCCTCGAGCGCCAGCTTGCTCTGGGTCTCGTCGGTCCCCTCGAGCGGGTATTCGCCGGAGAAGCACGCGTCGCAGTGGCGGCTGCGCTCGCCGCCGATCGCCTCGTAGACGCCGGCGAGCGACAGGTAGGCGAGCGAGTCGGCGCCGAGGTGCTCCGAGACCTCCTGGACGGTGCGCCCGTGGGCGACCATCTCCTCGCGCGTGTGCATGTCGATCCCGTAGAAGCAGGGATGGCGGATCGGCGGCGCCGAGATCCGCAGGTGGACCTCCAGCGCGCCGGCGTCGCGCAGCATCCCGACGATCTGCCGCGTCGTGTTGCCGCGCACGATCGAGTCGTCGACGACGACCAGCCGCTTGCCGCCGACGATCTCCGGCAGCGGGTTGAACTTCAGCCGCAGGCCCTGCTTGCGCAGCTCCTGGCCGGGCTGGATGAACGTGCGTGCGACATAGCGGTTCTTGACGAACCCGTCGTCCTGCGGCAGCCCGCTGGCGCGCGCGAAGCCCCGCGCGGCGGCGTTGCCCGAGTCCGGCACGGCGATCACGAGGTCGGCGGTCGGCGCCGGGCTCTCGCGCGCGAGCAGCTCGCCCATCCGCCCGCGCGCCGCCTGCAGGGAGACCCCGCCGATCCGCGAGTCGGGGCGGGCGAAGTAGATGTGCTCGAAGACGCAGAGCGCCTCGCGGGAGCTCTCGGCGACCATCCGCGTGCGGATGCCGTCATCGTCGATCGAGACCAGCTCGCCGGGGAGCACGTCGCGGATCAGCTCCGCGCCGATGATGTCGAACGCGCAGGACTCGCTCGCCAGGCAGTAGCGGTCGCCGAGGCGGCCGAGCGCGAGCGGCCGAATGCCGGCCGGGTCGCGGAAGCCGCAGATCCGGTCCTTCGTCATGACGACGATCGAGAAGGCGCCCTGCAGGCGCGGCACGACGTCGGCGATCGCGTCCTCGATGCTCGCCGCGGGGTGCGCGGCGAGCATCGCCGCGATGATCTCCGAGTCGGAGGTCGAGGAGAAGCCCACACCCTGCTCACGCAGCTCGGAGTGCAGCTCGACGGCGTTGATCAGGTTGCCGTTGTGCGCCAGCGCCAGCTCGCGCCGATTGCCGGCCGCGCCCGCCGAGCGGTGGACCGGCTGCGAGTTCTCCCACTGGTTCGATCCGGTGGTCGAGTAGCGCACGTGGCCGATCGCCAGCTCGCCGCCGAGCGCCCGCAGGTCGTGCTCCTTGAAGACCTGCGAGACGAGGCCCAGGGCCCGCTGGGTGATGATGTAGCCGTCGCGGTCGGCGGCGGCGATGCCCGCGGACTCCTGGCCACGGTGCTGCAACGCGTAGAGCGCGAAGTACGCCAATCGGGCGACGTCGTGGCCGGGAGCGAATATCCCGAAGACGCCGCACTCATCGCGCGGACCGTCGCGCAGGTCAAGCGTTGGCTGATGTGCCGTCATGCGGAGCCCCTGCGGCGGGAGCGGGGCGAAAAGCGAGCGTAGCATCGCGGCCGGCCGGTCGACCGTCGGCCCTCGTGGCGCCGGAGCGCGCGCGTGCGTCTCACCCCCGACCCGGCCCGCTACGGGAAGAAGCGGCGCAGCGAGTCGTGGGCCGCATGCAGCTCGGCGAGCGACGAATCGATCCCCGCCGCGCCGCAGATCACGTGCAGGGACTCGCCGCCGACCTCACCGACGATGTCGAGGTGGACGCGCTCGGCGAGCTGCGCGAGCGCAGTCGGGTGGCCGGAGACGACGAACGCGCCTGGGTTCTCGCCGAACAGCGCGACCGACGGCGCGACCGGCGGCTCGCCCGCCTGCGGGAGCTCCGCCCGCGCGCCGATCCCGCCCGCGAGGCAGCACTCGGCCAGCGCGACGGCCAGGCCGCCCTCGGCGACGTCGTGCACGCTCGACAGGAGCCCGTCGCGGACCGCGTCGCGGATCGCCTCCTGCGTCGCTCGCACGTCCGCGACGTCCACGTCGTCGAGCCGGTCGGGCAGCGGCTCGCCGCGCAGGCGGCTCAGCTCGCTCGCGGCGAGCGACGGCTCGCGGCGCCCGACGATCGCGACCGCGTCGCCCTCCTGGACGAAGCCCGTCCGCCCGGCGCGGGAGGCGTCCGGCAGCCGGCCGACCATGCCGACGACCGGGGTCGGGTAGATCGGGCCGGAGGCGCCCTCGTTGTAGAGCGAGACGTTTCCGCCGACGATCGGCGCGTCGAGCGCGCGGCAGGCGTCGCCGAGGCCGCGGACCGCCTCGACGAGCTGCCAGGCGATGTGCGGCTTCTCGGGGTTGCCGAAGTTGAGGCAGTTCGTCGTGCCGAGCGGCTCGGCGCCTGCGCAGGCCAGGTTCGAGGCGCACTCGAGCACCGCGCCGATCGTCCCCCGGTAGGGGTCGGCGGCGACGCGCCGGCCGTTGCCGTCGATCGACGCGGCGATCGCGCCGCCGTCCGGGAGCAGCAGCACGGCGGCGTCGCACTCCTCCGGCCGGCGCACGGTGCGCGACTGGACGATCGCGTCGTACTGCTCGAACAGCGGCCGGCGCGAGGCGACGTTCGGCGAGGCGAGCAGCGCGAGCAGCGCCTCCTGTGCCGTCGCGTCCGCGGCGAGCGTCGCCGGCGCCGGCGCGTAGAGCGGCTTCTCCGGCCGGGCCGGAGCGAGGTCGTACAGCGGGCAGTCGTCGACGAGCGCGGCGACCGGCATGTCGCCGACGACCCGCTCGCCGTGCAGCACGCGCAGCCGGCCGCTGCCGGTGACCTCGCCGATCGCCGTGCCGTGCACCTCCCAGCGCTCGCAGACCGCGAGCACGTCGGGGACGTTCGAGGGCTCGACGACGCAGAGCATCCGCTCCTGCGACTCGCTGACCATGATCTCGAACGGCTCCATGTCCGCCTCGCGCAACGGCACTCGCGCGACGTCGAGGTCGATGCCGACCGCGCCCTTCGACGCCATCTCGCTGGCGCTCGACGACAGGCCGGCCGCCCCGAGATCCTGGAGCGCGACGATCAGCCCCCGCTCGAGCAGCTCGAGCGAGCACTCCAGCAGCTTGCTCTCCTCGAACGGGTCGCCGACCTGCACCGTGGGACGCTTGTCCTCGTCGGCCTCGCCGAGCTCGGCCGAGGCGAGCACCGAGGCCCCGCCGATCCCGTCGCGGCCGGTCGAGGCGCCGTACAGCACGACGACGTTGCCGACCCCGGCCGCCGCGCTGCGCACGAGCTTGTCGCGCTCGCCGAGGCCGATCGCCATCGCGTTGACGAGGCAGTTGTGCTCGTAGGGCTCCTCGAAGTAGACCTCGCCGCCGACGGTCGGGACGCCGATCGAGTTGCCGTAGTGGCCGATGCCGCGGACGGCGCCGTCGAGCAGGTAGCGCGAGCGCTCGCTGCGCTCCGGATCGCCGAAACGCAGCGAGTCGAGGACGGCGATCGGGCGCGCGCCGAGCGCGAAGATGTCGCGCAGGATCCCGCCGACGCCGGTCGCCGCTCCCTGGAACGGCTCGACGGCGCTCGGGTGGTTGTGCGACTCGACCTTGAAGACGCACGCCAGCCCGCCGCCGACATCGACCGCGCCGGCGTTCTCGCCCGGGCCCATGATCACCTGCGGGCCCTCGGTCGGCAGCGTGCGCAGCAGCTTCTTGGAGTGCTTGTACGCGCAGTGCTCGCTCCACAGCAGCGAGAAGACCGCGAGCTCGACCTGGTTCGGCGCGCGCCCCAGCTTCTCGCTGATCAGAGCGTGCTCGTCCGACGTCAGCCCGAGGGCGATCGCCTCGTCGACGGTCGGCGTAGGCGGGCTAGGCACGCGCGCCCTCCACGGCCAGGCGCAGCGACTCGAAGATCCGCAGCCCGTCGGTCGAGCCGGTCCGCGCGTCGACGGCGTGCTCCGGATGCGGCATCAGGCCGAAGACGTTTCCGGCGGCGTTCATCACGCCGGCGATGTCGCGCAGCGAGCCGTTGAAGTTGTGCGCGCTGTCGTAGCGGAGCAGCACCTGCCCGCCGGCCTCCAGCGCGTCGAGCGTCTCTTCGGGCGCGTAGTAGCGCCCCCACGAGTGCTTCGCCGGCACGCTCAGCCGCTCGCCGGGCTCGCACGCGCTCGTGAACGCCGTGTCCGTGCGCACGACCTCGAGATCGACCTGGCGGAAGGTGAAGCGCCGGCCTGCGTTGGGAAGGAGCGCCCCGGGAAGCAGCCCGGCCTCGCACAGCACCTGGAAGCCGTTGCAGATCCCGAGCACGAGACCGCCTTCGCCGGCGAGCTCGACGACCGACTCCATCGCCGGCGAGAATCGCGCGATGGCACCGGCGCGCAGGTAGTCGCCGTACGAGAAGCCGCCGGGAACGACGACCACGTCGGCGCCGCGCAGGTCGCGGTCGCGGTGCCAGTGCAGGTCGGCGTCGCCGACGAGGCGCGCCGCCGCGAGCGCGTCGCGCTCGTCGCACGAGCCGGGAAACTGCAGGACCGCGGTCCTCACGGCGCGTCGTCGAGCAGCTGGATCTCGTAGTCCTCGACGAGCGGGTTGGCGAGCAGCCGGCGGCACATCTCATCGAGCGAGGCGGGGTCGTCGACGTCGAGCTCGACGAGCCGGCCCACGTGGACGTTCGCCACGCCGCCGAAGCCGAGCGCCGGCAGCGCCTGCTCGACGGCGACGCCCTGCGGGTCGAGGATGCCGGCCTTCGGGCGGACGAGCACGCGGGCACGCATCAGCCACTCACCTCCACGCGATCGAGCCATGCCTGGAACGGCTCGCCGACGATCCGCTGGTAGGCCTCGACGTAGCGCGCACGGGTGCCGGTCACGACGTCCTCGGGGAGCGCCGGCGCCGGCGGGCTCTTGTCCCAGCCGCTGCCCGAGGCCCAGTCGCGCACGTATTGCTTGTCGAAGCTCGGCTGGCCGCGTCCGACCTCGTAGTCCTCGGCCGGCCAGTAGCGCGAGGAGTCGGGCGTCAGCACCTCGTCGCCGAGAACGAGCGTCCCGTCCTCGTCGAGGCCCAGCTCGAACTTCGTGTCGGCGAGGATGACGCCGCTCTCGCGGGCGTGGTCCGCGGCAGCCGAGTAGAGCGCGAGCGAGACGTCGCGCACGCGCTCCATCAGCGCCCGGTCGCCGACGAGCTCGGCGGCGCGCTCGAAGTCGATCGCCTCGTCGTGGCCGACCTCCGCCTTGGTGCTGGGCGTGAAGATCGGCTCGGGCAGCCGCTCGGACTCGCGCAGGCCCTCGGGCAGGCGCAGGCCGGAGACGGCGCCGGTCGCCTCGTAGTCGCTCCAGCCGGAGCCGGCGAGGTACCCGCGCACGACGCACTCGACCGGCAGCATCTCCAGCCGACGGACCACCAGCGCGCGGCCGCGCGCCTCGTCGGGGACCCCGTCCGCGTACGAGATCAGGTGGTTGGGGACGATCTCGGCAAGCCGCTCGAACCAGAAGACCGAGAGGCCCGTCAGGACGCGCCCCTTGTCGGGGATCGGCGTCGGGTGGACGACGTCGTAGGTCGAGATCCGGTCGCTGGCGACCATCAGCAGGCCGCGCTTGCCGAGGTCGTACATCTCGCGGACCTTCCCGCTGGCGAGGAGGGGCAGGTCGGCGAGCGACGTCACGCCCGCAACCTAGCATCGGAGTCGGCGGTCGGTCAGCTCAGCAGACGGGTGCGGACGAGCGGCAGGGAGGCCTGTGCCGCGTCGCGCGTCAGCAGCGTCAGGTCGTGCGCCATGGCCGTCGCGGCGATCCACAGATCGTTCGTCGGGCGCCGGCCGCTCGCGGCCCGAAGCTGCCCGTAGCGGATGGCGACGTCGAGATCGAGCGCGAGTGCACGGGTCGCCGCGAGCACGGCGCTGAGCCGGCGCAGCCGCGCGGCGCGTGCCGCGTCGTCCCGGGCGAGCAGCACACCGGCCTCGAGCTCTCCGATGGTGACGACGCTGACGTGCCAGGCATCATCCGCCTCTCCCGCCCGGCTCTCGATCCCACCCCCGCCCGTGGCGACGAGCACGCTCGTGTCGAGCAGCAGCGTCACGCCCAGGGATCCGGGGCCTCGTCCCTGACGGTGCGGCGCTCGACCTCGAGCTCGGCGCCCCACTCCGCGTCGACCGGAGCGTCGCGCAGGATCGCCAGCAGATCGCGCAACGGCGTCGGACGGTCAGCGGAGGCCAGAGGCCCGAGCTCCGCGACCGGCCGACCGTCGACGGTGATCGTGAGCCGCTCACCCGCCTCGGCACGGCGCAGCACCTCGCTGACGTGATTGCGGAGCTCACGCTGTGGGATCGTTGCCATCGATCACACCGTAGCATATTTACTACGCGTTGGCGCCCACGCGGTGGCGCCCCTGCACCTTCCCGCGACCCTGAGCGCGACGCGCTACTGGCGCGGCTGGGTGCCGATCGGCTTGATCGGCGGCGGGTCGGTCGCGTAGAGGCGGCGCAGGCCGTCGACCAGCCGGCGTCGCTCCGCGTCCGAGAGCCGGGCGTCCGCGTGGTTGGGCAGCAGCCGGTACTTGAGCGGCGGCATCTCGCCTTCGAGCACGGCCTCCTCGACCTTGCGCAGCGCGGGCTGGGGAAGGTCCCAGCGGGAGAAGTTGAGGATCTGACGTCCCCCGTCGACGTCTGACTGGGCGAGCCAGGAGGCGGGCGCCACATGCGTGTACCACGGCCAGCGCGTCAGGTTGCTGTGGCAGTCCGCGCAGGCGACGGCGACTATCTGCCGCGTCGCCGGATCGAGCGCGGCGGCCTTCGTGACGGGCGGATTGCCGTGATCGCGGCCGTACGGCACGAGCTGCGCGACGAGCAGCAGCCCGACGAGCCCCAACGCGCCCCAGCCGAGAGCCCGGCCGACGTCCGGGCGCGCCCGCCGCGGCCCGCCCGGCCCTTTCCGGGTCGAGCCCGGTGCGGGGCCCGGCTGAGCGCGTGGCGTGTCGGTCATCGCGGGGACCGTACGGTCGGCCGGGTCAAGAGCCGGCAAAGGCCCTCTGCGCCGCTCAGAGGACTTCGTCGAGCCGGCCGACGATCTCGCCGGCGTAGCGCGTGTAGTGGTCCAGGTCGAAGATCGCCTCGAGGTCGAGGCCCAGGTGCCGCGCGGCGAGCAGCTCGCGCAGGTGGACGCCCTCGTCCCAGGCGCGCTGGGCGTCCTGCTGGACGATGCGGTAGGCTTCGTCGCGGCTCATGCCGGAGGAGACGAGCGCGAGCAGCGCGCGCTGGCTGAACAGCGCGCCGTGCGTCAGGTCGAGGTTCGCGCGCATCCGCCCCGCGTCGACGACGAGCCCGAGGACGACGCGGATCGCGAGGTGCTGCACGTAGTCGAGGAGGATCAGCGAGTCCGGGATGACGATGCGCTCGGCACCCGAGTGGCTGATGTCCCGCTCGTGCCAGAGCGCGACGTTCTCGAGCGCGGCCTGCGCATTGCCGCGCAGCACGCGCGCCAGGCCCGTGATCCGCTCGGTCGTGATCGGGTTGCGCTTGTGCGGCATCGCCGACGAGCCCTTCTGCTGCCCGGAGCGGAACGGCTCGCGCGCCTCGAGGACCTCCGTGCGCTGCAGATGGCGCACCTCCGTCGCCAATCGCTCCAGGCCGGCGCCGGCGAGTGCGACGGCCTGCAGGAGCTGCGCGTGGCGATCACGCGGGACGACCTGGGTCGAGACCGGCTCGGGCCGCAGGTCGAGCCGCGCGAGCACGCCGCGCTCGAAGCCCGGACCGGTCGCCGAGTACGTCCCGACGGCGCCGCTGATCGCGCCGAACGCCGCTTCGTCGAAGGCGCGCGCGAGCCGTTCCCGGTTGCGCGCGGCCTCCATCGCGAAGCCCGCGAGCTTGATGCCGAACGTCGTCGGCTCGGCGTGGATCCCGTGGGTGCGCCCGACGCAGATCGTCCCCACGTGCGCGCGCGCCTGCTCGGCGAGCGCGAGGGCGAGCTCGCTCGCCCCTGCGAGCACGATCTCGCCGGCGCGGCGGAGCTGCACGGCGAGCGCCGTGTCGAGCACGTCGCTCGACGTCAGCCCGAAGTGGATCCAGCGGCCGGCCGGCCCGGCCGACTCCGCCAGCACGTCGACGAACGCCGCGACGTCGTGGTCGGTGACGCGCTCGCGCTCCTGCACCGCCTCGACGGTGAACGTGGCGCGACGGATCGCCTCGAGCTCCTGTGCCGTCGGGCCGTCCATCTCCTCGCACGCCGCGACCTCGACGACGCGCCAGGCCTCCATCCGCGCCTGGTCGGTCCACAGCGCGCCCATCTCGGGGCGGGTGTAGCGGTCGATCACGGGCGGGCCACCGACCTCACGCGTTGAGCAGCCGCAGCGCCAGATGACCGGCGTTCTTGGCGTTGTCCAGGCCGACGCAGGCGACCGGCACACCCGGCGGCATCTGGACGACCGACAGGATCGCGTCGAGCCCGCCGGCCGCGCTGAGCCGGCTCGACAGCGGAACGCCGATCACCGGCAGGTCGGTGTGGGCGGCGGCGACGCCCGGGAGCGCCGCCGACAGCCCGGCGCCGGCGATGATCACCTTGAGCCCGCGCAGCCGCGCGTTGCGGCAGTAGTCGGCGACCGTCTCGGGATCGCGGTGCGCCGACATCACCCGGACCTCGAAGCCGATCCCCTGCTCGGCGAGCACCTCGCCGGCCTGCTCCATGAGCTCCAAGTCGGACTTCGAGCCCATGATGATCCCGACGCGCGGAGCGTCCACGTCGAGCCCGGCGAACGAGGTCTCGGTCTCGGCCTGCGTGATATCGGTCGGCTGATCGGTCATGTCGTGAGGCGCTCCTTCGCGCGCAGCGCGATGTCGCGCCTGAGCTGGCGGCCGTCGAAGTCGACGAGCTCGGCGGCAGCATAGGCCGCGGCCCGGGCGGCGGCGGCGCTCTCGCCGAGCGCCGTGAGCCCCAGGACGCGCCCGCCGGCGGTCACGAGCCGGCCCTCGTCGTCGAGCCTCGTGCCCGCGTGGGTCACCTCGGCCCTGGCGGGCACCGCATCCAGGCCACGGATCTCGTCGCCGCCGCGAGGCGACTCCGGGTACCCGGCCGCGGCGAGCACGAGCGTCACGGCGGTGCGCGGGTCCCACTCGAGCCGTGCGCCCTCCAGTCCGCCGGGCCGCGTCGCGGCGAGCAGCAGATCGGCAAGGTCCCCGCGCAGCCGCGGCAGCACCGCCTGCGTCTCGGGGTCGCCGAAGCGCACGTTGTACTCGAGCACGCGCGGGCCGTCGGCGGTCAGCATGATCCCGGCGTACAGGACTCCGTGGAACGGGGTGCCGCGCCGTGCGAGCTCGTCGACGATCGGCTGGTGGACCGCCGCGGCGATCTGGGCCGCGCGCTCCTCGTCGACCTCGGCGACCGGCGAGTACGAGCCCATCCCGCCGGTGTTCGGCCCTTCGTCGCCGTCGCCGATCCGCTTGTAGTCGCGGGCCGAGGCGAGCGGCACCGCGCGCACGCCGTCGCACAGGGCGAGCAGCGACAGCTCCTCGCCCTCGAGGTGCTCCTCGACGACGACCGGCCCCTCGCCGAAGCGCCGCTCGACGAGGAACGCGTCGAGCGCGGCACGCGCCTGCGCCTCGTCCTGCGCGATCACGACGCCCTTCCCCGCCGCGAGCCCGTCGAACTTGAGCACCACCGGATATCGGTCGATCGCCGCCATGCCGTCGTCGGGCGCCTCGACCGCGCGCCAGGCCGCCGTCGGGACGCCGGCCGCCGCCATGATCTCCTTCGCGTACGCCTTGGATCCCTCGAGGCGCGCCGCCGCGCGCCCGGGGCCGAACGCCGCGATCCCCTCCGCGGCGAGCGCGTCGACCAGACCCGCGACGAGCGGCGCCTCCGGCCCGACGACGACCAGGTCGACGCTCTCGGCGCGGGCCAGCGCGACGAGCCCGGGGACGTCGGCGACGGCCACGTCGTGCACCCGCGCGTCGCGGCCGATCCCGGGGTTGCCGGGGGCGCACAGGAGCTCGTGTGCCCGCGGCGAGCGCTTCAGCGCCCGCACGATCGCGTGCTCGCGACCGCCCGAGCCGACGACGAGGATCCGCACCTAGAGGGAGGCGATGAAGTCGTCGACCGGGAAGGCCGCGAGCGTCTCGTACATCACGGTGCCGCGCGAGCCGAGCTCGAGCGAGACGCGCGCCATCGTCACGTCATCGGGGGCCTCGACGACGTTGACGAAGTCGAACCGACCGAGCGTCGCCCACTGCGCCTTGACGACCGCGCCGAGCTGCTCGACCTCCCTGTTGACCTCACGAATGCGCTGCGGGTTGTTCTTGATCGTCGAGACACCCTCGGGCGTGAGCTTCGAGAGCATGATGTAGGTGGGCAAGTCGCCTCCCTTGATCGCTTGCCCTGTGTTCTATCCGACCGGGCGCGCGGGCGTCGCTCACCCGCCCGGTGCCGCGGTCCGGCCGCGATCCGCGGGTCAGCCGACCGCCGCGATCTCCCGCGCGGCGATGTCGAGCGCGAGGTCGCCGTCGCGGGCATCGACGCGCACGGCGTCTCCCTCCGCGAAGCGCCCGTCCAGGATGCCGATCGCCAGCGGGTCGACGAGCCGCTTCTGGATCACTCGCTTCAGTGGCCGTGCGCCGTACGTCGGGTCGTAGCCCAGGTTGCCGACGAGCGTCCGCGCGTCGTCGGTCAGCTCGACCCGGATGCCGCGATCGTTGACGCGGGCGACGAGCTGCGCGACCTGCAGATCGACGATCTCGCCGATCTGCGCACGGCTCAGCGACTCGAACTCGACGATGTCGTCCAGCCGGTTGATGAACTCGGGCTTGAACGTCGCGCGCACCGCGGCCTGGTAGTCGCCGCTTCCCGCTCCGACGTTCGAGGTCATGATCAGGACGGTGTTCTTGAAGTCCACTGTGCGGCCCTGACCGTCGGTCAGCCGCCCGTCGTCGAGCACCTGGAGCAGCGTGTTGAAGACGTCGGGGTGGGCCTTCTCGAGCTCATCGAGCAGCACCACGCTGTAGGGCCGGCGCCGGACGGCCTCAGTCAGCTGGCCGCCCTCCTCGTAGCCGACGTAGCCGGGCGGCGCCCCGACGAGTCGCGAGACGGAGTGCTTCTCCATGTACTCGCTCATGTCGAGGCGGATCATCGCGTCCTGGCTGTCGAACATGAACTCGGCCAGCGCACGGGCCAGCTCGGTCTTGCCGACTCCGGTCGGGCCGAGGAAGAGGAACGAGCCGATCGGCCGGTTCGGGTCCTGCAGGCCGGCACGCGAGCGGCGCAGCGCGCTGGCGACGGCGGCGACGGCCTCTTCCTGGCCGATGACGCGGCGATGCAGCCGCTCCTCCATGCGGACGAGCTTCGCCGTCTCGGACTCCTCGATGCGGCTGACCGGGATGCCCGTCCAGCGTGCGACCACCTCGGCGATGTCCTCGGCGTCGACGTGCTCCTTGAAGAAGCGCGACTCGCCCGCGGCGTCGATCCGGCCCTCCGACGCCTTCGCCTCCTCGAGGCGGCGCTGAAGCTCGGGGATCTCGCCGTGCCTGAGCTCGGCGGCCCGCTCGAGGTTGCCCTCGCGGGCTGCCCGGTCGAGCTCGCGCTCGGCCTCCGCGAGACGCTCGCGCAGCTCGCCGACGCCGGCGATCTTGTCCTTCTCCGCCTGCCACTCGGCCTTCATGCCCGCGGCGCGCTCCTGCAGCTCGGCGAGCTCGCGCTCGAGCGCCTGGAGCCGCTCGGCGGCTGCCTGGTCGTCCTTGTCGCGCTCGAGCGACGTGCGCTCGATCTCGAGCTGGAGGATGCGCCGCTCGACCTCGTCGATCTCCTGCGGCACGGACTCCATCTCGATCTTCACGCGCGAGGCGGCCTCGTCGACCAGGTCGATCGCCTTGTCGGGCAGGAAGCGGTCGGCGATGTAGCGGTCGGACAGCGTCGCGGCGGCGATCAGCGCCGAGTCCTGGATCGTGACGTTGTGGTGCTCCTCGTAGCGCTGGCGCAGCCCGCGCAGGATCGCGATCGTGTCCTCGACGGTCGGCTCGCCGACGACGATCGGCTGGAAGCGCCGCTCGAGCGCCGGATCCTTCTCGATGTGCTTGCGGTACTCGTCGAGCGTGGTCGCACCGACGGCACGCAGCTCGCCGCGGGCGAGCATCGGCTTGAGCAGGTTCGCGGCGTCGACGGCGCCCTCGGCCGCGCCGGCGCCGACGATCGTGTGCAGCTCGTCGATGAAGAGGACGATCTCGCCCTGTGCCTCCTTGATCTCGCCGAGGACGCCCTTGAGGCGATCCTCGAACTCGCCGCGGTACTTGGAGCCGGCGATCATCGAGCCGATGTCGAGCGCGATGACGCGCCGGCCGCGCAGCGACTCGGGCACGTCGCCCTTGACGATCCGCTGCGCCAGCCCCTCGACGATCGCCGTCTTGCCGACGCCGGGCTCGCCGATCAGCACGGGATTGTTCTTCGTGCGCCGGCTGAGGACCTGGATCACGCGGCGGATCTCGTCGTCGCGTCCGATGACGGGATCGAGCCGGCCCTCCTCGGCCTGGGCGGTGAGGTCGATGCCGAAGCGCTGCAGCGACTCGAACCGCTCCTCGGCGTTCTGGTCGGTCACCCCGTGCGAGCCGACGATGTCGTTGACCGCCTGGCGCAGGCCGTCGGAGCTCGCGCCGTGCCGGCGCAGGATCCGCCCGGCGTCGCCTTCCTGATCGGCGAGCGCCAGCAGGACGTGGTGGACCGAGACGTACTGGTGGCCGAGGTCGCGCATCACGCCCTCGGCGCGCTGCAGCGCCTGGACGAGCTCGCTCGAGGCCTGCGAGGCCTCGCCGCCGGCGCCCATCGTCGGCAGCCCGGCGATCGCCTTGGCGGCCTCGGCGCGTACGGCGACGACGTCGATCCCCACCTTGCGCAGCACGTTGGCCGCGGCGCCGCCCTCCTGGTCGAGCAGCGCGACGAGCAGGTGCACCGGCAGGGCCTGCGGATTGCGGTGCCGGGCCGCGAGCGAGATCGCCGCCTGCACGGCTTCCTGGGTCTTGGCGGTCAAGCGGTCGGGCTGCATGGATCTAAGTGTAGTCGACTGAGATTTTGCGTCAAGCACGGGTGCCGACGGCGTCGGCGGGCGGGGGGGCGGGGGACGCGCCGGGGACGGCGGGGTGGGCGGGCGCGGCGGGGACGGGGCGGCAGGCCTTGCCAGACCGGTACACACCGACGACGCGTCGCGTCTTCGTCTTGGGGCTACCGGAGCGTGGGAAACGTCGATCTCGCGTGCTTCGAGTCTCACCGCCTTACGTTTGCCACGTTCTGGCGTGGGCAAGGTCGAGCGGTGCCGACGAGCGCTCGCGAAGTCGACGTTCACCACACGTAGACCCCACCCCACCACACGTAGACCCCACCCCCGCGACCCTGCCAATGACGACCCGCCCCGCGAGCCCCCACGACCTGCCAACGACGACCCCGGCGAGCCCCCGCGACCTGCCAACGACGACCCCGGCGAGCCCGCCCCGCGACCCGGCCAACGACGACCGGGTCCACGGCTCCCGCGCGATGCGCCGGTTCGTCCCGCAACCTGCCCCGCGACCCTGCCAATGACGACCCGCCCCGCGACGACGCGACGCGTGATGCGCCGCAATCGCCGCAGCCCACGACTGCGACGAAGCGCTCCGGGGCGGTGGATCCGCGCTCAGCGTTCCCGCTCGACCGGGATCCGCCGCGCCGAGCGCGGGGGCGTGCGCACGTCGGACGCGCGGACGATCGCGGTCGAGTGGCGGATCGGCACGAGCTCGCCGCGCATCGAGCGGCGCACGCTGTCGAGCTCGGCCTCGAGCTCCTCGCGCATCCGCCGGCTGCGCGCCTCGAGCTGCTCGAGCCGGCGCCGGGCGCCCTCGAGCTGCGCCTCCAGCTCCAGCACGCGCTCGACCCCGGCGAGGTTGAGGCCCAGCTCGGTCGTCATCTCCTGGATGCGCCGCAGCCGCTCGACGTCGGCCTGCGAGTAGAGCCGCGTCCCCTTCGGCGAGCGCTGGGGCTCGATCAGCCCGCGCGCCTCGTACATCCGCAGGGTCTGCGGGTGCATGTCGGCCAGCTCGGCGGCGACCGAGATCATGAAGACGCCGCGCTCGACGTCGACCGAGATCCGGGTGCGCGTGCGCGGCGGGCGGCCGGGATGCGCCATCAGGCCTGCTCCCCGACCCCGACGAAGAGGCGCTCGCGGGGGTTCGAGCCGTTCATGGTCTCGGACAGCTTGTCGATCAGCTCGGACTGCTCGGCGCTGAGCGTGCTCGGCACGTCGATCACGAAGCGGTAGTGGATGTCGCCCGCGCCCTTTCCGCCGAGCCGCGGCGGCCCCTCGCCGCGCAGGCGCTGGACGGTGCCGTGACGGGTGCCGGCCGGCACCCGCAGCGTCTTGCGGCCGCTCAGCGTCGGCACGTCCACCTGGGCGCCGCGCAGCGCCTCCGGGATCGTCAGCGGCACCTCGACCTCCACGTGGTCGCCCTTGCGGCGGAAGATCGGCGACGGGCGAACGCGCGTGACGACGTAGAGGTCCCCGTTAGGGCCGCCGTTGCGACCCTCCTCGCCCTTGCCGGCGATCCGCACCCGCGAGCCCTCGCGCACTCCGGCCGGGATGTTGACCCGCAGGCGGCGCGCCTGCTGGGTCTGACCGGACCCGCCGCACGTCGGGCACGGGTCGTCGATGATCGTTCCCGTGCCGTGGCAGCGCGAGCACGGCTGCGAGATCGAGAACAGCCCCTGCCCCTGCGACTCGATCCCGCGTCCCTGGCAGCGCGGGCAGACGTTCGGCGACGAGGGCGGCTTGGCGCCGGTGCCATGGCAGGTCGGACAGGGCGCCGACATCGTCAGGGTCAGCGGCACCTGAGTGCCCGATATCGCCTGGTCGAAGCTCAGCGACACCTCCGCCTCGAGGTCGCGGCCGCGATCGGGGCGCGGCCTCCCGCGACGCCCGGCGCCCGGAGCACCGCCCGGACCGCCCCCGAACAGGTTCGAGAGGATGTCGCCGAAGCTCGACTGGTCGAATCCGGGGCCTCCCGGAGCGCCGCCGAACGCGCCGATCCCGCCGCGGTCGTACTCCTTGCGCTTGTCCGCGTCGCCGAGCACGTCGTAGGCCGCGGAGATCTCCTTGAAGCGCTCCTCGGCTCGTGCGTCGTCCGGGTTGCGGTCGGGGTGGTACTCGCGGGCGAGCTTGCGATAGGCCTTCTTGACCTCGTCCTGCGAGGCCTTCCGGTCGACTCCGAGGACCTTGTAGAGATCAGCCTGCCGCGCCATGCCGTTCGCCCCTAGGCCGCGACGACGACCTTGGCGGCGCGCAGCACGTCGTCGCCGATCCGATAGCCCGGCTGGACGACCTCGACGATCGCGCCGCTTGCGAGTCCCGGGGCCGGCGCCTGGGCGATCGCCTCGTGGACGTGCGGATCGAACGGCTCGCCGGCGGGAGCGTCCTGGCTGATGCCGACCCGGCCGAGCGCCGCGAGCAGCTCGCTCTGCACGAGGCGGATGCCGTCGGTCAGGTGATGGTCGGCGTTCTCGGGCTGGCCCTCGGCCGCGGCCAGCGCGCGATCGAGGTTGTCCAGGCTCGGCAGCAGCTCGCGAGCCAGCCGGGCGATGCCGCGGCCCTCGGCCGCGGCCACGTCGCGCCGGGCGCGCCGGCGGACGTTCTCCAGGTCGGCGGCCGTGCGCAGCCACTGGTCCTTGTAGTCAGGCTCGGCCTCGACCGCCACCTCGGGCGCGAGCCCGACGTCCGCGGGGGAACCCGGGTCCGGCACAGGCTCCGAGCCCGGCACGGCCTCGGCGGGGTCGCCCGCGGAGGCCGACGAGGCCGCGGACCCGTCGTCCGCGGCTCCCGCTCCGGCCGCCGCTCCCGCTCCGGCCGCGGCTCCCGCTCCGGCTCCGGCTCCGTCATGCGGCAGACCCACCTCGGCCTCGGCCGGCGGGTCGCCTTCGTGAGCGCCGGTCATCACCGCTCCTCGTCGACGACCTCGGCGTCGACGACCTCCTCCTCGGAGGCCGCGCCACCGTCGGCGCCGGCGCCGTCACCGGATGCTCCCGCCTGCTGCTGGGCGCGCTCGTACATCGCCTCGGAGACCTTGTGGAACGAGGCTTGCAGGCCCTCGGCCCTGGCGTTGATCGCCGCGGGGTCATCACTTTCGAGGCTCTCGCGGACCTCCTTGATCGAACGCTCGATCTCCTCCTTGGAGGAGGCGTCGATCGCGTCGCCCATCTCCTTGATCTGACGCTCGGCCTGGTAGGCCGCGTTCTCGGCGTTGTTGCGCGCCTCGGCAAGCTCGCGCGCCCGACGGTCCTCCTCGGCGTGCGACTCGGCGTCCGAGACCATCCGCTTGATCTCGTCGTCGGACAGACCGGCACCGGCCTTGATCTCGATCTTCTGCTCCTTGCCGGTCCCGAGGTCCTTCGCCGAGACCGCGAGGATGCCGTTCGCGTCGATGTCGAACGTGACCTCGACCTGCGGGATGCCGCGCGGCGCCGGGGGGATGCCGGTGAGCTGGAACTTGCCCAGCGACTTGTTGCTGGTCGCCATCTCGCGCTCGCCCTGCAGCACGTGGATCTCGACCGACGGCTGGTTGTCCTCGGCGGTCGAGAAGACCTCCGACTTCTTCGTCGGGATCGTCGTGTTGCGCTCGATGAGCCTGGTCATGACACCGCCCTTCGTCTCGATGCCGAGCGTCAGCGGGGTCACGTCGAGCAGCAGCACGTCCTTGACGTCGCCGGCGAGCACCCCGGCCTGGATCGCCGCGCCGACGGCGACGACCTCGTCCGGGTTGACGCCGCGGTGCGGCTCCTTGCCGGTGAGCTGCTTGACCTTCTCCTGGACTGCGGGCATGCGCGTCATGCCACCGACGAGCACGACGTGGTCGACGTCCTTGACGCCCTTGTCCCTGGCGTCGTCGAGCGCCTGGCGGACCGGGACGACGACGCGGTCGAGCAGGTTGCTCGTCAGCTCGCCGAGCTTGCTGCGCGTCAGGCGCATGTCGAGGTGCTTGGGCCCGGAGGCGTCGGCCGTGATGAACGGCAGGTTGATCTGCGTCTCCTGCGCCGTCGAGAGCTCGATCTTCGCCTTCTCGGCCGCCTCGTAGAGCCGCTGCAGCGCCATCGGGTCGGCGGTCAGGTCGATCGCCTGCGTCTTCTTGAACTCGCCCGCGAGCCAGTCGACGACCGCCTTGTCGAAGTTGTCGCCGCCGAGGTGGTTGTCGCCGGCGGTCGACTTGACCTCGAAGACGCCGTCGCCGATCTCGAGCACCGACACGTCGAACGTGCCGCCGCCGAGGTCGAAGACGAGGATCGTCTGGTCGGTGTCCTTGTCGAGCCCGTAGGCGAGCGAGGCCGCGGTCGGCTCGTTGATGATCCGCTTGACCTCGAGCCCGGCGATCTGGCCGGCGTCCTTCGTCGCCTGGCGCTGGTCGTCGTTGAAGTAGGCCGGCACGGTGATGACGGCGCCGTCGACGGTGTCGCCGAGATAGGCCTCGGCGTCGGCCTTGAGCTTGGCGAGGATCATCGCGCTGATCTCCGGCGGGCTGGACTGCTTGCCGCCCGCGTCGACGCGGGCGTCGCCGTTGGGTCCCGCGACCACCTTGTACGGGACGATCGACTCCTCCTCCTTGACCTCGGCCTCCTTGCGCCCCATGAAGCGCTTGATCGAGAAGACGGTGTTGGTCGGGTTGGTGACGGCCTGGCGCTTGGCGACGGTGCCGACAAGTCGCTCGCCGGAGGGCGAGAAGGCGACGACCGAGGGGGTCGTGCGGGCGCCCTCGGCGTTCTCGATCACGGTCGGCTCGCCGCCTTCGAGGACGGCCATGCACGAGTTCGTCGTGCCTAGGTCGATGCCGATGATCTTGCCCATGGATGCTCCTTGCGTGGTTGGGGCGACGAGCGCGCGACGGCCGGGCCGGTGACCGGGGGACGCGAGAAATCTAAGTCAGGGAAAGGCAGATCTTATCACGCGGGGCGCGACCGCCCAACCGCGGCGCTCATGCCTGGCGCCCCGGGCACATCCGCCGCAGCCCGCAGGAGCGGCAGGCGGGGTGGCGGGCGTGGCACGTGCGCCGCCCGTGGCGCAGCAGATTCACGTGCAGCTCGAGCTCGGCCCCCGGCGGCGTCAGCGCCAGCATCTCGTCGTGCTGCTCGGCAGACGGCGCGCCGGGGCGCAGCAGGCCCAGGCGCGTCGCGACGCGCGACACGTGCGTGTCGACCGGCACGTCGCGCAGCCCGTAGGAGAACAGCAGCACGCAGGCCGCCGTCTTGCGCCCCACGCCGGGCAGCGAGCAGAGCATCGCCCGCGATCGGTCGACCGGCGCCTCGCGCATCCACGACAGGTCGAGATCGTCCGGCAGCGCGGCGAGGATGTCGGCGATCCGCCGCGACTTCTGCACATGCAGGCCGCCCGGCTGGATCGCCGCCTCGATCTCGGCCACCGGCGCGGCGCGCACCGCCTCCCAGGTCGGCAGGCGCTCGCGCAGCCGAAGGAACGCCACGTCGCGATTGCGGTCGTTCGTCGACTGCGAGAGCACCGTCAGCACGAGCTCCGCGAGCGGGTCGCCGTGGGGCTCCATCACCGGCACCCCGTACAGCTCCCGCAGCCGCTCGCGCAGCGCGCGCACCCGCCTCGCGGAAGGGCGTTTCCAGGCTGAGCGAGGGATCGTTGCCGGCACGACGGCGGACGGTATCGTGCGGCCGGACCGTGGCCACGATCGCCGAGCACACCGAGGAGCTGGGCGGCCGACCGGTGTTCTGGCGACAGGCGCCGCCCTCTCGGCCCGGCGCCGCGCCCGTGTTGTACCTCCACGGCGTCCCGACCAGCGGCGACGACTGGCTTCCGTTCCTGGAGCGCACCGGCGGCCTGGCGCCGGATCTGCCGGGGTTCGGGCGCAGCGGCAAGCGCGCCGACGGCGACTACACGATGGGCGGCTACGCCGCGTTCGTCGACGAGCTCCTGGCCCACGTCGGCGTCGACCGCGTACGGCTGGTCGTGCACGACTGGGGCGCCGCGGGTCTGCTGTGGGCCGCCGCCCGGCCGGAGCGCGTCGAGCGCCTCGTGATCGTCAACGCGGTGCCGCTGCTGCCCGGCTACCGCTGGCACCTGATCGCCCGTCTCTGGCGCCGGCGCGGCGTCGGCGAGCTGCTGATGGGAGCCACGAGCCGCTTCGGCCTGCGCCAGCTCTCGCGCGCCGCCAACGCCGCGCCCGGGCCACTGCCGGACGCGTTCGTCGACCGGGTCCTCGCCCAGCTCGACCACGGCACGCAGCGCGCGATCCTGCGCCTGTACCGCACGAGCCCCGAGGAGCGCCTGGCCGAGGCCGGCACGGCCCTCGCCGACCTGCGCTGCCCGACGCTCGTCTGCTGGGGCGACCGTGATCCCTACATCCCGCCGCGCTTCGCCGACGCGTACGCCGCCGCGCTCGGCGGCGAGGCGGAGGTGCTGCACCTGCCCGACGCCGGCCACTGGCCGTGGCTCGACCGGCCCGACCTCGTCGAGCGGCTCGCCCGGTTCCTCGACGAGACGGCCGGCTGACGACACGTGTCGCGCCGCCTGCCGCCCTGGGCGGTCACCGCCGTCGGCGCCGTCGCCTGGCTGATCGCGGACCCGCCGACGCCCGACCTGGTCGCGCACCTCTACCGCGCCGAGATCGTCCGCGAGGCCGGGCTCGGAGTCTGGGAGCAGGGCTGGTACGCCGGCCACCACCTGCCGGGCTACAGCGTGCTGATGCCGCCGCTGGCGGCGCTGACGACGCCGCAGCTCGTCGCCGCGCTCGCCGCCGTCGCCTCCACCTGGTGCTTCACCGCCCTGGCGCGCTCGCACTGGGGCGCGCAGGCGGCCGGTGCCGCCGCGCTTTGGTTCGCGCTCGCGGCGCTCTCGCCGCTCGTCGGCGGTCAGCTCGCATTCGCCGCCGGGATGGCGCCCGCCCTCGGCGCGCTGCTCGCCGGCGCCCGCGACCGGCGAGCGCTCGCCGGCGGCCTCGCGGCGGCGACGACGCTGACGAGCCCGGTCGCCGCCGCCTTCCTGCTCCTCGCGGTCGCCGCCTGGTGGCTCGCGGCGCGCCCTCGCGCCGCGGTCTGGGTCGCGGCCGGGGCGATCGCGCCCGGGGCGCTGATCCTGGTCGCGTTCCCGCAGGGCGGTACGCAGCCGTTCGCGTTCAGCTCGTTCGCCTGGTCGCTCGCCGTCGCCCTCGTGCTGCTCGTCGTCGCGGGCCGTCGCGAGGCGGCGCTGCGCTGGGGCGCTGCGCTGTACGCGCTCGTCCTGGTCACCGGCGTGACACTCGACACCCCGCTCGGCGGCAACCTGGTGCGCCTCGCAGCGGTCTTCGCCGGCCCGCTCGCCGCGGGAGCGCTGTGGCCCGAGCGCCGGCTGCTCCTCGCGCTGCTCGCCGTGCCGCTGCTCTACTGGCAGTGGCTCGCCCCGGTGCGCTCGGTGATCCGCGCGAGCGGCGACCCGGCGGCGCACGCGGCATTCCATGCCCCGCTGATCGCCGAGCTCGACCGCCGCGCCACGCGCGAGGGCCCGATGCGCATCGAGGTCCCGTTCACCGCGAACCACTGGGAGACCCGCTACCTCCCGCTGCGCCATCCGATCGCACGCGGCTGGGAGCGCCAGCTCGACGTGCGGGACAACCCGATCTTCTACGACGCCGGCGCGCTCACGCCCACCCGCTACCGGCGCTGGCTCGACGACCTCGCGGTCCGCTACGTCGCGCTGGCCGCGACGCGCCCCGATCCCGCGGGGCGCGACGAGGCGCGCCTCGTCCGCTCCGGCGCCGTGCCCGGGCTGCGTGAGGTCTGGCACGGCGGAGCCTGGCGGCTGTTCGAGGTCCAGCGCGCGCGCCCGCTGGCGAGCGCGCCCCTGCGCGTCACCCGCCTCGGCGTCGACGAGGTGGCCCTGAGCGGCAGCCGAGCCGGGACCGTGCGCGTGCGGTTCACCCCGTACTGGAAGCTGGTCGAGGGGGCGGGCTGCGTCTCGCGCGCGCCGGACGGCTGGACGCGGGTGCGCCTCGACCGCCCCGGCGGCGCCCGGCTCGCGGTGCGCTTCAGCCTCGCGCGCATCGGCGCCGACGGCCCGCGCTGCACGCGCTGATCGTCGCGGCGGGCCTTCAACGCCCGCCCGCACGCGGGTAGGATCTGAGGTGCTCATGCGCGCCCGCATTCAGACGCGCCTCGGGCGCCTCCTTCCCCACGGGCCTGTCGACGTGCTCGTCCAGGTGGCGCTGATGTGGGCCACGTACATGGCCTACCGCGTCGTGCGCGGCTGGATCGACGACCCCCAGGGGGCGGCCGCCGCGTTCCAGAACGCGCGCGCGATCATCGATATCGAGCGCTCGCTCGGGATCTTCGTCGAGCCCCACCTGCAGCGGCTGATCGGCCCGACCGGCATCGCCGCCGACGCCGCGTCGTGGATCTACCTCAACGCCCAGGTGACGGTGACGCTCGGCGCGTTCGCCTACCTCTACCTGCGCCACAACCACAGCTTCTACTTCGTTCGCAACATGTTCATCGTCTCGTGGCTGATCGCGCTCGTCGGCTATGCGCTGCTGCCGACCGCCCCGCCGCGCTTCTTCCCCGAGTGGGGGTTCGTCGACAGCGTGGCCGACTTCACCGGCGTGCAGCCGGACAGCCTCGCGGCGACCGCGCTGTTCAACCCCTACGCGGCGGTGCCATCGATGCACGTGGCGTTCGCGATGATGATCGGCGTGCCGCTGGCGATGCTCACGAGGCACCGGGTCGTGCGCCGGTTCTGGGCCTGCTATCCGGTGCTCGTCTCGCTCGTCATCGTCGTCACCGGCAACCACTTCATCATCGATGCCGTGCTGGGAGCGCTGACCGCGCTCGCCGCGGCATCGGCGGCCGTCTGGCTCGCCCGCGCCCATCCGGCGTGGGGCTTCCGCTCCGAGCTGGCGCGCGCCTGATGGCCGATCGCGCAACCAGGCCGCGCCCGCCGGCGCGAGTCGCCGGCGAGCGCCGCGAGGCGGTGCGCAACGCGCTCATCGAGTCGCGCCTCACGCCGAACGCGATCTCGCTGACGGGCCTCGCGCTCGTCGTGCTCGGCGCCGCGCTCGTCTGGGCGGAGCTGCTCGTGGTCGGCGGCGCCGCGTTCGCCGTCGGCTCGATCTGCGACACGCTCGACGGCCGCTACTCGCGGATGTCCGGCAAGGGCACCCAGTTCGGCGCGTTCCTCGACTCGACGCTCGACCGCGTCGGCGAGGGGCTGACGCTGTTCGCCGTCGCCTACCTGTTCGCGAGGAGCGACCAGCCGGTGAACGCGGCGCTGTGCACGTTCGCCGTGCTCGCCTCGCTCATGGTGAGCTACACGCGCGCGCGTGCGGAGGCGCTCGCGGCCAGCGCCGCGGTCGGCTTCGGCAGCCGCCCGACACGGGTCGTCATCCTCTCGGCCGGCCTGATCCTGGCGGGTATCCTGGGCTACGACGACCCCGTCAACGCGCTTTCGATCTCGGTCTGGCTATTGGCGGCGATCAGCACTCTGACCACGGTGCAGCGGATCCTCCACGTTCGCGCCGAGCTGCGCCGCGCATCGACCGAGGCGTCGACGGCGGCGCCCGCCGAGCTGTAACCGCGCCCATAGGGCGGGGTGTTCATCCCAACGATTGTTCGGAGAAGGGAACGAATTGACAACGAACGGAAGCGGCGCGGCGCTCGCGAGCGGCGCATCTGCGAACGGAAGCGGCCGCTACCAGAACGACAAGGTGCGGGTCGCGATCATCGGCGTCGGCAACTGCGCGAGCTCGTTCGTCCAGGGCGTCGCCCACTACCGCGACGCCGACGCCGACGGCCAGGTGCCGGGGCTCATGCACGTGGACCTCGGCGGCTACCACGTGAGCGACATCGAGTTCACGTGCGCGTTCGACATCAACCGCACGAAGGTCGGCAAGGACCTCGGCCAGGCGATCTGGGCCGACCCCAACAACACGATCAAGTTCGCGAAGGTGCCGAAGAGCCTCGGCGCCCAGGTGCATCGCGGGATGACGCTGGACGGCATCGGCAAGTACGCCAAGGAGGTCATCACGAAGGCCCCGGGCGAGACGGCCGACATCGTCTCGATCCTCCGTGAGACGCGCACCGACGTCGTCGTCTCCTACCTGCCGGTCGGCTCGGAGGACGCCACGCGCTGGTACGTCGAGCAGGTGCTCGAGGCCGGCTGCGCGTTCGTCAACTGCATCCCGGTGTTCATCGCCAGCGAGGACTACTGGGACAAGCGCTTCAAGAAGGCCGGGCTGCCGATCATCGGCGACGACATCAAGAGCCAGGTCGGCGCGACGATCGTGCACCGCACGCTCGCCCGGCTGTTCCACGACCGCGGCGTGAAGATGCTGCGCACGTCGCAGCTCAACGTCGGCGGCAACATGGACTTCAAGAACATGCTCGAGCGCGAGCGGCTGGAGTCCAAGAAGATCTCCAAGACGCAGGCCGTGACCTCGATCATGGGCCACGAGCTGCCGCCGAACGACGTCTACATCGGCCCCTCCGACTACGTGCCGTGGCTCACCGACCGCAAGTGGGCTCACATCCGCGTCGAGGGCCAGGCGTTCGGCGACGTGCCGCTGAACCTCGAGATGAAGCTCGAGGTCTGGGACTCGCCGAACTCGGCCGGCATCGTCATCGACGCCGTCCGGCTCTGCAAGCTGGCGCTCAACAACGGGGTCGCCGGCCAGCTCGACGGCCCGAGCTCGTACCTCATGAAGTCGCCGAAGAACCAGCGTCCCGACGACCAGGCCCGTCAGGACACCGACAAGTTCATCGCGCGGTACGCCGGCAAGGCGGCCCCGCGGAGCACGTCGAAGGGGCGCAGCGCGCCGAAGAAGGCCGCAAGCGCCGCGAGGGCCACGAGCGCCGCAAAGGCCACGAGCCCCGCAAAGGCCGCCAAGACCGACTGACCGCGGGCTTGCGCGGCCACGTGGCCGCACAAGCCCGCCTCCGGCGCGGCCCGCCCCGATGCGGGCCGCGCCTATCCTCTGCTCGATGGCCGAGCGCCTCGCGATCGCCCAGGTGAGCCCCTACCCCTGGGAGCGCCCCCACGAGGTGACCGACCTCGTCCGCGGCGTCAGCGACGAGCTGGCAGGCCGCGGGCACCGGGTGATCGTCGTCGCCCCGTCGTCGTCGCCGGCGCTCGTGCGCGACGGACGGCGCGCCGTCCGCGCGCTGGCGGTCGGTGAGCTGCCGCAGGACGGCGGCGAGCCGCTGCTGCTGGCGGTCGGCGAGGCCGTCGAGCCCCCGTTGCCGGGCCGGCGCCACGCGGCGGCGCTGCCGATCGCCGTGACCCGCACGCTCGGCGAGCTGTTCGCAAAGGCGCCGCTGGACATCGTGCACGTCCATGAGCCGTTCGCGCCGAGCATCGCAAGCGCCGCGCTGCGAGCATCGCGAGCGCTGAACGTCGGGTCGTTCCACGTTCCCCAGGAGCGCCTCGTCGCCACCCAGGTTGCGCGACGCATGGTGCAGCTCGTCTTCGGCCGACTCGACGTGCGCACCGCGGCCTACCGGACGACGGCTGAGCTGATGGGGCGCCACTTCCCCGCCGCCTACCGCCTGCTGGCACCCGGTGCCCCGGCGCTCGAGCGCGTCGCGCGGGCGCCTGACGTCCCGCTGCGGATCGCGTTCCTCGACGAGGAGGAGCGCCCGGCGCTGCGACTGCTGCTGAGGGCGCTGCGCCACCTCGAGACCGACCGGCCCTGGGAGCTCGTCGTGCGCAGCGCGCGCGGCCCGTCCTCGACGCCTCTGCGTGCCAGTCTGCGCGAGCGGGTCAGCTACGTCTCTCCGGACGCGCTCGGCGCCGACGAGCTGCTCGCCGGCGCCGACCTGCTCGTCGCCGCCTCGGCCGGCGCGGAGCCGCAGCCGGGCCTGCTGGCCCGCGCCTGCGCCGCCGGGGCGGTGCCGCTCGCCACGGCCCTGCCGGTCTACGAGGACGTCCTGGGCGAGGGCGAGCGCGGTTTGCTGTTCCAGCCGCGCGACGCCGACTCGCTCGCGGGTCAGCTCGCCCGGCTGATCGACGACGACGCGCTGCGCCGTCGGCTCGCCGCCGCGGCCCGGCCACGGCCGTGGAGCGTCGTCGCCGACGAGCTGGAGCTGATGTACGAGGAGGTCGCGGCCCGCCGAAAGGACCGCGGCACCGGCGACGGGACGCGTCGCCGGCTCGCAGGGCGGCGGATGATCGACGTCGACCTCCACATGCACACCGACCACAGCCACGACTGCGCCACGCCGGTCGAGGTGCTCCTGGCGACGGCGCGCGAGCGCGGCCTCGGAGCCGTCGCGATCACCGACCACAACGAGATCTCGGGCGCGCTGGAGGCCGCGGAGAAGGCCGCCGAGTACGGAGTGAAGGTGATCGTCGGCGAGGAGGTCAAGACGGCCAGCCAGGGCGAGGTGATCGGCCTCTTCCTGTCCGAGCTGATCCCCCGCGGACTGACGCTCGAGGAGACCCTCGCCGAGATCCGCAGGCAGGGCGGCCTCGTCTACGTGCCCCACCCGTTCGACCGGATGCACTCGGTACCCGACTACGAGCACCTCCTGCGGGTCATCGAGCAGATCGACGCGATCGAGGTCTTCAACCCGCGCGTGGCGTTCAGCGCGTTCAACGAGGAGGCGGCGCGATTTGCCGCCAAGTACCGGATCGCCGCCGGGGCCGGCTCCGACGCTCACGTGGCGCAGGGGCTCGGCACCGCGCGCGTGCGAATGCGCGACTTCGACGGGCCGGAGGAGTTCCTCGCATCGCTGCGCGACGGCGAGATCCGCTCGACGCCGACCAGCTACGCGTACGTGCAGGTGCTGAAGTTCCTGCAGACGAAGGCGACGCCTCCCGGCGCACGCCGAACTGTCCGCGAGCGCCGCGTTCGCCGCGTCTCGCGCAAGGGCTGATGCACGGCGAGGGAGACGCTCGGGGCCCGTCGAATCCCTGAGCACCCGTGCCCGTGACGACCGATGACGAGATCCGCGAGAAGTACCTCGAGCGCGCGATCCGCGAGATGAACGCGCTGACCCGCGAGATCCAGGCCTGCAGGCGCTGCCCGCGCGGCAGCCTCATCCCGGTGCTCGGCTCCGGCCACCCGCAGGCCGACATATTCCTGCTCAAGCACGCGCCCGTCGCCTCGGAGATCGAGGAGGGAGTCGCCTTCTACGGACGCTCGGGGACCGCGCTGCGCAAGTCGCTCGGGCGGCTCGGCATCGATCCGCTCGCGGTCTACGGGACGCTCTGCGTGAAGTGCCCGGTCGGCGACGGCTCGCTCGCCGACCCCGCGTGCGTGGCGCGAGTCGCCGAGGAGCTCGCGATCGTGCAGCCGAGGCTCGTCGTTGCGATGGGCCGCGAGACGCTTGCCGTGCTCGAGGACCTCGAGCTGCCGCTGTCCGAGACGCTTCGCTGGGCGCCGGGCGAGATCCAGGGCTTCACGCCGTCGATCGACCTGCTCGCGACGCCGAACATCGACGAGGCGCTCGACGAGGAGGACGCCAAGCGCGCCTTCTGGACCGCCTTTCGCGCCCTCGGCGACTGGTGGGCCGACCTGCCGCCCTACTAGCGAGCCCGGGCCGGCGCCGGCCGCCCCGTGAGCGACAGGCCCGTCGGGCCGGCACGGCACCGGGGCCGAGCGTTCGCTCCTCGATCGAGCTGTCCGTCGCGATTCGAGCGCCCGCTCGTTGCGCGCTATCGTCCGCCGCATGGACGCCAGCGAGCACGAGCACCCCGACGTCGAGCCGGACGAGCTCGTCCAGGACGAGCTCGAGCTCGAGGACGTCGACCCCGAGGAGATGGTCCCGGTGCCGCCGGAGGGCGACGAGGCCGAGTACCTGCGCCGCCTCGAGGAGCACGAGGTCGTGCCGCTCGAGTCCGACGACGCGGAGGAGTAGGCGGAGCTCCCTCAGGCCCGCAGACGGACCATGCCCGAGCCGATGTCGCCGGCGGAGCCGGGCTTCACGTAGATCTCCTCGATCAGCTCGATCAGCCCTTCGCGCAGCTCGTAGAAGCCTGCGACCACGAGGTCGCCGCCCGGGCCGGCGAGGTGCGCGATGACGGCGAGCTCGGCGCTGCGCCCGGTGATCGACCGCACGGACTCGACCCGCCCGCTCTGGTGGACGAGCCGCAGGAACGCCAGGTAGTCGTCGCGCCCGGGATTGCTCGCCTGCGCCGGGAGAGAGACGCGCAGGCGGGGGCGCAGCTGCGCCGCAAGCGATTCCCAGTCGCCCTCGCTGCGCGCTCGCCAGAAGCGGTCGACCGCGTTCACCGCAGCTCCAGGATCACCTTGCCGAGCTTCCCGCCGGCGGCGAAGCGCTCGTAAGCCGCGGCGACCTCGTCGACCGCGAACCGAGCGGCGACCGGTACCCGCAGCGCGCCGCGCTCGAACAGCGGCAGCACCTCGCGCTCCATCGCGCGCGCGGTCGCGGCCTTCTCCTCGAGCGGGCGGGCGCGCAGTGTCGAGCCGCCGATCGTCAGTCGCCGGCCCATCACCGAGAGCAGGCTCACCTGGGCCTTGAACCCCGCACCGACGCCGATCACGACGACCCGCCCGAATCGCCGCATCGCACGCACGTTCGCCTCCAGGTTCGGCGCGCCGACGAGCTCGAGCAGGACGTCGTAGGGGCCGGCCTCCGCCGTGTCGTCTGGGTCGAGCGCCTCGTGGGCGCCGAGCGCCCGGACGCCGTCGCGCAGAGCCGGGTCGCGAACCGAAGCGGTGACGTGGGCGCCGGCCGCGGCGGCGAGCTGGACGGCCGCGCTGCCGACGCCGCCGGCCGCGCCGCTGACGAGCAGGCGCTCCCCCATCCGCAGGCCGGCCTGGGCGAAGAGCGCGTCGTGCGCCGTCGTGAAGACCTCGGGCAGGCCGCCGGCCTCCACGACTCCGACGGCCACGGGCACCGGCATCGCCTGGCGCTCGTGGACCGCGCAGAGCTCCGCCTGGCCGCCGCCGCCGACGATCGCCATCGCCCGCTCGCCGACCGCGAAGCGCGTCGCGCCGGGGCCCAGCGCGACGACCTCCCCGGCGAGCTCGAGGCCGGGGACGTCGGCCGGCGCGCCGGGCGGCGCCGGATAGGCGCCGCGGCGCTGCAGCAGGTCGGCGCCGTTGATCCCCGCGGCATGCACGCGCAGGAGGATCTCGCCATGACCGGGCTCGGGATCGGGATGCTCGGCGACGTGCACCTCGCCGTCGCGGATCGTGGCGGCTCGCATCGAGCGGAGTCTAGGTCGGCGGACGCGGCCGGGCCGCCGCGATCTCCGCGCCGAGCACATCGCCCTCCAGCGCCTCGAGCTCCGTCGCGGCTTGCTCCTCGCCGTCGGCGTCGGCCGCCTCGCGGATCTCGGCGCGAGCGGTGTCCCTGCTGAGGCCGGTGGCACGCAGCACGTCGAAGGCGATCATCCGCGCCTGACCGACAACGAGGCTGACCGACAGGTTGCGCGTCTCGTCGAGCCCGGCGGTCGTCGCGGCGGCCGCGCGCAGCGCCGCCTCCCGCGCCGCCTCGCGATCCTCGCGGTCGGCGAAGGCGCCGGGCAGCAGCCGCAGCGACGTCGCGAGATCGCGCAGGCCCGCGACGACCGTATCTGGCACCCGGTCGCCATGACGGATGGCGCGCGCGCCCGAGCGCGCGAGGCTCATCGCGTCGCGCTGGGCGCGCAGGATCTCGTCGAGCGCCCGCGTGTAGCGCTCCACCTCGTCGCGCTGCCCGCGGCGGGCCAGCGCCAGGCGGGCCGTCTCACCGCTCGTCGCCAGCGCCGCGCGCATGTCTGCGCTGTGTGCGCCGAGCTGTCGGGCGCGCTCGGCCGCGCGCGCCGCCGCACCCGGGTCCGGGGTCCCCGCAAGCGCCTCGGCAACCGCGTCCACGACGTCGGCGATCCGCTCGGCCGCCGGGTCGAGCGCGCGGCGCGCCAGCTTGACCGGGTGGATCGGGAACAGCACCAGGCTCAGCGCGAGCGCGGTCGCAGCGCCGATCAGCGCGTCCTCGAAGCGCGCGACGCCGGTGGTGTCGCCGGGCAGCGCGAGGGTCGCGAGCAGCACACCGGTGCTCGCCGCCTGGTTGGCGGCGAGCGAGTCGCCCCCGGCGAAGACGACGATGGCCATGCCGAAGAAGACGATCAGCGCGACCTGCCAGGTCCCGGTGCCGACCAGCGAGACGGCCAGGTCGGCGACGAGGATCCCGAGGGCGACGCCGAGCGCGAGCTGGATCGCCCGCCTCGTCGGCTCGCCGAGCGTCACGCCGAGCACGATCACGCTGGAGATCGGGGCGAAGAACGGTCGCGGGTGGCCGAGCAGGCGGTCCGCGATCAGGTAGGAGGACGCGGCGGCGAGCGCGACGAGCGCGATCCGCGGCGCCATGCGCGCGGCCCGCAGCCAGCGCTCACGCAGCGAGATCCGGTCGGCGGCCGACTCGAGCAGCTCGCCGCCGCGGCGGGTGACGCGCCTGCGGCGTAGCGAGGCGCGCCGCCGCGGGGCGGGTTCGTGATCGTGCTGCGCGTCCTGCATCACCATCGAGGATGACCGCACGAGCGGCGAGCGGCAAGACTACGCTGCACGCGTGGACCTCACCGCGCAAGAGCAGCGAGTGCTCGGCTGCCTGCTGGAGAAGCAGCGCACGACGCCCGACCAGTACCCGCTGACGCTCAACTCGCTGCGACTGGCCTGCAACCAGTCGACCAACCGAGACCCCGTCGTCGACTACGACGAGGAGCAGATCCGCACGGCGCTCGAGCGCCTGCGCCGCAGACGCTGGGTGCGCTTCACGAGCGGGCACGGCAGCCGCGCCGCGAAGTATCGCCACCTGCTCGCCGAAGAGCTCGCCATCGCTCCCGGCGAGCAGGCGCTGCTCGCCGTGCTGCTGCTGCGCGGCCCGCAGACGCCCGGCGAGCTGAAGACCCGCTCCGAGCGACTCGCGGGGTTCGCCGACCTTGCCGTGGTCGGCGAGACGCTCGAGCAGCTCGCCGCACGCGGCCTGGTGCGCGGCATCGGTCGGCGCCCGGGCCAGAAGGAGGAGCGCTGGCAGCACATGCTCGGCGACGACGAGCCGCTCGACCTCGCCGCGCTGCCGCCCTATCAGGAGCGCACGCCGGAGCCGTCGGCGGCGTACGCCGCCGCGGAGGCCGACGCCGAGGTCTCGCGGGCGGGAAGCCTCGCCGGGCGCATCGCCGCGGTCGAGGCCCAGGTTCGCGAGCTGCGCGGCGACCTCGACACGCTTCTCGCCCGGCTCGAGCGCGACGGAGGAGCGTGAAGCGGCGGACGGGCTCTGCGCCACCCGCTTGAGCAAGGCTCTCCTCGCCGTCTACAGTGCCCCCGCCCGTGGCACAGTCGCTCGCCCCCTTCGACCGTGAGGCCAACATGAAGAACCCTGCCGCTGCTCGCCGGGTCGCACCTGCGCTGATCGCCGCGCTCGGTCTGCTGCTGCCGGCCGGCGTGATCTCGGCCGACGCCGCGCGAGCAGCTACGCCGTCGAAGGCACGGCTGTACGCATGCGCCAAGAAGTCGGGGGGCTCGCTACGGCTCGTCGGCAGGAAGACCAAGTGCCGCAGGAGCGAGCGCAAGGTCTCGTGGAACGTGGCGGGCGATCAGGGCGCCCAAGGTCCACGGGGCGTCGCCGGTCTGCCCGGCACGACGGGCCCCACCGGACCACAGGGCCTGCCGGGGGTCACGAACATCGTCACCGGGGTCAAGGACCTGACGCTCAACGCTCCGGGCCTCGCGAGCCTGTTCTCCATCTCGGTGCCGGCCATGGCGGCCGCGGGCGGCACCGTTGACTACACGATCGTGGCGACTGACGCCGGCAGCCAGATCGCCACCGAGCACGGCAGGATCCAGTGGCTGGCGACCGCCAACAGCATCACCTGCAACGTCGATGCGACGGACAAGCTCCACCTGGGCACGGTGGGCTCGGGCTGCACGCCGGGGTTCTTCAACCCCGGCTCCCGGCCTGGGATCAGCATCTACGACAACGTGTCGTTCCCGTCGCCGGCGGCGATCGCGACGAACAAGGTCTACTTCACGATCCAGAACGACTCGCCGTACACGATCAGGCTCGAGCCCTAGCCGCGCTCGAGCAGCGCGACGCATTCGATGTGCGGCGTCTGCGGGAACATGTCGACCGGCCGGACCCGCGTCAGCCGATAGCCGGCCTCGACGAGCTGCGCCGCGTTCGGCGCGAGCGTCGTCGGGTTGCAGCTGACGTAGACGATGCGCGTCGGAGCCGCCTGCGCGATCCGCTCGACGACCTTCTTCGACAGCCCGGCTCGCGGCGGGTCGACGACGATGACGTTGGGACGCTCGCCGCGCTCGCCGAGCTCCTTCAGCACCAGGCGCACGTCCCCCGCGACGAAGCGGGCGTTCGTGAGCTCGTTCGCGCGGGCGTTGTGCTCGGCGTCGCGGACCGCATCCTCGACGAGCTCGACGCCCACGACCTCGCCGGCACGGGGGGAGAGCACGAGGCCGATCGTGCCGATCCCGCAGCAGAGGTCGTAGACGCGCTCCCAGCCGCGCAGGGCGGCGTACTCGGCGACGACGCCGTAGAGCCGCTCGGCCATCTCCGTGTTGACCTGGAAGAACGCCTCGGAGCTGAGCGCGAAGCGCAGACCGCAGAGCTCCTCCTCGATCCGCGCGGTTCCCGCGAGCAGCTCGTCGCGCCCGCCCTGGGTCGTCTCGGCCACGCCGGCGGCCTGCGTCCAGATGAGGCTGTCGACGTCGCCCATCGCGCTCGCGAAAGCGCCCGCGTCGAACGAGCCGGGCGAGGTGACGAGCCTCACCTGGGCCTGCCCGGTGCGCTGCGCCTCGCGCACGACGAGGTTGCGCAGGAAGCCGGTCTGCGAGCGGCGGTCGTAGGCGTCCAAACCGAGAGCGCGACACGCCTCGAGCGCCCGCCGACGAAGCTCGTCGCCCCGCTCGGAGGCCAGCAGGCAGCTCTCGAGCGGCTCGATGCGCTCCCACGAGCCCGGCGCGTGAAAGCCGCACACGAGCTCGCCGTCCGGGCCCGTGCCGAACGAGTACTCCAGCTTGTTGCGGTAGCGCCAGGTCTGCTCGGCCGGCACGATCGGCTCGAGCGCGAAGCCGTCGAGCCGACCGAGGCGTCTCAGCGCCTCGTCGACCTGCTCGGCCTTGACCTCGAGCTGACGCTCGTACGGGAGGATCTGCCAGGGCGCGCCGGGGTGGGCGCAGGTCGGCGCGATGCGGTCCGGCCCGGGCTCCAGGACCTCGATCAAGCGAGCCTCGGCGTAGTCGCGCTTGCGCTTCGTGACGACGGCGCGCACCCGGTCCCCCGGGATCGCGTCGCGGACGAAGACCACGTAGCCGCGATCGCCGAGCGGCAGCCGCGCCACCCCGTTGCCGCCGAACGCGAGCGCATCGACGCGCAGCTCCAGCTCGTCGCCACGCTGCGGCTTGGCGGCCGGCGCGGCCGGCGCGGGCGATGCGGCCGGCGCGGCCGGGGTGGGCGGCGCGGCCGGCGGTGTCGTCTGCTCGATGCTCACCTCCCCAGGATTGCAGCACCCGCCGAAGGGAGGGCACCGATCCCGCCGAACATGTGAGGGTGAGTGATCGACCGCTTGCGCAGGCCCATGCGGCCCTGGAGCGCGAAAGCCGCGTGATCAGCGCCGTCATGATGTCCCGCTTCTACCCCTTCGTCTTCGCGGAGGGCCGCGGGGCAACCGCGTTCGACGTGGACGGGAACGCCTATCTCGACTTCGTCGCCGCGGCCTCGTCCCTGCCGCTGGGCTACCGACATCCGCGGGTCCGGGACGCCGTCGTCGACGCCCTCGACACGGCCTGGAGCCAGATGCACTCGGACTACCCGGCACTGGGAGCGATCGCTCTCGCCGAGCGGCTCTGCGAGCTGGTCGCGCCGGCGGGCGGAGACCCGCGAGCATGGTTCGGGCTCAGCGGATCGGACGCGAACGACTGCCTCGCCCGCCTCGTCACCGAAGCGCGGGGCGGCCGGATCATCTCCTTCGAGGGCAGCTACCACGGCCAGACCTCGCTGTCGGCGGCGCTGTCGCACCACGGAGGCGAGGAGCTCGCCCCAGGGTCGGTGAAGGTCCCTTACCCGAACCCGTATCGCTGCCGCTTCGGGCCCTGCGAGCGATCCGGATGCTCGCTTCGGTGCCTGGAGCCCTTCGACGCCGCAGTCGCCGAGGCCGCGGATCAAAGCGGCCAGACCGCGGTGCTGATCGAGGTCGTGCAGTGCGATGGCGGCGTCGTCGTTCCGCCGCGGAACGTCCTTCCCGCGATCGAGCGCCGCTGCCGGGACAACGGCGTGCTCCTGCTGATCGACGAGGTCAAGACCGGCCTGGGCCGGACGGGGCGGATGTTCGCCCACGAGGAGTCGGGCGTGCACCCCGACGCCGTCTCCCTCGGGAAGGGGCTGGGCGGAGGACTCCCGATCTCAGCGGTCGTCGGTCGCGCGGACGTCCTCGACGCGGACATGTCGATCCTCTACACGCTGGGCGCAGCGCCGCCGATGACAGCGGCGGCACTCGCGACGCTCGACGTGATCGCAGCGGAGCGGCTCGCGGAGAACGCGGCGATCACCGGCCGGCGGCTGGCGGACGGCCTCGAGGAGCTGCAGCGCCGGCACGAGACGATCGGCGACGTCCGTGGCAGCGGGCTCCTCGTCGGCGTCGAGCTCGTGAGCGATCGGGCGACGAAGACGCCGGCGGCCGACGACGCGGCCAAGGTGGTCTACCGGGCGTTCGAGCTCGGCCTGCTGGTCCGCTACATGGGTGTCGAGCGAAACGTCCTCGAGCTGACCCCGCCGCTCATCGTCGGCGGCGCCGAGGTCGACCAGGCGCTGGCGATCCTCGAGGAGGCCTTCGCGGACGTCGCGGCCGGGCGCGTCAGCGAGGCGTCCGTCGCCGCCTATCGCGGCTGGAGCTGAGCCGACGGAGGCCCCTGACCATGGGCGGGCTGCGCGTGCTGAGCTGGAATCTGTTCCACGGCCGCGCCCTGCCCGACGAGCCGCGTGAGCTGCTCGACGAGTTCGCCGCGATGCTCGCCGGCTGGTCGTGGGACGTGGCGCTCCTGCAGGAGTGCCCGCCGTGGTGGCCGGCGCCGCTGGCCGGAGCGTGCGACGCGCGGGCCTTCGCGGCCCTCACCTCGCGCAACCAGCTACCGGCGGTGCGCCGCGCGCTCGCGAGGCGCCGGCCCGACGTGCTGCGCTCGAGCGGCGGCGGCTGCAACGCGATCCTCGTTCGCGGCTGCGCCGTGACGGCCCATGCCCGGCTACGGCTGCGGGCCTGGCCGGAGCGGCGGGTGCTGCACGCGGTACGGCTCGACGACGGGCACGGGACGTGGCTGGCGAACCTCCACGCGAGCGCCCACGACGAGCGCCGTGCCCAGCGAGACCTCGACAGGGCGGCGACGACGGTGCTGCGCTGGGCGGCAGGCGCCCCCGCCGTGGTCGGCGGGGACATGAACACGAGGACCCCGGCGCTCGCCGGCTTCGAGCACGCCGGCGGCCACGTGCTCGACCACGTCTTCGCCCGCGGCCTGCCGGTCGTCGAGACCGCCCGCACGCTGTCGCGGCGCTGCGACGCGCTCGACGCGAACCTGTCCGACCACCGTCCGGTGATCGCGCGACTGCGGCGATGATCGGAGCGCCTTGGCCGGGGCCGCGGGGTGACCGGGGTGCGACGACTCGGGCCGGCCGGCACGGGGCCGGGGGGTGACCGAGCGAGCGACGACCCGGGCCGACCGGCAACGCAGGGGCCATGTGGCCAACGTCGATCTCGACGTGCCGCCGCGCCACCGGTTGACGAAACACACGCTCGGGCGTGGCTTTTGCAGACGGGTGGCCGGCGCGGTCAACGAACCTGGCGAAACCCACACGGATCGGCGCTGGAGGGCAGCGAAGCCGTGCGAGACCCTGCGCTGTCCGGCCCAGCCGCGCCACAGAGGCGACGCACGCCGCCTGCTCGTGCCGGCCCCCGCCCCACTCACCGCCGCTCAGCGCCGCGCCCGCCGCACACCACTCAGCGCCGCGCCGGCGGCCCACCGCCGGCCTCGCCCGGGCCGGGGCGCCGCAGCCCGAAGCCGCGCAAGACGAGCAGGGCTCGCTCGCCGAGCGAGCCGCGGCGCGGAAGCAGGCCGACCTGCACGCCGGCGTCGTAGGCGTCGAGGAAGACGCGTACCCGCCAGAGGCTCTCACCTGGCGGGTCGAGCTCGCCGTAGAGCACGGCGTGCACCGCGACGAGGCGCCCGGAGGGAACGATCCCCTCGAGCTCGCCCAGGTGCGTGCCGGCGATCCTGAGCGGGGCGGCGACGAACCGCCCACCCGTCAGCCGCTCGCCGGCCGGCTCCACCTTCAGGTCCGGGAAGGCCGCCCACAGGCGCGCCGCGTGCTCACCGAGCTCGCCAGGGCCGCACAGCGGCTCGCGCAGGAACGGGTCCTCCCAGTGCAGGTCGACGGCGCACATCTCGCGGAAGGCGGCGCGGCGCCGCTCCATCCAGGCCCCGGCGAGCGCATCGACAAGCTCGCCGGGATCCATCAGTGCGCGGCCGGCTCCACGCCCAGCTCGAGCATCCCCTCGAACGTCGTCGACGCCTCGGCGTGGAGGCGGTGGGGGATCCGCCCGGCGCGAGCCGCGAGCCTGCCGCCCTCGACGCCGGCACGGATCGCGCACGCCATCGCGATCGGGTCCTGCGCGCGCGAGATGGCGCTGGCGCACAGCACGGCGTCGCAGCCGAGCTCCATCGCCAGCGCGGCGTCGGACGTCGTCCCGACGCCGGCGTCCAGCACCACCGGCACGCCGGCCGCCTCGACGATCAGCCTGATGTTGTAGGGGTTGCGGATGCCCATCCCGGAGCCGATCGGCGAGCCCAGCGGCATCACCGCGGCGCAGCCGATGTCCTCCAGCCGCCGTGCGAGCACGGGGTCGTCGGTCGTATAGGGCAGCACGACGAAGCCCTCCGCGACGAGCTGCTCCGCCGCGGCGAGCAGCTCGGGCGCGTCGGGCAGCAGGGTGCGCTCGTCGCCGATGACCTCGAGCTTCACCCAGTCGGTCGCGAACGCCTCGCGCGCGAGGCGCGCCGTCACCACCGCGTCGCGTGCGGTGAAGCAGCCGGCGGTGTTCGGCAGCACCCGGACGCCGGCGCGGTCGAGCACGTCGGTGAGCGAGTGATGCGCCCGGGGGTCGATGCGCCGCAGCGCGACGGTCACCATCTCGGTGCCGCTCGCCTCGATCGCCCCCGCGAGCGCCTCCATCCGCGGGAAGCCGCCGGTGCCGAGGATCAGGCGCGAGCCCAGCTCGACGCCGGCGATGACGAGTGGATCGGATGAGCCCGCCGCACCGGCCGCGTTCCCACCAGTGCCCTCGGAGCCCGCCGGACGGGCCGCCGCGTGCTCACCGGTGCCCTCGGAGCCCACCGGGCCGACCGCGAGCGGATCGGAGCCTGTCGCGCTCATCCGCCCTGCACCGCCCCGACCGCCTCGACGCGGGCGCCCGCCGGCACGGCGTGACTCCCCCACTCGCCGCGCGGCACGACCTCGCCGTCGACCGCGACGGCGACGCCGCGGCCGTCGCCCGCCGCGCCCAGCTCCTCCAGCAGCTCGGCGATCGTCGCGCCGTCCCTTCCGTCGAGCTCACGGCCGTTGACGCGGATCATCGGCTGACCTCCGCGAAGCGCCCGGGCGAGAACGCCGCGGGAATGCCGTTCTCACCGCCGCCTCCGGCCGCCTGCCCGCCGGCGAGCACCTCGACGACCAGGTCGCCGGTGAGCGGCGACAGCAGGATGCCGTTGCGGTGGTGCCCGGTCGCCCAGACGAGGTCGCCGAGCACCGGGCTCGGGCCGAGGATCGGTGCGTTGTCGGGCGTGCCGGGGCGCAGGCCGGCCCGCGTCTCGACGACGTCGAGCTCGAGCACCCCGGGCACCAGCTCGTGCGCGTCGCGCAGCAGCTCGTAGATCGCGAGAGCCGTGACGGACTTGTCGAAGCCGCGCTCCTCGACGGAGGCCCCGAGCACGTAGCGCCCGTCGCCGCGCGGCACGATGTAGCCGCCCTCGAAGCGCACGACGCGGTCGAGCAGCGGCGCCGACGCCTCGTGGCGCGGGTCGCGCAGTCCGATGACCTGGCCCTTGACCGGGCGGACGGGGACTCGAGCCTCCGGCGGCAGGCCCTCGATCGCGCCGCTCCACGCGCCGGTCGCGAGCACGAGCTTCGCGCCTCCGACCCGCTCGCCCCCGATCAGCTCGACTCCGCTCGCACGCCCGTCCTCGACGAGGACGCGGGCCACCGCCGCGCCGGTGCGCAGCCCCACGCCGGCGCGCTCGACGGCGCGGGCGAGCGCGGCGCACAGAGCCCGCGGGTCGACGCAGTGATCGCCGGGGATCTCCAGCGCGGCGCGCAGCGACGGCACGAGCGACGGCTCCAGGGCGCGCGCCCGCGACGGCGGCAGCGCGAGGGCCTCGAGGCCGAGTCGCTCGCGCAGCGCGCGCTCGCGGTCGAGCGCCTGCGCCTCGTCGCGGTCGCGCGCCAGGAGCAGCGTCCCGACGTCGCGCAGGCCGACGTCGAGCCCGCTCGTCTCGCGCAGCTCGGCGGCGAACGCCGGCCAGCGCCGCACGCTCTCGAGCCCGAGGCGGGCGAGCGCGGGCTCGGCCGCCTCGGCCTCGCTGACCGGCGCAAGCATCCCCGCGGCCGCTGCCGAGGCCTCGGCGCCCAGCGTGCCACGCTCGAGCACGCAGACGCGCATGCCGTGCTGGGCCGCCCGCCAGGCGACCACCAGGCCGCAGACGCCGCCACCCACGACGACGACGTCGTAGGTGGTGTTATCGGTGGGTGTCACTCATCGCTCCTCGCTTCGCCGGCATGACCCGGATCAGCTGTTGACGGTCGGCGCCGTCGCGGCGCCCTCTCAGCCTTCGGTCCGAAGGCTCCCGTTGCCACCATGCTACCCCGATCGCGCGCTGGCACACTGGGCGGATGAGGTCCACCGTCACACCGACGATCGTCGAGCGTCGAGCCCGGCTGCACGCCGCGCGCCTGTACCTCGTGACCGCGGCCGCGCCGGGCGGGAGATCGCTCGCCGACGTGCTCGGCCCGGCCCTCGCCGGCGGCGTCGACGTCGTCCAGCTCCGCGACAAGGCGCTCGACGACGAGGAGCTGCTCGGCGCCGCGGCGACGGCGCGCAGGCTCTGTCGGGAGGCGGGGGCGCTGCTGATCCTCAACGACAGGCCCGATCTCGTGGACCGGGCCGGCGCCGACGGCGCGCACGTCGGCCAGGACGACCCGCCGGTCGGCGAGGCACGAGCGCTGGCGGGGCCGCAAGCGCTGATCGGCGTCTCGACGCACGAGCCGGAGCAGCTCGCCGCCGCGTACGGGGCGGGCGCCGACTACGCCGGCGTCGGGCCGGTCCACGCGACGCCGACCAAGCCCGGCCGCCCCGCGGTCGGGCTCGCGTACGTCGAGCACGCCGCGCAGGCCGCCCGCCTGCCGTGGTTCGCGATCGGCGGAATCGACGAGGCGAACGTCGCAGCGGTCGTCGGCGCCGGCGCCGCGCGGGTCGCGGTCGTGCGCGCGATCGGCGACGCCGCGGATCCCGAGGCGGTCGCGCGGACGCTGCGCGCCGCGGTCGAGCGCCGCACGCTGCCGGGGGACGGCGATGGGACGGCGTAGCCGCGCCGGCGGGCGGGCGGCGAGACCGCCCGCGGCCGAGCGCGACGCGATCGCCCGCGGGCAGCTGACCCCGCTCGCCCCCGGGGAGCGCCCGGCGGCCCTTGTCGTCGCGGCCGGCGTCTCGCTCGCCTTGGCCGTCGCGAATCTGGCGCTGCTCGTCGCCGGGGTCGAGGTCGAGGGGACCGACCCCGGCCCGGGCGGCGTGCTGCTGTTCGTCGGCCTGATGCTGCTGATGGCGTGGGGCATGTGGACCGCCCGCTACTGGGCGGTGCTCGGCTTCCAGGCGCTGCTCGCGACGAGCGCGGTGATCGCCGCGCTCTCGCTGCTGGTTGCCTCGAACCTCGCCGCTCTGGCTCTGTGTCTCGGGGTCCTCGGGCTCGGCGGCTGGCTGTTCTGGAAGCTCGTGCGAGTGCTCGGGCGGATGAAGGTCCCCCGTCCCGGGAGCTGAGCGGGGGTCCACCGACGACGGTCCGAGTCTCGGCTTCGACGGCCGAGCCGGGCGGGCAGGGGTCGTCGCGCCTCAGTGCATAGACTCGGCCGCCATGAGCTCCACCGCGTTCGACTGCATCGTCATCGGCTCCGGCCCCGGCGGCTACGTTGCCGCGATCCGCTCCGCCCAGCTCGGGATGACCACGGCGGTGGTCGAGAAGGACGAGATCGGCGGGCGCTGTCTGAACGTCGCCTGCATCCCGGCCAAGGCCGTCCTGCGGTCGGCGGACATCGTCCAGGAGATCCGCGACGCGCAGGAGTTCGGCATCACGGTCGGCGAGCCGCAGATCGACTTCGCCAAGGTGATGGAGCGCCGCGGCGAGGTCGTCTCGACGCTCACCGGCGGCGTCGGGATGCTGCTCAAGAAGCACGGCGTCGAGGTCTTCGAGGGCGCGGCGTCGCTGACCGCGCAGGGAACGGTGCGCGTCGGCGAGCAGGAGCTCAGCGCCGCGAAGGCCATCGTCCTGGCGACCGGCTCGGTGAAGCGGCCGATCCCCGGCACCGAGTTCGGCGGCCGCGTGATCGGCACCGAGGAGGCGTGGGCGCTCGACGAGCTGCCGGCCAGCCTCGCCGTGGTCGGCGCGGGCGCGTCGGGTGCCGAGATCGCCAGCGCCTACGTGCGGCTCGGCTCCCAGGTCCAGCTCTTCGAGGGGCTCGACCGCGTGCTGCCGACCGAGGACGCCGACGTCAGCAAGGTCGCCGCACGCGCGTTCAAGAAGCAGGGGATCGACGTCCACGTGAAGACGTTCGTCGGCGACGTCGCCTCGGGGGACGACGGCGTGACGTTCAGCTACGGCGACCAGCAGGGCTCGGCCGACTGGCTCGTGATCGCCGCCGGGCGCGGCCCTGACATCGAGGGCCTCGGGCTGGATGCAGCCGGCATCGAGCTCGACGAGCAGGGGCTCGTGAAGGTCGACGACGTCGGGCGCACTTCGCGCGCCGGCGTCTACGCGATCGGCGACATCGTGCGCGGCCCGGCGCTCGCCCACAAGGCGAGCGAGGAGGGCGTGATAGCGGTCGAGGTCGCCGCCGGCCACGAGCCCGAGCCGCTCGCCTACCCCGACATCCCGCGCGCGACGTTCTGTCTGCCGAACGTCGGAAGCTTCGGGCTGACCGAGGAGCAGGCCAGGGAGCAGGGCCACGACGTCGCGATCGGCAAGGTGCCCTACGGGGTGGCCGGCGCGACGACCGTCTACGGCGACCGTCAGGGGATCGTCAAGATCGTCGGCGACAGGCGCTACGGCGAGATCCTCGGCGCGCACGTCGTCGGCTCGAAGGCAACCGACATGATCCAGGAGCTGGTGAACGCCAAGCTGCTCGAGGGCGGCTACCCGGAGGTCGCGCGCGCGATCCACGGACACCCGACGTTCTCCGAGGCGATCCTCGAGGCGGCCCGCGCCGCCGACGGCTGGCTGATCCACGGGTAGCGCGGTGAGCGCGATCGAGGTCACCCGCCACGAGCCGGGCGAGCCGCCGCCCCCCGGCGCTCGCTTCTACTTCGATCTCGCGAGCCCCGAGGCGTACCTGGTCGCCGAGCGGATCCTCCAGGTGATGCCGATCGCGACCGAGTGGGTGCCGGTGCGCTCGGCGCAGCTGCCGGCGCCCGAGAGCTACGCGGCCTTCCGCTGCGAGCAGGAGCGCGAGTCGCTGCTGGCCTCGTTCGCGGACCGCATCCGCGATCGCGGGCTTCAGCCGTTCCGCGCTCCGGACCCGTTTCCGTTCGACAGCGATCTGGCGCTGCGCGCCGCGACCTTCGCGAAGTTCACAGGCCGCATCGTGCCGTTCTCGCTGGCCGCGTTCCGCCAGGCGTTCGCCGGCGGTCACGCCCTCTCGCGCGAGGAGATCGTCCTGCTCGCGGGGTCGGCGTGCGAGCTGCACCCGCGGGCGCTCCTCACCGGCGTCGAGACGATGGCGACGACGAAGGCGCTCGACGAGGCGACGCAGGAGGCGCTGGCCCACGGCGCGCAGGACGTGCCGGCGATCTGGGTCCCCGATCCCACAGGCGCCGGCGAGGGCCGTGTCTTCCACGGCGAGAGCGGACTCGACGAGGCGGCGGCCGCCGCCCGCCCGCCGGAGTCGTGAGGGCGAAGGACGCCTACCGGCTGATCGTCACGCGGACCGGCCGCGGACCGGCGTTCCTCGCCGCCGCGGACCGTGTCGACCACATCGAGCTCCAGAGCGTCGACGACCTCGAGGTCGCGCTCTTCTGGGACGTGCCCGCACGCTCGACCTCGAGGATGGAGGCGGAGCTGCGCGCGGATCTCGAGCGCCTCGACGCGAGCGCCTTCCTCTCGCGATGGAGGCGGATCGCCGGGCCGGAGGATTTGCGCGGCTGAGGCGCCCGCCGCCGCGCGCCGGGCGGGCAGCGGGACCTGAGGCGCCGCGGGGGCTGCGGTAGTGTCCGGCGAGATGGTCGAGCACCCGCTTCCCGGGACGGAGGCAGCGCGCGAGTGGCTCGCGACGATGCTGCTGATCCGCCGCTTCGAGGAGCGCGCCGGCGAGCAGTACGCGAGGGCGAAGATCGGCGGCTTCCTGCACCTGGCGATCGGCGAGGAGGCGACGATCGTGGGCGCGGTTCGCGCGCTGCGCGACACCGACCACCTCATCGGCACCTACCGCACGCACGGCCACGCGCTCGCCCGCGGCAGCGACCCGGGCGCCGTCATGGCCGAGCTGTTCGGGCGTGAGGACGGGCTGTGTCGCGGACGCGGCGGCTCGATGCACATGTTCGACGCGGAGCGGCGGTTCCACGGCGGCTACGGGATCGTCGGCGGCAACCTGCCGATCGCGGCGGGGATGGCACTGGCGAGCGACTACCGCGGCGACGGCGACGTGACGCTCTGCCAGTTCGGCGACGGAGCGACCAACCAGGGCACGTTCGGCGAGACGATGAACCTCGCCGCGCTGTGGCACCTGCCGATCGTCTTCATGGTCACCAACAACCGCTTCGGTATGGGCACGTCGCTCGAGCGCCACTCGGCGGTGACCGATCTGCAGAAGAAGGGCGAGGGCTTCGGCGTGCCCGGCATGGAGTGCGACGGCATGGACGTGCTCGACACGTTCCACGTCACCTCGCAGGCCCTGCGAATCGCCAGGGAGGAGCGCCGACCGATCCTCGTCGAGGCGCTGACCTACCGCTTCCGAGGCCATTCCGCGGCCGACCCGGAGGAGTACCGCACCAGGGAGGAGGTCGCGGAGTGGCGCGAGCGCGACCCTATCGCGACGTTCGGGGCGCGCCTGGAGGCTGAGGGCGTCGTCAGCGCGCAGGAGCGCGCCGATCTGGACGCGGCGGCCGTCGCGCGCGTCGAGGAGGCAATCGCGTTCGCCGACGCCTCGCCGGCGCCGGACCCCGCCTCGCTCTACGACGACGTCTACGTGCTCGGCGGCGAGCTGCGCGGCTGGTACTCGGTCGACGAGCGCGGCGCCGGCGTGCGGCGCGGCGAGGAGATCGCCTGATGGCGACGATGCGCTACCGCGAGGCGCTCAACCAGGCGCTGCGCGAGGAGCTGGCGCGCGACGAGCGCGTCTTCCTGATGGGCGAGGACATCGGCGTCTTCCAAGGCGCCTACAAGGTCACGGCGGGGCTGCTGGACGAGTTCGGCGAGCGGCGCGTGCGCGACACGCCGATCTCCGAGAACACCATCGTCGGCATGGGCGTCGGCGCGGCGATGCTCGGCCTGCGCCCGGTCGTCGAGCTCATGACGATCAACTTCTCGCTGCTCGCGTTCGACCAGATCGTCAACCATGCCGCGCACATCCACTACATGTTCGGCGGGCAGGCGCGGGTTCCGCTGGTCGTGCGGATGCCGCAGGGCGCCGGCCACCAGCTCGGTCCGACGCACTCGCACTCGTGGGAGGCGCTCTACCTGCACGTGCCGGGTCTGCTGGTCGCCGTCCCGAGCACGCCGGCCGACGCGAAGGGCCTGCTGAAGGCGGCCATCCGCGACGAGAACCCGGTGATCTTCATCGAGCACGAGTACCTCTACGGCCAGCGCGGCGAGGTGCCCGACGACGAGGACCACGTGACGCCGTTCGGCCAGGCGGCGATCCGCCGTGAGGGCGCCGACGTGACGATCGTCGGCATCTCGCGGATGGCGGTTACGGCGCAGCACGCCGCGGAGCAGCTCGCCGATCACCACGACGTCGACGCCGAGGTGATCGACCCGCGGACGCTGCGCCCGCTCGACCTCGACACGATCCTCGAGAGCGTGCGCAAGACGAGCCGCTGCGTGATCGTCGAGGAGGGCTGGCCGCACGGCGGCGTCGGCGCGAACCTCGCGGCGCTGATCCAGGAGCAGGCCTTCGACTTCCTCGACGCGCCGATCACGCGCGTCACCGGCGCCGACGTGCCGATGCCCTACGCGCGCAACCTCGAGCAGATCGCGTTCCCTCACGAGCCGCAGGTCGTCGAGGCGGCGCTCGCGACGCTGCGCCACCTCTAGGAGCCCGGTGACCGAGATCGTCATGCCGCGCCTGTCCGACTCGATGGAGGAGGGCACGATCGTCCGTTGGCTGAAGGCCCACGGCGACCGGGTGGAGCGCGGCGACGAGCTCGCGGAGATCGAGACCGACAAGGCGACGATGGCCTACGAGTCCGACGCCGCCGGCGTGCTGGAGATCCTCGCGCACGAGGGCGACACGCTGCCGATCGGGACGGTCATCGCGCGACTCAGCGAGCCGGGCGCCGGGACGGGTGAGCCGGGCACCGTGGCGGGCGAGACGGGCGCCGTGGCGGGCAAGCCGGGCGCGGCGGAGCCGATCGCGGCCGTGCCCGAGGCGGGGCCCGCACCGGCGCCCGGCGCCGGCGTGCCCGCTGAGCCGCCGGTCGAGGAGCCCGTCGCGGGCGAGCGTCCGACGGCCGCGGCGGCGCCGGGCCCGACCCCGCCCGACCTCTCGGCACGGGCGCCCGAGCGACTCAAGGCTTCGCCGCTTGCGCGTCGGTTGGCGCGTGAGCTGGGGGTGGAGCTGGCGGGGCTGGCGGGCAGCGGGCCGGGCGGACGGATCGTCAAGGCCGACGTGCAGCACGCCGCCGATGGCGCCCGGACGGCGCCCACGCCCACGACGGCAGCGGCGATCGCGGCCACACCCGCTCAGGCACCCACCCCGCCCGCAAAGGCTCCCCCACCCCCGCCCACGCCGGCGGCAGTGCCGGCACTCGACGCCGGCACCGCCAAGGGCCACGTGACGGTCACCGAGCCGACCCGCACCCAACAGCTCATCGCCCGGCGCATGGCCGAAAGCCGCGCCACGATCCCCGCCTTCACGCTGCGCACCAGCGTCGACATGACCGACGCCGCCGCGCTACGCGAACAGCTCAAGCAGACCGGCCACCAGCCGCTGCCCAGCTACAACGACCTGATCGTCAAAGCGACCGCCCTCGCGCTACGCCACCACCCCCTCGCCAACAGCAGCTACAAGGACGCCCGCTTCGAGACCTACTCGCGCGTCAACATCGGCATCGCCGTCGCGACCCAGGACGCCCTCATCGTCCCCACGATCTTCGACGCCGACCAAAAGACGCTCACCCAGCTCACAACCGAAGCCCGCGAGCTCGCCCAACGCGTCCGCGAAGGCACCATCACCCCACCCGAGCTCTCCGGCGCCACATTCACGATCAGCAACCTCGGCATGTACGCGATCGACGGCTTCGAAGCAGTCATCAACCCCCCACAAGCCGCGATCCTCGCCGCCGGCAGAATCCAACAACGACCGGCAAACCACAACGGCCAACTCACCCTACGCCACCAACTCGACCTCGCACTCTCCTGCGACCACCGCATCCTCCACGGCGCCCCCGCAGCGGAGTTCCTCACACAGATCAAACAGACCCTCGAAAACCCCCTCGCACTCGCACTCTGAGCCTCAGGCCAGCCCGTCGCTCAACGCTCGTCACGCGGGAGCGACAGCGTCAGCGCGAGGCCGACCGGCGGCAGCGCCGCAAGCAACACGAGGACGGTCGTGGGCCACTGTGATCCTCAAACGCATGTCCTCTCCCTGCGCGGCGCGCCTGCCTACTCCCTGGCGCGTACGAGCGCCAGCCGTACCCTCGCCGAGAGCGATGCGTTCGCCGCCGCGACCGGGTAGGGCTCTGTCGAGCGGAGGCTCGCCACGAAGCCCTCCACGGTCTCCCCAACGGCGCGCTCACCGATGATGTACGACGACCGCGGCCGGCCGATCCCGGTAATCGTGTCACCCTTCAACGGCAGCACCGTCGTGTACGAGTACGGACCCCACGTGCCGTCGATCAGCACGAGCGGCGAGAGGAACCGCTCGCCGACCTCCATGCGAGGGCCGTCGCCGCCCGCCATCGGGATCTTCTCTCCGTCCTTGACGGACCATCCCCACCCCTCGAACGTCGCCTCGGCCGGGAGCGGCGGCGCCTCGACCCGGCTCCAAAGCGCCTTCTCGAAGCGTACAGTCAGCACGCGCGACGCATACCCCTCGCCGACCGCCTGCTCCTCCGCGGACAACGGGCGCTCCCGCTCGCTGAGCACCGTGATGATCGCCGCATGATCGGCGAACGACACGACATCCCGGAGACTGCGAGCCGGAAACATCTCCTCGGCTTGGGCGAGGACGAGCGACCGGTCATCGGACGATGGGCCCGCCATTCGGAGGGCGGTGACACCTGCGGCGACGAGCAGCGCAACAGCGACGACGAGACCACCCCGCCGCACACCCCGGCTGCGCATCGCGCTGATCATCGGGCTCACGGGCCGCTTCTCCCAGGTACGGTTGCGCCCAGCGACGTTCTGCTGACCGTAACCGCCGTCTTGCGCAGGGGCAACCACCACCGTCGGGAGTGAACGGGTGCGATCATGCTTCACGGCGGGTACGATCGCCACGGGCGGCGCCGTAGCCCTCGCGATCGCCGCGGTCGCGGGCATCCTCATCGCGACGTCCGGCGCCGGGGGAGTCGTTGCTTCATCGGAGGCCGCGCTGCTCGACTCGTACGCCGGCGGCGCGATTCCCGGCGCACGATCCACGCTCGTCACATCGAGCCGCTCCGGCGGCAAGGAGCTGGTGGTGACGCTTCCGGCCGACGCGGTCGGCGAGCCACCGGACCGACCGCAGGTCCAGGTCGCTCACCTGGGCTGGCTGACCGGGCTCATCGCGTCGAGCGCGGCGAGCGACCAGCCCGACCTGACCGATTTCGCGACCCGGGAGTCCGACGGCTCGACGCCCCCGGGGAGCGCGAACTTCTGGGAGGGAGCTGTCCGCCTCTCTCCGGGGTCCGATCTATCGAGCGAGTCCTCGTCGCTCGACGGCGTGACCACCGACGTCGCACTTCGCCAGACGGACGCAAATCTGGCGGTGCTCCGCAACGGGCTGGGCGAGCTCCTCGTGAGCGACCACGCCGGCATCGTGTCGATAGACCCGAAGGCGAACCGGTTCGCCGTCACGGTCGACCTGCAGGTCACGCGCATGAGCGACGTCACGCGGTTCTTCGGCGACATCTTCGACGGTCTCGCGACCGGGCTCGTCGGCGGGACGGACCCGTTGATCGAGGGCATGGCGATCCGCGTCACCGACGCCGACGGGCTGGCCGCCGGCGTTTGGCGGCTACCCCGGATCGGGCTGGGGTCGGGCGCGTTCGACCCGAGCATCGAAGTTCCCGACGTCAGGCCGCTGACGATGGACTTCACGAGCCTGACCGGTACGAACCCGCCAGCCGGAAGCGCGTCGGGCGGCGTCGGCCGGCTCCCCCATGGCGAGTGACGACGACGTACCGGAAGCGGGCGGGGCGTCGCGATGTACGGCGCAACCACCCGCGCTTCCAGTTGAAGCTGGCGCCGGAAGACCCGGCGGTCAGGGCTCCGTGTCGGTCTTGGCTTGGTTTGCTTCCTCGTCGGCGCGTACGAGCGCGAGCCGTTCTCTCGCCGAGAGCGATGCGTTCGCCGCCGCGACCGGGTAGGGCTCTGTCGAGCGGAGGCTCGTCACGAAATCCTCCACGGTCTCCCCAACGGCGCGCTCACCGATGATGTACGACGACCGCGGCCGGCCGATCCCGGTGATCGTGTCACCCTTCAACGGCAGCACCGTCGTGTACGAGTACGGGCTCCACGTGCCGTCGATCAGAACGAGCGGAGAGAGGAACCGCGCACCGACCTCCAGTCGCGGCCCGTTGCCGCTCACAAGGGGTACCTTCTCGCTGCCCTTGACGGACCACCCCAAGGCGTCGATCGTCGCGTCGGCGGGAAGAGGTGGAGCCCCGGCCCTGCTCCACAGCGGCTTCTCAAAGCGCAGCGTAATCTCGCGCGGCGCGTATCCCTCGCCGGCCGCCTGCTCTTCGGCGGACATCGGGCGCTCCCGCTCGCTGAGCACCGTGATGATGGCTACGTGATCGGCGAACGACGCGACATCCCGGAGATCTCCCGACGGGAACACCTCGTCGGCTTGGCCCAGCACGAGCGGCCGATCGTCGGACGATCGAACCAACGAGACAGCCACGGCGGTCGTTAACGTGAGCAGCACAGCGGCAGCGGTCGCCAGGTAGACCCGTCGCATGCGCGGCCCGTGGCGCGTGCCCATGTCTTGACTCATCGCACCCCACCTCAATATGTCCGATTGATCTCGTAGACGTCGTGATCGCCGAGATAGTTGTTCGAGGCGTCGTTCATCATGCAGTAGTAGCGGCTGTCGCTGGCCGTGCTTGCAGGGTCCGCTTCCGTGTTGGATGAGCGAGGCCTACGGCGTGGCCAGTTTCATGACAGGCAAGCTGCCAAGTCGTGGTTGACGGGAGGCTCGAGGCGCCGAGGGCGCGCCCACCGGCAAATCCCTCTCACGACTCGCGAGCGTCAGTTCGGCTCCTGGCTGCGATCGAGCGTGACCGTCGGCGGCGAGCTGTCGGCCTCGACGATCACGCACAGGCTGCGGTTGGGATCCGGGCCGGGCAGGCAGGTGCGGTAGACGCCCGGGCCGATCTTCCACGTGACCAGCCGGCGCAGGTCGCCGCGTACGGACGTCGGCGCGCGCCGCGCGAAGAAGTCGCGCGCCGCGCGCGCCTGATCTCGCAGGGCACGCTGCTCGGCGACCAGCGCCGGACGATGGGCCAGACTGCCCGCGAAGAGGGCCGCCAGGACGGCGAGCAGCGCGATCACGCCGCCGCGATCGCGGGCGACGCCGCGGGGCAGCGAGGGGTCGCCACGTCGCAGCAGGCGTCCGAGGAGCGGCGCCGCGATCGCGACCGCGAGCAGGTTGAAGAACGTCGCGATCAGCAGTGCGCCGATCGGCTCCGGAGCGCGATCTCCGGCGAACGGCAACAGCGCGATGAGCACGGCCTCCGCGGCCGTCAGCGCCGCGAACGCCGGTGGCTGCCACGAGCCGCGCAGGCGCCAGCGCAGGCGCCGCAGCCAGATGCGGCGGTCGGCTCGGTCCTCCACGCTCACGAGGGTACGTGCGGCAGCCGATTTCCGTGCGGCTCAAGCGCCCGCCGCACGGTCAGTCGGCCGATCGCGCTCGCGGAGACGTGCGGCGTGCGCGCGGCGCGCGGCGCCCGGCGCGCGGCGCTTTCTGCTCACCGTGGATACCCTCGAAGGCGATGCTCGCCGTACCGGAGCTGTGGATCGCACACCTCGGCCTGGTGCCCTACCGGGATGGCCTGGTGCTGCAGGAACGCGTGCGCGACGCACGCGAGGCGGGCCTCGTGCCCGACGCCCTGCTGCTGCTGGAGCACCCGCCCGTGTACACGCGCGGACGGCGGACGAGCGCCGGCGAGCTGCCGTTCGGCGAGGACTGGTACGCCGAGCGCGGCATCGAGATCGTCGACGTCCGGCGCGGCGGCAAGGTCACCTACCACGCTCCCGGCCAGCTCGTCGGCTACCCGATCGTCGCCGCCCCCGAGGTCGCCGCGCACGTGCGGGCAATGGAGCGCGCGATCGCGTCGGCGCTCGCCGAGGAGGGCGTGCCGGCCGCCGGCCGCCCGGACGACGGCCCCGACTTCACCGGCGTCTGGGTCGAGCGAGAGCGCAAGATCGCCTCGATCGGCGTACACGTCCGCCGGGGCATCTCGACACACGGCTTCGCCGTCAACGTCGACATGGACCTCGAGCCGTGGACGTGGATCGTCCCATGCGGCCTGCAGGTGCCGATGACCTCGATCGCCGCCGAGACCGGTCGCGTGGGCTCGCTCGTGCCCGGCTTTGCCCGGCGGATGGCGAGCGCGTACACGCGCGAGCACGGGGGGCGCGAGCGTGCGGTGTCACCCGCCGAGCTCGAGCGCGCGCTGGCGCGGCCCCCCGCCGCTGTAGCCTGAGGGGCACGATGAGCGAGCAGCCGGTAGAGCGCGAGCACAAGACGCGCTCACGCGCGAACCCTGGCGGCATGGACGTCCTGCAGGTGCTCGGCGCCGATGTGCAGCCGATCCGCGCACGCAAGCCGCCGTGGTTCAAGGTTCCCGCCCCGGGAGGGGCCAAGTACCGCGAGCTGAAGCGGATGCTGGAGGCCGAGAACCTCCACACCGTCTGCCAGGAGGCCGCCTGCCCGAACGTCGGCGACTGCTGGGAGCGCGGCACCGCGACGTTCATGATCCTCGGCGACACCTGCACCCGCCGCTGCGGCTTCTGCAACGTAAAGACCGGCAAGCCGACCTGGAACGACCCGCTCGAGCCGGCACGGGTCGCACGCTCGATCGCGCGGCTCGGCCTGCGCCACGCGGTGATCACGAGCGTCGACCGCGACGACCTGCCGGACTACGGCTCGCGGATCTGGGCGGCAACGATCCGCCAGGTGCGCCGCCAGGCCCCCGACTGCCAGGTCGAGGTGCTGACGCCGGACTTCCGCGGCGAGGAGATGCCGCTCGCGACCGTGATCGCCGAGCGCCCGGACGTCTTCAACCACAACGTCGAGGTCGTGCCGCGGCTCTACCGGATCGCCCGCCGCGGCTCGCGCTGGGAGCGCTCGCTGCGCGTGCTGCGCAACGCGAAGCAGCTCGGCGGCGACGACGTGGTGACGAAGTCGGGGCTGATGGTCGGCCTCGGCGAGACGCACGACGAGATGGTCGCGGCGTTCGCCGACCTGCGCGCAGCGGGTGTGCAGGTGCTGACCGTCGGCCAGTACCTGCGCCCGACCGAGAACCACCTGCCGATCGTGCGCTACTGGCACCCCGACGAGTTCAAGGCGCTCGAGGAGGCCGCGTACGAGCTCGGCTTCGACCACATCGCGGCCGGCCCGCTCGTGCGCAGCTCCTATCACGCCGACCAGCACGTGCCGCAGCGGCACGCCGGCGCCGGGCCGCTCGCCGCGGGCGCCTGAGCGGCGGGCGCTGCCGGTCGCACCCGCGAGCGCCCCGTGCTGATCCCCCTGCGCGACGACAGCGAGCGGCGACGGCGACCGGCCGCGGCGCTGCTTGGCGCCCTGCTCTGCGTGGCCGCCGCGGTCTGGGCGGCGCTCGGCGGCGGTGGCGTCGCGGCCGTGCTCGCCTGCCTCGTCAACGGGACCGCCGTCTGGGTTCTCGGGGCCGGGCTGGAGAGCGCCGTGAGTCGCACGTGGCTGGTCCTGTCGCTGCTGCTGGGAGCAGCCGGCGGCGTCGCGCTCGGCCTCGCAAGCTCTCGATCGGGCGCGCCGCTCGCCGCCTGGGGAACCACCGGCGCGGCGCTCGAAGCCGCCGTGCTCCACGCGCTGCGACTGCCGCGAGCGCACGTGCTGTCATTGGTCGCCGCACCGTGGCTGACCGGCCTGGTAGAGCTGCCGGGCCGTGCCTGGGCTGCGATCTGGGCAGGCCTGACGCTGCTGCTGGGACTGCTCGGAGCGTTCGGGGGCTGAACGGGTGCGCGGCGTGATGCTCGCGGTGACGCTCCTCTTCCTCGTCGGGTTCACGACCCTGACGATCCATGCCGCGATCGACCGCGGCTTCACGATCCTCTCCGTCATCTCCCTGCTGGTCGTCGGCCTGCTCGCGATCGGCATCCTCGGCGCGATCTGGGGGCGCCGGCCGGGGGAGTAGGAGGCGTCACGCCGATGCGATCGCCCGGCGGCGAGGTGGACTTCGTGGACTGACTTGCGGACGGGCCGGTGCCCGCACATGGACGCGCGAGTGGCACATGAAATGGCATCGGCTCTGGTACGGTGGCGCCATGAGGGTTTCGATCGACAAGGCGGGCCGCGTCGTGATCCCGAAGCGGGTGCGCGACGAGCTTGGACTGCTGCCGGGTCAGGACCTCGAGCTGAACACCCGGAGCGACGGGATACACATCTCCGTCCCTCCGCTGCGCGTGCGGATCATCGGCGAGGGGCGCGACTCGCGGCTCGTCGCTGACGACCAGGTGCCGCATCTGAGCGACGAGACGATCCGCGCGACGCTCGAGGCCGTGCGTGATCGTCGCTGACACAAGCGTCGTCGTTCCGGCGATCGCGACGTGGCACGAGGCTCACGAGGCGTGCCGCTCGGCCATCGCCGAGACCGAGGCGATCGTGGGCCACGTGGCGGTGGAGACGTTCAGCGTCCTCACTCGCCTTCCCGAGCAGAGCCGGCTGTCGCCGGAGATCACCGCGACGATGATCGCCCGGCTCTTCCCCGGAGCGCTCCTCGCGCTGTCGGCCGATGGAGTGCGCTCCTTCCTCTCGACGCTCTCGCGGATGGGCCTCGTCGGCGGCGCCGTGTACGACGCGCTCGTGGCCTACACCGCACTGGACGCGGGCGCCTCTCTCATGACGCGTGATCGGCGCGCTCTGCCGACTTACGCGGCGATCGGCGTCGAAGTGGACTTCATGGACTGACTTCCGGACGGGCCGGCGCCCGGCGCTCGATCACACGACCGCTCCAGCCCCCACAGACGGGCCCATATGATCCGGTGAGTTACCGACTGGCTGGTCAGTCAAAGGAGGCAGCGTGCACCTGAGCGACACCGCCGAGCAGGCCGAGCTGCGGGCGCGGGTCCGGGCCTGGCTCGACGAGCACCGCGACGAGGCCCCTGTGCTGGCCGGCGAGGGCGCGCTCAGCGACCCGGATGAGATCCTCGCCGCGCGGCGCGCCTGGCAGCGCCGGCTCGCGGAGGCCGGCCTCGCGGGGGCCACCTGGCCCAGCGAGTACGGGGGTCGGGGGCTCGGCCCGGTCGAGAACGTGATCATCGGCCAGGAGATGCGCCGCGCGGGCGTGCCGGGGATCCTCGACGTGATCGGCGTCGGGATGCTCGGCCCGACGATCATCGCCCACGGCAGCGAGGAGCAGAAGGGCCGCTTCCTCGGTCCGATGCTCCACGGCGACGAGATCTGGTGCCAGCTGTTCTCCGAGCCCGCCGCGGGCTCGGACCTCGCGGCGGTCCAGACGCGCGCCCGCCGCGGCGACGGCGGGAGCTGGACGCTGAACGGGCAGAAGGTCTGGACGACCAACGCCCAGTTCGCCGCCTACGGCCTGCTGCTCGCCCGCACCGACCCTGAGGTTCCCAAGCACAAGGGGATGACGATGTTCATCGTGCCGATGGACGCGCCGGGGGTCACGGTGCGCGGCCTGCGCCAGATCTCCGGCGAGGCCGAGTTCAACGAGGTCTTCTTCGACGACGTCGTGATCCCGGCCGACAGCGCCGTCGGCGGCGTCGACAACGGCTGGTCCGTCGGCCTGACGACGCTGATGTTCGAGCGCCTGACGATCGGCCTAGGCGGGGGCGAGTCGCTCGGCTACCGCGGTGAGCGCTTCGCGCGCGCGCTCGCGGACGACCGGTCGGCGCGGGCCGACTCGGCCGTACGTCACGAGCTCGGGGAGCTCGCCGCCGAGCTCGAGGCGGTCCGCTGGACCGGCTACCGCTCGATCAGCGCGCTGCAGGGCGGCCAGATCCCGGGGCCGGAGTTCGGGCTGGCGAAGGTGACGACCGTGAACTGCGCGGTGCGAGCGGTCGACCTGATCGTCGACGTCCTCGGTCCCGATGCGCTCGCCGACGATGGCGAGTGGGCGTACGTGACGTCGTTCCTGCCGGGGCTGAAGTCGGCCGGGGGGACGGAGGAGATCCTCCGCAACACCATCGGCGAGCGTGTCCTGGGCCTGCCGCCCGAGCCCCGGCTGGACAAGGGCGTGCCGTTCAGCGAGCTGCGCGCCGGCGAGCGACACGGGACCGCGGCATGAACCTCGAGCCGTCCGACGAGCAGCGGCTCCTGCGCGAGGCGGCGCGTGAAGCGCTGTCCCGCATCGACACCGTCTCGGCCGCGCGCGAGGCGCTCGAGGACCGCTCGACGCTGCCGGACCTGTGGCCGGTCGCCGTGCTCGCCGGCTGGACCGGGTTGCTGATCGGGGAGGAGCGCGGCGGCGCGGGGCTGGGCGCGTTCGACGCGATGCTCGTCGCCCAGGAGGCGGGCCGCGTGCTCGCCGGCGCGCCGCTGCTCGGCACGCTGCCGGCGTCGCTGCTGCTCGACCGCGCCGCCCACGAGAGCGTCGCCGATATCGCGACCGGCGATCTGCGGGCGGCCTGGCTGCCGGCCCGTCCGCCGAGCGAGCGAGAGCCGCGGTGGACCGTCGATCCGCCGACCGGCTTCGCGCGGGCGGCGGCGCCTGCCGCGCGGGTCGACGGCGACTCCGTGACGCTCGACGGCTCGGTCGCCTGGGCGCCCGACGCGGACGCCGCCGACCTGCTGGTCGTCGTCGGGCAGGGCGTCGACGGCGGCGCCGTCGCCGCAGCCGTGGAGTCCCGCGCCGATGGTGTGCTCGTCGAGCCGACATGGCGTTACGACGCGACGCGCCGGCTCGCGAACGTCACGCTCGACGGCGCGCGAGGCGTGCGGCTGGACCTCTCCGACGGCGATGTCGCGACGGCCTGGTACCTGGCGCACGCGCTGATCGCCGCGGAGTCGGTCGGCTCCGTCGAGACCGCGCTCGAGCGCTCGGTCGCCTATGCCAAGGAGCGGTACACGTTCGGTCGCGCGATCGGCAGCTACCAGGCCGTCAAGCACGCGCTCGTGGAGGTCCTGCGGCGGCTGGAGAACGGCCGCTCGCTGCTGCTGTACGCCGGCTTCGCATTCGGCGATCGCCCGGACGAGCTCGCCTACGCGGCGAGTGCCGCACGCTCGGTCGCCGGCGGCGCGCTCGAGCTGGCCGCGCGGCAGCAGATCGCGACGCACGGCGGCATCGGCGCGACCTGGGAGCACGACGCCCCCCTGTGGTTCCGCCGCGCGCAGCTCTCACGGCGGCTCGTCGGCGGGACCGCTGACGCGACGGACCGCGTGGCCGAGGAGCTGCTGGGGGGACGCTCGCCCACCGCCTGACCGCGGGGATCGGGGATCCCGGTCACACGAAGCGACCGAGTCCCCGTCCCGCCTCCTCGATCCTTCCGCTACTGGAAGTCGAAGAACTGCACGATGCCCTGCACGTAGACCGTTCCGGTCGTGCTGCTCGTGAAGTCGATCTCCGCCAGCGCGGGATCGCTCGCGTCCGGCTTGCCGCTCGACAGCGCGTATCCGGGGATGCGGCGCGTAAGCGTCGTGCCGGCCTCCGGGTCGGTGGTCGACGGCGTCCTGTCGTAGCCGAAGACGATCCCGGTTGCGGCTTCGGTGACCGTCATGAACGCGCCGGCGTTACCCGCCACAGCGGCGTTGCCGGCCTCGGCCGTGCGCATCGCGGCGGTGATGAAGATCCTGTCCCCATCCGCGACATCCACGAGGATCCCGCCCGACGCCTGCGCAGCATTGTTTCCGTCGTCGGGCACGTTGCCGCTCCAGAGCGTGCCGAGGGCTTCAGGCGCTCCGCCGCCCGACGGCTGCTTCCACAGCACGGCGACCCCGTACTCGAGGCCGTCGAGGTCGGTGCCGGGGCCGGCGGGCCCGACGAGGCCCTGCGGACCTTCCGGACCCACGTCGCCCTGCGGCCCTTGCGGGCCCGTGTCGCCCGTGTCGCCCTTCAGACCAGCGGGCCCCGCGTCACCCGTGTCACCCTTCGGACCGGCCGGCCCCGCGTCGCCCGTGTCGCCCTTCGCACCTGCCGGGCCCGCGTCGCCCGTGTCGCCCTTCGGACCGGCAGGGCCCGCGTCACCCTGCGGCCCCTGCGGCCCGGTGGCGCCCCTGGCCCCGGCATCGCCCTTCGGCCCCGCCGGCCCCGGCGCCTCCAGCAGGCTCTTCAGCGAAGGCGCCAGGTCGGCGACGGTGAGCGAGCCGTTCTTGACGTGAGCGCCGCTGAGCGACCCGCTCTTGAGATCGCTGCCCGTCAGCGACTTGTTCTTGATGTGGGCACCCGTGAGGGTCCCCTTCTTGACATCGGCGCCCGTGATCGTCGCCGCCGCCATCGCGGTACCCCCGCCCAGGACCGCAAATGCCAGCGCGGCCACGCCCAACGGCTCGCGCGCAATCCGCGCAAAGACTCGCTTGTGCAAGTCGCACACTCCTTTGTGAGACATCGCGCTGACCTCGAGCTATGCCCAAGCACGCGCTCGCACGACCGTCAGCGACAGGAGGTGGCGACGCTACCGTCGCCCTGGCGCCAAAACGGACGTCGGCGCGTTTCAGCTAATCAGCGCGAATAGTCCCGGTGGCGCATACGGTGACGTTACGATCAGACTTATCGTTGCGCGCATGCCGCGCGGCGGCCGTCACTTCCACAGGCCGCAAGACGACGTCGCGCGCCACATGTGATGACCGGCCGTGCCACCGGGTACCAATCAGCATGAAGAGGCCACGGGGCGACACGTCCCACCCGGCCCGCGCCCGGCTCAGCGGAGCGCTAGCGGGACTAGGCCTTCACCCGCTATGGGCGGCGTGCAGGCGTGCGACGCTACGGCGATCCCGACGGCATGCGCGCGCGTTCGCGCACCGAGCTTCGTCGTCACGTTACGCGCGTGGACCCGCACGGTCTGCGTCGAGATCCCGAGGTCGTCGGCGACCTCGTCGGTCGTCGCGCCGTGCGCCAGGAGCTCGATCACCTGCCGCTCGCGCTTCGTGAGGCGTCCGTTGGGAGCGCCCGCACCGGGCTGTGGAGCGATGACGGTGGGGGTGGTGTGACCGGAAGTCGCTACGAAGCTCGGGGGCAGCACGACGATGAACAGATGGCGCTGAGGAAGCACTGCCGCGGTCGCGTTGAAGTCGGTCCACGTCGTGGTTCCGTCGCCTCGAAGAAGCTGCCAGCGGCCGACGGTGGCGCCGGCGGACATGAAGGCGGCCCACCACGGGCCGATGTGGCCACGCTGCTCAGGGGGTGTCACGTCCTCGACGCGGAGTCCGAGCAGCGTCTCCCGAGGAATCCTGTAAAGGCGGGTGGCCGCGAGATTCGCGTCGACGAATCGCCGGTCGTCGTCGGTGACGACGACGGGGTTCGCCGTTCTGGCGAAGACCGCAAGCAGGCGGCCACGGTCGGCGGCGGTGATCGCGCGCGACTTGCTCGTATGTCCAGTCGCAGCGTTCACGTGAATCTCTGGGGGTGGGCTCGGCGGGAGAGTGGACGATCGCATTGACGACGCGGCATGGACAACCGTTGCGGGAGAAGATATGCGTTTGCGTTACCCTTTTGTGTAGGTCGCTGATTGCGCTGCAATGAGCACCTGATGGGACGGCTACGTGCTTTACCGTAGGAGCTGACGCATTCGGGCCCCGGCGTGGGACGCGTCGATTCGACCGACTCATCAGGGCCCGCATGGGCGGGGAGACGCTCGGGCGTGCGCATCTGCCGCATTGGTCGGAGGGCCGGCGCATCTCTGACACGCGACATCGGGGCGACTGAGCACTTCTCGGGAAGGTTCTCGCGAAACGGGCGTCCTTCTTCCTAGATGACCGGCTCCTCGACCAAGGGCCGGCGCCCCGAGAGGAGGGACCCATGGACCTACCTGCCCCACGCATCGCGCTCGGCACCGCCGCGACGATCGCCACGCTGCTGCTCGCGGCCTGCGGAGGCTCGAACGGCGGCACGTCGGCGGAGACGACCGGCACCGGCTCGGCCGCCACGACGTCCGGCTCGACGTCGACGTCCACCTATGGCGGCTCGACGACGGCGACCACGACGACCACGCCGTCGGCCGACGGCAAGACGACGCTGTCGCTGTCCGCTGATCCGGGCGGCCAGCTCACGTTCGACACGAAGACGCTGAAGGCAAAGGCCGGCACCGTGACGCTCGACATGAAGAACCCCTCGAGCAGCGGCATCCCTCACGCGATCGCCATCGAGGGCAACGGCGTCGACAAGGACGGAGCGACGGTCCAGCCGGGCGGCAGCTCGACGGTCACGGTGAAGCTGAGGCCCGGGACGTACACCTACTACTGCCCCGTGCCCGGCCACAAGCAGGCGGGGATGGAGGGCACGCTGACCGTGAGCTGACGCGCGTGGCCGTCGCTAGAGTCGCGGGAGTGGCCGAAGCCGGCCCGCCCACGCGGCGACTGGACCCCGAGGATCTCGGCGATCACCTGGACCGCCTCTACCGGGCGGCCTGGGCGATGTGCGGCAACCGCGAGGATGCGGAGGACCTAGTGCAGGACACCTACGCCCGGGTGCTCGCGCGTCCTCGCTGGCTGCGCGGAGCCGACGATCTCGGATACCTGTTGAGGGCGCTGCGCAACACCCACGTCAGCGTTGTGCGCGCCCGGGCGCGGCGACCGGCTACGACGCCCCTGGAGCTCGAGCGCCGCGAGCCGGTTGCGCGGCGAACGGCGTGGCAGCCGGAGCCGGCGGCGGACGTCGGCGCGCTGTTCGCGGCGATCGCGGCTCTGCCGGAGCCCCTGCGGGACGCGCTCGTCTCCGTCGATCTGGTGGGGCTCTCCTACCGGGAGGCGGCGCGCGCCCTGCGCGTACGGGAGGCCACCCTGACGACGAGGCTCCATCGCGCCCGAGCGCGGGTTGCCGACGAGCCCGCGCTGCGGGAGGAGCGAAGCGAGATGGGCCCGACATGAGCGCCGACGAGCTGACGCGGGAGGTGGGCGACCGCCTTGCCGAGATCGCCTCCGGCGTGCGGGCGCCGGCGTCGCTGCGCGCGGCGGTCGCCGAGGAGCGGCTGCGCGAGGGCGCCCGCGCGCGGCCCCGCTCGATCGGGGCGCGAGTGCTCGCGGGCGCTCTCGGGGCGGTCGCGCTCGCGACCATCGCGCTGGTCCTGCTGCTGCCCGGCGGCGAGGCCACGCCCACCATCGCCGACGCGGCGACGGTGGGGCTGCGCGCGCCGGCGCAGCCTCCGCCGCCGACCGGGGAGGACGGCTACCTCGCGCTCGACGTCGGCGGCGTGCGGTTCCCGGACACCCCGCGGACCGGGGGCTGGCGGCCGGTCGGCATGCGAACCGACCGCCTCGCCGGACGCAGGGCGCACACGATCACCTACGCCCGCGCGGCGCGGCGCATCGGCTACACGATCGTCGACGGAGGCCCTCTGCCCGTGCCGCGCGACGCCCGCCGAGCGGCATACGGCGGGACCGACGCGAGGCTCGTGCGCCGCGGCGACCTTGTGATCGTGACCTGGCGGCGCGGCGGGCTGACCTGCGTGCTCGCCGGCCGCGGCGCCGACGCGGCCGCGCTGCTCGAGCTGGCCGGCCGGAGCTGACCCCTCTGGCCCTGCTCGGGGATCCAATACCGGCGCCTGCTCGGGATGTGCAGATCGAGTCCCACACAGACCGAGGAGTAGGGTTGCGCCCGTCACGGCTCCCGAGCGGCCAAGGGCGCCAGCGGGCGAGCGGGCGGATCTGAGAGGGTCGAGCGGCATGAAGCGGCTTCTCGTCGTGACGGCTCGTCGCGTATCGGTCAGTGAGAGCGGTCAGATTCCGCCGCCGCGCGGCGACCGATCACCGATGAACGCGAATCACACCACTCTGCCAACACCCAGGCGACGCGGACGCGCCCGGCTGGTGATGGCCTTCACGGCGATCCTTTGTGCGGCGCTCGTCGCCGCGCCGGCCGCGCTCGCGGCGCCGCGCAGCGTCGAGCCGCTCGACCTCTCCGCCGTGCACGCCAAGGCGGAAGTCGTGGACAGGATCCTCCCGCCCGGCACGAGCGCCCGCGCAGCCGGTGCGCGAACGCAGCAGTTCACCGACGACCACGGCCACCTCTTCTCCATCTCGACCGATGCCCCGGGGGTCGACCTGCAGCCCTACGCGAGCGTCTTCGCGGGCCTCCTGCACGGCGACGAGATCGAGCAGCTCCGGATCGAGGCGGTCACGCTGAGCGAGATGGGCGTCATCTGCGGTGCCGCCGAGGCCGTGGCCTGCTACCGGCCCGACGATCCGGACCGCTCGTTCGCCGGTCAGATCTGGTTCGCACTGGACGATCCCGACGTGGTGCACACGATCGTTCACGAGTACGGGCACCACACGGACAACCAGCTCCTGAACCTGCGCCACCTGGGGCTTCTCGGGTGCAGCCTCGCGACCGACGGCTCGCGCAACTGGTTCTTCGAGCGTGAGATCGCGGACGACATCCTCGGGGCGGGCATCGGCTGCGACCCCGCCGGCGACTGGGAGCACCTGCTGGGCGAGGTCTACGCCGAGGACTTCGTGGTCCTCAACGGGATCCACGACTGGCAGCTCAGCAGCGTGCGCGCGCCGACGTCCGGTTCGCTCACCGCGCTCCTGAACGACATCGCGAACCCCTTCGAGCCCTACCGCTTCGAGCGCTCGCGCCGCGTGCCGCGCAGGCATGAGCGGCTCGTGCGCTTCGACCTCGACGACTGGTCGTTCGTGACGATCAGGATGCGCGGACCGCGCCGGACCGACCTCGACCTCTACCTCTACCCCGCCGGCTCGACGAAGCGCCTGGAACGCAGCACCCGCCGCGGAAGCACCGAGCGGATCGCGCGTCGCCTGCTCGCGCCGGGTGGTTACCGCGTCGGCATCTACGCGTACAAGGGCAGCGGGCGTGCACGGGTACGTGTCGACGTCGAATAGGCCCCGGAACGGGCGGCTCCGACGGGGGCGCTGGGGACAGATGCGGTCGATCAAGGAGCAGGCGGACGCCATGAGTGCGCAAGTCCAGCTAATGAGCGGGGACGCACAGGAAGCCCGAGCCCGTCAAGCCGTGGAAGACGCTAGGCGTGAGAGGGAGCAAGTCGCCCGCGACTCAGCCGTACGAGGCCAGATCGAGGCCGTCGCTAGCGTAACGACGGCGACCCGAGACGCGGCCCGCGCCCATCTCCAGCCAGTCGTATTTGCGCATGCGATCGGGTCCCACATTCGAGGCCCCGACGACGATCTCGATCTCAACGAAGGGATGGTCGCCTTCCCCTACTACCTCTCGAACGAGGGAACCGGTCTTGCGCTGAACATCCGGCACGGTGTGGAGATCGCCGGTAGCGACTTCGAGTTTGGCGACGGCATGGAGAGCAGGGTCCTGCGACCGAGGACCGCGGCCAAGGTCGTCGCTCGACGCCAAGTAACTCCCGAAGCCTGAAGTGTCGGCGCTATAGGACTGCGCCCCGGTCGTGCCGTCGTTCAACCTACGCGGCCGCGTCGGCTGGCACGAGGCGCACATCCACGCCGAGTGCCCGCGTGAGCGCTCCGAGCGTCGCTGTCGTCGGGTTCGCCTGACCTCGCTCGATCCGGCTGATCTCGGCCTGGTCGATGCCAGACCGGTCGGCGAGCTGCTTCTGCGTCAGGTGCTGCGCGCGCCGGCGCTCGGCCAGCTGGCGAGCGAGCGAGAAGTGCAGACGGAATGCCTCGAGCTCGGCGAGCGCCTCGGGACCCTCGGCCCGCGCCTCCACCTCGAGCTCCTGCAGGAAGGTGTCAAAGGACGTGCTCATCGTGGGGTTCGCATGACAGCGTGATATGGGTTATAGACCATACGAGTCCGATGGTCAACCGCGCTCGCGGCGTTTGAAGTCCGCGAGCCGCTTGCGTGCGGTCGCGATCTCACGCTGCTGGCGCTTTGCATTCGGGTCAGCGCCCTTGTCGTAGCCGCCGAGCAGCAGCACGAGCCGGTCCCCGTGCGCGTGACAGAAGACGCGTAGCAGGGATCCGTTCGCCGCCCGGCTCGGTGCGTACCGGCCTGCCGACGCTGCGCAGGATCTCCGCGGCGTCGTGGCGCAGGCGGAACTCGAACAGGCCATCACCGAGCTGCTTGCCTTAGCCCGTGCGGCACACGCCGATCCCCTCGACCTGAAGGATCTCGGCCATCGCCACACCGATCGCCCGGCGCTGGGTCGGCGTCAGCTCTTCGCGCAGCCATCGAAGCACCGGCTGACCACCATTGGCGTCCTCGTAGAACTCAAGCTCATAGTGACCCACGGGCGCGCCACCCTACGCCAGCTCGCCGACACCGAGCCCTGCTGCCGCACCGGGCAATGCAAGCGCGGAGCACTTCTGTCGGGCCGCGCGAGCAGCGAGACCCAGAACGGCCGCACACAGTTTGCATTTCCAATGCGGCGCGTCCCCGTAGACGAGTCTCGGACCACGATCGGGCGGGCCCAGCGGTGCCAGCTGACGGTCTACGCGTGTACGCCGCACCAAGGGGTGCCACCGTGTGCCGGGTCGTTGCGCTTCGAATCTCGAGCACGATCGGGACGCCGTGACGGAGGGTCACCCTCTTGGGGTGCAGCGCGGTGCCCGATCCCTGGCGAGTGGTCCGGTACCGAGACGCGGGCCGCCGTAATCGCTCCCGCTCGTTCGTGCGCAAGGCCGACGCCGACCGCTTCGACGCCGAGGTCATCCGCCGCCGCCAGCTCGGGGTGCTGAGCACGCTCGACGCGGGCGCCGAAACCCTCGACGAGCTCGTCACCAGGACCTGGGCGCCGAATCACGCCGTCACGGTCGCGCCGAAGACGCGCAAGCTCTACACGAGCCTCTACGACCATCACCTCGCGCCGACGCTCGGCGACATCGCGCTGCGCGACCTGCGTCCCGAGCTGATCGCACGCTGGCAGGCCGACCCTACGTGCTGCGCCACTCGTTCGCCAGCCTGCTCCTGCACGAGGGCCGCAGCTGATCTACGTCGCCCGCCGGCTCGGACACGACGCTCGGCTCACCCTGACGCGCTTACGGGGAAGTCATCGACGAGTTCGAGGACCAGCCGCGCGTCGGCGCCGAGGAGACGATCCGGCAGGCGCGCGTTCCCCGGCGTGTTCCCTCAGTTCCCCCGGGCCCCTCTCACACCCGCTGGGCCGGAGGGCGAACGGGCCGAGAACGTCAGTGCTGATGGGCTTTCCGCGGTAGTGGAGCCAGCCGGGATCGAACCGGCGACCTCCTGCTTGCAAAGCAGGCGCTCTCCCAGCTGAGCTATGGCCCCAGGGAGGGCGAGTGTAGCCCGACCGCGGGGCGCCGATCGACGGCGCGCGGCTAGGTCAGCAGCTCCCCGACGGCGATGACGTAGACGTCACCGGCGACGCGTACGCGGTCCCCCTCGACGTGCGCCTCCAGCCGGCTCGGCCGCCCGACCTCGGCACCCTGCTCGACGGTCACCCGCTCGCAGTCCGCGTGCCGGTCCAGGTAGGCGCAGAGCGGGCCGGCGGCGGAGCCGGTCGCGGGATCCTCGACGACGCCGCGGGGCGAGTCGAAGAACGCGCGCGCACGAGCGTGACCGGCCGGTGCGCTCGCGACGAACGCGTACAACGTGGTCGCGGCCGACCGCTCGAGCAGCGCGGTGAGCGCGGCCCGGTCCGGGGCGCAGCGCTCGAGCGCATCGACGTCGCGCAGCGCCAGGAGGACGTGTGGCACGCCGGTCGAGACGACCTGAGCCGACAGCTCCCGATCGACGTCCCCGGCCTCGAGCCCGACGGCGGCGGCGACCGGCCCCGGTTCGAGCCACGGACCGAACACCGCCGGCTCCTGGAGCATCGACGCGCGAGCCGGGAGGTCGGGACGCTCCGCCAGGTCGACGTCGATCGGCTGCAGCCCGGCCGGGGTCTCCTGGACGTAGCGGACCGACCGCTCGCCGCGCCGGTGAGCGACGGCAACCGCGGTCCCGAGAGACGGATGCCCGGCGAACGGCAGCTCGCCCCTGGGCCACCAGATCCGGTTGCGATAGTCGCCCCCGGCGCACGGCTCCTGCACGAACGTCGTCTCGGAGAGCCCCGTCTCCCGGGCCAGCGCGAGCATGCGCGCGTCGCTCAACCCGTCGGCGTCGTGGACGACGGCGAGCTGGTTGCCGCTCAACGGCTCGACGGCGAATACGTCGAGCCAGGTGACCGCCAGACTCACCTAGAAGTCGAAGTCCTTGGGCGGCCGCTGCTCGAACCAGAGCCTGTCGTGCTCGGGGGTCTCCTGCAGGAAGTCGGGGGTCTCCTCGAGTTCGTCGACCGGCCGCTGGTCCGTAGCGTCGTCGTCCTGCGAGAACCGCGCCTCCTCGTCGGGCGAGCGGGGCGACGGACGCCGCTCGGCCTCCTGACGCTCCTCGAGCGTGAACTGCTGCGTCGGCTGGTCTCCACCCGCCGGCCCGTGCTCCTCGTCCTCGGGGCTCCCGGGCCCCGACGCGGGCTCTGCCTCCGTCTCACCCTCGGACGGCTCGACCGGCTGAGTCGACGACTCGTCGTGCCCGACTTCGTCGGCGGCGGGCGACGGCGCCTCCGGCGGCTCCTCGGGGTGCTCGTGGGAGACCGGCTCGTCGGCCCCGAAGGCCTCGTGCTCGAGGCGCTCGACCTCGCCGGGGTCGGCACCGGTGCGGCGCTTGAGCTCGAGGTGCTCGCGGATCGCATCGTCCAAGAGTCCCATCGCGCTGGACCTTACTCCGCAGGGACGCCGATCGCGGTCGGTGCGCGCTCGACCCGGTTCTTGCCGGCGCGCTTGGCGCGGTAGAGCGCCCCGTCGGCCGCGGCGACCAGCGAGGCCGCATCCGGCGCGCCCGGCCTGAGCTGCGCCACGCCGATACTGAGGGTGATCTGCACTGGGCCGTCGAGCTCCCCGCAGACCGGCATGGCAAGCGAGGCGACCCGCTCGCGGATTCGCTCCGCGACGCGCACCGCCCCGTCGATGTCGGCTCCCGGCACGATCAGGGCGAGCTCCTCGCCGCCGTAGCGCACCGGCAGGTCCACGTCGCGCGCGCCGCGGCGCAGGATCCTCGCGACCTCGCAGAGCACCTTGTCGCCGACCTGATGGCCGAGCGTGTCGTTGACCAGCTTGAAGTCGTCGATGTCGAGCATCAGCAGCGAGAGCGCCTGGTCGGGGAAGCGGCTCACGCGGTCGACCTCGAGCGTCAGGCGCTCCCCGAACGCACGCCGGTTGGCCAGCCCCGTGAGGGGGTCGGTCAGAGCCTGAGCCGTCGCGGCGCGGTGGCTCTCGACGTTCGAGATCGACCGCGCCGCCTGACCGGCGAGGTGGCCGAACAGCTTGCGCTCGGACGTCGTGAAGCCCGATCCGGCGCGCGCGATCGCGATGAGCGCAACCACTGAGCCCTGCGAGTCCTTCAGCGGCCGGGCGAGTGCGCGGCGAGCGCCGTCGTGGGCCTCGGCGGCGTGGCCGGTTCGTGCGGCGCGATGCTCGACCGCGCGCAGAGCCCCCTCCCCCACCCCCTCCTCGCCGGATCGCGCGACGACGCGCCACGAGCCCCCCGGTGGACAGACCGACGCCCGGCCCACGTCGGCGCCGACGCCCTCGCGCGCCGCCGCTACGACGACCTCGAGCAGCGCGTCGCGGTCGAGACTGGCCCCGACCGCGTCACCGATCCGCAAGAGGGCGACGCGCAGGCGCTCGCGCTCCACCAGCAGGTCGGTCTCGCGCCCCTCCAGCCGCGCGACCATCTTGTTGAACTCCTCCCCGAGCGCCGCGAAGTCGTCCCGGCCGTCGGTCGGGATGCGGGCGCTGTAGTCGCCCCCGCCGATCCTGCGCGCCGCCTCGAGCACGCGGGCGATCTGCCGATGGAGCGAGTGGGCGACGAGAAACGCGACCGCCAGCATCGCCAGCAGGAAGCCGCCGAGGACCGCCGCGATGAGCATGCGGCCGCGGCGCTGCGCCGCGGCGAGCACCGACTTCGGCTCGAGGACGAAGACACGCGACGAGGCATCCGGGAAGCTCGTCGAGGCGAAGCCGGCAACGCGGTAGTCCACGCCGTCGGCTGTGACCTCGCTGAGCGCGGACCCCAGCACTCCCGGGCGGATCTCCCCGACCGTCGAGCCGGCCAACCACCCGTCGATCGCCACGATGCTCGGGTTGCCCGTGACGCGCTCGACGCTGCCGGCGAACGATGACGCGATGGCGACGGCGACCATCAGCTCGCCGCGCAGGACCCCGTCGGCCGTCGCGAGCTGCCGGATCTCGGGGAAGACCGCGTCGGACTGGCCGGCGTCGGCCAGCGGCTCCCCCAAGCGCCTCAGCACGATGCGGCTGGCCGAGGTCTCGCGCAGCCAGCGCTGCAGGCGAATCTCCGCCAGCCCGTGGTCGCCGCGGCGCAACGCGCGGAGGAGGACCGGGTCGCGGGCTATCCGCTCGGCGACGTCGGCTCCCTGCAGACGCGCCTGGTCCGCGAGGTTGACCGCCACCTGCCGGCTCGTCGCGAGCCGGACATCGGCCTTGCCACGCTCCCCGGAGGCGACCAGCCGCGACAGCGCGAAGCCGACCGCGAGCATCGGCACGAGCACGATGAGGAGGACGAAGACGGTAAGCCTTCCGCGGAAGCTCATGGGAGCGGGCTCACGGTACACTCAGCCGTCCTGCGGGGCTATAGCTCAGTTGGGAGAGCGCCTGGATCGCACCCAGGAGGTCGGGGGTTCGAGTCCCCCTAGCTCCATCGGAACGGAAGCCCTGCTTAGGCGGGGCTTCTGTTGTTTGGAGGGTCGTGAGACTGCTGCGCTGGGTCGCTGTGGATGCCGCGCGTGGGTACCACTCGAGCGATCGAGGCGACTGTGACCGCCGCGCGTCATCTATCCAGCGCCGACCACCAGGCTCTTTCGTACACGAGCAGCGCGTCGTACGGCCGTGGACTACCGGCGGCCACACCGAACCCGAGCACGCGCTGGTCGCCGTGTTCCTCAAGGCGTTGTTCCACCAGCCGCTCCAGGACAGAAGGAAGGCTCGGCTGGTCTTCATCCGGCACGACCGCGGCACAGATCAGGAATGGTTCGACCTCGGCCGAGTACCCCTGCGTCATGCGTTGGGTCAGGTCGCGCCTCGTTGCACGTCGGCGAAGCCGTTGCACGTTCTTCCAGAACTCGCTCCGTGCGCGACCGCAGGCGTCAAGGAGCGTGCAGGCGGCGGGAACCCAGCCGTCAGGTCGTTCCGTGCAGATGAGGTCGAGGAAGTCTCGTGTCCGCGCGTCGATGTTCATCGTCGGTCGCGGGGCTTCGGTCGTGCGTTGGCCGTGCTTCCAGAGATTCCACGCGTCGAGGTCGTCGGTCAGCGAAAGGAGGCGCTGCCTGCCGGGCGGCTTGTTCTCGAAGTACAAGCCGTACAGCAAGTAGTGCATCCACCAGTCAAGTTCGTCGCTCGCAGTGAGTTCCCCGAGCCGGTTCAGGCGGGAGCGGCGCCGCAGGAAGTGGATGAGCTGCACTGGCCAGTCGATCAGGTCGCAGATCTGCTCGAGTTCGTGCAACGTCACGACCCAGGGGAGTGTCACGCCGTCAGGCATCACACGGGTGCCCTCCAGTCCCCACAGGACCGAAGCCACGGACGAGAGGTCGTCGAGCGTCACCACGACGGGGTGGACTTCACGTATGTCTGCGCCCAGCGTGAGATCGCCGTCGCCGACGCGCAATGTCGTGTCAGTGCGCCGGAGGGCTTCTCGCGCGTTCGTGCCCTGCGTAGCTGCCTTCGTCAGAGTTTCGCGCAGGTGGCTGATGAGCGCGTCCCCGCCCCGGCGTGCTCCTGGGCGGAGGGTGGCACTCTTCGCTTCGACGCTGAGCACGGTGTCGCCGCAGCGGATTAGCTGGTCGATCTCCCCCGCGACGGTTGTTCCGGCATCGTCCGAGAACGTGAACTTGACCGAAGGATGCTGCTCATCGGGCGAGATCGCCTGGCCGATCATCTCGCCGGCGCGCTCCTCCAGCCATCTGCCGCGGTGGACGATGTAGGCCTTGGTCTGCTTCAGGCACGCTTCGAACAGCCCGCGTAGCGCCCAGACGTCGTTTCCCGGAACGGTCAACAAGTAGGCGTCATCCGCAGCCTTCAGGTATGGCTGGTAGCGAACCCCCGCTCCGCGGCAGAGAACCATTCCTCGTCGCCGGGCTGGTCGAGGGGCTGGGACAAGGTGGCAAGGAACGCGGCGGCGGTTTCCTCGTCGACCGTGGCTGCCTCCGCGAGTGCCGCCGGGGTCAGCAGCAGCGCATCCCCGATGTGGTTCATTGCCCACATCAGGGGCATGTACATGGCCGTCTGCTGTGCAGGCGCTTCCTGCCATCCACCAACCGCTGCTCGCCGAAGAGACCTCGCAGGACACCGTGTTCCTGCCATGGCCACCCTGGGTTGCGCAGCATCAGATTCTGCATCGCGGCGCGACCGCGCGCCGCGCCCTCCGGCGAGGTGAACGCACCCGCAGACCGATACCGTCGAAACGACTCCAGAAGAACCGCCTCGTGCGTGAGTCGCCGAATCTCTCCGAGCGGCCGCGCGTCGATCGCCGGAGTGTGTTCGCTCGTGCCGGCGCGGCCGGTCCGTGTCAGCAGCTCGGCGGCTGCCAGCTCGACGACGAACGAGCGGCCCGGATGCTCCGTCTCGCGATAGGTGTCGGCGTCGAGCGGCATCTCGCTCATCGACAGTTGGCCGAGCAGATGAACCGCGTCGAACGGCGCCATCAGCGAGCGCAGCTCGGCCCGCCGCTTGCTGATCGCCTCGCCCAGATCGGCGCCTCCCTGCAACTCGGGGAGCAGCTTCTCAGCGGTTTCGAAGACGTTCAGTACGTTGCGTGGAACCGTGGGGGCACCATCACCGCGTCGTCTTCGTGCGCGACCGCGCTTACCCATTGATTGCCGATGATCCGTGAGCCGGTGCGTTCACAGGCGGAACGTAGCGGCGGCACGGGACGGCGCCTAACGCCGCAGTCGCTTCTCGCCTTTGGGGTCCATCACTTTTACGGTCACAGATTGGGGTCCGCGAGGAGTTGTGGGCGAACCCGGCAGCGGGTCGCGGATTGCTGACGGACGCGACGAAGAGGCGTGTGGCGAGTGGTGGCGAGCCTGCGGGTTGCTCGGCGTTGGGGAGCGGCGGTCGGATGCACTTGCCGTGATTGACTGGCGCAGATCGCGTTGGGGACGTACTTTCCTTCCATGGCCAAGGTGGTCGCCAAGCGCCCCAAGGAGCCGCTCTGGTCGAGGTACTGGCCGAAGATGCCGCGAACCTGGAGATCGGTGCCGAGGTGGAGGTCCGCCGTGCGCGGCCGGTTCCGCTGGGTGAGTGGCCCGCACCCTTCGGCGCGCTCGCCGACCGGATGCCTTCGATCGAGGTCGAGGACATCAAGGCGGCGCGCCGCGAGGCGCTCGCCGTAGCCGGTTCTCGGGCGGCCGGCGCTCTAGTCGCCGAGACCACGCAGTGTCGCCTCGATCTCCGACGTGAGGAGGTAGAGGTCGGTGTCGGTGGGGTCATCAGGGTGGAAAGCGTGGAAGCCGAGGCGCTCCCACCAGCCCCGCACCCGCGCGTCCAGCGCTGCAACGACGACGGCGCGACAGGCGGCCTTCGCGTTCAGCTCGACCGCCGTCGCCAGCACGTAGGCGACGAGCGCCGTGCCGACACCGAGGCCGGCGAAGTCCTTGTAGACCGCGAGGCGGCCGAGCAGGAGCGCCGGTACCGGATCGGGCGCTTGCTTCGCGACCTTGCGGGGTGCCGCGCTGCGGTCGATCGCGGTCATGGCCAGGCTCGCGTAGGCGGCGACCCGATCCTCCGGCGTGGCGATCACCCAGGTGGCGGCAGTGTCGCGACGGCGGTTCTGACCCGCGAAGCGGCGCAGCCACTCGTCGAGGGCTGACTCGCCGGAGTCGAAGCGGCTGCGGTCGTGCCGAGCCGGGTCGAGCAGCTCGGGGCGCCGGAGGTCAGTCAACCCAGCGGAACCGCTGTGGGCGATCGAGCGCCGTGGCAAGCCGCTCGTTCACGCGCGCGGGCTGCGCGAGCGCGTCGCTGAACGCCTGCGCCGCTTGTGGGGAAAGCTCGACCACCGTGCGTTCAGCGAGCACCTCCTCGGCATGGCGAGACGCCGCGCCCAGCACGAACGCTGAGAGGTTCTGATGCGCCGCATCGGCGGCGCGCTCGAGAAGCTGCTTGCGCTGCGGGTCGACACGGATCTGCAGACGCTGTTCCTTGGTCGCACTCATGTACTCACTATGGCAGTACATCGGTTCGGTGTCAACACCTACGCCACCACCGTCGCAGCTGCCGCGTCGACCACCCCAAACGCGGCGTTCACCGCGACGATCGCCGCCGCGTCGATCTTGCTGTGCAGGTAGCGGTTGGTGGTGCGCAGCTCGGCGTGGCCGAGCACGTCGCGGACGGTCACGAGGGGCAACGAGCGGGCGAGGACGGAGCCGGTCGCGTGGCGCAGGCCGTGGAGCTTGAGCGGGCGCAGGCAAGCCGCCTCGGCGGCGCGCTTGTAGCGGCGCGTACGGCTGAGGGATCGAGGCGGCGGCCGAGCCGGTTGCAGAACACGTAGTCCTCGGGACCGGTGAAGTGGTCGCGCTGCCCGAGCCGGGCGAGCGCCTCGGCGGCGGGGCGCGGGATGGGCACCTGACGGCCGCGTCTGCCCTTCGGCTCCTTCTCGACGCCGGCGCTCACCGCCCGCTCGACGTTGATGATCGCGCCCGAGAGGTCGGGCAGGAAGCGGACGCACCGCCAGGGGATCTCGGCTACGCGAGCCGCGAGAACGGCTCAGGCGTGCCGGGACTCCCGCGAAGCGAGGTCAGACCGTACCCCCGACGCACTGCTCGAGTACAAGCTCGGCTCTCGCGACCGCTCGGCCGTTACGATCGCCGCAGGTCGAGCGGCTGGGGCTCGTTCTCCGCATGGAGGTGCTTCGCAATGGCTGAGAGGAAACGCGTAACGAAAGCCACACAGCGGTCCGCCGAGAGAGCCGCCGGCAACGTGTCCGGGGGGTTCACGGAAGAGGAACGAGCCGCGATGAGGGAGCGCGCCCACGAGCTGAAGGCGGCTGCGCGCCGCGGCCCTCGGGCGGGCAAGGCGGACGGGGAGAGCGACGTGCTCGCGAAGATCGCCGAGATGCCGCAGCCGGATCGCGCCATGGCCGAGCGGCTCCACGCCATCGTCAAAGCCAGCGCGCCGGATCTCGCGCCGAGAACCTGGTACGGGATGCCCGCGTATGCCAAGGACGGCGATGTCGTCTGCTTCTTCCAGAGCGCGCAGAAGTTCAAGTCGAGGTACGCGACGTTCGGCTTCAGCGACAAGGCGCGCCTCGACGATGGCGCCATGTGGCCGACCTCCTTCGCTCTCAAGGAGCTGACCGCCGCCGAAGAGAAGAAGATCGGCGCGCTCGTGAAGAGAGCCGTGAGCTGAGCCACCCGGCCGCGCTCGGCCGCTGCGCTGCCGCCAAGGACCCCCCGCGTGACTGCGTGCAAAGCGCCCGCGGGCGTCCTGCTCAGCGGTGGAACGCCACCAGCTCGGCATGCTCCACCGGCCCCTTCAGCGCGCGCTCGCGTACGACGCCGATGCCCTTGACGTACCACTTGCCGTCACGCACCCCCGGCTCGAGCGGGGTCCACTCACGCGTCATGAGCGCCGTCCCGCGGAAGGCGCCGAACGGCACCGTGACCGACGCGTGGCGACTGACGATGCGGAAGTGATCCTCGGCATGGCCGGGGTAGTGCTCCTGGGCGTACGACCGGCCGACCCGTGGGCGGGCCGGCATGAAGATGCCCGGGCGGGCGCCGTCCAGGCCCGCGCGCCACGAGCCCTCGCGGCTGACGACGCGACCGTGGCGGTTCAGCTCGGCCGTGCTCTCGCCGTAGTACCAGACGGCTCCGTGCGCGCTCTGGGTGTACCAGTCGGTCGTGCGCTCCGCCAGCTTGCCGTCGAGCCACACGCGGTCGTCGACCACCGCGCACGGCACGCCGCCGATTCGCTTGACGGCACCGGTGACGCGCACGATCTCGCGCAGGCGCCGGCCGTCCTTCACGCCGCGGTACTCCCAGCGCATCCCCTTCAACAGCGGGAACCACGGGTTCGTGACGCGGGACGTGAAGCCACCATTGGCCTCGACACCCCGTGAGTCCTCCGCGCGAGCCGGAGAGCCGCCCGCGATTGCCGCGAGCAGAGATGCGGCGAGCACGAACGTCGCGCCCACGCGCATCCGTCGTCCGCGTCGACGGACACCAGGTGTCCGCTGAAGGCGTCGACCTCGAAATCCCTGCTGCAACGGCTGCGGCGCACTGCAGATCTTTGCCGCCGTCTGGACGAGACGCACCGACCGCACCGCCGAGCAGGATGATCTTCCGGGTGCCTTCATGGCCAGCCTCCCCTGGATGATCGGGACTACACGCCCACGCTAGACCGACTCCCTAAAGAGGAGCTTCGGGTCGTCGAGCAGCTACGCGCGAGCAGACGGCGGCCGGCTCGCCCGCCCACCGGTCACCCGGGCGGCGCTGACGATCGATCGGGAGGCGGGCCCGTCTCCCGCGACCCCGCCCGACTTGACAGACTCCCGGCGTCCCACGTAGACATCGCTCGTGACCGCGGGCCGCCAACGAGCGCGATGGCGCTGAAGCTCGGCATCTTCGCGGTCCCGGACGCGACCGACCCCGCCGCGACGGTCGAGCAGGTGGTGGCCGCCGATCGTGTTGGCCTCGACCTCGTCGGGATCCAGGATCACCCCTACCAGCGGCGCTTCTTCGACACCTGGACGCTGCTCGCGTACCTCGCCGCGCGAACCGAGCGGATCCGCCTCGTCCCCGACGTGATCGACCTCCCGCTGCGACCACCGGCGGTGCTCGCCAAGGCGGCCGCCTCGCTCGACGTGCTGAGCGGCGGACGCGTCGAGCTCGGGCTCGGAGCGGGTGCGTTCTGGGACGGGATCGCGGCCATGGGCGGCCCGCGCCGCACGCCAAAGGAGTCGGTCGACGCGCTCGTCGAGGCGATCGCCGTCATCCGGGGGATGTGGTCACAGGAGCGCTCGGTGAAGGTCGAGGGCGAGCACTACCGCGTCGTCGGCGCCCATCCCGGGCCGACGCCGGCACACCCGATGGGGATCTGGCTCGGCGCCTACGGCCCGCGCATGCTTCGCTTGACCGGTCGGCTCGCCGACGGCTGGCTGCCGAGCCTCGGCGGGCGGTACATGCAGCCGCAGGACGCGCCCGCGATGCACGCCGCGATCGACGATGCGGCGCGCGGCGCGGGCCGACGCCCCGAGGACGTCGAGCGCGCCCTCAACGTGATGGGGCTCTCCTCGAGCCGGGCCGGCTGGGCCGACGAGCTGGCGCGGATCGCCGACGGCCTGCGCTTCTCGACGCTGCTCGTCGGCGTGCCCGCGGAGGACCCGGTCGGCTTCGTGCGCCGACTCGGCGAGGACGTCGCGCCGCGCGTGCGAGAGCTGATCGGCTGACCGAGGCGCCGTCGGCGACGCCCCGTCAGCGACGCCCCGCGGTCGAAGCCGGCGAGTGCCGGCGACCCGGGGCCGCCGCCGCCCGAAGCGGCGTTGCGCCGACGCACCGGTGGGCTGGGCGCGCGAGCGCGGGCGTGGGATAGTCGGGCGGTGAGAAGCGACCTGATCGATCCGGTCAACGAGCAGGTCGATCACCTTCGCGGCCCGGCGAGCGCGACGGTCAGCCTCGTCGAGTACGGCGACTTCGAGTGCCCCTTCACGAGAGCGCTCGCGCGACCGCTCCAGCGCATGGTCGAGACGCTCGACGGGCGCATGCGTCTCGCGTTCCGCCACTTCCCGCTGCGCGCGATCCACCCGCAAGCGCAGGCGGCCTCCGAGATGGCCGAGGCGGCGGCTCTCCAGGGCCGCTTCTGGGAGATGCACGACGCGCTCTTCCGCCAGCAGCTACACGGGCTCCTGGACGCCGACCTGCGGCGGTGCGCCGACGCGCTCGGTCTCGACGCGGGGCGCGTCGAGACCGACCTGGCGACGGACCTCCCGGCGGCACGCGTGCAGCGCGACGTCGAGGGCGGGCTGCGCGGCGGCGTTTCCGGCACGCCCACGCTGTTCGTCGACGGCGTCCGCTACACCGGCGAGCACCGTCCGTCGGCGATCCGCGCGGCGATCCTCGAGGCCGTCGAGCGACGCTGACCGCGGACAGCCGCGATCGCGCCTGAGGCGCTTCGCGGCGAGGCGGGATCGCTGGGGCGCTTCGCGGCGAGGCGCGAACGCTCGAGGGAGCCCGGGCACCCACGGGCGGCGGCCGCCTGCCAGGGGCCGCCGATCGCGGGCGGCTCGGCGCCGGCGCGGCACGCAGCCGCCCCGGCGCCACCGGCCGTCCGCTCAGCGGAAGCGGCTCGGGAACTGCTTCATGATCCCCGAGCTCAGCGCGTCGGCCATCACCAGGATGTGGCGGTGGATCGCGTCGTAGTCGCGCACATCCTGCGCGTAGTTGCCGGCGAGTCGGTGCTGGGCCTCGCTGAGCGTCTCGTCGAGATGGGTCTTCATCATCGACCGCAGCACGCCGCGCGGCCAGTTGCGGGGGTTGGCGGAGTGCAGGAAGTCGGCGATCTGCCTGCCGTTGGCGTACCACGCCGTGCTCGCCTCGCCGATCTGGGCCTGGTCGCCGGACTTAGCGGCCTGCAGCAGGGTGACGGCGCCGAGGATGTGGCCGCGCAGCAGCCCGGTCAGCCGCTTCGCGGCGGCCCGGCCGTAGTAGGGCCGGATCGCATTGCCGATGTCGGCCTGGTTGGCGAGCAGGCGGTCCTCGGTGGCCTGAAGATCGGGCAGGCCCCCGGCGAAGCTGACGATCGCGAGGCGCGTCCAGGTGATGTGGTCCTCCCACAGCTTGCGCATCGCGTCGTGGAACGCAGCCTGGCGAGCGGTGAGCGCGTGTGCCCGCGCGGTGTCATGAGCAGCCGGCGCGTGAGCGTGGGCGGCGTGCGAGTGCACGCCCTCGGCGTGCGTCGCGCCGGCGCCCGAGGTCGCGACGACCATCGCCGCGCTGACCAGCGCTATCAGCGCGATCGCCGACAGCTGGAGCCGGCGAGCGCCGAATCGCTTTGCGAGTGACATGTCAGGTCCTTTCATTGCGCGAGCGGCACGGCGCCGCCCGACTGGTTGGCAGAGCCGAAGTGCCGCGACGAGCCCGACCAGCTGGACGGCCTGGGTCTCCAGGCCCAGCGCGTCGAACGGCTCGTCGTGCTCGCCGAGCAGGGGCAGGCCGCTGGTGCGGCTCGCCACGTAGGCGGCCACGAGGACGGCGAGCGCCCCCGCGGCGAGCGCAGCGGGGTTGCGCGGCCGGCGAGCGCGCACGAGAGCGGCGGCGAGCGCGAGCAGCAGCAGCGTCGCCGCCACGAACGCGGCACCGAGTCGCGGGGCCTCCCGCAGATGCTCGGGAGCCAGTCCGGCGTGCACCCCCGCACTCGCCGCCAAGACGGCGGCCACGAGGTTGCGCAGCGCGATGGAGCCGGTGTGGCCGAGGGCCGTGGGGGGCGAGCCGTCTGCGTTCATCTGGGCCGTTCGCGTCCGGCCCACGGCTCGTCTTACGTCGGCTCGAGCGAACCAACCCGCTCGGGACTTACACCTCTAGCTCTCGGGTGAAGCTGCGTCCGACGCGAGCAGCGCGACGAGGCTGTCGTGGTCCTCGTGGCACGCGGGGCAGCCCTCGAGGTGCGCGCGCATGCCCGGAATCGCGGCCTCGGCGTCGCGGCCGTCGCGCTCGATCTCCACGTATCGGTCGAGCTGCTCGAAGCACTCATCGCAGCTCACCTCCGGCTCGGCCGGTCCGAGCAGCCGGCCCAGCAGGTCGGCCGATCGCTTCGAGTCCCGGCTGCTCATCTCGTACCTCCGGCGGTCGCCCGGCCCGGCTCGAGCCCCTCCTCGGCGAGCCGGGCGCGCAACTTGCGACGTGCGTCGTGCAGGGTCTTGTAGAGCGCGCCGCGGGTCGTCGCGAGCCGCTCGGCGAGGACGTCGATCGGCACGTCGTCGAGCGTCAGCGCCGTCAGCACGGCGCGCTGGTGCGGGGTCAGCGCCTCGGCGATCGCACGGCCCACCGCGCCCAGCAGCTCGGCCGTCTGCGCATCCTCGTGCGGCGATGCGGCGCGGTCGGCGAGGCGCGCCCAGCCGTCGTCCTCCAACGCCACCTCGCGCCCCTGCCAGGCGCGCCGCCGGACCTTGACCGCAGCCTCGAGCAGCGCGAACTTGTACGCCCACGTCGTGAAGCGGCTGTCGCCGCGGAACGTGGGCAGCTTTCGCATCACCGCCATCAGCGCGTCGTCGGCGGCCTGGGTCGCGAGGTCGTCGACCTCGCCCGGGTCGAGCGCGACCCCGACGGCGCGCCGGCGACGGGCGACCTCGAAGCGCGCGGCGCGCAGGAGCAGCGCGTGCAGGCGCTCGATCGCGTCCTCCCTGCGATGCCCGGCAGCCGACAGCGCCGCCAGCCACTCCAGCGACTCGCCGTCGGCCCCGCGTCCGGCTGGAGAGAACGATGTCTCGGGCATGAGGATCCCTCCCCCGACGGGGGAGGGATCGGCCACGCTAACAGCCTCGGCAATGGCCGCCACCGCCATGCCCTGTTGGCGTCCGTTGCGGCGCCGTCCTTACCTCGAGTCGGCCGAATGCTCCGCGCGGCGCCGCCGCGTGGCCTCCATCATGTTCTCCAGCGCGGCGACGGCCTCCGTCCAGCCGCGGGTCTTCAGGCCGCAGTCGGGGTTGACCCAGAGCCGCTCACGGCCGACGCGGGCTTCCGCCAGCTCGAGCAGTCGCTCGATCTCGTCGGCCGACGGCACCCGAGGCGAGTGGATGTCGTACACGCCGGGGCCGATCTCGTTCGGGTACTCCAGCTTCCCGGGGAACGCGTCGAGCACCTCCATGCCCGAGCGCGACGCCTCGATCGACAGCACGTCGGCGTCGAGGCGGACGATGTGCTCCATCATGTCGCCGAACTCCGAGTAGCACATGTGGGTGTGAATCTGGGTGTCGTCGCGAACCGGAGCGACGGTGAGGCGGAAGCAGTCGACCGCCCAGCGCACGTACTCCTCGCGCTCTGACTCGCGCAGCGGCAGCCCCTCGCGCAGGGCCGCCTCGTCGACCTGGATGGCGAACGCTCCCGCACGCTCGAGGTCGAGCACCTCGTCCTGGAGCGCGAGCGCGATCTGGGTGCAGGTCTCGCGCCGCGGCCGGTCGTCGCGCACGAACGACCATTGCAGGATCGTGACCGGCCCGGTGAGCATCCCCTTGACCGGCCGCTCGGTCAGCGACTGCGCGTGGCGCCACCAGCCGACTGTCATCGGCGCCGGGCGCGACACGTCGCCGAAGAGGATCGGCGGCTTCACGCAGCGACTGCCGTACGACTGCACCCAGCCGTGGGCGGAGAAGGCGAACCCGGCGAGCTGCTCGCCGAAGTACTCGACCATGTCGTTGCGCTCCGCCTCACCGTGCACGAGCACGTCGAGCCCGAGCCGCTCCTGCACGGAGATCGCCTCGGCGATCCGGCTCTCCATGAACCGGTCGTAGGCGCCCTGATCGAGCTCGCCCCCTCGCAGCGCTCGCCGCGCGGCTCGGATGTCGTCGGTCTGCGGGTACGAGCCGATCGTCGTGGTCGGAAGCTCGGGCAGCTCGACGCGAGCCCGCTGTGCCTCGTGGCGGGCGGGATAGGCGCGGGCGCGCTCGTAGTCCCCCGCCGTCAGCGCGGCGGCGCGATCGCGAACCGCCGCGTCGTTGGTGTGGGTCGAGGCTCGCCTCGCGGCGATCGCCGCGCGCGCCGGGGCGAACAGCTCGTCGCGGCGCTCACCGCGCGCGCCGGCGGCCTCGCGCAGCACCGTCAGCTCGGCGAGCCGCTCCGCCGTGAACGCCAGCCAGCCGCGGACCTCGGCCGCGATGCCCGTCTCGCGGGCGGCTTCGTACGGCAGGTGCAGCAGCGAGCAGGACGGGGCGATCGTGATCCGCTCGTCGCCGAGCGCGGACGACGCCGCGTCGATCTGCTCGATCGCTCGGTCGTGGTCGGTGATCCAGACGTTGCGGCCGTCGACGACGCCCAGCGAAAGCCGTGTGTCGCGATCGCGCAGCAGCTCGAGCGCGGGCGCGAGCTGGCCGGGGGCGCGCACCAGGTCCAGATGCACCTCGTGCATCGGCAGCGAGAGGACGCGCTCCAGCGTCGTCCCGTCGTCGAGGCCCACGAAGTACGTCGCCAGGCAGAGCCCCAGGTCGGTGGCGCCGGCGAGCTCCGTCCACGCGCCGGCGAACGCGTCGAGCTCGTCCGGGCGACGGTCCAGGGCAAGGCACGGCTCGTCGATCTGGACCTCTGTCGCCCCGGCCGCCGCGAGCTCGCGCAGGAGCTGCCGGTAGACGGGAACGAACGCGTCCAGCGCGTCGAGCGGGCGCTCGAGCCCCTTCGAGAGCAGCAGGAAGCTGAGCGGGCCGAGCACGACCGGCCGTGCGGCCAGGCCCAGCTCGGCACTCTCGCGCAACGGCCCGGTCCAGTGGTCGGCCCGCAGCCGGAGCTCCTGTCCCGGTCGCAGCTCGGGAACGAGGTAGTGGTAGTTGGTGTCGAACCACTTGGTCATCTCGAGCGGCGGCGCTCCGGCCGTGCCCCGCGCGAGCGCGAAGTAGCCGTCGAGTCCCTTCGCTCCGACGTCGCCGAAGCGCTCCGGCAGCGCACCGAGGGCCCACGCGGTATCGAGCACGTGGTCGTAGAGGCTGAAGTCTCCGACCGGCAGGACGTCGATCCCCGCCGCGGACGCTCGACGCCAGGTCGCGGCGCGCAATGCGCGCGCGGTCTGCGCCAGCTCGTCCGAGCCGGTCTTCCCCGCCCAGTAGGACTCCAGGGCCGGCTTCAGCTCACGGTCGGGTCCGACGCGCGGAAGCCCGAGAACTGCGGTGCGTGCCATCCGCATGACCTACCCATCAGCTCAACGCGACGAACGCGCCGACGATCGCGCCGTAGAGCAGGTGCGCCGCCACCGTCACGAGCGGCGTCGAGCGGCCGTAGTTGAGCATCAGGAAGCCCGGCGCCTCCAGCAGCGGCGTCGAGTCGGCCGCGGTCCACGGCGTGCCCATGCGCGGATGGACCACGGGCAGCACGACGCTGACCAGCACGGTCACCGCGAACAGCCCGTGCACGAGCCCGAGCAGCGTGCCGAGCGCCCAGCCGCTCGTGTCGATCGCGCTGAAGACGCCGAAGTAGATCAGCGAGAAGACGAGCCCCGCCAGGAGGTGCAGCACATAGCCGAGCGCCTTCGCCGCGGTCCGCTCTCGCGCGAACGCCGTGCCGAGCAGGAAGGGGAGGTCCATCCGGGTCAGGTGCAGCTCGCTCGCGGCGCGCATCGCCGTCGTCAGCACGGCGGTGCCCAGCAGGCCGCCGGTGATGGCGCCCCACACCGTCATGCGGTCATCTCGCCGGACACCACGACCGCGGCGTTGATCAGCGCCAGATGCACGAGCGCCTGCGGGAAGTTGCCGAGGAACTCGCCGCTCCGGGGATCGATCTCCTCCGCGTAGAGCCCGACGTCGTTGGCCAGCGCGATCAGCTCGTCGAGCAGCTCGCCGGCACGCTCGACGCGGCCGGTCCGCGCGAGCGCCTCGACCAGCCAGAACGAGCAGGCGAGGAACGCGCCCTCTCGCCCGGCGAGCCCGTCCTCGCCGAGATAGCGGTGCACGAGCGGCCCGTTCGCGAGCTCGCGCTGCACCGCGTCGACGGTCGCTCTCACGCGCTCGCCCGGCGGCTCGCCGAAGCCGACGAGCGCCGTGAACAGGAGGCTTGCGTCGAGCTCCTCGCCGCCGGCGAAGCGCACGTAGCTCTGCTTGGCCTCCGACCAGCAGCGCTCGTCGACGAAGCGCCTGGCGGCGTCGGCCTGCGCTCGCCAGCGACCGGCGCTCCGTGCCGGGAGGTGCCCGTCGCGCGCCAGCGCCTGCGCGCGGTCGAGAGCCGCCCAGCACATGACCTTCGAGTGGGTGAAGTGCCGCGGGGCGCTGCGCACCTCCCAGATGCCGGAGTCCGGCAGCTCCCATGTGCGAGCCACGAGGTCGGCGCTGCGAGCGAGCCGGCGGGCGGTCTCGCGATCGAGGCGGTGGCCGTATCCGACGTGCAGCGCCATGGTCTCGAAGAGATCGCCGTAGACATCCAGCTGGCGCTGGCGCACGGCCTCGTTGCCGACCCGCACCGGCGCCGAGCCGCGGTAGCCGGCGAGCCGCAGGATCCGCTCGGGCACCTTCGCTCCGCCGTCGAGCCGGTAGAGGACGCGCAGCTGCGGACTGGTGAGCTGCGAGGCGTGGAGCAGCCACCAGAGGAACGCCTCGGACTCCGGCACGCAGCTCAGGCGCTGCAGCGCCTGGAGGGTGAAGAAGGAGTCGCGCACCCAGGAGTAGCGATAGTCCCAGTTGCGCTCGCCGCCGATCGTCTCGGGGAGCGACGTCGTCGCTGCGGCGGCGATCGCCCCCGAGGGGGCATGGAACAGCAGCTTGAGCGCCAGCGCGCTGCGCACCACCGCCTCGCGCCAGGGCCCGTCGTGCTGCGTCCGCCCGGCCCACCGGCGCCAGAAGGCCGTCGTCTCGGAGAGCCGCCGCTCGACGTCGACCCGCGCGGGCAGCACCAGCGGCTCGTCATGGGCCGCGCTGAGCGCCAGCAGCGCCGTCCGCCCCTGCTCGACGACGACCCGTCCCGCGATCGCGTCGGTCGTGACCTCCGGCCGCCCCGCCGACCAGGCGCACACGGCGATCGCGTCTCCGCGCGCGGTCACGACCGGCACGCCGCTGCGCCGCTCCACGCGAGTCGGCCAGGAGGCGTAGCCGGGGCGCGGCGTCACGCGCCAGCGCATCGCCACCGAGCCGGCCAGCCCGTCGACGCGGCGTACGAGCTCGCGTCCCGGCGCGAGCTCCGCGCCCGGGATCGTCATGGCGTCGGTCACGCACACTGCGCCGTCTGCCGTCCGAAACGTCGTCAGCAGCACGTTCGACGCGTCGGCGTAGCGTCGCTCGACCGCGAACGGCGCCTCCGGGGCAAGCTCGAAGCGCCCGCCGCGCCGGCTGTCGAGCAGCGCCCCGAAGACGCTCGGCGAGTCGAGGTCGGGCAGGCAGAGCCAGTCCACCGATCCGCCGCGGCTCACCAGCGCGACCGTCCGGCCGTCGCCGATCGCCGCGTAGTCCCGGATCGGCACGTAGCCGTCGCCCCCGACCGCCGGGCCGGCATCGCTCGCCATGCCATCGTTTGTGCCCTCCGGAGGCCCATCCTTACCCCAGGCGATGGGGTTTGCGCATGTTATGCTCGCGAGCACGGGTCGCTCACGACCAAGAGGGGTGGAGCTGTGAGCATCGTTTCCGTGGATGACGCGGCCGTGCGCGAGTTGCGACACGGCTTCGAGGGCCGGGTGATCCTTCCCAGGCAGGAGGGCTACGAGGAGGCGCGGGCGCTCTTCAACGCGATGATCGACCGCCATCCGGCCGTCATCGCGCAGTGCGCGAGCGTGGGCGACGTCGAGTCCGCGGTGCGCTTCGGGCGCGACGGCGGGCTGACGACCGCCGTCAGGAGCGGCGGGCACTCGGTGGCGGGCATGTCGACGGTCGACGACGGCCTCGTCGTCGACGTGCGCAACATGAAGGCGATCGACGTCGATCCGGAGCGGCGGACCGTCCGCTGCGGCGCCGGCGTCACCTGGGGCGAGCTCGACGCGGCGACGCAGGTCCACGGGCTCGCGACGACCGGCGGACGCGTCTCGACCACCGGCGTCGCCGGGTTCACGCTCGGCGGCGGGTCAGGCTGGCTCGAGCGCAAGCACGGCCTCGCCTGCGACAACCTGATCGCCGTCGAGCTCGTGACCGCGGCGAGCGACTTGGTGCGCGCGAGCGAGAGCGAGCACCCCGAGCTCTTCTGGGCGCTTCACGGCGGCGGCGGCAACTTCGGCGTGGCGACGGCGTTCGAGCTTCAGCTGCACCCGCTGGGCCCGACGGTGCTCGGCGGGCTGATGCTCTGGCCGGGGGAGCGCGGCCGCGAGGTGGCCGAGGCGGTGCGCGAGGAGATAGCAGGCGGCCCCGACGAGCTGGCGCTGGCGGTCGTGTACCTCACCGGGCCGCCCGAGGACTTCGTGCCGCCCGAGCTGCAGGGCCGGCTCTGCTGCGGGCTCGCCCTGCTCTGGGCCGGTCCCGAGCTGGGCGACGGCGAGCCGCACGCGCGGCGACTGCGCGAGCTGGAGCCCGCCGTCGACCTCGTCGGCCCGATGCCGTACGCCGAGCTGCAGCGCATGATCGACGACCCGCCGGGGCTGCGGAACTACTGGACCGCCGACTACCTCGACGAGCTGAGCGACGAGGCGATCGACGTGTTCGCCTCGCACTCCGAGCGGATGCCCATCCCCTCGGCGTGCCAGGCGATCCTTTTCCCGTGGGGTGGCCAGGTGGCGCGTGTCTCGCCGAACGACACGCCGATGGCCAGACGCGACGCCGAATGGGTCTCCCACCCGTTCGTGCTGTGGGAGAGCGCCGCCGACGACGAGCGGCACCTCGCCTGGGGCCGCGGGATCTCGGCCGACCTCAAGCCGTTCACCAGCGGCGGCGTGTACCTCAACTTCATCGGCGACGAGGGTCAGGACCGCGTCCGCGCCGCCTTCGGCGACGGCTATGACCGGCTCTCGCGCGTCAAATCGCTCTACGACCCGGACAACTTCTTCCACCTCAACCAGAACATCAGGCCGGCGGTCGTCGGCTAGCTGCCGGCGCCGGCCGGTGTCACCGCCCGGCCCACGATCGGGGCGCACGGCACCGGATCGGCCGTACGCGACCGCTCGCCGATCGCTAGTCGTCCAGCGGCTCTCCCAGCCAGTCCCGATAGAACGTCTCGAGGTCCGGCAGGAAGTCATGGACGACCGGGTAGCCGGGCGGCACCGACTCGATGTCGAGCAGCGCCAGCGAGATGGGGTCGTAGTACTCGCGAAGCTCGTTCCACTCCGGGTCCGGGTACATCTTGTCGGGGAAGACCTCGAGCATCGCCTCGACGCTGCGGCGCACGTGGATCCGCGCGCCGAGCTTCCAGTTCTCACGGTAGTCGCCGAAGACGTGGCCGGAGTCGGACTTCACCACTCGCTCGCCGGACGGCAGCTCGACGATGCACAGGTGCAGGCCGAACGGCAGCAGCACGCGGTCCTCGGGGAAGGGCCACCGGCGCTGCACGATCCGCAGGTACGTCCTGAAGCGCTCGCCGTCCTTGTAGCCGGACTGGAGCTGGCGGACCTGCGTGTCGGGCAGGGCGCCGTCGAGCAGCGCCTCCAGGGTCTCATCGGTCACCGGCTCGACCGATCCCGAGGTCCGGTGCGGAAGCTCCGCGCGAACCTCCGTTCGTGGCTGCCGCTGCAGGTCCTCGGGATCGCGACCGGCGAGCAGTCGCTCGGAGATCGCCACCGTCGGCGTCGGAACATCGAACAGGAACCCGTCGTCCAGGCCCCAGAAGGAGCGGAGCTCCCCGGCCCACTTCGGCGACAGGCGCATCGACTCGGCGTACATGCGCTGCACGGGCAGGATGAAGCGCTCGCCGCCGGTGGTCGCGTGGGCGAGCACCCGCTCGCGCTCTGCGGCCATCCACTCCGCGACCGGCACCGAGCGACGCTCGCGCTCGCGGCGCAGCTGGGCGCGACGCTCGGCCGTCGCCTGCTCGTCGAGCGTCCCGTCGCGGATCACGACGCCGTAGACCGACTCCGCGAGCCGCGCGATCAGGTACCCGCCGGCTACGTCGTCGACGACCGCGAGCGGCTCGCGCTCCAGCGGGTCGCCGATCCCGGCGCCGCCGCGCATCGGCGAGAGGTACAGATCGCCCTGGCGCATGGCCTCGGGCATCGTCAGCGTGCGCTGGTCGAAGTCGGCGCGCCCCTCGACTAGCGCCGCGATCTGCGACTCCTCGGGGTTGCCGTCTGCCACCGGGTACGGCAGGCGCCCGCCGACCAGCTCGAAGATGCTCGACTCGCGGACGTTGTGGCGGTAGCTCGTCGCGCCCGGATACCCGCCCCAGAGGCCGGACTGCATCGTCACCCGCGCATTTCCGATGTTCTGGGTCTCGAAGAACTCGGTGCCCCAGCAGAGCCGCAGGCTCTCCCAGCCGGAGCCGCCGCGGAAGCGCCCCGAGCCCGCGGTCGAAGGCTTGACCGCCGCACCGAGGTAGAGGAACGGCTCGTTGATCTCCCAGACCTCGCAGTCGCCCATGTCACCCTGCGGGTTCCACATCGCCGCGGCGTAGTCGAGCCCGTCGGTGAACATCCGCGCGCCGCCACCGACGCACGAGATCGAGAAGTTGGTCGCCGCGGCCTGCTCGCCGTGGTGGTCGATGCCACCGCCCTGGAAGGTGTTGGCGGACATCGCGTACGGCGCCAGCACCTCCTCGACGAAGCCGCGGGCCTGGAGGCTCATCGACAGCGACTTGAGGACCCCGGTGAAGCTGGGCACGAGGAAGCGCCACGGCGAGCCGGTCGAGGCCTGCGGGTTCTGGTGGTTGGCCCATGAGCCCGGCGGGAAGTTCGTTCCGAGCGCGTAGTAGGCGCCGTCGTTGATCTTGTCGTTGGCGATCAGCGTCTGGGTGAGCAGCACCCAGAGCCCGCCCTGCATCGCCGCGGTCGTGCAGTTGGCCGAGTGGTAGCCCCACGACGAGGCGCCCTCGAGGTCGAGCTCCAGGCGCGCATCGGCCGTTACGCGAACCTCGACCGGCGCATGCATGAGCGTGTCGACGCGCGCGTGCTGGGGCATCATCGGCTCGTCGGCCATCGTCAGCTCCGAGAACGCCGGAGCGCGATACCGGCCCGGGACGGCCATGTCGAACAGGCGCGTTCGGAACGACCGCCGGCCGTCCTCGATCAGCTCGGCACAGAACTGCAGGTAGGTGTCGACGCCGACGTCGTCGATCAGCGCCTCGACCTGGCGCCGGGCGAGCTGGCAGCCGGCGAGGCGGGTGCGCTCGTCGAGCGTCCAGTACTTGGAGAGGCGGGTGCCGCGTGCCGCAGCCTGGACGTGGTCCTTGAACAGCCGGTCGTTCGCCCCGATCTTCCGCGCGGGGATGTCGATGCCGTCCTCGAAGCGGCTGATCGGGCCGAGCGGCAGGCTTCCGGGGGTGCTGGCGCCGATCTCGATGACGTGCGTGACGCCGGCGACCCAGCCGACCAGCCGCCCCTCGTGGTGGATCGGGACGATCGTCTGCACGTCGGCGTTGTGGACGTCGCCGATCAGCGCGTCGTTGTTGCAGAAGATGTCGCCCGGGTTGATGCCGGGGTCGTCCTCGTAGCCCTCGCGGATCATGTACTTGATCGCGTCGGACATCGTGTGGACGTGCACGATGACGCCGGTCGAGAGCGCGACCGAGTCCCCTTCGGGCGTGTAGACGGCGAAGCAGAGCTCGCCCAGCTCCTTGACGATCGGGCTGGCCGAGATGTTGAGCGCCGTCTCGCGCGCGGTGACGAGGCCGCCGCGCAGGCGCGAGAAGACCTTCTCGAAGAGGATCGGCTCGCTCTCCTTGAGCTCGAGACGGCCGCTGAGCCCGGCGTAGGCGCCCGTGTCGTGGAAGAGGCGCTCGCGCTCCTCGAGCCGGCCGCGGAGGCTGAGCGTGGATTCGGTGATCGTGATCATGGGGCTGCCTCAGTCCTTGCTGTCGCCGAGGTGGAAGATGCGGTGGCGGTCGAGGTCGGCCGTCCGGCCGGGCGGGACCGCGAGCGTGGTCGAGGGGGACTCGACGATCGCCGGGCCGACGATCCGCTGGCCGGCTCGCACGTCGTCCTGCTCGAAGACGGGCGTCTCGACGGCGCGGCCCGTCTCGGTCCACCAGATCGATCGCGTCGCCTTCGGCTCCGCCGGGTGGTCGACGAGCGGCTCGTCGGGCAGGACCGGCTTCTCGACCGGCGCGGAGGCGATGACCGCAACGGCGGTGATCGCGTAGCCGAGCTCCGGTGAGCTGGCCCCCGTCGCGTAGATCTGCGCGTAGAGCTCCTCGAAGCGCTCGACGAGCGCCTCGAGGTCGTAGGGCCGCTCATCGGGCGCCGAGACCTCGATGTCGTTGAGCTGGCCGGCGTACTGCATCCGCACGAGCCGGCGGATCTGCACGTCACCGGCGTCGACGCCCGTACGCGTGAACGCCTCGACTCCCCGCTCGGCGAGCGCGCCCCATGCGTCCCGCAGCCGCTCGCCGACGTCACCGGGCCGGTCGGGACGCACGTCGAGCGCGTAGGTCTGGTCGAAGCGGTAGGAGAAATCGGCGCACGCACAGCCGAACGCGGAGAAGCCGGCGGCCCAGGTCGGCACGAGGACGTCGGCGTACCCGGCGCCGCGCGTGTAGCCACCGACGTGCAGCGGACCGCCGCCGCCGTAGCAGAAGAGCGTGTAGTCGACGGTCGAGTAACCCTTGCCGAGGACCCGGGCGAGCGCCGCGTAGCGAAGCTGCTCCTCGAACAGGTCGACGATCCCGCCGGCGGCCTGCTCGAGGTCGAGGCCCAGCGGATCGGCGATCTGGCGGCGCACCGCGGCCCGGGCACGCTCCATGTCCAGCGTCACGGCGCCGCCGAGGAAGTACTCGGCGTTGAGCCGCCCGAGGACGAGGTTCAGGTCGGTGACGGTGACCGTCTCGACCCCGCCCTCAGGCCAGGCGGTGCCGATCCTGGCGCCAGCCGAGTCGGGGCCGATCTCCGGACGGTTGGACGACGGGTCGATGCGCACGTACGAGCCTGTCCCCGCACCGATGGACTCGATCTCGACCATCGGCAGGTTGAGCAGGAAGCGGCCGATGTCGGGGGTCTGGCGGATCGTCAGCTCCCCCTCGTTGACGAGCGCCAGGTCGAAGCTGGTGCCGCCGATGTCCGAGCAGACGGCACGGTCGACGCCGAGCTCGTCGGCGAGGTGGCGAGCGCCGACGACGCCGCCGATCGGCCCGGAGACGAGCGTGCGCGCCAGCTCGTTCGAGTCGATCGCGATCGTCCCGCCGTGGGCCGCCATGACGCGCAGGTCGAAGCCGGCGCCGGCGTCCGATACCGCCCGCTCGAGCTTGCCGAGCTGGTGGCGCGAGGGCTCGGCCGCGTAAGCCTCGATCAGCGTCGAGTTCAGGCGCGGGAAATCGCCGCGCAGCGGGTAGAGGAGCGCCGAGAGGAAGACGGGGACCGGCTCGCCGCCGCGCTCCCGCTGGACGTCGGCGATGATCTCGCCGACCCGCCGCTCATGCGCGGGGTTGACGAAGCTCTGCAGGAGGCAGACGACGATGCCCTGGACGCCGTCGTCCAGGAGGGCGCTCGCAGCCGCACGCGCCTCCTCCTCGTAGAGCGGGATCGCCTCGTTGCCGAAGACGTCGATCCGCCCGCGCACGCCCTTCATCCGGGAGCGCGGGACGAGCGGCTCGTTGTGGTAGTGCGTCGTGACGTGGAGGCGGTCCGAGTACGTCATGCCCAGCCAGGTCTGCAGCCCGCGCTCGAGCCGCAGGTAGTCCTCCAGGCCGGCGGAGACGATGCACCCGACCTGCTGGCCCTTGCGCTCGAGCAGGCGGTTGAGCATCGCCGTGCCGGAGAAGACGCCGGAGACGATCGACGGGAAGGCCTGCTCGGCGGTGGTGCCCCACTGCGCGAGCGCATCGTCGGTCGAGGCGAGCAGGCCGCGGGACTCGTCGTCGGGCGTCGTCTGGGCCTTGCCGACGACGAACGCGCCGTCGCTGTCGACGAGGAAGCTGTCGGTCATCGTCCCGCCGGCGTCGTAGGCGATGACGCGGGGGCTGCGGCGAATGGTCACGTCCATGGGAACGGCGGCTCTCCTCGGAGGGGGGCGTCGGCGCTGTGGGAGCCCGCCGGCGACGGTGCGACGGGGCGGTCGGGCTGCGACCGCATGTAATGAATACAGTGTGTGCGCTTATCTGTCAAGCGGGTCCCTGGCCGATGTGTCGCTTTGCATCCATAGGATGCAGGCGGTTAGACTGCGGACATGCCGCCCAAGACCGTCGACGACGAGCCGCTCCCACTCGATCTCTCGCTCGACGGCGCCGAGGCCGACGAGCCGCTCGTCGACTCGGTCTACCGCGCGCTGCGCGACGCGATCTGCGACGGGCGGCTCGAGGCGAACCGCAAGCTCGCCCAGATCCCACTCGCCGAGTACCTGGGGATCTCGCGCACGCCGGTGCGCGACGCGCTCCAGCGACTCGCGCAGGAGGGCCTCGTCCGTGCGGTCTCCTGGCGCGGCTTCGTCGTCAGCGAGTTCTCCTCGCGCGACGTGCTCGACATCTACGAGGTGCGCATCGCGCTCGAGCCGCTGGCGGTCGGCGATGCCGTCCCGCGCTACACGCGGATGGACGTCGCGCGCCTCGCCGACAACTGCGCCTCGCTCGCCGCGACGCCGGTCGAGGACGTCGGCCGCCTCTACGACCTCAACAGCGAGTTCCACCGCGAGCTCGTCGCGCCCAGCGACAACCGGCTGCTCGTGCGGCTGCTCGACCAGCTCTGGCAGATGCCCGCCTCGCTGCGGCTCTTCCACGCTCAGGCGGCGCTCGGCACCGCCCTCAAGGAAAGCGTCGTCGCCCACCGCGGGATCGTCGCGGCGATCGAGGCCGGCGACGTCGAGCTTGCGGTCGAGCGCACGCGCGAGCACATCCGCCGCGCCCAGCTCGAGACGATCGACGCGCTCGACGAGCCGGCGCGCTGACCGCCGGAGGCGGTGACCGGCGCACCGCGCCCGCCGGTCAGCCCGGCTCGCCATCCCGACCGGCCCCGGCGGGCGCCGAGAGTTCCGTCAGCACCTCCTCGGTGTGCTCGCCGAGGCGCGGAGCCGGGGCTCCGATGCTCAGCGGCGTGCGCGAGAGCGAGAACGGTGAGCCGATCGTCCAGATCGTCCCGGCCGTCGGGTGCTCGAGCTCGACGATGCCGCCGCGCGCCACCAGGTGCGGATCGGCGAAGAGATCCTCGACGTCGAGGATCGGCCCGCACGGGACGCCGCTGGCCTCCAGCAGCGACAGCCAGTGCGCCGCCGGCTCGGCTGAGAAGGTGTCGGTCAGCTCCGCCGCGAGAACCTCCTGGTGCTCCACGCGAGCAGGATTCGTCGCGAAGCGCGCATCGCCGGCCAGCTCCGGACGCTCCAGCGCCTCGCAGAGCCTGACGAAGTTGCGATCGGTGGCGATCGCCAGGTTGAACCAGCCGTCGGCGGCGTGAAACGGCCCGTACGGAGCGACGTCACCCCACGCCGAGAGCTCGATCTCGTCGGCGGCGGTGACCATGCGGTACGCCTGCGCGTAGAGGATCGCCTGGAACAGGTCGGCCTGGACGAGCTGACCGAGCCCGTCGACCGCTCGCGCGTAGAGCGCGGCGAGGATGCCCTGCGTCGCCAGTGAGGCGCAGTACGTGTCGGCGACGGTGACGACCATCAACCGCGGATCTCCGACACCGCCCTGGCGCGCCATCACGCCGCCCATACCCTGGAGGATGAGGTCGAACGCCGGACGGTCGCGATACGGCCCGTCCGGCCCGAAGCCGGTGATCGAGCAGTAGACGAGACCCTCGTTCTCCTCGCGCAGCGTCTCGTAGTCGATGCCCAGCCGCTCGGTCACGCCGGGGCGGAAGTTCTCGATGACGACGTCGGCCCGGCCCGCCAGCTGCTGCGCCCGACTGCGCCCCTCAGCCGTCTTCAGGTCGATGACGACGCTGCGCTTGCCACGGCCGAGCGCCATGTAGTTCATGCCCTCGCCGCCGAGAAACGGCGGCCCGAAGTGCCGCGCCTCGTCACCGCCCGGAGCCTCGACCTTGACGACCTGCGCGCCGAGGTCGGCGAGCGTCATGCTGGCCAGCGGGCCGGCGAACAGGCGCGAGAAGTCGAGCACGCGGATTCCCGCGAGGGGCCCCGGGGCGCTCGGCCGGGCCGGCGGGCGGGGCCGCGGCGGAGTCTCCGCGCCACTCATGCGGGCACCCTCGCCGGCGCGGGTCGGCGCGCCTCGCGCACCACCCAGTCATAGACGAGCTGGTGCGTCGGCGCGCGATCGAGGCCCAGCTCCGGGTGCCAGATGACGCCGAGCACCCGTGACTCGCGGTCCTCGACGGCCTCGACGGAGCCGTCGGCCGCGACCACCGACGCGACGAGTCCCTCGCCGATGCGCGCCGGTGCCTGGTGGTGGACGCACGTCGCGTCGACCTCCGAGCGCCCGAAGACCTCGCGGGCCAGCGTCTCGGGCACGACGCCGACGTTGTGGACGCGCATCGACCCCAGCTCGGGGGAGTGCGCATCCCGTGCCGCGGGGTGCTCGACTCCGTCGCGCAGCGTGCCGCCGTAGGCGACGTTGATCAGCTCCATGCCGCGGCAGATGCCGAGCACCGGGATCCCGCGCTCGCGGGCCCCCGCCAGGAGAGCCAGCTCGAAGCGATCGCGCACCGGGTCGGCGTCGAGCGCCGCCTTCGGCGGGCCGCCGTAGAGCTCCGGTGACAGGTCGCAGCCGCCGGAGAGCACGAGGCCGTCGAGCAGCTCGAGCGTCGCGTCGACGACCGCGTCGACGTCCTCGTCGACCGAGGGCAGGACGAGCGGGGTGCCGCCGGCGCGCACGACGGCACGCACATAGGCGCGGCCGACGTAGTGCGAGGCCAGCTCGCCCTCGGTCACCGGCATCCCGCCGCGTCCGCTCGACAGCCCGATCATGGGGCGACCGGCCGCGTTGACTGTGTTTGATGCATTCACTTGCGTGCTCCAGCTTCTACCGTGTTCTCCTAGGACAGCAGCTCGACGCTCGGGGCCCATGCCGGCGCGGGCCCGCCGTCCGGCGAGCCTCAGGCGCGCGTCGCCAGCACGTCGCGCAGGCCGATCGCCATCTCCTCCACCGTGTCGCACGGAACGATTCCCTCGTCGCGCAGCATCGACCGCACGTCGACGGCCTCGGCGCCATCGAGGTCCTCGTTCAGCCGACCGCCGAAGAAGACAGCCGGCCGTACGCCACGCGCATCGAGCTGCTCGTGGAGTTGGCGGCCGAGGCTCAGCGCCATCCCGTTGTACGTCGACATCGCGATCGCGTCGGCGGCGGTTTCGACGGCGACCTTCGCGATCTCCGGCGAGTGGACGCTGGTCCCGAGGTCGACGACCTTCGCACCGCACGCGCCGAGCGCCTCGGTCACGACGAACAGCCCGTACTCGTGGATGTCGCCGGACGCCGCGACGACCCTGATCCCGCGCAGGTCGGGCAGCGGGCCGGAGCGGCGCAGGTTGGCGAGCACCTCGTCCTTGCGGGCGAGCAGCCTGACCAGCGTGTCGCTGGCGACGACCGGCTCGAAGCCGCGCGGATAGCCGGAATGCGGCTCGCCGGCGTTGAAGAGCTCCTCGATGGTGGAAGCGCCGAGGCGCCTCGTAGCCAGCAGCAGCGCCAGCGGGTCCCTGATGTCGACCCCGATGTCCTCCAGCCCCGACAGCAGGTTCGCGAGCACGCGCCGGCCCCCCGCGACCATCCGATCGCGCATCTCATAGATCGGGGCCCAGTCGATGATCCCCGGACAGGCGCGGGCCCGCTGCTCGGCTTCGTTGGCGATGACGAGCGAGTCGATCAGCTCGGAAACCGTCGGTATGCGCGTCGCCTCGGAGACCGGCGTCGCGTGGACGGCGCCACCGGTCGGATGCTTCAACTCGCGCGCGATCGTGTACATGACGTCGGTCGCAACGATCACGGCGTTGCGATCGAAGTCCTCCTCGACGCCGAACGAGTTCGTGTCGCCGTGGGTGAACGACGGCGGAACGCGATTGACGTTGGCGACCTCCATCGCCAGCCCGAACGCCTGCTTGCGGATGGGGTCGGCGAACGTCGAGCCGTAGCTCTGCGAGTGGGCGGCGCCGATCAGCTCCTCGGCGACGTAGCGATGGAACATGCACCAGCCGAGCGACGTCGCCAGGTCGTGGAACGAGGCGCAGAAGCCGTCCTCCACATAGGACTCGAGCACCACGCCGTCGGAGCGCTTGGCCGCGATCATCGCGACGGCCTGCACGGCGCGGGCCATCTGCTCGACGTCGTCATCCCAGAGCGGGTAGCCGTACTGGTGCTGGGCGAGGCTCCCGATGTAGCCGAAGCCGGCGCGCAGCAGCGCCTCCGTGTTGATCACCGCCGCCGGACTCCCGACGTTGTGGTCGTTCCAGACCGGCATCACCGGGGTGTCCCGCGCCGCGCCGACCCAGTCGGCCTCGTCGTACATCATGATCCCCGTCTCGGCCAGCGCCTGCTCGCGCAGGCCCGGCGGCAGGCCCATGCGTCGATCGGGGATCAGCGAGACGCGGTCGAGCCGGAAGCCGCGCCGCTTGCCGGCGGCGGCGATCTCGTTGATCGCGTCGCCGGTCTCCGCCCACGTCTTGTAGCCGAGGTTGATGTAGGTGGTGATCGTGCCGTCGTCGCGGCAACGCTCCTTGAAGGCACGATCGCTCGCGGCGCCGTGGATCTCCGTGTAGCGCGCGCGGCCGACCGGAATCGCCTCGGCGCGCTCCTTCGCCTCGCGTACCAGCCGACGGCCGTCGGGGAGATCGGACGGGATGAGCTGTTGCAGATCGACCTGCGGCGAGGCCATCAAATTCTCCTGGCGGGTTCGTGGGTCGACGAGGCGAGCTCGGCCTCGAGGAGGGCTCGGGCCGCGTGCTCGTCCTCGCCGGCGAGCAGGCCGGCGGCGGCGAGCACGTAGCGCTCGTCCACCGCGGCGCGCGCCGCGCGCGGCAGCAGCCGCTCCTCGCGGCCGCGGTGGGCGAGCGCGAGGCAGCCCTCGATGTCCGCGGAGCCGATGCGCCCGAAGATCCCTCCGGTTCCGAGGACGAGCGGGACATGGGTGAGGTCGCGCCCGTCGCGCTCGAGCACCGCGCCGTCGGCGGTCAGCGTGACGCGGCGCTGCCCGGCGTGGCGGCGTAGCGCGACAGCTATGGCGGCACGTGCGAGCCGGCAGTCGATCTCCTGCTCGAACGGGCTGTCGGGCAGGTACGCCGGCTCAGCGGCGCGCAGGGCGGCCGGCTCAACCAGCGTGTCGCGCTCGTCGTCGGTCAGCAGACCCTCGCCGTACGCGGCATCGACGATCCCGGGGGCATTCCAGCGCATTCCGAGGTCGGCCTCGACGGTCCGGGCGCTCACGGCCTGGGGCAGTAGGCTCCGCTTGTAGCCCTTGGACTCGGCAGCCTCGCCGGGCAGCGTCGAGTGTACGTCGGTCGTCGCACCGCCGACGTCGACGACGATCACCCCGCCCGGCAGGCCGCGGTCGGCGAGCACTCGCGCGAGGAGTTCGACCCCGGTCAGCACGGCGTCCGGTGTCGCCATCCGCACGAGCCGTTCGAGGCGACCCTCCGCGCCCGCGAGCTTGCCGCCGATAACGTGGCTGATGAACAGCTCCCGGATCACGTCGCGTACGCCGTCCGGGGCGAGCGAACCGATCTCCGGCATGACGTTGGGTGCACGCACCACGCACCGACCGGCGGCCGCGAGGACGGCCTCCGCCTGGGGCTGTGCGTCGACGTTCCCAGCGATCACAATCGGCACGTCGCCGGCCTCGCCGGCGAGCGCGGATGCGCTCGACAGCAGCGTCGTGGACTCCCCGCCGTCGGTGCCGCCGACAAGCAAGAGGATGTCGGGAGCGTCGGCGAGCAGCTCACGCGCGCCGGCGGCATCGGCGAGCCCGCCGCTGACGACACGTACCACCCTCGCGCCGGCGCTCAGCGCCGCCATGCGGCCCGCCTCGGCGGTGAGGTCCTCGACGAGCCCGACAACCCCGAGCCTGAGCCCGCCTCCGGCACTCGAGCAGGCGACCATGCGTTCCGGCTCGATCCCGGGCAGCACGCGCTCGAGCTCAGCAAGGGCGCCTTCGAGACCCTCGAAGACGTCGGTGTCGACCGTCGTGCGGTGCTGGACGGAGCCGAGCAACGCGCCCTGGGCGCTGATCGCGCGCAGCTTGGTGAACGTGCTGCCGAAGTCGACGAGCGCAATGACCTCGCCGACACCCGCCGCACCGTTGGCGCTCGCTCCCGCACCGCTCATCGCAGCGGCACCTCGCCATAGCGCTCCCGCTCCCAATCGGCCGACGAGGTCATGAGCACCTCGACCTCGGGAGCCAGCGCCTCCAGATAGGCGTCGAGCAGCAGGCGCGGCAGCAGTCGGGCGGCCAGCTCGCTGTCGCGCAGGCGCTCGTACGACTCCAGGAACGTTCGCGGCAACGCCGGCAGATCCTGCTCGTAGGCGTTGCCCACGATCGGCGGCGGCGGCTCGATCTCGCGGCGCATGCCGTCGAGGCCGGCGAGGATCTGCGCGCCGATCGTAAGGTAGAGGTTGCAGTCGGCGCCGCCGTCGCGGTGCTCGATGCGCGTGGCGCCCGGGCTACCCAGGACCGCGCGGACGGCGGCCGTGCGGTTGTCGGTCGCCCAGGCGACGACCGTCGGCGCGAACGAGCCGTCGGCGCGCCGGTGGTAGCCGTTCGGGGTCGGCGAGCCGAGCAGCGCCAGCTCGGTCATCGATTCCAGCAGGCCGGCGAGGTAGCCGCGGCCCTCGGCGCTCAGCTCGTCCTCGCCCCCGTGGAAGATGTTGCGGTCGTCGCGCCAGAGGCTCTGGTGGACATGCGCACCGCTGCCCGACTGGTCGGTCCAGGGCTTGGCCAGGAAGGTCGCGTCGAGCCCGGCGCGACGCGCCAGGATGCCGGTGAAGAGGCGCAGCAGCACGCCCTGGTCGGCGGCTGCGAGCGCGGGCCCGTGGGCGATGTTGACCTCGAACTGCCCGCCCGAGTACTCCGGGTTGGATGCCTCGATCGCGATCGCCATCGCACGCAGCTCGTTGCGGATCGCCGCGAGGACCGGCTCGCACTCGATGCGCGAGACGCTGTAGTTGTCGATCCACGGATAGACGGGCCTGCCGGTCGCGGGATCGACGAGGTAGAACTCGAGCTCGACCGCCGCGGCGACCTCGCAGCCGACCTCGCCGGCGCTCGCGGCAGAGGCCCGCAGGAAGCTGCGCGCGCACAGCGGGCTCGGGGCGCCCTCGTCGAGCAGGTCCGCGAGGACGACGCTCACGTCGGCGTCCCACGGCAGCCCGCGCAGCGTCGACCAGTCCGGCTCGAGCCGCAGGCGTCCCTCGCCGCCGGCAGGCGACTGCACCGACCCGAAGCCCGCGCGCACGTCGGCTGCGTCGACGTGCAGCGCGCCGCGCTCGGCGGCCCGGCGCGTCGCCCGCATCACGTGCGCCCGACCGACCAGATCGGTCCAGACGACGTCGATCCACTCGGCGCTCATCAGCTCTGCATCCAATACCGCTCGATCTCCCAGTCGGTGACGGCCGCGGCGAACGACCGCGTCTCGTGCCGGAGCAGCGGCAGCGCGTTGTCGATCAACGCGCTGCCCAGCCAGTCTGCGACCCAGGGCGCCTCGACGAGGCGGTCGGCGGCCTCGTCGAGCGTCCGCGCCGAGGCCACGGGCGCGGTGCTCGTCGGCGCCCCGGCGGCCACCGCGGCCGCGGCCAGCACCGCGGCCAGCGCCGTCGTCGGGTCGGCCTCGCTCGATGCCCGGAGCGAGCCGATGGCCACACAGGACGCCCGGCGCTCGATCGTCGGCTCGCCCGGCGGCCCCGCCTTGAACGCCGTGATCGACGGCTGCAGCAGGGCGCGCACGTCGGCGATCGCGCGCAGCAGCGCGGACGGCTCCGGTGCGGGCGAAGCGGGCCCATCGAGCTCGAGGTCGATCTCGAGCTGCGCGGGGCGCCCGGCCCCGGGAACGACCGTCATGAAGACCGCGTTGAGCCCCTGCTGAAGCGCCACCTCCTTGACCGCCGCCTTCGCGACGAACGCCAGATCGGCAGCCTCACCCGCCTCGAGCGCCTCGAGTCCCAGGCGGAAGGAGCCGTCCCGTCGCGCGTCCAGCGACGCGACGGGAACGCCCGACGCGAGCAGCGCCTCGGCCGCGGCACGTAGGACCCCCTTGCCGGGCTCTCCCCTGCCGAGGCCGCCCGGAAGCAGCGCCACGCTCTCCCGGGGCGAGCGCATCAGCCTCCCGGAGAGCGTCAGCGACGCACGCACGCCGACCCCAGACTGGGCGAGCCGCGCAAGGACCGCGCGCAGAACGTTGCGCGGCGCGACCGCCAGCCGCTCGCCGTGATGGCTCTGCAGCTCGCCGAGGACAAATGCCTCGCCGTCGGCCCAACAGGCCGGCCGCAGCGTGCCGACGTCGGGTCGCAGGTACATGTCCGGGTAGCCGGTCTCGAAGTTCGAGAAGGGCGTCTCCTGGATGATCGCGCAGCCGACGTCGACGACGATCATCCCGTCGCAGAAGCCGATCCGGCGGTCGGGGTCCGCAAGGAAGTCGTCGACCGGCACGCGCTTGCCGCGCCAGCCGCCGAGGCGGTCCGGCCACGAGACGCGCACCGTGTGGACGGTGCCGTCGGCGGCCGCCCGCCGGAGCCACTCGAGCCGCTCGTGCGCGATCTCGATCGTCATGCCTCCACCCGTTCGAACAGCGTCGCGATTCCCTGACCTGCGGCGATGCAGAGCGAGGCGATCCCGTAGCGTGCCCCGCGTCGCTCCATCTCGTGCAGCAGGGTGACGGTCAGCCGCGTGCCCGAGTTGCCGAGGGCGTGGCCGAGCGCGAGTGCGCCGCCGTTGACGTTGAGGCGCTCGTCGTCGAGGTCGAGCTCGCGGACACAGGCGATCACCTGGGCGGCGAACGCCTCGTTGATCTCGACCAGCTCGACGTCGTCGAGCGCGACGCCGGTGCGCTCGAGCAGCCGCCTGATGGCGAGGACCGGTGCGATCGAGAAGCGCTGCGGCTCGACCGCGGCGAGCGCCGTCCCGACGACGCGGGCCAGGGGGCGGGCACCCGGCGGCAGCGGCGCGTCCTGCGCCGCGAGCACCAGCGCGCTGGCCCCGTCGCTGACAGGTGACGCGTTGCCGGCCGTGATGTCCGGCGCCTGCGGGTCGTAGGGCCGCAGGCGCGCGAGCCGCTCCAGCGAGGTGTCGGCGCGGATCGTCTCGTCGACGGCGAGGGCCGCGCCGGTGCCCGGCGCGGGCACGATCGTCAGCTCATCGGCGAAGCGTCCGGCCGCGGCCGCGGCGGCAGCGCGCAGATGGCTGCGCTCGGCGAAGCGATCCATCTCCTCGCGCGAGATGCCCATCTCATCCGCGATGAGCTGCGCGCCCTGCGGCATCTCGATCATCGTCCCGTCGGCCTCGAGCGCCGGGTGCTGGGGCCCGCCGGCACCGCTGAACATCGCGTCGCGCGCCGCTATCGGGCCGACGTACTTCGCGCCGAGCGGCTTGCGGATCGGCCAGGTCGAGCGGCTCATCGACTCCACCCCGGCCGCCACCCCGGCATCGATCGACCCGGCCGCGATCGCGTGAGCGAGAGCGTTGAGGGCCGCAAGCCCGGAGCCGCAGAAGCGATTCACGGACATGCCCGCGGTGCTGGTCGGAAGCCCCGCAAGCAGCGCCGCGTAGCGTGCGACATTGCCCATCGCCTCGCCCGAAGCGTTGACGATGCCGACGGAGACCTCCTCGATCGCCTCGGGCGCGAGCGGCGAGCGCGCCAGCGCCTCGGCGAGCACGTGTGCGAGCAGGTCGTCGGGGCGAACCTCCGACAGCGCGCCGCCGTGACGACCGACGGGGGTCCGTACCGCGGAGAGGATCAGCGGCGTGCGCGGCATCGGTCCCGTGATCACGCTGCGCCTCCGTGGCCGCGCGTACGGCGCGAGCGCGCGATCGTGACCGTCGAGATCGTGACGAGCGCGACCGAGACGATCGCGATGACCGTCAGGATCGCGTTGACGACCGGGGAGAAGCCCTGGCGCAGCAGCGTCCAGATGTGGACGGGCAGGGTCTGCTCGTTGCCGCTGACGAAGAAGGTGACGATCACCTCGTCGAACGAGACCGTGAACCCGAGCACCGCCCCGGCGATCAGCGACGTGCGGATCGACGGGAAGATCACATTGGCAAACGTGCGCAGAGGCCCGGCGCCGAGGTCCATCGAGGCCTGCTCGAGCGATGGATCCAGCGCCTGCAGGCGCTGGGCGACGACGAACATGATGATCGGCGTGATGAAGGCGATGTGCGCAACGATGATCGCCAGCAGGCCCGGCTGGATCCCGATCTGGCGGAACGCGAGCAGCAGCGAGATGCCGAGCACCATCCCGGGCATCACGAACGGCAGCCCGATCAGCGCCTGCAGGATCCGCAGGCCGCGCATCTGCGAGCGGGTGAAGAGGATCGCGAAGCCGGTGCCGGCGATCATGGAGACGACGACCGCGACGATGGAAACCTTGGCGCTGTAGAGCAGCGCGTCGATCATCGCACCGTCGTGTGCGAGCTTGGTGTACCAGTCGGTGGTGAAGCCCTTGAGGGGCAGGCTCTGGACGGCGCCCTTGTTGAAGGAGAACACCGCCATCACCAGGAGCGGCGCGTAGAGGAAGAGAAAGACCAGCCCGGCGAATGCGAGCGCTGCTACGCGCCGAGCGCCCGGCCTGACCTCGGCCGACGGGTGCGGCACGGCAGCGGCCGGGAGGGCCGTAGGTGCGGCGGCGCTCACGCTGTCTCTCCCTCGAGGACGTAGCGCTTGCGCAGCAACAGCGACGCAAGCCCGAGGAAGACCAGCGCGCAGACGACGGTCGTCAGTGCGAGCGCCGCCCCGTAGGGCCAGTTGTTGAGGCCGCCGAACGCCTGCAGCACGAAGCTGCCGATCATCGTGCCGCTGAAGCCGCCGACGAGCGCCGGCGTGACGTAGTCGCCGAAGACGATGACGAAGACGAGCATGTAGCCGACGACGACCGCCGGGCGGGCGATCGGCCAGATCACCGTCCGCAGCGTGTGCCACGAGGACGCACCGCAGTCGCCGGCCGCCTCGTAGAGGCTCGGCGGGATCCGGTCCAGCAGCGTATACGCGGCCAGGAAGACGTAGGGGATCCCGACGTAGGTCATCACGATCCCGACCGCCCACGGCGAGAACAGGAAGATGCCCGACGGTTTGCTGATCAGCCCCGTCTGCTCGAGGAAGCCGTTGAGGATGCCGTTCTCGCCGAGGATGATCTTCCACGAGAAGACGCGCATCAGGAAGCTCACCCACAGCGGCACGATCACCAGCAGCGCCGCGAGAAACTTGCGCCGGCCGAAGTAGCGCACGACGACGTAGGCGAGCGGGAATGCGATGAGCGTCGCGAGCGTCGCCGCGACCGTCGCGATCAGGAACGAGCGCAGCAGCAGCGTCAGCACGGTGTCCGAGTGGATCACCTGCGAGTAGTTGTCCAGCGTGAACGTCTTCTGAACCCCGAAGATCTGGTTCTTCCAGAAGCTGTAGAGGACGAGGATGACGTTCGGCGCCAGCACGAAGACGGCGATCCAGAGGAGCGCCGGCGCAGTCGTCAGGGCGCGACCCAGCGACCGAGGCATGCGCGCGGCAACGACGCTCATCAGCCGACCCTGGCCTCCGTCGTCGGCTCGGCGCGGACCGCGACCGCGTCGGCGACGTCCCAGCCGACCCGCACCGCGCTCCCGACCTCGTGGCGGCCGACCGCTGCGCGAGCGATCAGCAGCTGCGAGACGGCACGGATCCGCAGCTCGACGTCGGCGCCCTGGTAGATCGCCTCCTCGACGAAGCCGTCGAGGACGTTGTCGGCGTCCACGGCCGCATCCCCCAGGCGTAGGGCCTCGGGGCGGACGGAGAGGAAGAAGCGCGACTCGCTCGGTGTCTCGCCAACCCGCAGCTCGAGATCACCGGACACGACGCGGGCGTTGCCGACACGCTCGCACTCCAGGAGGTTGGTGCGACCCACGAAGCGCGCGACGAACGCCGTCTCGGGCCTTGAGTAGACGGCCTGCGGCGAGCCGATCTGATGGACCTTGCCGTCGGCCATGATCGCGATCCGGTCGGACATCGCGAGTGCCTCGCCCTGGTCGTGCGTCACGTAGACGAACGTGATCCCTACCTCGCGCTGCAGGTGCTGCAGGACGACCTGCATCTCCTGGCGCAGCTTCAGGTCGAGCGCGCCGAGCGGCTCGTCGAGCAGCACGAGCTGCGGCTTGGCGACCAGCGCGCGCGCCAGCGCGACGCGCTGGCGCTGGCCGCCCGAGAGCTGGTGGGGCATCCGGTCGACGAACTGCGTGACGGCGACGCGCTCGAGGAACTCGTCGACCCGCGTCCTGATCTCGCGCTTCGGGACGCCGCTCATGCGCAGCGGGTAGCCGACGTTCTGACGCACGTTCATGTGCGGGAACAGCGCGTAGCTCTGGAACACCGTGTGGACCGGACGGCGGTATGGCGGCACGTCGGTGATGTCCGTGTCCCCGAGGAAGACCTTCCCGGCGCTCGGGCGTTCGAAGCCGGCGAGCATCCGCAGCGTCGTCGTCTTGCCGCTGCCGCTCGGGCCGAGCAGGGAGAAGAACTCGCCGGGCTCGATCCGCAGATCGAGCCCGGCGACGGCCGGCGCATCCGTGCCCGGATAGACCTTCGACACGCCGACGAGGCGTACGGGCTCCTGTGCCGCCCAGCGCGTCGGATCGCGACGGCGCTCGCCGAACGACGGAATGACGCCCTGCGGCTGTGCGGCTGCGGATGCCTGGTCCACCGATATCACAGGCCCGACTTGAACTCGTTCCAAGCGGAGAGCCACTCGTCGACGTTCGGGACACGCTTGAGGAGCTTGATCCGCTCGAAGAAGGACGCGCCCTCAGCCGTGTAGGGCAGCAGCGTCGTGTTGAGTGCCTTCTCGTCGAGACCGGCCGAAACGGCCTCCTGCGACTTCGCGGCATCCAGCGTCAGGATGCTGGTGTTGCTCGTCGCCGCCGCAAATCGCGCCTGCCACGAAACCGACATCGTGTAGTCGATGAAGTCGTACGCCAAGGCGGCCTTCTTCTCGCCGGCCTTGGTCAGCACGTAGTTGTCGCTCCATGCCGCGGCCCCCTCCTTCGGGATCGTCTGCTTGAGCTCGATCCCGTCGTCGCGCAGCTTGACCTGGGTTCCGATGTTGTAGAGCACTCCGAGGTGGACCTCACCGCCTCCGAAGTCCGTCGTCTGGTCGTCGATCGAGGCCGCGACGTGGTTCACCTGCCCCCGCAGGTCCATCAGCGCCTTCTTCATCTGCGTCATCTGCTGCTCGTCGAGGTCGAACGGGTTCTCGAACCCGAGCATGATCGGGATGAACGGCATGATCGTCGTCGGGTCGTCGACAAGGCTGACCTTGCCCTTGTACTTGGGGTCGTAGAGGACGCGCCAGGAGTCCGGGTCCGGTGAGACCTTGTCCGGAAGCCAGCAGAGCGGCTCGTCGCCCCAGTTGTAGACGATCGCGTAGTTCTTGCCCTTGTACTCGGTCGCATCCCGCCACTTGAGGCCGGGCAGGATGTTCTTCATGTTCGGGACCTTGCTTTCGTCGACCGGGACGATGAGCCCCGCGTCGACGTAGTTCTCGACCCAGCCGGACGTCGCGAGGACCAGGTCGAAGGCATCCGGGCTGGCGCGCACCTTCGCGAAGCCGTCCGGGACGCCGCCGAAGAGCTGCGTGTTGACCTTGACGCCGCGCAGCTTCTCGTACTCGGCGATCCACTTCTTGTCGTGGTAGCCCGACCAGGTGAAGACGTTGAGCGTCTCGCCCTTGAACGAGTCGGGCGACACCGCGGCGCCGCTTGTCGTCGTCGTCGTCGACGACTCCGACCCCCCGCAGCCGGGTAGCCCGGCGAAAGCGGCACCGCCGAGCGCCGCGAGCGCCAGGGCCTGGCGACGGGTGTATTTGGAGCCGACTGACTTGAACGGTTCCGGCATCTGCACTCTCCTCCTCGGGAACGCTCGGATCGGCGACGGTCCGCCGCTCAGGGCATTGGGGCGATGGCGGTCTGACCGCCATCGACGAACAGCGTCGAGCCCGTCAGGAAGTCGGGCGCGTCGGTCGCCAGGTAGGCGATGAAGCCGGCGAGCTCCTCAGGGCGGCCGAGGCGCGCCAGCGGGTTGATCCGCCGCAGATCCTCCGGGGTCGCCGCCTCGACGAACTCGGCGATCATCGGCGTGTCGACCCAGCCGGGCGCCACCGCGGTGACCGCGATGCCGTGCTCGGCCAGGTCGACGGCCATCGACCGGGCAACCGAGATAATCGCGGCCTTGGCCGCGCTGTAGTGGGCGGTCTCGGGCTCCGAGACGGCACCGTTGATCGATGAGATCAGGATGATCCGCCCGTGGCCGGCGTCGCGCATGCGCCGGGCGGCAGCGACCGCGCACAGGACGCTGCCACGCAGCACGACGTCGAGGCAGCGGTCCCACGCGTCGGCCGTCATGTCGAGGATGTGAACGGGCTCGAAGCTTGCCGCCGCAGTGACGAGGACGTCGATCGAGCCGAAGCGGTCGGCCGCTTCGGCGACCAGCGCCTCGCAATCCTCGGGGCGGCCGACGTCTGCGACGCGGTGCTCGATGACCGCGCCGGGCACGGCCGCACGCACCTGACGGCACGCATCCTCGAGCGCCTCTTCGCGGCGCCCACCGATCAGCACTGCCAGGCCGGCCGCCGCGAGCGCCTGGGCGCTGGCGAGGCCGATGCCGCTGCCACCTCCGGTGACGACGGCGACCGATCGCTCACTCATCTGCAGAATCTCCTCTGGACGAAGGGAGCCGCGCAGCCCGTCCCGCGGACCCGAAGCCGACACGCCGCCAGCGCATCTCCCCCTCCAATGAACGAACAGAATATCCGGTGTACGCGCTGCATGCAAGTAGTAAAAGGGCCTCCGCCCCAGCCCGGAACCCGGGCTGGGGCGGCAGCTCACTGCGCCAAGAAGCCCCCGTCGATGATCAGCTCGGTGCCGGTTATGTACGAGGCCTCGTCCGATGCCAGGAAGAGCACTCCCTGCGAGATCTCCCGTGGCTGCGCGCCGCGCTTCATCGGCGTCGCCTCGGCGACGGCCCGCTCCACCTCGGGCCCCTCCTCGGCGCTCATCGGCGTCAGGACCAGGCCCGGACAGACGCTGTTGACGCGGATCCCGTCGCCGACGTGCGTCAATGCCGCGCTCTTGGTCATCAGCGCCACCGCGCCCTTGCTCGCCTGGTAGGCGATGTACTCCTCCGCGCCGACGAGCCCCCAGATCGAGGACGTGTTGACGATCGAGCCGGTCCCGGCCCGCTGCATGGCTGGAATCGCCGCCTTCATGCCGAGGAAGACGCCGGTTTGATTGACGGCGATCACCTGCGCCCAGTGCTCCTCGGTCTCGTCGAGGATGCTCGGCATCCCGAGGATCCCGGCGTTGTTCACGAGCACGTCGAGCTTCCCGTAGAGCTTCTCCGCGAGGGCGACGGCCGCCTGCCAGTCGGCGCTGCGGGTCACGTCGAGGCGTGTATACGTGACATCGAAGCCTCGCTCGGAAAGGGCGCCCGCCGTCGCCTCGCCTTCGGCATCGAGGATGTCGCCGAGCACCACGCTGGCGCCCTGCTCCGCGAAGAGCTCGGCATGAGAGGCCCCCTGTCCCCGTGCTGCCCCCGAGATCAGGGCGACCTTCCCAGTCAACCGACCGCTCATCTGCAACCTCTCCTCTCGAAGGCGTGCGCCTGCCGGGGCACGGGATCGTCGATCTGCCATCACCCGACAACGACGCATGAGTTTATATCCGATGTACGCATTGGATGCAAGTCTCATTCGCCACGACACGCGTGGTTCCTCGCTCAGCCCGCCAGGTCGACGATCGTCTTGCCGAGGTTCGCTCCGTCGAAGAGCCCGAGGAACGTGGGCACCGCCGCCTCGAGCCCGTGGGCGCGCGTCTCGTCGGCAACCACCGTTCCGGCGGCCAGCCAACCGCGCATCCGGCGCTCGAACTCGGGACGGCGGTCGTGGTGATCGCTGACGAGGAAGCCGCGCATCGTCAGCCGCTTGCCGAAGAAGTGGTGCAGGTTTCGAGGTCCGGGCGGCGCGATCGGCGTGTCGTATCCGCTGGCCGCACCGCACTTCGCGATTCGCCCTCCGATCGCCATCGCGTCGAGCGCCGCCTCGAGCTGCCGCCCACCGACGTTGTCGAACAGCCCGTCGATGCCGCCCGGCGCAAACTCGCCGAGCGCCCGGCGCGTCGAACGCGTCCGGTAGTTGAACGCGGCGTCGAAGCCATAGCGCTCAGTCACGGACCGGACCTTCGCGTCGCTGCCGGCGCTTCCGATCGTACGAGCGCCCAGCAGCCTGGAGATCTGGCCGGCAACGCTGCCGACGGCCCCCGCCGCAGTCGTGATGAAGATGCTCTCGCCGGGACGCGGCACGATGATGTCGCAGACGCCGACGTACGCGGTAAGGCCGGTTGCGCCCATGACGCCGAGGAACGCGCCGTGATCGTGGCCGGCCGGCGGCTCGCCGAGCGAGCGCATCTCCCCGGCGCCGGCGACGAAACGCTCGCACCAGCCGTGCTGGCTGGCGACCCAGTCGCCGGGTGCGAGCCCGGCCGCCCGCGAGCTCACCACGACCCCGACGGCGTCGCCGTCGAGCGCCGCGCGCAGGGGCCACGGCGCGAAGTACGAGGAGTCGCCCGACATGCGAAGGCGCATGTAGGGATCGACGGAGAAGAAGTGGTTCTCGACGAGCGCCTCGCCCTCAGCCGGCGGCGCGAGCACCGCTTCGACGAGCTCGAAATCGCCTTCGGCGGCGGCCCCCCGCGGCCGCCGGGCGAGCTGGATCTGCCGCGTGGTCTCGCTCATGGCCCGCGTACTGTATATGCTGAATTCGATTCTTGGGGAGGAGCGAGAGACGGTGGCCGAGCCCATCGAGCTGGAGGAGGACCTGCGGACGTTGACGCTGAGCCGCCGCGGCGCACTCGTGACGATCACGATCGACCACCCGCCGATCAACCTTCTCGACCAGACGATGCTCGACGACCTCGAGCGCTGCGTCGCCTGGCTCGAGTGCGACCGGACCTCGAACGTCTGCGTGCTGCAGAGCGCCCACCCCGCGTTCTTCGTCGCCCACTACGACGTCCAGCTGCTACTGCGCGAGGGGCCGCGGCGCACGATCGGGCCCGGCGAGTTCAACCTGCTCATGGAGCGCTTGCGCCATCTGCCCCAGCTGACCGTGGGGAAGATCGAGGGGATCGCGCGTGGCGGCGGCAGCGAGCTGCTCCTCGCGCTCGACCTGCGCTACGCCGAGCTCGAGCGCACGGTGGTCGGCCAGCCCGAGGTCGCGCTGGGCATCATCCCGGGAGGCGGCGCGACCCAGCGCCTGCCCGCACTCGTCGGCCGCTCGCGGGCGCTGGAGATGATCGTCGGCGGCGGCGATCTCGACGCCGCGGTCGCGGAGCGCTACGGCTACGTCACCCGCGCGCTGCCCGCCGATCGGCTCGGCCGCTTCGTCGACGATCTCGCGCGTCGCGTCGCGTCGTTCCCGCGCGCCGCGGTCACGGCGGCGAAGGCCGCAGTCAACGCCTCCGAATGCCGAGCCGGCGACGGCTTCGCGGCCGAGGCCGCAGCGTTCGCCGCGGTCCGCGACAGCACCGAAGCGCAGCGGCGGATGAGCCGGTTCCTGAGCCTCGGCGGGCAGACCGACGAGGTGGAGCGACGCCTCCCCGACATCTTCGGCGACCTCGCCGCGTCGTAGCCGACCCCACCTCGCCGAATGCGCCGCTCACGCACGCTCGCAGCTCACCGAGACGTCGAGCGGGCCGGTGAGCGTCCGCAGCACGACGCCGTCGTCACCGACCTCGACCGGAGGCGCGCGGCTCTCACCGGGCCGCGGCGTCCCGACCAAGTACCGCGCTCCGCGCTCGGCCCGCGCCGCGTGGCCGTTCTACAGCAGCCCGCGCACCCGCTCGGCCACCGCCTCGGCGCTGATCCCGAGGCGCTGGAGGACCTCGCCCCCCGGCGCTGAGGCGCCGAAGCGGTCGATGCCGACGACGCTGTCGACCCAGCGCTCCCAGCCCATCGTGATCCCGGCCTCGACCGCGACCGACGGCAGCTCCGACGGGATCGTCGACTCCTGGTACTCGACGTCCTGGGCGGCGAACAGCTCCCAGGACGGGAACGAGACGACGCGCGTCGGCACGCCCTCGGCGGCGAGCAGGTCGGAGGCGGCGAGCGCGACCGAGAGCTCGGCCCCCGTGCCGACGACCGTCGCGCGTGCGCCCGGCGCGTCGCGCAGCAGGTACGCACCGCGACGCAGGCCGTCGGCGCCCGCGAGCGCACCGTCGCCGTCGCCGTCGCGCGGCAGCACCGGCACGTTCTGCCGGCTCAGCGCGAGGACGACGGGACCGTCGCAGTCCTCGAGGATCGTGCGCCATGCCTCGGCCGTCTCGTCCGGATCGCCGGGCCTGATGACGGTGAGGCGCGGGATCGCCCGCAGCGCCGCGATGTGCTCGACCGGCTGATGGGTCGGGCCGTCCTCGCCGAGCGCCACCGAGTCGTGCGAGAAGACCCAGGCGACGGGCAGCGCCATCAGCGCCGACAGGCGGATCGAGGCGCGCATGTAGTCGGAGAACTGCAGGAAGGTCGAGCCGTACGGGCGGACGATGCCGCCGTGCGCGGCCATCCCGTTGACGACCGCCCCCATCGCATGCTCGCGCACGCCGAAGTAGACGTTGCGTCCCGCCTGCGTCGCGTCGTAGCGCTCGCTCTCGCCGCCCGGAAACTCGGTCTTCGTCGACTCCGACAGGTCGGCGGCACCGCCCAGCATCGTCGGCACGAACGCGCTGAACGCGGCCATCGCCTTGTGGCCGGCGACGCGGGTCGCGAGGCTGTCGGCGCCCCAGTCGGGCGGCAGCGCGCCGTCGAGCCCGGGCAGCGGCCTGCCCGCCCAGGCCGCGTCCCAGACCTTCGCGCGCTCCGGGTCGGCGTCGCGCCAGGCCCGCTCGCGCGCTCCCCACTCGCCGCGCAGCGCGCCGCCGCGCGCGCGCTGGCTCATGTGCTCGCGCACCGCATCGGGCACCGCGAAATCGCCGTCCGGGTCGAGGCCCATGACCTCCTTCGCCGCCCGGACCTCGTCCTCGCCGAGCGGCGCTCCGTGCGCCTTGCTCGTTCCCATGCGGTTCGGCGCCGGGTAGCCGATGATCGAGCGCACGCGGATCAGCGACGGGCGCTCCTCGTCGCCGATCGCCCGCTCGATCGCGTGCTCGAGCAGCGTCAGGTCGTTGACGTCGGGAACCTCTTGGACGTGCCAGCCGTAGGCCTCGAAGCGCCCCGTCACGTCCTCCTTGAAGCTCAGCGAGGTCGGCCCGTCGAGCGAGATGTCGTTGTCGTCGTAGAGGTAGACGAGGCGGCCCAGCCGCAGATGGCCGGCGAGCGAGGCGGCCTCCGAGGCGACGCCCTCCATCAGGTCGCCGTCCGAGCAGATCGCGAAGACGCGGTGGTCCTGGACCTCGCGCCCGAAGCGCTCGCGCAGCAGCCGCTCGGCCATCGCCATCCCCACGCCGTTCGCGAACCCCTGCCCGAGCGGACCGGTCGTGACCTCGACGCCGGGCGTGACGTGCTCCGCGTCGCGCTCGGGATGGCCGGGCGTGATCGAGCCCCACTGACGGAACGCCTTCAGGTCGTCGATCGAGACGCCGTAGCCGGTCAGGTGCAGCAGCGCGTAGAGCAGCATCGACCCGTGCCCGGCGCTGAGGACGAAACGGTCGCGATCCGGCCAGCGCGGGTCGGCCGGATCGTGGCGCATGATCCGCGTGTAGAGCAGGTATGCCGCGGGCGCCATGCCCATCGGCAGGCCCGGGTGGCCGGAGTTGGCCCGCTGCACCGCGTCCATGGCGAGGGCGCGGATCGCGTTGATGGAGTCGCGGGCGATGTCGTCGGTCACGGCCGTAGTATCGCCATTGACCATGATCCACTGCTTCGTGGAGATCCCCAAGGGCTCCCGCAACAAGTACGAGTGGGACGAGCAGCTCGGCGCGATCAAGCTCGACCGCTTTCTCTTCTCTTCGGTCGTCTACCCGACCGACTACGGCTTCATCCCCGACACCCTCGGAGAGGACGGCGATCCGCTGGACGCGATGGTCTGCGTGAGCGAGCCGACCTTCCCCGGCTGCGTGATCCCCGTGAAGGTCATCGCGCTCTTCCGGATGCGCGATGACAAGGGCGTCGACGACAAGGTCGTCTGCGTGCCGCAGGAGGACCCGAACTGGAACCACATGGAGGTCCTCGACGACATCCCCCAGCCGCTGCGCGACGAGATCAGCCACTTCTTCTCGATCTACAAGCAGCCCGAGGGCAAGCACGTGAAGGTCGACGGCTGGTTCCCCAAGGACCAGGCGCTGCGGGTGATCGACGAGGCCCGAGCGCGCCGGCAGCGGGTGCGCGCGGCATGAGCGTCGCTTTCGAGCGCGCCCCCGAGACGCGCTTCGCCGACCTGCCCGAGCTGCCGTACGAGCCGCGCTACCTCGAGTGGCAGGGGCTGCGGCTGGCGCGGATCGACGAGGGCGCCGGCTCGCCGATCGTGCTGCTCCACGGCGAGCCGACGTGGTCCTTCCTCTGGCGGCGGGTGATGGGTCCGCTGCTCGATGCCGGCCACCGCTGCATCGCGCCGGACATGCCCGGCTTCGGCCGCTCGGACAAGCCGACCGACCTCGACTGGTACAGCTACGACCGCCACAACGAGGCGATGCTGTTCGTCCTCGACGAGCTCGACGTGCGGGATGCGACGCTCGTCGTGCACGACTGGGGCGGGCCGGTCGGCCTGCGCGCCGCCGTCGAGCGCCCCGAGCGGATCGGGCGGATCGTGGTCCTCGACACCGGCGTGTTCACCGGCCGCCAGCGGATGGCCGAAGCCTGGCACCGCTTCCGCGACTTCGTCGAGCAGACCGAGGACCTGCCGATCAGCGCGCTCGTCGCGGGCGGCACCAAGCGCGCGCTGAGCCCCGAGGTGCTGGCCGCGTACGACGCGCCGTTCCCGACGCCCGCGTCGAAGGCCGGCGCCCGCGCGTTCCCGCTGATGATCCCGCTCTCGCCCGACGACCCGGGCGCCGAGGCCGGCCGCCGCGTGACCGAGGCGCTGCGCTCCGACCCGCGCCCGAAGCTCGCCCTGTGGGCGGCGGAGGACCCCGTGATCCCGCTCGAGGGCGGCCGGCGGGTCGCAGCGGCGCTCGGCATCGACGAGCTCGAGGTGATCGAGGACGCCGCGCACTTCCTGCAGGAGGACCAGGGGCCCGTGGTCGGCGAGCGGATCGCCGGCTGGCTGGCCGAGCGGGAACCGCCCCGTTCCGCGCCGCGTACCGGCTGACGCGGGCGCCCCACACGTGAGCGCGCGGCGCTCCCGTGGCGTCTCGACACCCACACCACGCAGTCCGCGACTGACGCGGCCGGCCGCCCGCCTTCCCGGCTGCGTCAGTCGCGGACGCCGGCCACTCGGCGCAGCGCATCGAACGCGGCCGGGCTGACGCGCTTGATCGCGTCCTTGATCACGTACGCCGCCCACTGCGATCCGCACGCGCGCGCATCGCCGGTGGCGAAGGCGACCGCCCGCGCGGGCGAGGTCGAGGAGAGGATCGTGAAGCGACCGGTCACCCACATCGCTCCGTGGCGATGCAGGCGAGCCGACGGCACCGAGGTCAGGAGCACCCCGTAGCCGACGCGCTCGGCCGCGGCGATCACGCTGCCCGACAAGAAGCCGCCGGGCACCGAGGCGGTCCGCGGAGGCCTGCCGAGCAGCTCGTGCAGCTCGTCGCGGCTGCGCGCCCACTCCTCGAGGATGGCGGCGTCGGAGAGCGACGCCATGTACTTGGGGTGCGAGTGGGAGTGCGAGCCGACGTCGTGGCCGCGCCGTGCGAGCTCGCGCACCTCGTCGGCGGTGACGAAGCCCGGCATTCCGATCCTGCCCGTCGTCACGAAGAAGTGGCCGCGCCAGCCGCGTCGCTCGAGCTCCTCCGCGACATGGAGCGCCGAGCTGCCGCCGTCGTCGAACGTGAACGCCGCAGGCGGACAGGGTCCGTCGCCGGCCAGCAGCCCGAAGCCCAGGCTCGTGGCCTGCAGGCCATCGAGATGCTCGGCGAACCCCGCCTCCTCGAGCTTGTACCTCGAGCCGGCCGTGCCCGGGAAGCCCGACACCTCGGGCCGCCCCTCGGGCACGACGTCGTGGTACATCAGCACCCGAGGACCGCTCACGGCCGTGCGGCGACGCGGCGCCCCACTCGCCGGCCGCGACCTGCCCGCGGCTCCGGGAGAGCCGTGGTCGGCCAGGCCCGACGTCTTTCGGGCGCCGGTCGACGGCTGCCATCGCGCGGCCTTTGCGAACGGTCTCACCTCACTGCGCCCGGCGAGTATCCGTCGAGGCACGCCCACCGCCCTAGTAGCCCCGCGTCTTGATCCGCGCGGCGACGTCGCGAAGCCGTCCGAGGAGCGGCACCCGCGAACGGCGGAAGAAGGGCACGGTGACGAGGCGCGGTCCGTACTTGAGCTTGTAGGCACCCCCGCCGCCCATGTCGAGCGTCCTGTAGCCGGCGGCCTTCCATCGGCGCATCGCATACCAGAAGATCGCCTCGTTGGGGCGCATATGCTGATGCGGGCGCCAGCTGGCGCCGCCCCAGAAGTACGCGGTGCCGTTCATGGCCGGGAAGATCCCGGTGGCGATCCGCTCGCCCTCCGGCGAGAGGGCACGCAGCAGCAGCAGCCGGCCGGACGGCTCGAGCGAGCCGATCAGGTCGCGGACGCGCTGCACCGGATATGTCGGCTCGAGGCCCTGCTTGGCGAAGACGTCCTCGAGCTGCGCGTAGTACTCGTCGGCGAAGCCCTCGCCCGATGCCTCCTCGATCCTCACGCCGCACTTCTCGGACTTGCGCAGCGCGCGCCGACAGGCGCTGGACATGCGCGCGAGCATCTCGTCCTCCGCGGACGCGAGGTCGAGCTCGTAGGTGTGCAGGTCGGTCCAGGCCAGCCTCGCGGGTTCGGGCGAAGGCGCCTCGAGCAGGCGATCGCGCAGCTCCAGATGCAGGCAGCCCAGCTCGTGGAAGGCGAACGGCGCGAGCGCCGACGCCGCCGCCCATCGGTCCACGCCGTCGCGCAGGTTGAAGCCCATCCACGGGGTCGTCCATCCGGGAAACGGGCTGCCGAGGATGCGCACGCCGTAGGAGCTCACGACGGCGCCCGTGAACCAGCCGACGCGCTCGCCGCCGGCAAGCACCTCGGCGACGACCGGCTCCGCTCGCTGGCTGCGACCCAGGAAGTCGAGCCACTCCCGGGTCTGGAAGAGCACGCGATCGCTCATCGCATCCATGGCCGACCAGTCGCAGCGCTCGAACGCGACGCGCTCGAGCACCAACCGTCGTTGGTCGGACGCTGGGTGCACGGGATGCGAGAGAACGACGCCCTCCGACCGGAGAAGCACACGCCGCTTGCCGGATCCGCGAGTATACGCCGATGTGGGGTGGACGCCGGGCGGACGCGGCCGGCGGCCGGCGGCCGGCGGCATGCGTCATGGGAGAGATCGACCTCGTGCGGGCGCTCGGCCTGGCGAGGATCCGATCCGCCGTCGTCGTCGATCCCGGAAATCCCGCCCGCTACTCCCGTTCGACCGCGCACGTCCTGCCGTACTTCGACTCGCGGACGGAGCCCGAGGCGCGCGTGGCGGCCGTGGTCGCGTACGCCGAGGGCCAGTCGGAGAAGCCGGTCCTCTTCTACGACAACGACTGGTCGCTGCTGCTCGTCTCGCGCCATCGCGCCCGGCTCGCGAGCGCCCTGCGCTTCGTCGTGCCCAAGCCCGACCTCGTCGAGGCGCTCGTCGACAAGGAGCGCTTCCAGGAGCTGTCCGAGCGCCTGTCGCTGCCGGTCCCGCGGGCCCGGCGCGTGCGGCTCTCCGAGACGGTCGAGGTCGACCTTCGCTACCCGCTCGTCGCCAAGCCGCTGACGCGTGATCACGCGACATGGCGCCCGGTGGCCCGTGCGAAGGCCATCCGGGTCGGGGATCCCGCGGCCCTGCGCGAGCTCGGCCGGCGGCTGGCCGGCAGCGCGCTCGACGTCCTGCTCCAGGAGGAGGTGCCCGGGCCGGAGAGCCGGATCGAGAGCTACCACGTGTACGCGGACGCCGATGGCGCGATCGCCGGCGAGTTCACGGGCCGCAAGCTCAGGACGTATCCGCAGGGCTTCGGGTACACCAGCGCCCTCGAGATCACCTCCGCGCGCGACGTCGCCGATCTGGGCCGCGAGCTGACCCGGCGTCTCGGCCTGCGCGGGGTCGCGAAGCTGGACTTCAAGCGCGACGACGAGGGGCGCCTGCATCTCCTGGAGGTCAACCCGCGCTTCAACCTCTGGCACCATCCGGGGGCACTGGCCGGCGTCAACCTCCCGGCCCTGGTGTACGCGGACCTCACCGGCGGGGCGCGGCCCGGCGTGCGTCCGGCGCGCGCGGGGGTGCGCTGGTGCAGCCTCGCCCACGACCTGCAGGCCGCCCGGCTCGAGGGCTGGAGCGTGACGCGCTGGCTGCGATGGGTCGCGCGATGCGAGGCGAAGTCCGGCCTGGCGCTCGCCGACCCGCTGCCGCTGGCCCGGGGGCTCGCGTGGCGCGTCGCCCACCGACGGGACTGACCGGTGCGCTACGCCGTCCTGGCCGACATCCACGGCAACCTCGAGGCGCTGCGCGCGGCGCTCGCCGAGGCCCGCCGCCGCAGCGCGCCGGAGCTCCTCGTGCTCGGAGACCTCGTCGGCTACGGCCCCGAGCCCAACGGCTGCGTCGAGCTCGTCGCCGAGCTCGACGCCACCTGCGTCAGGGGCAACCACGATCTCATCGCGCTCGGGCGACTGAGCGACGAGCGCTGCATCCCGTTGGCCAGGGAGAGCCTGCGCTGGACCCGCGAGGTGCTGCGGCCGGAGGCGAGCCGGTTCCTGGAGCGGCTGCCGCTCCGCGCCCGGGCGCAGGGCGGCGTCGTCCTCGCCCACGGCTCGCTCGACGATCCCGAGACGTACACCGCGTCACCCCAGGACGCGGCCGCGCAGCTCGCCCGGCTCGCGGAGGTCGACCCGGGCGCCCGCTTCCTCCTGCTCGGCCACACCCACCGGCCGCTGGCGCTGAGCGCCCTGCGGGGATGGTCGGCGACGTCCGGGGCGATCTCCCTCGCCGGCGGCGACCGGGCGGTCCTGAACCCGGGCTCCGTCGGGCAGTCGCGCGAGTGGCGGGCGCGCGTGCGACTGCTGATCCTCGACACGGAGCACGACACGGCGGAGTTCGTCGCCGTGCCGTACGACGACGAGCGCAGCCGTGCGGCGCTGCGCCGCAGCGGCCTGTCCGAACGCGGGGTGCACCTTCGCCCGTCGGCTCCGAGGTACCTCGCCCGCGCGGCACGGGCCCGCGTCCAGGCCCGGCGCCTGCGCCGGCGCAGCGTCCCGGCGTCGCTCGCGGGCCCGTGACGGCGCCGGCGTCGCCCGCGGGCGCCCCTGACGGCGCCGTCGTCGCTCGCGGGCGCCCGTGACGACGCCGTCGTCGCTCGCGGCGTCGGCCGCCGCGTCGCCGTGCGCCCGGAGCACGTCGCCGGCCGACCTCGCACACCCTGGCCGAAAGGCCCCCATCGCAGGTGGCGCCCGGCGTTACGATCGCAGCCATGTCGCTCAGCGGTCGGCGCGTCCTGGTCACCGGCGCGGGAGGATTCATCGGCGGCCACCTCGTCGCGAGGCTCGTGGAGGACGGAGCCGCCGTGCGGGCGTTCGTCCGCTACAACTCGCGCAACGACCGCGGAACGCTCGACTGGCTCGATCCGGCGGTCGCGTCGCAGGTCGAGACCGTGCTCGGCGATCTACGCGACGTCGAGTCGGTGACGCAGGCGGCCGAGGCGACCGACGTCGTGCTGCACCTCGGCGCCCAGATCGCGATCCCCTACTCCTACGTCAATCCCCGCGACTTCTTCGAGACCAACGTCCTGGGGACGCTCAACGTGGCGCAGGCCGCACTGCGCGCCGGTGCGCAGCACGTCGTGCACACCTCGACCAGCGAGGTGTACGGGACGGCGCAGACCGTCCCGATCACCGAGCGCCACCCGCTCGAGCCGCAATCGCCCTACGCGGCGAGCAAGCTGGCGGCCGACAAGCTGATGGACGCCTGGCATCGCTCCTACGGCCTTCCCGTGACCATCCTGAGGCCGTTCAACACCTTCGGGCCCTTCCAGTCGGCTCGCGCGATCGTCCCGACGATCGTGAGCCAGGCGCTGGCCGGCGGGCCGGTGCGGCTCGGCTCCCTGCATCCCCGCCGCGACCTGACCTTCGTCGCGGACACGGTCGCCGGATTCCTCGCGGCCGCCGAGTCCCCGGACGCCGTCGGGCGGACGATCCAGCTGGGGACCGGCGTCGACGTCTCCGTCGGGGATCTCGTCGACCTCGTGGCGGAGGTCCTCGGGCGCGAGCTCGAGGTCGAGACCGAGGCCGAGCGCGTCAGGCCGGCGAAGAGTGAGGTGCAGCGACTCGTCTCGGACCCCTCGCTGGCCCGGACGCTCACCGGCTGGGAGCCGCGCGTCGACCTGCGCGAGGGGCTCAGACGGACCGTCGAGTGGATCGACGCCAACTCAGACCGCTTCCGCACCGACCACTATGTGATCTGACACGTCGCCCGGGCGCGCGCCGCGCGTTCGCAGCGACAGCGACACCCCCGAATGGCCGACGCCGAGCACCAGGCAGGCACCACCGGAGCGCCGGCCAACGCGCTGCTCCGAACCGCGGCGCAGACGTACGGCTCGCAGCTCGGCGTCGCCGTGCTGTCCCTGGGCAACGCCCTGATCGTCGCGCGGTCGCTGGGCGCGGTCGGACGGGGGGAGGTCGCGTTCCTCACGGCCATCGCCTGGCTGGGCTCCAACATCTCGACGTTCGGCGTCCAGGAGGCGAACGTCAACCTCGCCGCGGCCGAGCCGCACCTGCGGCGCTCGCTCGCGACGAACTCGCTGATCCTGTCCGTGCTGCTCGGAGCAGCATGCGCCGGGGCCATCGCCGCGCTCGTCGCGATCGTCCCGGCGGCCGGCGGGAGCGCAAGCCACCTGCTGCTGTGGCTCGTCCTGATCTCGCTGCCGATGCTCATCCTCAGCACCTACCTGAGGTTCCTCATCCAGGGCGAGTACGGGTTCGGGGTCACGAACCTGGCGTGGCTGCTGCCGTCGGTCGTCAACTTCTCGGTCAACGGAGCGCTGGCGCTGGCCGGCGTGCTGAGCGTCGGAACCGCCGTGGCGACTTGGATCGGGGGGCAGCTCCTCGGCACGGCGATCATGGCCCGGTACGTCATGCGCTACTCGGTCGGCTTCGGCCGGCCCGACCTGGCCCTCGCCCGGCGCACGCTCAGCTTCGGCGGCAAGAGCCACGTGGGGCGGATCATGCTGCTGGCCAACTACCGGCTCGACCAGTGGATCCTCGGGGCGATCGCGGGCGCCCGGGAGCTCGGGCTCTACAGCGTCGCCGTGGCGTGGGCCGAGGCCCTGTTCCTCCTGCCCACCGCCCTGTCGGCCGTGCAGCGGCCCGACATCGTCCGCTCGTCGCGACGGGAGGCCGTCCGGTTGACCGCGCGCGTGTTCCGCGTGTCGCTCCTGGCGACCGCGGCGATGGCCGTCGGCCTCATCGTGCTCGCCCCGTTCCTGTGCGTCACCATCTTCGGCTCCGAGTTCCGCGGCTCCATCTTCGACCTGCGCGTGCTGGCGCTCGGGGCATTCGGGATCGTCGCCCTCAAGCAGCTCGGCAGCTCGCTGACAGGGCGCAGGCGCCCGACGGCCGCAAGCCTCTCGATCGGCTGCGCGTTCGTGTGCACCGTCGCGCTGGACTTCGCGCTCATCCCCTCGCACGGCGACGCCGGGGCGGCCATCGCCTCCTCGACGGCGTACACGATCGGCGGCGTCGTCATCGCGATCGTCTTCACGCGCACGCTCGGCGGCCGGGCGGCCGACCTCGTGCCACGGCCGTCCGATGCGCGGGAGACCTGGAGCGGGGTCCGCGCCGCGCTGCGACGTCGTCGCGCCGGGCCCCTGTCCGCGGCCGAGGAGGCGACGAAGACGACCGCCGCCTAGGGTCGGCCGGGCTCCCGGGCGCCTCCCCGGGCGAACGCGGCGATCCGCGCGGACTGGCGCTCGAGCGTGCACTCGCGAGCCAGCTCGGGCCCGCGCGCGCTGAGTCGCTCGTGCAGCTCCGGCTCCTCGGTGACCCGCAGCACGGCGGCTACCAGGGCATCGAGATCAGCGGGGGGAACGAGGATCGCCGCGCGTCCGCCGTCGACCGCCGTGGCGACGCCCCCTACGTCCGTCGCCACGACCGGCGTCCCGCTCGCGAAGGCCTCGATGAGCACGGCCGGCACGCCCTCGGTGCGCGACACGTGCACGAACAGGTCGGCCTCGCGATACCGCCGGAGGAGCTCGGGCCCGAAGGGCACGAACCCCAGGAACTCGATCCGGTCGCTCACGCCGAGCTCCGCCGCCCGGGCGCGCACCGCGCCCTCGAGCGCGCCGGTCCCGGCCCACGCCAGGAAGTAGCGCCCGGGCCGCAGGCGCTCCAGCGCCGCCATCGCCTCGACGAGCAGGAGCGGGTTCTTCTCCTGGTCGATGCGCCCGACCGTGAACAGGCTCACGCGGTCCGCCGAGGGGCGCCGGGCCGGCGCGCTCACGAGGTCGGCGTCCCGGACCAGCGAGACCGCGATCCTCAGCAGCGAGGCGCGGGGGCCGCCGTATCGATGCTCGATCTCGGGGCCGACGACGGTGGTCGGCAGGATGCGGGAGAGCGCGCGGAACGCGGCGTCGAGGCCGCGAGCGGCGAGCAGCACCGGCTGCCAGTGCCTGCCCGGGAGCCGGCTCCTGAAGTACTCGACGGTGTCCTGCCGCACGCCGAGCACGACCCGCCGGCGCCGCGCGAGCGCCAGCGCGACGAGCAGGAACGAGAACGGGTGCGGCCCCGTCACCCAGACGACGTCGGTCGTCGCCAGGCCGCGCCAGAACCCGCGAGCCGTGCCGAGCGTGGCCCGGGCGACCTGCCCGATCCTGCTGAGATCGTCGTACGGGGGCAGCGGAGCCAGCTCGACGCCGGCGCGGAGCAGCAGCGGGACGTCGCGGGGCAGGTCGGGGTGGGCGCGGCCGAAGAGGACGGTGCGGCCGAAGTGGCCCCCCACTTCGCAGGCGAACGTCAGGAAGGGGAAGTCGGCGGCGTCGGTCGCGACCCGGCGGCCTTCCGGCGTCTCGACGACGCCGAACGGGCCGTCGACATAGATCCCGAGAGTCTGTGCGCGGTCGGTCACGTGATCTCGATCGGCCCACGCTTGGCGGGCAGCAGCAGCGTACGCGATGCGCATCCGTCGCCGCCAGCGCGAGTCGCGATTAGACTCGCGCCGGGATGTGCGGCGTCTGCGGCAGGATCTCGCTCAACGGCCGGTACGTGGATCGCGAGGCGCTCGAGCACGCGAACGACACGCTGCTCCATCGCGGACCCGACAGCGGCGGCGTCTTCGTCGAGGGGATCGCGGGCCTGGCGGCTCGCCGCCTGGCGATCATCGACCTCGCCGGCGGCGACCAGCCGATAGCCAACGAGGACGGGACCGTCCACGTCGTCCAGAACGGCGAGATCTACAACTACCGCGAGCTGCGCGACGAGCTCGAGCGCCGCGGCCATCGCTTCGCGACGCGATCGGACACCGAGGTCCTGGCCCACCTCTACGAGGAGCGCGGGCCGCGCTTCGCGGAGGCGCTGCGCGGGATGTTCGCCGTCGCGATCTGGGACGGGCGCGCGCGCCGGCTCGTCGTCGCGCGCGACCGCTTCGGCATCAAGCCGCTCTACTACTCCCTGAGCGGCGACTCGCTGTCCTTCGCTTCGGAGCTGAAGGCCCTCGTCGGGCAGCCCGGCTTCTCGCGCGAGGTCGACCTCGACGCGCTGGAGGCGTTCCTCGCCTTCGCCTGCATCCCCGCCCCGCTGACGATCTTCCGCGCCGCGCGCAAGCTTCCGGCCGGCTGCCTGTTGATCTGGGAGCAGGAGCGGGACGGCCGCGGCGTGCGGGTGGAGCGCTACGCCCGTCCGACGGCGGCTCCCCGCGAGACGCTCCGCGGCGAGGGCGAATCGGCACTCGCCGAGGAGCTCCTCGATCGCCTGCGGGACTCGGTGCGCGCGCACCTGGTCGCCGACGTCCCCGTGGGGATCCTGCTCTCCGGCGGCATCGACTCGTCGCTGCTCACGGCGCTCGCCGCGCAGGAGGCCGGCACGCGGGTCAGCACCTTCTCGATCGGCTTCGAGGAGCGCCTGTTCGACGAGCGCGAGAACGCGCGGCTCGTCGCGCGGCGCTACGGCACCGACCATCACGAGCTCGTGCTGCGCCCCGATGCGGCGGAGCTGCTCCCGCTCCTCGCCGACGTCTACGACGAGCCCTTCGCGGACTCCTCGGCGATCCCGACCTACCTGGTCTCGAAGCTCGCTCGCGAGCACGTCAAGGTCGCGCTCTCCGGGGAGGGAGGCGACGAGCTCTTCGGCGGCTACTTCAACTACGTCGGCCACAGGCTGGCGCCGCGACTCGGACGGATCGCCTCCCTGTTGCAGCCCGCGATCGCAAGGCTCCCGACCTCGACGGGGAGCGCGAGCTCGCTCGACTACAAGGCGAAGCACTTCGCCCGCGGCGCCGCCTGCCCGCCGCTCGAGCGCCACGCCATCTGGAAGAGCATGCTCACGGCCGAGCAGCGCGCCGACGTGCTGCGCCCGGAGTGCCGCGGGAGCGATCCGGTCGACCTGCTGGCGCCGACGTACGCGGAGACGGAGGGCGCCGAGGAGCTGGCGCGCATCATGGACCTCGACCTCAACGTCTTCCTCGTCGAGGACATGCTGGTGAAGACCGACCGAGCGAGCATGGCACGCTCGCTCGAGCTGCGCGTGCCGTTCCTCGACACCGCGATGACCGACTTCGCGCTGGCCCTCCCCTCGCGGCACAAGGTGCGCGGACTGGCCAAGAAGCGCCTCTTGCGCAAGGCCAGCGCCGCGCTGCTCCCGCAGGAGGTCGTGAAGGGCCGCAAGCAGGGGTTCTCGATGCCGGTCGCCGCGTGGCTGCGAACCGACCTCCAGCCGTTCGTCCGCGAGGTACTCTCTCCGGAGCAGATCCGCCGTCAGGGGTTCCTTCGCCCCGACGCCGTGACGCGCATGGTCGACGCGCATGTCGCCGGCGAGCAGGACCTCAGTCGCCAGATCTGGTGCCTCTTGGCCTTCTCCCTGTGGTTCGATCGCTACTCCGACCAGGCTCGCCCGTAGCCCCGCGGATCGCGCGGAGGGGGCTCCTCGCCGTGACTGCGGCGCTCGCGATCGGCGCGGTCGGATGCGACGGGTCGCGCGCCAGCGAGAAGCCCACCGTCCGACCGGCCGCTACCGGATGGCGCCTCCACGAGGGTCTTGCGCCGTCGCGCGGCGGCACGCGCTACGTCTCGCCCCGCGGCTCGGATCGGACGCGCGGCACCAGGCGCTCGCCCTGGCGCACCGTCCAGAAGGCGCTCGACACGCTGCGCCCCGGCCAGACGGCGGTCGTGCGCCGCGGCACGTACGCCGAGAACCTCGTCATGACGCGCGCCGGCACGCCCCGCGCGCCGATCACCGTGCGCGGCGAACGCGGCGCCGTGCTGACCGCCGGCCGGGGGCAGAGGGACAACGTGCCGCTCGAGCTCGCCGGCGGCTCGGCGTACGTGCGGATCGAGGGGGTCGTGATCCGCGGCGCGACCGGTCCCTCGACCACCAACGTCTACGCCTCGGGAGACGCCCACGACATCGAGCTCTCGCGCTGCGTGATACGCGACTCCCAGAGGCAGGGGTTCTTCAGCGAGCGCACGACCAGCCGCATCGCGATCCTGCGGTCGACGGTGCGCGACAACGGCGGCGACGGCCCCAACCAGCTCGACCACAACATCTACATCGAAGGGCGCGGCCATCTCATCGCGAACGACGTCGTCAGCGGGGCGCGCAACGGCTTCGGCATCCAGATCTACCCGTCGAGCGACCACATCGTCGTCGCGAACAACACGATCGTGGGCAACTACCGCGACGGGATCATCGTGGGCAGCGACGACGCGACGACGACGAGCGGGGCGCTGATCGTCAACAACATCGTCGCCCGCAACGGCCGCTACGGCATCTCCACGTACTGGGGCGGGCGCCGAGGCACGGGCAACGTCGCGCGCAACAACCTCGGCTGGCGCAACGCCGAGGGCAGCTTCGTCGGCGACGGGATCGCCTACAAGGGCAACCGGGTCGCCAACCCGCGCTTCGCCCGCGCCTCCACGGGCGACTTCCACCTGCGCAGGAGGAGCCCGGCGCTGGGCCGTGCGCTGCGTCCGTGGGCGCCGCGCCGCGACCGGGACGGCCGTCGTCGCCCGGTGGGCGCGGGCCCCGACATCGGTGCCTACGAGCGCGGTCGCTGAGGCAGCGCGCGCCCGCGCGCTCGGGCGGACGGCGGGATCAGCTTCGGCAGCGCGAGCGCGATGCCGATCACGATCCAGAGGGCGCGCGCCGTCTCGGTCTCGATGAACGTCGAGGAGATCGTCCATCCGACGAGGCTCAGCAGGCAGGCGTTCGCGACGCGGCCGGGGAGCTCGGCACCGACCCGGAACGCCCGCACCGCCGTTCGCCGCAGCGTCAGCGCCGTGCTGGCGATGATGCCGAGGAAGAGCGCGATGCCGACGAGGCCGAGCTCCGCGGTCGTGCCGATGTACGCGCTGTGCGCCTGGATGCCGGTCTCGCGCGGGGCGAACTTCGTCAGGTCCACGCCCGGCGTGCTGAGCAGGTACTCGCTCGAGACCGACGGGAACGCCCCGAACCCGACGCCGAGCACGGGGTGGTCGTCGATCGCGTGGCGTGCGGCCTTCCAGATCTCGGTGCGCCCGGATCCGGCGCTGGAGCCGGTCTCCTGGCCGCCTGTGAAGATCGTCTGCGCGCGCTTGAAGACCTCGGTGCGAAAGCCGGGCCGCGAGAAGAGCCCCAGCAGGCCCAGCGTGAGGATGAGCATCACGAGCGCCTTCTGACGCGGCGTCCCGAGCATCGCCCTCGCGGGCATGAACGGGAGCACGGCGACGATCGCGATGAGCGCGATGAGCCCGCCGCGCGAGAGCGTCGCGAGCGCGGACGCGAGGGTCGTGAGCGCGGCGCCGTAGATGAGCAGCCGCATCAGCTGGTCGCGCGTGGCCGACGCGAGGACGAGCATCAGCGGGAACGCGACTATCTGGATGTTGGCGAAGAAGTTGGGATCCCCGACGCCGCCCTGCGCACGCCCGGACTGCAGCGAGTCCGCGGAGCCGCCGAGGCCCGCGAACGTCAGCAGCGAGAGCAGGCCGACGACGAACGACGCGAGCGCCATCACGGAGAGCACGCCCCGCAGGTCGCTCTCGCTCGTGATCAGCACGGCGAAGGCGGACATGTAGACGACCGCGATCGCCAGCGATGCCAGCAGGGTCCGCGTCTCGACCTGGCTGCTGGACCAGAGCGTGCTCGCCAGCGCCCAGACCGCGTAGCCGGTGACCCAGGCGACCGGCAGCGCGAGCCACATCGTCGCCCGGCCGCGCAGCCAGGCGAGGACGACGAAGAGCAGGGCGACCGGCGCCAGCAGACGGCTGACGGTGACCCCGCCGAGCGCGATCACCTCCATGAAGATCGACGCCGCGAGGATCAGCAGCAGCGAGGACGGCCGGAGCACCGACGCGGCGACGACGATGACGACGACCGCCACCGCAATCGCCGCCGCCGTCCCCTGCGTGGCGGCCGCCCCGAGCCCGGCGGCGGCCGCGGCCGCGATGATCGCCCACCAGTGCGGCTGCGACCGCCGGCGGCGGACGGCGGCCCGCGCCACGGTGCTCACGTTCGCCCCCCGCGTACGGCCCGGGGCCGCCGGCGGCACGTCGCGGCCCGGTCCGACGGCGCGTCGGCGAGGCCGGCGGCAGCGGGCCGACCTGCTGATACGGTGCGCGCGTGCGCGCACCGTCGGGGGGAGCCAATGTGCTTCACGGCTGGCTTCCGGCCGCCCTCCCCGCCGAGGCCCGCCGGTTCCGCAGCGCCGATCGCCAGCTCGCCGAGACGCTCGCGGATGCCGGAGCGGAGCTCGTGGACCGCGCGCCGGATGTCGAGATCGCCGACGCCGGCGACGTTCGCGGCGACGCGATGCAGGCGATCGTCTGCATCGACGAGGCGCAGCCCGAGGGCGGCTCGCTCCTCGTTCGCGCTCCGCGGCGAGCGCTGGCCAGCGGCAGGACGCGTCTGCGCGCCGCCGGCGCCCGGCGCGCGATCCGCCGGCGCGGCTACCGGGACGCCCAGACCCTCATGTGGGATCTCGAGCACTTCGTCTGGCTGCCGGACGTCCGCGTCCGGCTGCGGGGCCACACCGTCGCCGAGCTGCTCCCACAGCGCGCCGTCGTGGTCGGCCGGCGCGACGGCAGCGAGCCGACGCTGCTCGATGCGGTCGTGTCCGAGGCGGGCTCGCTGGTCGGGGGCGGGCTCCGGCACGGGTGGCCGCTCGCGCGGGCCGCGATGATGGTCGTCGTCTGCGAGCAGGCGGTCCTGCGGCTGTCCGTAGGGCGGGGACGAGCCAAGCTCGAGCGTCAACAAGCGGCTCTCGACGCGCTCCGCGCTACGGACCCGGAGCCGGTGATCGCCGACCGGCTGCCGTGGGCGCTCGGGCAGGGCCGCACGGGGCTCGCGGACTGGTCGCTCGACACGAAGCTCGTCGGGGCCACCGCGGGAGCTCGCCTTCCGCCCTCCCTGCTCGCCGACTGCGTCGACTTCCTGGTCGCTCTGCATCGTGCCGGTCAGCGGCCGCCGCCGGACAAGCGGTCGATCGCCTCGACCGCCGAGATCGTCGCCGCCGTGGCGACCCGCGACGGGGATGCGCAGCGCCTGCGCGCGCTCGGCGCCGCGCTCGAGGAGCGGCTGCGGGACGTCCCCCGGGGCTATGGGCACGGCGACTTCTGGACGCGCAACCTCCTCGTCGCGGGCGATCGCCTCACCGGCGTGATCGACTGGGACGGCGCCGACCCCGACTGCCTGCCGCTCGTCGATCTCCTGCACCTGCGTCTGAGCGCGCGCCGCGAGCAGACCCGCGAATACCTCGGCGCGGCCCTCGTCAGCCACCTGCTGCCGTGGGCGAAGGCCGGCGGGGACGACATAGCGCGCGGCTACGCGCAGCGCATCGGCCTGCGGCTCGAGCCGGACCTCCTGGAGGCGATCGTCGTGGCGTACTGGCTGGCGCGCCTTGCCTTCGAGATCGAGATGTTCAGCGACCGCGTGCGGCGCCCCGTCTGGTTGCGCGGGAACGTCGACGCGGTCGTCGATGTGGTGTCGCACGGCTCCCATCCCTGGCGCTAGGTCAGGCCCCGTCGGCCCGCGCGCTCGTCAGCACCACCCCTATGTCGTTGAGCCCGAGCCGCTGCAGCATCGCGCCCGCGCTCTCCGCCCGCGGACGGACGGTCTGGCCGGCGCGGGCGACCACGACGACGCTGTCCGACAGGAGGGCGAGCCGCGAGGGATCGCCCGCCGCCAGCGGAGAGCCGAGGATGATCACGTAGTCGGCCTGCTCCCGCAGCGCCTGCACGAGTGCCGCGCCGCGATCGCCCCGCGCCATCGTCGCCAACGCGGCCTGCCACCCCTCGAGCGTCAGCACCCGCAGACGGCCGGCGCGCATCCCGTCGCGGGTGTGAGCCGTGAGGTCGAGCTGCTGCAGCAGCTCGTCGACGGACCCGTCCGCAATGTCCGGCGCCGACGGGTCCGCGGGCGCCCCGCCTCCCGCGGATCCACCGGCGAAGTCGAGATGGCTGCGCAGGTCGGCCTCCTGAGGATCGCAGTCGACGCAGATCACGTCGCTCCCGGTCTGCGCGAGCGCGATCGCGAGGCTGGCGACGACGGCGACGGCGCCCTCGCCGCGCTGCGTGCTGGTCACCAGGCTCACGCTGCCGAGCCCGTGCTCGGAGCGGCCGTTTCGCATCAGCTCGAAGTTCAGCGCGAGCGTCTGCACGGCGTCGTCGACCATGGCCGCGCGGTGCGTGGAGCGACCCCGGCCGCCGGCGAGGCTGGCGATCACGGGCGCCCCGAACGCCGCCTCCGCCTCGTCACGGGTGCGGATCCGGTCGTCCAGGCGCTCGCGGACAAATGCCAGCACGAGACCGACGACAAGGCCGACGACGCCCGCCGTCATGGCCGTCGACGCGCGCTGCGGGGAGATCGCCTTCGGATCGGCGTGGGCGGCGTTGAAGATCGTCGCGAAGAGGATCGGCGTGGTCGAGCCGCCGCCGAACGAACCGGCGCGGACGCCGAGCTTCCTGTCGACCTCCGCGGTGAACGACCGTCCGAACTCGTCGAGGATCGTGCGCGCCTTCTCGGGCGTGTCCGCCGTGTAGGCGACCTCGAGCACCGAGCTGCCGGGCTGCACGACGACCTTCAGCTTCTTGTCGATCTCCTCGGGCGTCATGTCGAGGCCGAGCCTCCTGATGACCGACGAGGCGACGACCTCGCTCTCGAGCAGCGTCGTCATCGTCTGGGTCAGCGACTGGCTGCCGATCACCGGCTGCACGTCGCCGCCCGCCTGGCCGACGACGAGCTTCATCTCGGCCCTGTACTTGGGCGTCTGCAGGCCGGTCACGACGATGGCGGCGCCGACGGCCAGGAACGTGACGAGCGCGACGACCCACCACTGGCGCTTGACTACGTCCGCGAGGCGTCGCGGACGAGGGCTCTTGGGCTCGTCGTGCACGAACGGTCTCCCGTTGGCCGCCCGCGCTCCGGACGACTCGGTCAGGCGTGGCATCTTAGTCCCTTCCTCGGTGATCGGAGACGGGGTGGACGGGGGTTGCGCAGCCGGGTGCAGGGGTCGCGCGACGAGCGCCGTGCGGATACGTTTGCGCCATGGCGGAGGCTGCCGGCGACAGGGACGAGACGACCGAGGTCCATGCCGCCTACGCTCGCCAGGCGCGCCGCTGGAAGCACGGCAGCTACCGCTCCTGGGAGCCGGGGAACCTCTTCATCGAGTACGAGAGCGAGCGCGTCGTCCTGCGCCTGCTGGAGCGCCGCGGGCTGCTGCCGCTCGCCGACCGGGAGATCCTCGACGTCGGCTGTGGATCGGGGCGCGCCCTGCTGCGCCTGCTCGCACGCGGCGCTCGCGTCCCAGGCCTCCACGGCGTGGACGTCCAGCAGGAGCTGATCGAGGAGGCGCGCGGCGCCGCGCCGAGCCTGGACTTCCGCGTCGGCGACGCCACGGAGCTGCCGTTCGCGGACGACAGCTTCGACATCGTCCTCGCCTCCACCATGCTCAGCTCGATGCGCAGCGATGCCTCGCGCGCTCAGGCTGCGAGGGAGATGCTGCGAGTCGTCCGCCCCTCCGGCTGCATCGTCGTCTACGAGTTCTCCGTGAACCCGCGCAACGCGGAGGTCCGGCCGCTGCGCCCGCGCGATCTGCGACGACTGTTCCCCGGCCTGCGGCTCGACTCCCGGCGCGTGTCGCTCGCGCCGCCGATCGCCCGTGCGATCGCACGGAGGTCCTGGCTCGCCTGCACGCTGCTCGGCGCCGTCCCGTTGCTGCGCACCCACACCCTGACGGTCGTCAGCCCACCGCCCGGCGTTTCTTCGCCGACGGCGGAGGGCGCCTCGCGCGGCTGAGCGCGCCCGCTCTCGTCCGACCCGCATCGGACGATCAGCCGTCCGCCCGGATCGCGAGGAGGATCGCGACCCCCTTCGACTTTGCCGACAGCAGCGCCGCCCTGGTCCCGGTGGCACCGACCGACGGCAGGCCGGCGACGGCCACCTCCGTCGCGATGTTGTACTGGCCGCTCGTCCGCACGTCCCACTGCTCGGCCATGCCCGGCGGCTCGACGAACGTCAGCGGCTGGTTGACGGCGCCGCCGTAGACGAGCAGCGCGTTGGGCGCCGTCGTGGTGATCGACGGAGCGGTGAGCAGCGACGACTGCGGGTTGGTCACCTGACCGCCGGAGGCGTCGACCGGGGCCAGTGGGTCCGCGCCGACGATCGCCGCGACACCGCCCGCGATCGCCATGCCCGATCCGCCCGTCAGCGTGAACTTGTACGACGCGGGCTCCGCCGCGCCCGCGATGCGGTACCAGGCATGGATCCGCGCGTTCGTCGTCTCGTAGAGGTCGGTGCGCGGCACCGCCGTCCACCCGGTGGGCGGCGTCATGTTGCGGATCGAGCCGCCCTGGTGGGAGACCACCGCCAGCAGCAGGTCGCCGGCGACGCTCCCCTGCGGTGCCGGGATCGTGAGCGACGTGGCGGGGTGGTTGGCCGTCGCCGACGACGTCGAGCGGACCGTCGGGTTCCCGCTCGGCGCGGGCGGCGCGCCGTGGCAGGAGTCGGTCCCCGAGTCGGTGAACGAGCCGCCGTCCTCGTGGACGAACTGCCAGTCGTAGCTGCCGTCGTGGAGGGTCAGCTTCAGCACGCCGTATTCGGTCCCGTTGAACGCCTCGCTGTTCGGCTTCAGCGTGCCCAGGTCGTAGTGGTAGTAGCCGCCGCTGCCGACGACGAACTCGCGCACGCCGTGCTGCGGGTCGGCAGCGCCGGCGTCGTTCTGGGGCGCGAAGCGCTCGTAGTCGTGGTCGTGTCCGCTGAGGACGAGGTCGACGCCGTTGTCGTAGGCGATCTTCCACAGGCCCTGGGTGAAGGTCGAGTTGCCGTGCTCGGCCCCCGAGCTCCAGCGAGCGTCGTGCCACATCGCGATCGTGCAGGCGCCGGGGTGCGCCGCGAGGTCCTGGCGGAACCACTGCTCCATCGCCGTGGGGTCGCAGCCCGCGTAGTCGCCGTAGCAGCCGGCGTTGAGCGCGACGACGTGCCAAGAGCCGACGTCGTAGCTGTAGTAGAGCTTCAGGCGGTCGGTCGCGGTCGCGCCGAACGGGGTGAGCTGCGCACCGAAGTAGTCGACGTATCCCTGGCCGGGGAGCGCCCCGCCGGAGACGGTCGCGAGGTCGTGGCCGCCGGGGATCGGGCGGGTGCGCGCCTTGGCGGCTCCCCAGGTCGGGTCGTAGCAGCTCGCGTACTCCGACGGCTGGCCACTCGGGTAGGCGTTGTCGCCCAGCGTGAAGACGGTCGCGCTCGGGTAGCGCGCCAGCAGCGCGGCGGTCTGCGCGTCCCCGTCGCCGCTCTCGCAGCCGGCGATGTCGCCGGCGCCGATCATCACCGGGTCGGCGCGCGTGAACGTCCGCGACTGGCTGAGGCCCGTGTTGCCCGCCGCATCGCGCTGCTCGGTACGCGCGGTGTACGTGCCCTCGGCGAGCGGCGCCGACTCCACGGAGTAGGAGCCGTCGCCCTGACGCGTCGCGTTCAGCGTCTGAACCGCGGTGCCGCTCACGTCGGACCCCGAGTAGACGTGCACGGTGACCGTCTGCGAGTCGCCCGGGGCGAGGCCGGCCGAGCCGGCGAAGGCGACCTTCGCCTCGGCGAGCTGGGCGCCGCTCGCGGGCGTCGTCAACGACACGGTCGGCGCGGCCGTGTCGACGGTCCACGTCGCGGTGTCGGCCGGGCCCGTGTTGCCCGCGCGATCGATCGCGCGGACGGCGAAGACGTGGCTGCCGTCTGCGAGGCCGGTGTACGCGGCGGGCGAGGAGCACGCGGCGAAGGCGGCGCCGTCGAGCCGGCACTCGAACGTGCTCCCGGGCTCGTCGGAGGTGAACGCCAGGCTCGCGCTCGTCTGGGTCGTCGGGCTCGGCGGATCGACGGCGATCGCGGCCGTCGGGGCCGTCGTGTCGACGGTGAAGGTCCGCGTCGCGCTGGAGCCGGTGTTGCCGGCCGCGTCCGACTGTCGGGCGTAGGCGGTGTAGACGCCGTCGGCGAGCGCGTCGGCGAAGACGGAGAAGGTGCCGTCCTCCTGACGAGTCGCGCTCAGCGTCTGCAGCAGCGTGCCGCTCGTGCTCGAGCCGGCGTGGACCAGGACCGTGACGGTGGCCAGGTCGCCCTGCTTCGTCCCCGCGAGGCCGCTGAGGATCGGCCTTGCGACGCTCGACACGCTGCCGTCGGCCGGCGTCTGGAGATCGACGACCGGCGGGGTCGTGTCCGGGGCGCTGGAGTCCACGGTGAACGTCGTCGTCGCGCTCTGGCCCGTGTTGCCCGCCGCGTCGGACTGCTCGGCACGGGCGGTGTAGGTGCCGTCGGCCAGGGCCGCGGCGTCCACGGCGTACTGTCCGCCCGACTCCACGGAAGCGGTCACGACCTGCACCGGCAGGCCCCACGCGATCGTCCCGGCGAAGACGGCCACGGACAACGTCGTCGCGTCGCCGGGCGCGGTGCCCGCGACCCCGCCCAGCGTCGGGCTGGGATCGCTGCTGGAGCTCCCGTCCACGGGCTCGGTGAGCGTGACGACCGGCGCCGTGGTGTCGACCGTCCACGTCGCGGAGGCCGCCGACCCGACGTTCCCGGCCACGTCGACCGCGCGCACGTCGAACGCGTGGCCGCCCTCGGCCAGGCCCGAGTAGCTCTTCGGCGACGAGCAGGCGGCGAAGGCGCCGCCGTCCAGACGGCACTCGAACACGGCGCCGGAATCGCTCGAGGAGAAGGCGAGGTCGGCGGTCGTCGAGGACGTCGGGTCAGCGGGGCGGGCGTCGATCGACGCGCTCGGTGCCGTCGTGTCGACGACCCAGCTCGCGGTGGCGGCCGCCCCCACGTTGCCGGCGGCGTCGATCGCGCGCACGTCGAACGCGTGGCCGCCCTCGGCCAGGCCCGAGTAGCTCTTCGGCGACGAGCAGGCGGCGAAGGCGCCGCCGTCGAGACGGCACTCGAACGTGCTTCCGGGCTCGTCCGACGCGAGCGCGAACGTCGCCGCGCTGGAGGCGACCGTTCCCTGGGGCCCCGACGTGATGGAGGCGACCGGCGCCCTCGTGTCGACCGTGAACGTCGCGGGAGCGCTGCGACCGACGTTGCCCGAGGAGTCCGACTGCTCGGCCTGCGCGGTATAGACCCCATCCGCGGGCGCGGGGCCCGTCACGGAGTAGCTGCCGTCGGACTGACGCGTGGCGCTGAGGGTCTGGACGGGGGTGCCGGTCGCGGCCGAGCCCGCGTAGACCCACACCGTCACGGTCGTCGAGTCGCCCGCGGTGGTCCCGGCGACGCCCGCATACCGAGGCGCGTTCGTGGCGCTTCCGCCAGCCGGCTGGGTCAGCGTCACCGTCGGCGGCGTGCCGTCGACGAGGCCCTTGAGGTAGTGCGCCTGGATCCGTGCCGCCGAGAGCGCCTTCGTGTACACCGCGACCTCGTCCAGCGCACCGCCGAAGTAGTACTGGCCGTCGTTCGTTCGGCCGAGGTTGAGCGGCAGGGCGTTGGGCGTGAGGGCGATGGTGGAGGTCGCCGAGGCGACGAGCGCGCCGTCGACGTAGATCCGCGCCGTCGCGTTGTCGTACGTCGCAACGATGTGGTGCCACGCCGTGTTCAGCACCCCGCTCGTCACCGTGACGTAGGTGGTCCCGTTGCCGAAGTACGCCTGGAGGCGGTTCGACGTGTTGAGCCAGATCGCGTAGTTCTCGAGCTTCGACTGCCCGTTGCCGGGCTTGCCGACGAGCACCTGGTAGGCGGCCGACTTCGTGCGCCGCGCCCACATCTCCACGGTGACGGCGGCGGTGGCGTTGAGCGCCGACGAGGACGGGACGACCATGCGCCCGTTGACCCCGTCGAACACCGCCCCGGTGCTTCCGTCGGCGAGCGCGCCGGGCTGGCCGAGCGCCACGCCCCCCGCGTACGAGCCGTTGCTGGCGCCGAGCTCGTCGAGCGCGACGGTGCCGCTCGCCTCGCCCAGCCGCCAGTAGGCGGCCGGCCCGTCGGCCATCACCTCGTCGCGATAGCTCGTCTGCAGCGGAAGCGAGGAGTCGAGCGTGTCGGCGCCGGCGCCGGGCGCGATCGAGCCGAGGAGCACGATCGCGGCCAGCAGGCCGAGGATCGACGCCACCACCCCGCGCAGGAGCGAGAGGGAACTGCCGGTGCTGGGGCGACGGCGCTGCATCTCGTTCAACCGAACGCGCCGGATACGCGTGCTCCGTCGTCGACCCGGCGGACCGCCTCGTCGTCGGCCAGCCACGCGTCGACCGCCTGCTCGTAGTCGTCGTGACGCCCGATGTCGAACCAGAGCCCGTCGAAGAAGTAGGCGCCGACCCGCTCGTTCGCCGTGAGCAGCGCCTGGACCAGGTCCGGAAAGTCGAAGTAGGCCTCGGACGGGATGTGCTCGAGGGCCCTCGGCTCGAGGACGTAGATCCCCATGCTGACGGTCGAGACGATCTCCGGCTTCTCCTCGAAGCCGACTATCGGCAGCCGACCGCCATCCGGCGCGTCGTCCTCGGCCGGCCCCACGAGCAGGACCCCGTAGTCGATCTTGATCGTGCGCCGATGCGTCGCGATCGTCAGCACGTTGTCGCTCTCGCGGTGGTGGCGCACGAGGTCCTGGAAGTCGAGCGTCGTGAGGATGTCGCCGTTCATGGCGACGAACGTGTCGTCCAGGCCGTCGATCAGCCGCAGCGGAGCGGCGGTCCCCAGCGCGTCCTCCTCGTGCACGAAGCCGATCTCGGCGCCGTTGCTCTCCAGGTGCTGCGACACCGCGCGAATGAGGTGCGAGAGGTAGCCGACGCAGAGCGTGATGTCGGTCAGCCCCTGCGCGGCGAGCCGGTGGACGACGATCTCGAGGATCGAGCGGTCGCCGATCGGCATGAGCGGCTTGGGGAGCACCGACGTGTAGGGCGCCAGCCGCGTCCCGCGACCGCCCGCGAGGACGGCCACCCTGACGCCGGCCACGCCTGGGGCGCCGTTCATTCGGGCGCCGTTCATGCCGCCCGCCTCCTCTCCGGACCGCCCGCCCGTCGCGCGCGCCGCGACGTTCGCGGCGCCCGGCGGAGCGTCATCCGCCCCGTCTCGCGGTGGACCGCGACGTCGCGCCGCAAGAGCATCGCGACCGCCGTCCAGAGCAGGATGCGGACGTCCATGGCGACCGTGCGCCGCGATGCGTAGAGCGTGTCCATGACGATCTTCTGCGGGAGCAGGCGCTCGACGTAGTCGGCCATCGCGTCCTGTGCGTCGAGGATGTCCCGCTCGCGCGCGAAGGCGAGCTGCGAGAAGCCGGTGATCCCCGGCTTGGCCTCCAGCACCTTCGCGTACTCCACGCGCCGGGCGCGGACGAAGCCGGGATCCTCGGGGCGCGGGCCGACGAGGCTCATGTCCCCTCGCAGCACGTTCCACAGCTGCGGCAGCTCGTCGAGCTTCGTCGCCGCCAGCCACGGGCCGATCCGCGTGAACCGGTGATCGCCGGCGGTGGTCAGCGCGGGCCCGGTGGCGCCGTGCCTCATCTTGCGGAACTTCAGCACGCGGAGCTCCCGCCCCCTGCGACCGACTCGCGCGCAGGCGTAGAAGGGCGGCCCCGGGCTGTCGACCAGCACGGCGAGACCGACGACGAGGAACAGCGGCAGGCAGAGGATCAGCAGGACGAGCGAGACGAGGATGTCCAGGACGCGTTTCTCGGCGGAGTCCAGCCGCCCGGCGACGGACTTCGGAACGGCGGGGACCTCGCCGGCGATCGTCGTCGTAGCGCCGAGCTCCGATGCGCCACGCAGCCCCCGGAACGCCGACCTGGCCGGCGTGAAGGTCGACCGCGCCATCGGCTCGGACGCGACGTGCCGGGCCAGCGTCCGGGCGTGGCCGCTGCCGATCGCGCTCATCGCCGCGCCACCGGTCGCCCCGAGATCCTCGCCCACGTGGGCGTCGGGCGATGGCGGCGGGCGGGCGCGCTTCGCCCCTCCTCGATCCTGGAGCGCAGCTTCCATGCGACTGGCATGACCCCCCCTTCGACGATCCTCGAGGGGCTCGCGGCCGATCAGACCTGCCGCCCCCGTCCGGGTTTCCTCGGGAATGGTGGCCGTGCCGGGCGCCCACGTCCGGGGAAGTTCGTGGCGGCCACGGGTTGGGAGCCACGGCCCCGTGGGGTAGAAACCCTCAACCTCGCGGGTGAGGTTCTTCCCCCAGGCCAATTCCCGACCTGGGCAACCGGCCGCACGGCGGCATGACCCCCGCCACAGGGGGTACGGGATGCACGACGACCGACGCGCACGGAAGAGCGGCGTGATCGCCGCGACGAGCGGTCGCCCTCTCCGCCGATCGTCCGCGCCGCTCACGCAGGCGGGAAGCAGAGCCGATCCGTGTCCGCATGCTGACTGCGCGACGCAGTGGGGAGCGGCGACTCCGCGAAGGCTCGACCGGTGTGTTCAGGCTCACAAACCACGTTATGGGGCCTCCGCAGACTGGCGCGATGCGATTTTCGCCTTTCGTACCCCTGCTCATCCTCGCCTCGCTGGCCCTGCCCGCCGCTGCGGGCGCATCCAGCCACGACGCCTCAGCAACGAACGCTCGCGCAGCCGACGCCGGTGGCGCGAGGATCGCGACCTTCTCCGGCAAGCGCCTTCGCGGCGGCCACTACCTCTTCCGCCTGCGCGGCCTCGCGCCGCGGCGCATCATGGGCGGCGCGCTGTATATGGGGAGCAACCGGCTCCGGCACGTCTCCGCCCGCAAGCTCCGATCGGCCGTGCGGGGCAACGGCCGCCTGCGCCTGTCGGGGCACCGGCGCAAGGCCGGCCGGTCCAAGGGCCGGCACGGCAGGGCATCCGCGTCCAGCGGCCTGACCGCGCTCGCCGCCGCCCCCCGCTCGCTGCGCGTCCGCGTAGATGACCAGCCGCCGACGACACCCGGGAACCTGCGCGGCGCCGGCGGAGACGCCTCCGCGGCGCTCAGCTGGACGGCGTCGACGGACAACCTCGCCGTCTGGGGCTACCGCGCCTACCGCAACGGCACCCAGATCGCGACGCTCTCTTCTTCCACGCGCTCGTATCGCGCCACGTCGCTCACCAACGGCGTCGTCTACACCTTCGCCGTTCGCGCCTACGACAAGGCCGGGAACCTCTCACCGGCGGCCGCCGTCGACGTGAAGCCGACCGCGCCGTCGACGACGGCGCCGACCGACGGCGGGACGGTCGCTCCGCCGACCGACGACGGGACCGTCGCTCCGCCGACCGACGACGGCGGGGCGGTCGCTCAGCCGAGCGGCACGGTCGGGAGCGGGCTCCCCGCGCGGCTGGCTCAGTCGACCGGGTCGACCTACTACGTCTCGACGACGGGGTCGGACTCGAACGCGGGGACGCAAGCCGCGCCCTGGCGGACCGTCCAGAAGGCGCTGAACACGCTCACCGCGGGCCAGACGGTCGTGATCCGCGGCGGGACCTACGCGCAGAACCTGACCATGACGCGTGCCGGGACGGCCACCGCGCCGATCACGATCCGCAACTACCCGGGCGAGCGCCCGATCCTCAAGGCGGGCTCCGGCGCCACGAACAACATGCCGCTGCAGATCGGCACGGGCGGCGCGTACGTCCGCTTCCAGGGCCTGACGTTCGACGGGGCGACCGGCTCCTCGACGACGAACATCTACGCCTGGGGCAGCGCTCGCGACATCGAGATCTCCGACTGCGAGAGCCGCGGCTCCCAGCGCCAGGGATTCTTCAGCGAGAAGGGCACCGCCCGGATCCAGCTCATCGGCTGCTACTTCCACGACAACGGCGGCTACGGCCCGGCCCAGCTCGACCACAACGTCTACATCGAGGGCAGCCGCAACGCGGTCCTGAACAGCCTCCTCACCGGCGCGAAGAACGGCTACGGCATCCAGATCTACCCCTCGAGCGACCACATCGTCGTGGCCGGCAACACGATCACCGGCAACTTCCGCGACGGCATCGTGCTCGGCAGCGACGGTGCGACGACCACGACCGATGCGCTGATCGTGAACAACATCATCACGAACAACCGGTCCGCGATCTCGACGTACTGGGGCGGGTCGGTCGGCACCAACAACATCGCCCGCAACAACCTCGCCTGGGGCAACTCCCAGACGAGCTTCGTCGGAAGCGGGATCACGTACAAGCAGAACGTCGCGGCGGATCCGCTGTACTCGAGCCTGTCCGGCGGCAACTACCGCCTGCAGGCCGGCAGCCCGGCCCTCGACATTGCCGACGGCGCGTACGCGTCGCCGCGTGACCTCGACGGCGCGGTGCGGCCGCGGGGCGCCGGGCCGGATCTCGGCGCGTACGAGCGCTGAGCTGCGCCCGGGCCGCCGGGGGCGGGCTTGTCGCCCGCCTCCGGCGGCCCGGGGCTGGGCTTCGAGACGCGCGGCGAGCCGGAGGCTCGCCGGCGACCGTGACCGGTCCGGTAGGGTGCGCGGCCGACGATGACCGTCGGCGCCATCAGCATCGTCGTCCCGATGCGCGACGAGCGGGAGCACGTCGACCGGCTCGTCGCGAGCATCGCGGCGCAGGACTTCCGAGGGGAGGTCGAGATGCTGGTGGCGGATGGCGGGTCGACGGACGGCTCGCCGGAGCGCCTGCGGGAGGAGGCCGAGCGGCTGGGCGTCGAGCTCACGCTCTTGCCCAATCCGCATCGCTGGGTCTCGCACGGCCTGAACATCGCGATCGCACGAGCGCGCGGCGATCTGATCGTCCGCATGGACTGCCATGCCGCGTATCCCTCCGACTACCTGAGCCGGCTGGCCGCGGCGGCGGACGAGACGGGCGCGTGGAACGTCGGGGGGGTCGTCGCGCCGGAGGGCCGCACGCCCACCGAGCGGGCGGTCGCGTGCGCGATGGACAGCCCGTTCGGCGGGATCGGCTGGACGCGCCGCGCCGCGCGAAACGGGCGGTCCGAGGTCGACACGGTGACGTTCGGCGCCTTCCGCCCCGAGGCGTTCCGGCACGCCGGGCTGTTCGACGAGTCGCTCTTGCGCAACCAGGACGACGAGCTCAACCTCCGACTGCGCCGCGCGGGTGGGCGGGTCGTCCTCGACCCGGCGATAACCGTCGGCTACACGCCGCGCGGGTCGTACCGGAAGGTGCTGCGCCAGTACTACGAGTACGGCCTCTGGAAGGTGCCGGTCATGCGAAAGCACCGGCAGGTGCTCAGCGCGAGGAGCCTTGCGCCGCTGGCCCTCGTGACGTCCGCGTCGCTGCTGGCGGGGCTCGCCCCGGTGTCTCGCGGCGCCCGTAGGGCGCTGACGGCGGAGCTCGGGCTCTACGGCTCGCTGGCCGCGCTCGCCGCCGCGGCGAGCGTCCGTCGCCGCGGCGAGCCGCCCACCCTGCTTCCCCGGGTCGCCGCCGCCTTCCCCGCCTTCCACCTCGGCTACGGCGCCGGGACCGCCGCCGGCCTCCTGCGCGCGGCGCTCCGCCGGGCGGGGCCGCCGAGACCGGCGCCTACGGCGCGCGACGAGCCGTCCGTCGGCGGCGAGCCTTCGCCCGTCGGCGAAGGACCCGCGCCTGCAGCCTGAGCCACTGACGGAGGTTCGGCAGCGTGTGGAGCGCGCCGAGCTCGGACTGCGCGACCACGTGGGGCTCGAAGCCCGGGCGGGCGACGCGCAGGCACGCCTCCAGGAGCATGTCCGTGCTCAGTCGATAGGCGCGACGCTCCAGGGTCCGCCACGAATCCGTCGGACGGATCGGGACGGGCCGCTGGAGGACGATCCGCCCGGCGTCGAGCTGCGTGCTGAGGACCTGCACGGTCGCCGCCATCTCCCGCTCGCCGCGGTAGAGCTCCCAGAAGGCGACGGGCTGCCCGCGATAGCGGCGGATGTCGCCGTGGTGGTAGGAGAGCACGCCCTTCGCGGCCAGTGAGAGGACGGGCTCGCGGATCAGGCCGAAGCCGCTGCGGAAGATGCAGTCGGGTCGCACCGCCTCGATCCATTCGAGGCGCTCGCGCGCGTAGAGGTCGTCGATCTCGCGGACCTCGATGCCGCGCTCGCCGAGGAACGCGGAGGCCGGCACGCCGTCCGCGCGCGCGTCGCGCGCGATGCGGCCCAGGATCATCAGGAGCACGTAGCCGCCGCGTCCCTTGCGTAGCTCCTGCCAAAGTCTCGGCAGCACCGGCACCGGCGGCGTCCGATCGACGTATGCCCCGACGATCTCGATCTCGGGCGAGTCGAGCACCGGCGTGAGCGCCGCGCTCCAGAACTCGTCGACCGTGGGGCCGACCAGCAGGAACAGCCTCACGACCGAGCCACCGGCCGGTGGCTGCCGTCGAAGCGGCCCATCCTGGCGCGGGCGACGAACCCCGAGATGCCGGTCAGGTCGGTGGCAAGCCGATTGACGGACGCATCGTCCGACGTCCCGAGGATCTTCAGCCGGTAGGGGTCGGTGGCAGGCCCGTTCCAGCCGACGTCGGTCGAGCGGGCCGAGGCGTATCCCGCTCGCCTGACGTGGTCGATCTCCCGCTCGCCGTGATCCCCGTTCGGATAGCTGAAGTGCCGGCACGCGCCGCCGGCGAGCCCCTCGATCTCGACCTTCGACCGAGCGATCTCCCGCTCGCACTCGGCGTCGTCGCAGGTCGTCAGGACGGGGTGGAACCGCGTGTGCGCGCCGAACTCCACGATCCCGCGCAGCTCCGCCACCTCGCCGCGGCTCAGCGCCTGTCGATCCCCCGGGTACTCGCGCGCGGGGAGATACCCGGTACGCCGCTCGAGCAGCCGCAGCCGCTCGGCGTTCGCCAGCGGCTTCAGGGGCTCGGGGTCCTGCGTCTCGAGGAACCAGTAGTGGCGGCTCGTGCCGACGATCTCGCTGCAGGCGTAGATCGTCGGCACGACGCCGTGCCGCTCCAGCGTTCCGGCAAGAAGAGCGTTGCGCCGATGGCCGTCGTCGAACGTGACGACGAGCGGCCGGGGCGGCAGGCTCGACCAGCGGCGCTCCCGGATCGCGTCGACGAGGGTGCTGAGCGAGACGAAGCTGTATCGCGTCGAGAGGTAGGCGAGATGGCGGTCCAGCGTCTCGGCGGAGGGGTCGTGGTAGAGCAGGATCGACGCCCGCCCGCGAGCGATCGTCATGCGGACGAGGTACGAGGCCCCGCTCCAGCGAACGGCGGCGGACACCGCTTCCTGGGTGAGGCGCCTTGCCCGGGGAGTCATGTCGGACGGCGGTGGGCCGGCAGTCCGAACAGCGCCCCCAGCAGGCAGACCCATGCGAGAGCAAGCGACCAGCCGGCCAGGACGTCGGACGGCCAGTGCCCGCCGTCGGCGACGACGGCGACGCCGACCCCGGCGACGAAGGCGGCGCCGCCCACGACGCTCGGCCAGCGCAGGCGTGTCGGGGCGAGCAGCACGACGATCGCCGCGACGGCGGCCATCGATGCCATGGCGTGCCCGCTCGGGAAGGAGCCCGCTTCGGACGAGGGAAACGGCAGGGGGCTGGCGAAGGCGTGCTTGAGCGCGGCGGACGAGAGGGTGACGGCGATCGCCGCGAGGAAGAAGGCCGCGTGGCGTCGGCGCCGCCCGACGCACAGCCCGACGGCGGTCGCCGCGAAGAGCAGGGCCAGCGCGCGCACGTCGCTCAGCCGGTTGAGGGCCGGCAGCAGCGTCTTGAGCAGCGGGCTGTCGTTGGGCGCGGCGCCCGGGGGGCCCTTCGTCGCCCCGGCGTACAGCCCGCGGAAGACGGTCCGGTCCCAGCCGGCGCGCCCCGCGATCTGGACGTCTACGGCCACGATCGCGAACGCGGCGAGGGCGATGGCCGCGCAGGCCAGGAACGGCCCTCGAGGCGCGAGCTGCGTCTGCGTCACGTCAGCCAAGGGCCTCGCCGAGTGCTTCGAGGACGAGGTCCTGCTGCCCCTCCGACATGCCGGCGAACATCGGCAGGGTCATGGTGCGAGCGGCGTACTCCTCCGTGTGCGGCAACGCCGGGGCCCCGTCGGCGTAGATCGAGAACAGGTGGGCCGGCGGGTAGTGGACGCTCGTCTGCACGCCCCGCGCCGCGAGCGCGGCACGGACGGCGGCGCGGTCGACGTCGCGGTCGAGGACGACGGTGAACAGGTGATGCGCGGGCAGCGCGCCGTCGCCGATCGGCGGCGGCTGAGTGGGCGCGACGCCCGCGATCGACGCCATGCCCTCGCGGTAGCGGACGTCCAGCGCGTGGCGGCGGCGGTTCTCGGCGTCCAGCCGCCCCAGCCTGCGCAGCGCCAGCGCGGCGCGGGGCTCGTCGATGCGGTAGTTGAACCCGCGCGCCACGACGTCGTAGCCCGACGCGTGCCCGCGGTGACGGTCCCACGTCAGCGTCGTCATCCCGTGAGAGCGCAGCAGCCGGACGCGCTCGGCGATCTCGTCGTCGTCCGTCGTCAGCGCGCCGCCCTCGCCGATCGCGAGGTTCTTGTTGGCGAAGAAGCTGTAGGCGCCGCCCGCTCCGAGCGTCCCGATCTGGCGACCGCCGTCGCGTGCGCCGATCGCGTGCGCCGCGTCCTCGAGCAGCGTGAGGCCGTGCGCGTCGCCGAGGTCGCGGAGCGCCCGCGCCTCGCCCGGGTGGCCTCCGTAGGCGACGGTCATGACGGCCCGCGTACGGGGCGTCAGGGCTGCCCGCACGGACGAGGTCGCGAGCCACGGCTGCGCGATCCCCGCGATGTCCGCGAAGACCGGCTTCGCGCCGGTGTAGGCGATCGCGTTCACCGTGGCGACGAACGTCATCGAGGGGACGACGACCTCGTCACCGGGGCCCAGGCCGACCGCGAGGCACAGCAGGTGAAGCGCGGCGGTGCCGCTCGCCACCGCGAGCGCATGCCGGGCGCCCGTGTACCGAGCGAGGGCCTCCTCCAGCTCCTCGGTTCGAGGGCCCATGCTGAGCCAGCCGGAGCGCAGGGTCTCGGCGACGGCGTCGATGTCCTCCTCCGGGAGGCGAACGTCGGCCAGCGGCACCTTCCAGGGGGCCATCACGCTCACACTGATCACCCGTGCCTCACGTCAGGGAGCCGGTGCCATCGCGATCTGGATCGCCACGCCGCGTGCGGCGACGTTGAGGAACGCGGTGGCCGGGCCCGTCGCACCGGCGGTCGCGAAGCCGCGCACTGCCGCCTCGGTGGCGACGTTGTAGGTCGCGGCCGTGCTCAGGTCCCACCGCTCGGTCATCAGCTGGGGGGGCGTGAACAGCGCCGGCTGGTTCACGGCCCCGCCGTAGACGAGCAGCGTGTCCGGCATCGTCGTCGTGATCGACGGCGCCGTCAGGTTGATCGTGTTGGTGGACCCGGTGCTGGCGCCGCCCGCCGCCGCGATCGGCGCCAGCGGATCGGCGCCGCTGATCGCCATGATCCCCCCGGCGCTCGACCATGGCGTTCCCCCGGTTGTGGTGAAGGTGTACGAGGCCGGCTCGGAGCTGCTCGCCACGTGGTACCACGCGTGGATCCGGGCGTTGCCCCCCTCGTAGACGTCGGCGCCCTGGATCGCCGTCCAGCCCGACGGTGGCGTCATGTTCCGGGTCGAGCCGCCCTGGTGCGCCGCCACCGCGAGCAGCACGTCGCCCGGCTGAGAGCCGCTCGGCCGGGCGATGGCGAGGTCGGCCACGCCGGCGCCGGCGGTCGCTGAGGCGCTCGAGCGCACCTGCGGCCCACCGGTCGGCTGCGTCGGCGGGCCGTGGCAGGCGTCGGTCCCGGAGTCCCGGAAGCTGCCGCCCGCAACCGGCCGGAACTCCCAGTCGTAGCTCCCCGGGTGCAGCGTCAGCCTCAGCACGCCGTAGGTGCTGGCGCTGTAGGCCTCGCTGTTGGCCTGGCGCGTGCCGAGCCCGTAGAGGTAGTAGCCGCCCGTTCCGACGACGATCTCCCGCACGCCGAACTGCCTGTCGAGCGCGCCGCCCGCGTCCTGCGGCGCGAACCGCTCGTAGTCGTGCTCGTGGCCGCCGAGCACGAGGTCGACTCCGCCCGCGTAGGCGATCGACCAGAGCGGCTGGACGAACGTCGTATCGCCGTGGACGTTGCCGGAGCTGAAGCGGGCGTCGTGCCACATCGCGACCGTGCAGGCGCTCGGGTGCGCCGCGAGGTCGTCGCGGAACCACTGCTCCATCGCCGTGGGGTCGCAGCCGGGCGTCTCGAAGTAGCAGCCGGCGTTGAGCATCACGACGTGCCACGTGCCGATGTCGTAGCTGTAGTAGAGCTTCCGCAGGTCCGTGGCCGTGGGACCGAACGGCGAGAGCTGGGCCGAGAAGTAGTCGACGTAGCCCTGCCCGGCGGCGGGACCGCCCGACACCGTCGCGAGGTCGTGCCCGCCGATCGTCGGCCTCGTCCGGGCCTTCGCCGCACCCCAGGTCGGGCCGTAGCAGCCGGAGTACTCGCTCGGCTGGCCGTTGGGGTAGGCGTTGTCCCCGAGCGTGAACACGGTCGCGTCGGGCTCGGCGGCCAGGAGCGCGGCGGTGCTAGCGTCGCCGTCTCCGGACTCGCACGACGCGATGTCGCCGGCGCCGATCAGCACGGGGTCGCCGGCTGCCCCGACGGTGAACGTGTTCGCGCCGCTGCGCCCGATGTTGCCCGCCGCGTCGGTTTGCTCGGCCTGCCCCGTGTACGTCCCTTCGGCAAGTGCCGCCGCGTCGACCGAGAACGACCCGTCCGCCGACCGGGTCGTCGTCAGCGTCTGCACCGGCGTGCCGCTCGCCGAAGCTCCGGCGTAGACCGCCACGGTCACCGTCGAAGAATCGCCGGGCGCGGTTCCCGCCAGCCCGCTGAACGCCGGCGTCGAGTCGCCCGTCGTGCTGCCGTTCGCCGGCTGCGCCAGCGAGATCGAGGGAGGCGCGAGATCCACGAGCGCCCTGTCGTAATGAGCCCGGATGCGCGCCGCGTCGAGCGCCGCCGGATACACGGCGACCTCGTCGATCGAGCCGCCGAAGTCGTCCTTTCCGTTGTTCGCGCGAGCGAGGTTCAGCGGCGACGTGTTCGCCTTCATGGTCAGCGCCGTCGCGGACGACGCGGCCGGCGCGCCGTCCAGGTAGATCCGGGCCACGGCGCCGTCGTACGTCGCCACGATGTGGTGCCACGCCGTGTCCAGCACCGGCCCGGACACCGTCGCGAAGGCGCTGCCGTTGCCGAAGTAGGCCTGCGGGCGGTCGGCGGTGTTGATCCACAGGGCGTAGTTGTCGAGCTTGAACTGGCGGGTGCCCGGCTTGCCGAGCAGCACCTGCCGGCCTGCCTTGGCGCGCTTCGCCCACAGCTCGATGCTGACCGCTCGCGTCATGCTCAGCGAGGCGGTGCTCGCGGCCACCACGTAGTCGTTCACACCGTCGAACGATGCCGCTCGGTCGGAATCGCCCGGCAGCGCCCCTGGAACGCCGAGCGTCACACCTCCGGTGTACGTGCCGCTGTTGGCACCGGTCTGATCGGTCGCGGTCGCTCCAGCGAGCTCGCCCAGCCGCCAATAGGTCACCGGGCCGTCCGCCAGGACCTCGTCCCGATATGTCGTCGTCTCCGCCGAGACTCCGACTCCGGCGAACAGCGCCCCCGATGAAAGGCAGGAGAGAGCGGCAGCCACGGCGGCGACGCGGATCGCCGCGAGGCGTGACCGTCGCGAGACGAACCGCTGCCGGGGCTCACGTCGCCAGCGTCTCATGCCGCATGATCAGGTCGTTGACGTAGGCATAGTGGCTCGCCTCCGTCCGATTCGCCACGCCGAACTTTCGGTAAGTGTTCGACAGGTGGAACTTCACCGTCTGCTCGGTGATCCACAGCTCGCGGGCGATGCGCCGGTTCGTGTAGCCCTGCGCCGCCAGGCCGAGGATCTCGCTCTCGCGCCTGGTGAGCCGACACTCCTCGTACCGAGGGCGTAGACGGCGATAGCGATGAACGACGTTGCAGCGAACCGTCTCCCGCAGGACGGTGACGAGGGCGGCCTCCCGGATCGTCTTCGAGATGACCGCGTCGACACCGGCGTCGAAGGCCTCGTCGAGGAGATCCTCGTCCATGCACGACGCCAGCAGCAGCGCCTTCGCGACCGGATGCGCGTTTGCGACGTCGCGGAGCCTGGCGATCGCCTCCGGCGGGTCTCCCATGTCGTCGACGAGCACGACGTCCGGCAGCAGCTCGCGTACGTGGCCGGCGACACTGCCGCGACCGTCCGCGAACCCGACGACCCGGAATCCCGCTGCCTGCAACAGCGCCGGGCGGATCGCGCCGGCCATCTGCGAGCGGTCGGCGATGACGAGCAGGCGCTTCATGCCGGGAGCCGATCCACAGGCGCTACGCCGCCTCGCCCGACGACGCGGGGACACCGGCGAGCGCCTTGCGCGGCGGGCGGACGATGGCGCGCTTCGTGCGCACGACGCCTCGCAGGTCCACCAGCGGATGCGCGTCCGCGACGGCCGCATGGTCGATCCCCGGCTGGGCGGTCACGATCACCGCGATGTCACAGCGCGTCAGCAGCTCGTCGAGCGGCTCGCTCTCCAGGCCCAGCGACGGGATCGCGGGCACGAAGGGATCGTGGTAGGCCACCTCGGCGCCGAGCTCGCGAAGGCGCGGCACGATCTTCAGGGCGGGCGACTCGCGGATGTCCGAGACGCCGGGCTTGTAGGCCATCCCGAGCAGGGCGACGGTCGCGCCGCGGACCGAGCGTCCGAGATCGTTCAGGGCCCGCTGGATCCGCTCCACGCCGTGGTATGGAGCCTGCTGGTTGACCTTGCCGGCCAATTCGATGAACTCGGTCACGAAGTCGTGCTCGCGCGCCTTCCAGCTGAGGTAGAAGGGGTCGACCGGTAGGCAGTGCCCGCCCATCCCCGGCCCCGGGTCGAAGCGCATGAAGCCGTACGGCTTGGTCGCGGCGGCGTCGACCACCTCGTGGATGTCGATGCCCATCCGGTCCGCGAGCACGGCGAGCTCGTTGACGAGCGCGATGTTGACCGAGCGGAAGATGTTCTCCAGGAGCTTCGCCATCTCGGCGACCTCCGGCGTGGAGACCCGCACGACGCTGTCGCAGATGCGGCCGTAGAGCGCCTCCGCGGCGTCTCCGCATGCCTCCGTGAGCCCGCCGATGATCCGCGGCGTCGTGCGCAGCGTGTGATCCGTACGGCCCGGGTCGACGCGTTCGGGCGCGAACGCGAGGTGGAAGTCGCGACCGGCGACGAGCCCGGCCTCCTCGAGCACCGGCTTCATCCGCTCGCGCGTCGTGCCCGGGTACGTCGTCGACTCCAGGACCACGAGCTGCCCGGGCTGCAGGACCCCCGCGAGCGTGGTCGCACAGTCCATCAGCGGCCCGAGATCCGGCTCGCGGTTCGGCGTCAGCGGGGTCGGGACGCACACGACGATCGCATCGGCCAGCGCGAGGCGCGCCGGCCGTGTCGTCGGGCACAGCCGACCGGCGACCCGCGCCAGCGCCTCCGACGGCACGTCCTCGACATAGGACTCGCCGGCCTCCAGCTGAGCCACGCGGCGCGCGCTCACGTCGACGCCGATCACCTGCTCGCCGGCCTCGGCGAAGGCGACCGCCAGCGGCAGCCCCACGTAGCCGAGCCCCATGATCCCCACTGTCATCACGAACCCCCCTTCGCCGGATCGGCCGGCCTTCCCGGCCGTCCGATGACGTGCCAGCAATCCTGAGCAACGGCGCGCCGCCGGGGAGGGGATGTTCTCCCTCCCCGCCGGAGCGCCGCTCTGCCCCACGTGGGGCACGTAGCCCACCCGTCCCGGGGTGAGGGCTCTCACCCGTGCGGCCCCGCCACGCCGCCCGGCTACGAAGCGCGCCCGGTGAGTCCCATCTGACCTGCTACTAGGTCAGATTCGCCATCAGCTGCATCTGCTGCCCAGCCGAGCTCGGCGCGCAGCCCTGGCGGGCCAGCTCGACGGCGAAGCCGGCCGCGAACGGCTCCAGCGGACCGGCCAGTAAGCGCCATCTGCCCCGAGACTTCCCAGCCTTCGCCGAGCGCCCCGGCGCCCCCGTCCGCCACGGTCAGGCGATCAGGGCCGCGATCGACGCGTTCATGCGCGCCGACACCGCCGCCCCCACCAACGGCCAAACGCTGGCCTGACACGCGGGTGCCGGCCATGAGCTGCACGACCCGCTGCTGGACGTCGTAGAGGCCGGCGAACGGTCCCACACCCCCGACCTCGCCCGCCTCTGCGCCACGATCCTCGACATCCGGCCCACCTTGTGGCCTTCACCGAGCACCCCGACGCCGAGGCCACCAACAACCACGCCGAGCGGGCGCTGCGCCACGCCGTCCTGTGGCGCAAGACCGGCAACGGCACCCAGACCTACGCCCGGCGAACGGTTCGTCGAACGAATCCTCGGCCTCCGCGAGACCTGCCACCTCAACGCCACACCGCTTCGCGGCTACCTCATCGACGTTCACACCGCCCGCCTCACCAGCCAGCCCACCCCCCAACCGCTGCCGGTCGACCAGCTCGCCGCCTGACCGGATCCCAAGAGACCTCAACGGGTACGACGATATACCCGCAGGTGGCGCCGGGTAATTAGCCCAGACTGCATGTCGCTCATGGCATCACACAAGCGCGAGCTCGGGCGAACCCGGACCGTGTAACGTCCCGGGCGCTCATAGCGATGTGAGACGCGGACGCGTACGATCGCCCCCGGCTGCGGGTCTGTACCCACGATTGCTGGATCGCAGTCGTTTGTTGCGTGGCTACCGTAGTCGTCACCCCAATCAATCTCCCATTCCGTCACAGTGGCGTCCGGGTCGCGAGCGGCCAGCCTGATGGTTACTCGCTGCCCGGCACGCGGATGAGGCGTCCACCGGACCGACACGATCCGTGCCCGTGGCCCGCCATCCACTGTTACGACGTCGGCTACGGCAACCGACGGGACCAAGCTGTGAGCCCAGACAACGCTCGTGATAACCAACATCTGGAGCCCGCGCAGAGGCGACCTCCAGATGTGTCCGGTCATCATCGCGCTGGCACTACTAGTAGGCGGCATGTCCTGCCGCGGCCCACGCCGCATCGATCTCGCTGATCGTGTGTGACCCAACGTAAGGGGACCAGTCGGTGAAATAGCTGTACCCCATGCAATCACCCGAATGGTGATCCTCACCAAGGGTATGCCCGATTTCCTGACACGCGACGGTACGGCTGTCCCCGGCACTGTAGCTCAGGTTCTGTCTTACATGCAAATGCGTGCAGTGATAACAATATTCTCCTAGACCAACCCATCCCGTAAGCCCGTAGGTCTTAGAAAGAGTATGGATGATCGAGGTGTCATGGCTGCTAGTCGATGACAGGTCGCGGTTGGTGTCGGAGTGCCATTCCAGCTGTGCCGCCCGCGCGTTGTCATGCGCAGTTCCAGTCAACTCATTGAGGAACCAGTCGATGCTTCCAGCGGGATGAGCAAAGTTGCCGCCGACGTATAGCAAGTGGCCCTGCACGAGGCTGGCCATGCCACCGCCGACCGCCAGCGCGGTTACCAGTGCCAACATGAAGCGGCTCTTCAGTAGCGTAGGCATCAGTTTGTTCCGTTCGCCGCGGCGACAGCATCCTCAACTTCCGCAATACTGCGGCCGCTCAGTTCGTTCGCGACCGGCCCGTCGATGCTCGCCTGAGCAGCGTCGTTGGTCAGCCGAAGGCGTCCGTCAGGAGCAACCGGGAGGTAGGTTGCTGGCTCCTCGGTTCCGTCGCCATTGATGCGAGGCGTCAGGAATAGGATGTATTGTGCACCAACGACGTAGTCGGGATCGTCGTCCACTGTAAGCTGCTGGCTGCCAGTCTTGAAGATCGTGAAGTGCGCGGGTGCATCACCGAGAAGCGTATCGTCGGTCCGGAGGCCGATACGCATAGTCGGAAGCGCACTGGCTGGGTCGGCCTTGGAATCGTCACTTATCGGAGGCCCATCTGTGACGCTGGTGACGGTGGCAAGTACCGCGAACTTGCTCTTGGCAGATAGTTCGCCGAGGGATCTCGGACGAAAGGCCCAAACGGCGTGCATGGCCTTCGTGCGCCCGTTCGGAAGCGTGGAATGCTGATGACGAACGCTGGCATGCGTCCGATCTGCGTGTGCCGAGTCGCGATCACCTCCGTCCAACACGGTAACAGTGAGGGCGCCTAGCGCTGTCGCGCCGATAACAGCGCCAGCACGTAAAAACCGCAGCTTCATATACCCCCGCCTTTTGGCTTGAGGTTGCCGAGATCATATCAGCGTGCCGTAGCTCGATGACCCTAGAAGGTGTGCTGAGTAATCGGGCGAGACTGGGGGCAAGGTTGACGTGGCGCACAGACGCTCGCGTACCGGGTGGAGAGACGTGAGAGGTTTGGCGCGAAGGCTGGTGCAAAACGCGCTTGCTGGTTGGCCGGAGTTCCACAAGTCGTAGGCATGCGGCCTGATCGCGGCGGCCGTGCGAGCGACGGACATCTCGGAGTCCACGGTGCGTAGGTAGGGGTCTGGAGGATCTCGAGGAGGACGAGCGACTTGAGGCGGGCCGGGTGCGACGTCCGGGGCGAGCCGGGTCAGAGGGCGTGCTCGCCGCCCCGCAGCCGCATGGCGACGTCGACCGCCTCTGCGCGGGAGCCGACTTCGAGCTTGCGCAAGATGCTCTTGACGTGCGATCGGATCGTCTCCGGCGAGAGCACCAGCTCGTCCGCCATCTCGTCGGTCGCGCGGCCGGCACACATGAGGTCGAGCACGATCCACTCGCGGGAGGTCAGCGGGCTGTGGACCGGGCGCATGCCCACGCCGGCCGGGCGCAGCGTGCGGACGGTCTCGATCAGGCGCATCGTCACGCGGCGGCTGACGACCGCCTCCCCCTGGTGCGCCGCGGCGAGCGCCCGGGGCAGCGCCTCGAGGTCGACGGCCTTCGGCAGGACGCCGACGGCGCCGGCTCGCAGCGCCGCCAGAGCGGTCTCGTCGTCGTCGCTCGACGTCAGGACCAGCACCTTGACGTCGGGCCGGCGGCTCGTGATCTCCCGGGTGGCCGCCAGCCCGTCCATGCCCGGCATGACCACGTCCATGATCACGACGTCGGGCGAGTAGAAGAGGCTGAGGTCGACCGCGTCACGCCCGTTGCCGACCTCGGCGATCACGGTGCACCCAGCCTCATGGAGTGCGTCTCGCAGGACCCGCCGCGCGAGGGCGTCGTCGTCCGCGAGGATGACCTTGATCTGCTGCTGTTCCGCAGCGGCGCCCTCCGTGTCGGGGGTACCGGTCTGCGCTTGGCGTGATTCCCCCACGGTTCCCCCGAGGATCGACCCGGCCCGCTCCGTGCGCAGTCTCCCGCATGGCAGGGCGGATTGCCAGCGGAGAGGCGCCGCCATGCGCGGGAGCGACGGACGATCACGACGAGCATCCTTACCGCGCGCGACGGGCACCGCAGTCGCCGCGAGTGGGCGGCGAAGGATCCAACCAGTTGATCCTTCCCGCGCGCGACGGGCACCGCGGTTCCCCGGCGCGTCGTAGGTCAACGGGTAGACCAGCCTTCCCGCGCGGGAGGGCACCGCGACGGGGACGGCGATGGGCGGCCCCCCGGGGGGGATCTCGGAGGACCGCCGCGATCGCCCACCGGCACGTTGCCGATGAGAGCTCCCTCGCATGACGGACCGTCGTCGCGCGCGTGGGATCTCTGGCCAACCCCGTGGCCGGGGACACAGCGTGACCGGACCGAACCGGCGGCGAAGGGGGATGTCGGATCGGCACAGGGGGAGCCCGCCGACGGCGGCGGGGAGGAACTTCACCCCCGCCGCGCGGCAGGAATCCGGTTGACTGCGACGTGCACGCTGCCGAGGACTACGAGAGTCAATGTGCCGTGCACTCGACGCTCCGGGGGGAGCACGAGCGGAGTCGATAGGGGGGGAACCCGCATGACCGACGCCGATCCGGCGACGAGAGACATCGATCCGGCGATCAGCGCCGTCCACGACCTCCGGGTCCCGCTGGCGGTGATCCAGGCGCAGTGCGAGCGGCTTTCGCGGATGCTCGACGCTCGCCAGGCGGCCGAGATCGAGCTGATCAGGCAGGCGGCGGGCCACGTGGCCAAGACCGTCGACGACATCCTCCTTCGCCGGCGGCACAGGCGGGCGCCGCTCGACGTGGGCGCGGCGGCCGCTGCGGTCGTCAGTCGGATGCGCCCGCTTGCGCACATCCGCGACCAGCGGATCGTCGTCCACGCGCAGTTGGGGCTGCCCCGAGTCCTCGGCGACGAGGACGCGGTGACCTCCGCGATCGAGAACCTGCTGCATAACGCGCTGCGGCACAGCCCACGCGGCGGAACTGTCCGCTGCGAGGTGGAGCAGCGACGGGATCGCGTAGTCGTGCGTGTCGCCGACGACGGGCCGGGGATACCGGCCGCGGAACGCGAGCGGGTGATGGCGGCGTTCGAGCGAGGCGAGGGTGGGCAGAGCGGCCTGGGGCTGGCGATCGCCGACCGCGCGATGCGCGCCCACGGCGGACGCGTGACGATCACCGCGTCGGCGAGCGACGGCGCGATCGTCGCGCTCGAGCTACCCGCGACCGCGGGGGGCCGGCCGCGGCGGCCGCGGCGCATCGCCTCGTCGGCGGAAGCGCCCGTGACCCGGCAGCGAGCGACGCTGACCGAGGCCCCGGAGAGTCGGCGACGGGCGATGCGGTAGAGCGGCGGCTCGCGCGGGACTCTCGGCCGCGATCAGGGCCGAGTGCCCTGATCCAGCTGTCGCTTCTCGGCCTCGGCGAGCTCGGCGGTCGTCGAACGCGCTGCCCGCAGCTCGTACGCGCGGCGGGCCTCCGGGTCGGCGAGCGCAAGGACCCTGTCGGCCTTGAGCGCGCGCGTCAGCGCCTCGCGCCCGCGGCGCGGCAGGGCCGCGGAGAGCTGCGTCAGCGTGCCGACCGAGCCCGGGACGTAGACGTCGAAGCGCGGCTGCTTCAGCGCGCTGACGATCTCGGCCGCCACGTCCTCGGGCGTCACCGGCTTGACCCCCCGGGTGCTCGGCAGGCCGGAGCCGAGCTCGGTCTGGACGACGACCGGCATCACGCACGAGACCTCGACGCCGGTGCCCCGCAGCTCGCTGCGGAGGCTCTCGCTGAGGCCCACGACGTAGTGCTTGGTGGCGGAGTAGGAGGCACCGCCCGCGTAGCCCATCTTGCCCGCGATCGAGGCCACGTTGAGGACATGGCCGCGCCCCCGCGGAACCATCCGCCGCAGCGCGATCTGGCAGCCGTGGTGCACGCCGTAGACGTTGATGTCGATCATCCGCCGGGTCGTGCTGAGCGGCTCCTCGAGGTACGGCCCGAGCTGCATGATCCCGGCGTTGTTGACGAGCACGTCGAGCGGTCCGAGCCGCTCCTCGACGGTCTCGACGAAGCGCTCGAAGGAGTCGTGGTCGGTCACGTCGACGCCGGCGGCGACGGCGCCGGCGCCGGCGCCGAGCTCGGCCGCAACCGCCTCGGCGGCGGCGACGTCGATGTCGCCGACCGCGACCTTGACGCCCTCGCGGGCCAGGGCGTGCGCCGTCGCGCGCCCGATGCCACGCCCTCCGCCGGTGATCGCGGCGACCTGCCCGACGATGATCCGCTGCTGCCTGGCCATGCCTTCCCTCCTGCTCGCGCGCCGTGCTCCCTCGAACGCTACCAGCGAAGATGACGGCGGCGTCAGGGCCGGCGCGGGCCGACCCGCCCGGCCTCGCCTCCTCGTTGCCCGCGTCGCCGCGATCGGTTCACGGACCGCTCGTACGACCTTCCGGCCCGTATCGGACGTGAACCCCGGCGAGGCGGCGCCTGCCCTAGGTTTCCCGCCATGAACCGCGCCCGTGTGATGATCGCCTTCACTCTCCTGGCCGTGCTCGGGCCCGTTGCGGGCGCGCAGGCCGCCGACAACCCGATGAGAGCCGCCGCGCGGTTGAGCGCCGCCGAGCCGATCATCAGCTTCGTTACCAAGGAGCATTGCGACCCGATCGAGAAGCGCGGGTGGTGCAAGCTGAAGGCCCGCTTCGACGAGAGCGCCGGCTACGACTACCTCGCCTTCTTCACGGGGCGCAAGGCGCCGGATGAGAGCCTGCTCTTGAGCGGAATCCTCCACGTGAAGGTGAAGGGGTGCTGGTTCGGCTCGAACGAGCCCTTCGAGGTGGCGAGCAGGACCCGGCGGATGGTGCGCGACCTCGCCAAGTGGATCCGGGGCGGCGCGATTCGCAGGAGCGGCTCCGTCCTGCGCTGGAGGAAGGGCGGCGACCGCGCGTTCTTCAGGCTCGACGCCGCCGGGCGCATCACGACGGTCATCAGGCGGTGGCACACAGGGAGCGGGTACAGGATGACGCTCCGCTATCCCGCGGCGATCAAGCGGATCGCCGCCGCACCGGCCTGTACGCCGCCCTCGGGCGCTCGCTGATCACGGCGCCTCAACAGCAGCAGGACGCCACCGGGCGCCGCTGACGCGACGCCGGCGGGCACCGCGACCCGGGGGCCCCGAGCGCGGGTGCCGACGCGACGCCGCGTTCGAGGAGGTCGATGACTGCGAGCGCGTCGTCGTGCTGAACGCCGATGCTGCGCTCAGCGCACCTTCACCGGCGTGGCGATCGTCGCGGGCGCGGAACCGGCGACCTGCAGTCCGAGCGTGAGCGTGGCCGCGAACGGGCGTTTCGCGCGCTTGACGGCACGCAGAGCGCTCTTGGCGAGCTTCAGCTTCAGGCTCGCTCCGGACGCCGCTGCGCACGGCCCCTTGGCGGTGGCGATCGTCACCGCCGAGCCGCGAGCGCGCAGCTTCAGCTTCCTGGCGGTGCGCTTCGTGACGGTCAGGCGCAGCGTCGCGGCCGCGTCGCGACTGCAGGTCGCCGTGATCCTCTTCCCCGTGGCCAGGGAACGGCGCTTGAGCGTCGCGCCTGACTTGACGGCGGCGGCACCGGAGAGCGCCGGGCAGCCGTCGAGCGAGCCCTTGCCGTCCGCGGTGGGGCACAGGTCGGCGGAGCCGAAGACCCCGTCGCGATCGCTGTCGGGCTGGACGCCCGGCAGGCAGCCGTTGCCCTGGGTGCCCTTGACGCTCGGGCATGCGTCGGCCGCGTCGGCGACGCCGTCGGAGTCGGAGTCCGGGCCGGGCAGCGCACGGAAGGTCGCCGAGCGCTGCGCCTTCTGCGTGCCGTCGTACGTGAATGTCCAGGTGATCCGCATGTCGCGGCCCCACTCGGTCGCGGGGTCGAGCGCGAACGGCACGTAGCCGCCGTTCGGGCCCCGCGCGTCGCCGGTCGCCTGCAGCTCGACGAGCTGCAGCCCGGCCGACACGGTGCGGTTGAACGTCGCTCCGGACGCGGCGCAGTCCCACACGTAGGCGCCGCTCGTCACCTGGCGCACCTCGTAGCAGAGATCGCCCGGCTTGCCCGCCGTGTAGAGGTTCATGAAGAGCTCGACGCGGTTGCGCAGGTCCTGGGGCGCGGCCGGCGCGTCGGCCTTCCAGAACGGGACGGCCGGCGGCCGGCCGAAGTAGACGAACGGTGCGGAGGACGCGCCGGTCGCGAAGACGTTGGCCCAGACCGTCGACAGCCCCGGGTTTGCGTAGACGCCGGTCGCCTGCGTCAGCCAGCGGAAGCCGTCCGGTGGCGAGGTGCCGATCCCGACGAGCGTCGACGTGCTCTTGACCGGCACGAAGATCTGGAACAGCTGCCCGCTGGCGAGCGGGCGGAAGCCGAACGACAGCGACCCCGGCTGGATCCCGGCGTACGGCTGCGTCGGGCAGTACGGCCCGCTGGAGCCGAACGCGCTCCACGACCCCCCGGTCAGCTCCACGAACGTGCTCGAGTTGCGCGGCTGGCCGAAGCAGCGGATCGGCGCGCTCGTGTCGACCTGCGTGTGCGGCGGCAGAACCAGCTCGGTCGCGACCGACGAGGAGCCCGGGCCGCAGGGGTTGCCGGGGATCGAGACGAGGAACGACGTCCAATAGCGCTCGCCGACCTTCGGCACCCCGCCGCCGGCGGCGCCGCCGTAGGACGCGATGCCGTAGACCATGACCTCGGTGTACGGCGAGCCGAGGATCGAGCAGTTCTGGCCGGTCTGCTGCAGCAGGTCACCCGAGAACCACTTGGCCCCGGCGCCGGCGACCTCGACTGCGGGATCGACTGCCGCGGCCGGTGCCACGCCGAGCGCCAGGGTCGCCAGCAGCGCCAGGGGCAGCGGGAGCAGTCGTCGAGCGCGCATGGCGCGCGACCCTAGCGGAGCGTGAGGCGGCACCGGCGCTCCTCGGGCAGGCGTATGCTCCGTCGCCTGACACGTCGTCACGGGCTCCCGGCAGGGAGCGCCGTCCGGCTCGCAGGCCATGCCATCAGCGCAGCCCGTCCAGCGGTCCTTCACCCACGACGGCCACCACCTCGCGTTCGAGGAGGTCGGTGACGGCGAGCGCGTCGTCGTGCTGCTGCACGGCCTGCTGCTGAGCCGCCGGATGCACCGTCCGCTCGCCGCCTCGCTCGCGAAGCGCGGCTTTCGCTGCGTGTCGCTCGACCTGCTCGGCCATGGCGACTCGGATCGGCCGATCGACATGACCCGTCACTCGATGCAGCAGTACGCGGGGAGCACGCTCGCGCTGCTCGACTTCCTCGAGGTCGAGCGCGCGGTCGTGCTGGGCACCTCGCTCGGGGCGAACACCGCGCTCGAGCTCGCGACCGTCGCCCCCGAGCGCGTTCGCGGCCTGGTCGTCGAGATGCCGGTGCTGGACAACGCCATCCTCGCCGCCGCGGTGACGTTCCTGCCGTTCATGCTCGCGATGCGCTTCGCCGCGCCGGCGATCCGCGCGGTCAACGCGCTCGCGCGTCGTGTGCCGGCCACCGGGCTGCCGCTGCTCGATGCGCTGATGGACTGGCCGCGCGACCCGCCCGAGCCGTCGCTCGCCGTGCTTCAGGGGCTGTTCTTCGGGCGCATCGCGCCGCCGCGCCAGGTGCGGCGGCTGCTGGACGTGCCGGTGCTCGTCATCGGCCACCCGAATGACCCGGTGCACCCCTTCTCGGACTCCGACGAGCTGGCCGCCGAGCTGCCGCGCGCGCAGCTCGTGCGAGCCGAGTCGATCCTCGAGCTGCGTCTGCGGCCGGCGCGGCTGACCGGCGAGATCGCGGCGTTCCTCGACGAGTGCTTCACCGACGCCGGGCGCGCACGGCGGCGGCGCGCCGCCGCGTAGCGGCTCGGCCCACGACCGACGATTTCGACGATCCCGGCGATCCTCGGCTCAGGATTCGGGCCGGCGCTCGCCGGAGGGAGCCTCGGGCGTGCGCTCGTCCGCCTCGTCCGCCTCGCGGCGCTCGACCGGCGGGCGCCATGCCGGCGTCTCGCCGCGGTACAGCCCATCTCCGCCGAGCACGATCCGCAGCGAGCGGCGCAGGATCTCGAGGTCGAGCCGCCACGAGCGGTGCTCGACGTACCACAGGTCGAGCTCGATCCGCTCGTCCCAAGGGAGCCCGGTGCGGCCGTTCACCTGCGCCCAGCCGGTGATCCCCGGCCTGACGGCGAGCCGCCCGCGCTGGCGCTCGGTGTACTGGGCGACCTGCGAGGGCACCGTCGGCCGCGGACCGACGATCGCCATCTCCCCCCGCAGGACGTTGACGAGGTTCGGCAGCTCGTCGAGCGAGGTGCGGCGCAGCAGGCGCCCGACGCGGGTGATCCGCGCGTCGCCCGCGCTGACGGCCAGTCCCCGCCCCATCCGCTCGGCGCCGTCGATCATCGTGCGCAGCTTGAGCACGTCGAACTCGCGGCCGTCCAGCCCGACGCGACGCTGACGGTAGATCGGGCTGCCCGGCGACTCGAGGCGGATCGCGACGAGCGCCGCGAGCAGCAGCGGCGAGGCGAGCACGAGCCCCGCGGCCGCCGCCGCGACGTCGAACGTGCGGCGCATCAGCGGGTGCCCTCCGGCGGCGCCCAGCCGGCGGGCGTGCCGTGGCGCAGGTGGTCCCAGAGACCCGCGACGATCGCCGCGTTCGTGAGCACGTAGTAGCGCGCGACGAGCAGCGGGCGTGCGCGCAGGCGCCGGCCGAGCAGGGCGCCGCCGAACAGCCCCGCCTGCGCGGCGAAGGCGGTCGCGTAGACCGGCGCCGTGCCGGCGAGGGCACCGCTCGTGCCGAGCGCGACCGCGTGCAGCAGCGGCGCCCCGTAGCGCAGCGCGCGATGCGAGGCGATCATCACGGCGTACGCCGGCGGGTAGCCGCGCGGGGAGAGCATCCCGCCGCGCAGGACGATCGGCCAGGCGTGGCTCATCATCCGCCGCTTGCGGGCCCATTCGCCCTCGATGCTGGGGACCATCTTCTCGGTCGCGAGCGCGGCCGGCTCGTAGACCGCGCGGCGCCCGCGCCTGACGAAGTTGAACGGGAACGAGAGGTCGTGACCCATGACCGGATCGACCTCGACGTAGTCGGCGCGACGCACGGCGTAGATCGCCCCGTTGCCCGCCGTCACCGAGCAGAGCCGCGACTCGCGCTCGCGCAGCCACATCTCGTAGCGCCAGTAGAGGCCCTCCTGGTTGGTGCCGCCGGACGCGTCGACGAACCGCACCTGGCCGCAGGCATAGCCGACGCCCGGCTCCTCCAGGCGCTCGACCAGATGCGCGAGCGCGTCGGCCCGCCACGCGGAATTGGCGTCGGAGAACGCGATGATCGAGCTGCGCGGGTCGGCGGCGCGCACCGCGGCGTCCTGCGCGCGGACCTTGCCGCCCCACGGCAGCTCGAGCACGACGTCGGCGCCGGCCTCGCGCGCCAGGCGCGGCGTCTCGTCAGGCGAGCCGTCGCAGGCGACGATCACCTGCAGGCGGTCCTCCGGCCAGTCGAGCGCCAGCGCGTTGCGGACCTTGCCGGCGATCACCGCGGCCTCACGATGGGCGGCGATGACGAGCGTCACGTAGGGGCGCTCGGCGGGCGGGGCCCCGCCGGCGGGCGCCGCGGCCCGACCGCCGTCGGTCGTCGCAACCATCGCGGCGGCGACGGGTGGCGCACTCGAGGTCCCCGCGGGCGGCGCGCCCGTGGAGCGCTCGCCCGCGACCCGTGCGCCGCGCGTCCGGCGGGCCCTGTCCCACGCCGCGAGCAGCAGCGGGTAGCCGGCCTGCGTGTAGGCGAGCAGGCCGGCCGACGTCCAGAATGCGATCTTCAGGGCACCCATCGCGCGTGCAACGTTCTAGCGCAGCAGCCGCTCGTAGAGCTCGAGGTGCGCACGGGCGATCGACTCCCAGCCGTAGCGATCGCGGGCCGCGCGGGCGGCGCCCTGCTCCAGCGTCGCTCGCGCCCGCTCGTCGCCCAGCAGCTCGGCGAGCGTCTCACGCAACGCGGCGGGGTCGCCCGCGGGGACCGTGCGTGCCGCGCCGTGCGCGGCGACCTCCTCGAATCCGCCGACGTCGCTGAGAACGATCGCCTTGCCGAAGGCCAGCGCGGTGAAGAGAACGCCGGACTGCTCGATCTCGCGATAGGGGAGCACGACGACGTCGGCGCGCTCGAACAGCGCCGGGATCTCCCGGTCCGGCACGAAGCGCTCGACGAAGCGCACGCCGGGCGGGGCGCCGGCGCGCAGCGCCGTCGTGTCCATCCGCGGCTGGCCGACGACCCACAGCTCGGCGCCGTCGATCCCGTGCCACGCCTCGAGCGCGACGTCGATCCCCTTGTACGGGCGCATCAGGCCGAACAGCAGGACCACCGGACCGCGGACGCCGGCGAGCTCTGCCGGCAGCGGCGCCGCGTCGGGCACGTCGAGCAGGTGCGTGAAGGCACCGTGCGGGATCACGGTCACCTTGCGCTCGTCGATCCCGAGCTCGTCGACCAGCCGCGTACGGCCGTGGTCGGTGTGGGCGACGACCGCGTCGACGCGCTCGTACAGCCGGCGCTGCGAGGCCTGCCTGCGACGGCCGGCCTCGCGTGGCAGCACGTCGTGCGCGGTCAGCACGACCGGTCTCCGGCGAGGCAGCAGCGGCCCGTCGACCTGCTGCACGGGCAGCCACTGGAAGTGCACGACGTCGGCGTTGCGGGCGGCGCGACGGTAGCGCAGCATGTCGGGGACGTGCTGGAGCAGGCGCACGGCCCGGCGCCGCCGCGCGCCGCGCGCATCGCGCCGATAGAAGCGCTCGTCGACCGCATAGCCCGTCCCGTGCGGCACCTCGCCGTACCGGAATCGGCTCGTCACGAGGGTCACCTGCGCGCCCGCGCGGGCCAGGGCGGAGCACAGCGCATGGTCATATGGGGGCGTGTACGCCGGGGGGTCGACGACGTGAACGCGCACCGGCCAGCAGAATAGGCGCAGTGGACGCGTCCCCGCCCGTCGAGATCTCCTTCTGCGTCGTCAACACGCAGCAGCGTGAGCTGCTCGTCAGCGGGCTCGACGCGATCGCCCGCGAGCGCGCGGCGCTGCCGTTCGCGACCGAGACGCTCGTCCTCGACAACGCCTCGACCGACGGCTCGGCCGGCGCGGCCAGGCGCCATCCGGCGGTCGACCGCGTGATCGTCCGCGAGCAGCGCGCCGGCAAGGCGCAGAACGACAGCCGGCTCGGCCGCGAGGCACGGGGGCGCTACGTGCTGCTGCTCAACGAGGACTCCGAACTGCTGCCGGGGGCGACGCTGGCCCTGCACGAGGCGCTCGAAGCCGATCCGCGCGCAGGTGCCGCGGGCGCGCGGCTGCTGCGACCCGACGGCACGCCCCAGCCGAGCGCATGGCGCTTCCCGGGCCCGCTGAGCGCGCTGGCCTCGGCGCTCTTCGTCCACCGCTGGACGATCGTGCAGAGCCGCGGGGAGCGCACGCACCGCGTCGACTGGGCGCAGAGTGCGGCGCTGCTGGTGCGCCGCGAGGCGGGCGAGCAGATCGGCTGGCTCGACTCGCGGTTCTTCGTCTACTCCGACGAGGTCGACTTCTGCCGGCGCCTGGCCGACGCCGGCTGGCACACGCTCTACGTGCCGGGAGCGAGCGCCTTCCACCACGAGCAGCTCTCAACCGGCGCCGTCCCGGACCGCCGGATCGTCGAGCTCTCGCGCAACCGCGATCGCTACATGCGAAAGCACCACTCGGCTACGGCGGCGGCGGCGGTGCGCTGGCTGACCGCCTGGACGTACGCGATGCGCGCGCTCGCAGCGCTGATCCTCCCCGGTCACGACCCGCACCGCTACTGGCGCCACGTCGGGGCGACCCTGCACCCGGACCGCGGCGAGGGGCTGCGCGAGGCGGCCGCCGACTACAACCGGGGCGGGCGACGGCTGTAGGGGCGCCGGAGTGGAGCGTCGCGGGATCGCCTGCGCTCACCCGTCGCATGGCCACTCGAGCGGATCCGCCGGTTGGGGGATCACTGCCGGGCGCGGACTGGAGCGCGCGATGTTGCGCAGGATCTGTGGCTGGCGCCGGCGCCAGTAGCCTGCGATCTCGTCCTTGGCCGCCGGCAGGGCGTCATCGTCGTCCACGTCGTCGAAGTAGCCGAGCGCACCCACGATGTGAGCGACGTTGAAGCTCTCCGGCGGCTCGCGATAGCGGGCGAGATAGAGGCCCAGACCCTCCTCGACGGAGCGGCCGGTCCGCTGCTCGATCGTCATCACGTCGAAGTAGTCGCGCAGCTCACCGCGATCGCCGATCACCTTCAGCTTCATCGCCAGCAGATCGCCGATCCCAGCGACAGGGATCCCGGCGACGATGGCGAGTGGCTCGAGGCGCCGCTGCCCCGCGGCGCTGAGGAACTGCACTCGCGTCGCCGAGAAGAGGCCGTTGAGCGTTCCGCTGCCACGGGCACTGACGGCGAACGGTCCGAGATCGCGCAGCTCATCGGCCAACCGGTCGAGATCCAGGTCGCCGTGGAAGAAGAAGTCGAGGTCGCGGCTGATGCGGTGCTGAAGATGGATCGCCAGAGCCGTCCCGCCCGCGAGGTAGGCGCTCGATGGGATCGAGGCGCTCAGGATCTCCCATGAGCGGGCGGTGTCGGTTGGCATCGCATCGACGAGCCGGTCCGGCACGCTCATCGCCCGCCCCCGGCCTGGGTGGCGAGGTTGAGCGCCATCGCACGGGCCCGGCCGTCGAGTCCGCGTGTGCGCGCGGCGTGCAGCCAATCGCTCTGACCGAGGTGGTCGGCTCCCCAGGCCAGCCCCTCGACGTCCCCCATCGAGATCAGCCGCCGCGCGATGTAGCTGCCTGCACGCTCGACGTCGAGCTGGCCGGGCGCGGTGTTCCAGAACAGATGCCGCAGTCGGCCGGGAACCCGGCGGTCGCGCGGGGCGCCGCACTCGGCGGCTGGCGGCACGATGCGGGCGAGCCGTAGAGCCAGCTCGGGCCAGCGCGGCGAGGTGACGTCAGCCCGAACGATCTCGATCCTCCGGGCGCGGCCGGCCGTCACCCAGACGTGCTCTCGCACGACCAGACCCTGCCTTTCGAGGCTGCGCAGCGCGTGGCCGGCGGCGGTCGGTGAGACCCCCGCGCGGCCCGCGGCCACCCGGATCGACGAGACGCCGAGTGGGGACCGCGCCAACGCCGCGAGCACACGTGCCTCGGTCTTCGTCAGTCCCGCCACCGGCGCATCGGCGCCCAGCTCTGCACGGAGCCGGTCGACCTGATCGCCGGTGAGGCGCACGCGACCGCCAGGGCGCTCCGCGACAGGCAGGCCGAGCCGACGGATCGCGCGCTTGATCCGCGGCAAACTGGTGCCCAGGCGCGCCGCCGCTTCCCGCGCCGAGGTCGTGGGGCTGGTGTCCATTTCGTTATGTCATGGTAGCGCGGGCCGCTGCTCGTCGCCCTCGACGAGTTCCAGTCCATCGCTCGCCGGCCCGCCGACGCCCGCCTCGACGACTGCCCCTCCGCGGCGGAACACCTCGAGCTCGAGAAAGTCCTCCGGGCCCCAGACCAAGCGCTTCCTACTCGGTAGGTCTCACTGCACTGTCCACGTCGATGATCTGCAGGTCCAGAGCCTTCACCCGAATCAGCAGCACGGAATCGAACGCGAGCTCGACTGTGATCTCTCCCCGAGCCGGGTCGAACTTGAGCGCTTCAACCGGCTGCGCGAACGGATAGCCGCCGTCGTGCCGCGCTTGAACGTCGGATACGTTGCGGATGACAAGCTCGTGGTGGAATGCCTCAGGCGCCTTCCAGCAGCCGATCCCGAATCTGATCTTCGTAGCGGGCGGGCCCACCGGAGCGCGCACCACGCCGCGCTGACGCTCCCAGTCGAGCGCCTCGACATCGAGCCACCACTCCACGAGCTGTGCCTCGATCTCGCCGAGAATCTCCGGCTGGTCATCGCCTCGTGCTCCAAGGTGTCGGCAACCATCGCCCTGGAATCCGCCGGACGGCGTCATCGCTTCACACAGTACTCGCGAAAGCGCGTCGTCGTGCGAGCGCAGCCCCACCGCGGAAGCAGCGTGTAATAACCGATCGACTCAAACGGACCGTCCGCGAGATCCAAGACCGCTCGTGTCTTCTTGACCGACTCTCCCCGACTCCAGATCGTCTCCGTGAGACGACCGCTCACCACCGCGTCGGCGATCGCCTCGAGCTCGTCCAGATACGCCGCAAACCGAGGATCTCGCCACCCAGTACCGCGCGCAGTGACCTCCACATAGCTATCGACGCCGAAGCCGAGCGTGACGACCTCGGACCCGGACACCTCGGCTACGACCTCCGAGCAGCCCCCACCGCACTCGACTGGCCGCAGCGTGCACCGCCACTCGCCCTCGTCGATCGACAGCCCCTCCTCCACGTCAATGCGCGCACACCCCTCCGGCAGCCGACCCGCGACTGCTCGCAGGACCCCCAGA